>NZ_WTVS01000270.1 GCF_012911005.2 Aromatoleum toluolicum | reverse complement strand
GTACACCGTCGTACTGCTCGACGAGGTGGAGAAGGCGCACCCCGAGGTCTTCGACATCCTGCTCCAGGTGCTGGACGACGGCCGGCTCACGGACGGCCAGGGCCGCACCGTCGACTTCCGCAACACCATCCTGGTGCTCACCTCCAACCTGGGCAGCCAGTACCTGGTCGACCCGACGACCGGCGAGGCGGAGAAGAAGCAGCAGGTCCTGGAGGTGGTCCGGTCCTCCTTCAAGCCGGAGTTCCTCAACCGGCTCGACGACCTGGTGGTCTTCTCGGCCCTCAGCCAGGAGGAGCTGAGCCGGATCGCACGGCTCCAGATCAACGGCCTGGCCCGGCGGCTCGCCGAACGCCGCCTCACCCTGGAGGTCACCGACGAGGCCCTCGCC
>NZ_WTVS01000269.1 GCF_012911005.2 Aromatoleum toluolicum | reverse complement strand
GGGCTACCCCAACATCTTTGCGGCCTACCGCAAGGGCGACGCGAAGGGCTGGGGCCTGCAGCAGCTGCGCAAAAAGGGCCTGCGCGACATGGGCGGCACGCTGTCGTCCCACGCCGCCCACCAGCTGGCCCTGGGCGCGGAGACTTTGTCGCTGCGCATGGACCGCACCAGTGCCACCGCCCTGGCGCTGGCGCAGCGGCTGGAGGCGCACCCGGCCGTCTCGCGCGTGCTGTACCCCATGCTGCCCTCGCACCCGCAGCACGCCTTTGCGCGCAAGCACCTCAAGGCGGGCTCGTGGCTGCTGTCGTTCGAGCTGCGCAACCCCGACCAGTGCCTGGCCGTGTGCAACCGCCTGCAGTTGCCCATCAAAGCCACGGGGCTGGCCGAC
>NZ_WTVS01000026.1 GCF_012911005.2 Aromatoleum toluolicum | reverse complement strand
GGGAGGCTGAATGGGGATCGGGATCACCACGGAAGCCTTCACAGCGAACCGTTGCGCACCAGGCCGACGGCGATCCCCTCGATCGTCAGGGGGGTGCTGCGGGTGTCGACGACGATGGGCTCGAAATCGGGGTTGGCCGGCAGCAGGCTGACGATGGGGCCCTTGCTGGTGAAGGTCTTCACGGTCACCTCGTCCTCGACGCGGGCGACCACGACCTGTCCGGAACGCGCCTCCTGGCTGCGGTGCACGGCGAGCAGGTCGCCGTCGAGGATGCCCGCGTCGCGCATGCTCATGCCGCGCACGCGCAGCAGGTAGTCGGCACGCGGCGAGAACAGGGCCGGGTCGATCTGGTGGCGCGACTCGATGTGCTCGACCGCGAGGATCGGGCTGCCGGCCGCGACCCGGCCGATCAGCGGCAGGCCGAGCCCCTGGGCAAGGCGGATGCCGCGCGCCCGCCCTTCCTCAAGCAGGATCGCGCCCTTCGCCGCGAGCGCGCGCAGATGGCTTTCGGCCGCGTTCGGCGAGCGGAAGCCGAACGCCGTACACACTTCGGCGCGTGTCGGCGGACGCCCCTCGGATTCGACCGTTTGGCGGATGAAGTCGAGGATTTCGCCCTGGCGGGCGGTCAGGTTATGGTCGCGGCTGCTCATGGGTTTCTCCGGAGTAACTGTAATTTTAAACAGCTTCCGCTGATCCGCAAGCATTAAATCGGTGTAGCGCAAGCGGGGGAGACGCAGGTAGAGTTCGCTTCGTGTCTCGGCTAGAATCCAACGACGTCAGGGAGATCACATGTTGCAGATCGGTGATATCGCGCCAACGTTTTCGCTGCCGGATGCGGACATGGAGGATTTCGACCTCGCCGCAGAACGCGGCAGGCATCATGTGGTCCTCTACTTTTACCCTCGTGACAACACGCCGGGATGCACCCTGCAGGCGGCCGACTTCTCCGATCATGAAGACGACTTCGCCCGCTACGGCTGCATCATCGTTGGCGTCAGTCCCGACGATTGCCTGACCCACGCCGAATTCCGCGACCAGCACGGTCTGTCGATACGTCTGCTTTCCGACGTGGAGACCGAGGTGTGCCGGCTCTACGATGTCTGGCAGCCCAAGGAAGTCGATGGTGTGAAGAAGATGGGCGTGGCACGGACGACCTTTGTGATCGACAAGGAAGGCATCGTCTGCCACGTACTCCGCGACGTTACACCCCGCGGTCATGCGGCGGGGGTTTTCGAACTGGTCAGGAAACTGGAAACAGAGAACGCTAATGGAAATCGTCAAGAACAGCGTCGTAACGCTTAAGTACACCGTCGTCGACCCGGACGGCAACATGATCGATGATGGTCAGCAGCCGCTGGTCTATCTGCACGGCGGCTACGATGGCATCTTCCCCGCCATCGAGGAGGCGCTGCACGGCAAGAAAGTCGGCGAACAGCTGAAGGTCAAGCTGCAGCCCGAGGATGCCTTCGGCGATTACGACGAGGAACTCGTGCTGGTCGAGGATATCAGCCAGTTCCCCGAGAACATCGAGGTCGGCATGTCCTTCGAGCGCGTCAGCGACGACGGCGAGGAGGAAATGATCTACCGCATCACCGACATCGCCGACGGCAAGGTCGTCGTCGACGGCAACCACCCGCTGGCCGGCACTGCGCTGGTGTTCGACGTCACCATCGCGGAAGTGCGTGCGGCGACTGCCGAAGAGCTGGCGCACGGCCACGTGCACGGCGCGGGCGGCCACCACCACTGATCGGCCGACCGGTCGCAGTAGTGCCACAGGGCCGCGCAAGCGGCCCTTTTTCCATCCACTTCCGCAGATATCCCCCCCGATGACCGTACTCGCCGGAACCGACCGACCGCAGGCTGCGCAGCAGGTCCGACCGATCGACGCTCCGCTCCTGGATGTGAGGGACCTGCGCGTGCATATCGGTACTGCCGCACGGCCCGTGCGCCCGGTCGATGGCGTCGGGTTCTCGATCGCGGCGGGAGAGACTTTCGCGCTACTGGGCGAATCCGGCTGCGGCAAGTCGATGACGGCGCTGGCCTTGGTGCGCCTGCTGCCGGATGCCGGACGCATCGTCGGTGGCGAGGTGCGCTTTGCCGGTGACGAGTTGCTCGCGCGCAGCGAGGCAGGCATGCGCGAGGTGCGCGGCGGCCGGATCGCAATGATCTTCCAGGAGCCCTCGACCAGCCTCAACCCGGTGATGACCGTGATGGCACAGATCGGCGAGGTGCTGGCGCGCCATCGCGGCCTGCGCGGCGCGGCGGCGCGCGCCGAGGCACAGCGCCTCCTCGACGCGGTGGGTATTCCCGATGCCGGGCGGCGGCTGGACGACTATCCCTTCCAGTTCTCCGGCGGGATGAAGCAACGCGTGATGATCGCGATGGCGCTCGCGGGCGAGCCCGAACTGCTGATTGCCGACGAGCCGACGACCGCGCTCGACGTGACGATCCAGGCCCAGGTGCTCGACCTGCTCGCACGTCTGCAGGCCGAGCGCGGCATGGGCATGCTGCTGATCACCCACGACCTGGGTGTAGTCGCGCGCATGGCGCAGCGCATCGGCGTGATGTACGCGGGCGAGCTGGTCGAGACCGGCGCGCGCGAAGATTTCTTCCGCGCGCCGCTGCACCCGTATTCCCGCAAGCTCTTCGCCGCGCTGCCGACCGACGCCCAGCGCGGCCGTCCGCTGGCGGCGCTGGGCGGACATGTGCCCCCGCTCGATCAGGTCTTCACCGGCTGCCGCTTCGCCGGGCGCTGCCCCGATGTGTTCGACCGCTGTCATCACGAGGCCCCGGCGTGGCAGGCCCTGGGGGCGCAGGCGGTGCGCTGCCATCTGTACGCGGAAGAGCATGCGGAAGGGCGCATGGCCCCCGTGGCGGCGCCCGTGGCCGTTGCGGCGGACGCACGCTCAGGCGCAAGGACGGTGCCGCTGCTCGACGTGCGCGACCTGCAGGTGCATTTCCCGGTGCGCAAGGGCCTACTGCGGCGCGAGGTGGCGCGCGTGCGCGCCGTCGATGGCGTGAGCCTCGCGCTCGCGCCGGGGCGCACGCTGGCGCTGGTGGGCGAGTCCGGCTGCGGCAAGACGACCGCCGGCAAGGCGATCCTGCAGCTCGTGACGCCGACGGGCGGCGAGGTGTACCTCGACGGCACGCCGCTCGCGGGGCTGTCCCGGTCGGCCTTGCGCGCGCTGCGGCGCGATTTCCAGATGGTGTTCCAGGATCCCTTCGCGTCGCTGAACCCGCGCATGCGCGTCGGCGAGATCATCGAGGAGGGCATGCTCGCTCTGGGCGTCGAACCGGATCCATTGAAGCGTGCCGGGCGCATCGACGCGCTGCTTGCGCGCGTGGGACTCACGCCGGAAATGAAGCTGCGCTATCCGCACGAATTCTCCGGCGGCCAGCGCCAGCGCATCGCGATCGCCCGGGCGCTCGCGGTGCGCCCGAAACTGATCGTGTGCGACGAGCCGACGAGCGCGCTGGACGTGTCGGTGCAGGCGCAGATCCTCAACCTGATGCGCGAGCTGCAGGCGGAGTTCGATCTCGCCTACCTCTTCATCACGCACAACATCGGCGTGGTGAGCTGGCTCGCCGACGAGATTGCGGTGATGTACCTGGGGCGCATCGTCGAGCAGGGGCCGGTCGGGAAAGTGCTGGCGTCGCCCGCGCATCCTTACACCCGCGCGCTGCTCGCGGCGGTTCCGGATATCGGGCGTGAAACCGCGGCGCACGCGGGCGGCGCGGCGGGTGCCGCACGCCCGGTGGTGGTCGGCGACCTGCCGTCGCCGCTGGCGCCGCCTGCGGGCTGCCATTTCCACCCGCGTTGCGATCGCGCGACCGATATCTGCCGTGCGCAGTACCCCGCAGTTACCGAGCTGCGCGGCGGGCGCAGCGTGCGCTGCCATTGGCCCGCCTGAGGTCCGCCTGAGGCGCTGCGCCGCCTTCAGCGTTTCTGGTTCTTCTGCGCGGGTTTGGCCGACTTGCCGGACGCTTTCGGCGCGACCCTGGCGCCCGATTTGGCGGGGGCTTTGGCGCTTCCTGACGAAGCCTTCCCGGTCGCGCGGTTCCGGCTGCCGGCTGACGCCTTGCCTGCACGCGTTTTTCCGCTGTCCTTCGCCTGAGCGCCCTTGCGTCCGTCCTTCTTGTCCGCCGTCGACGCCGACGGGATCGTGCTGGTGTCGAGCGCCGCGTTGCGCGGGATCATCCGGGCCGCGGCGATCGCACCGTCGGGTTCGACGCCGTTGGGCACGAGCAGCGTGTAGCCCGGGCTGACCCGGCTGCGCGCGTCGAGGCCGTTGATCTGGTGCAGTTCGCTTACTGACAGGCCGAAATCGCGTGCGACCGACGCGAGGGTGTCGCCGCGGCGCATCTCGTAGGTGCGCCACTGCTTGCCGCTGCTCTCGTGTTCGGCGAGACGCGCGCGGAAGCGTTCGGCGCGATCGACGGGGATCACCAGCGAGTTGGCCTGCGCGATGGCGGGACGGTTGTACGAGGGGTTGAGCGCGATGAACTCGTCGAGCGGCATTTCGGCGAGGCGTGCGGCGGTCGCGAGGTCGATGCCGGCCGGCGCCGTCACGGTGACGAAGTGCCGCGTGTTGGGAACGTAGGGCAGTTCGAAATGGAAGAGTTCCGGCTGCGCGACGATGTTCTTCAGCGCCTGCAGCTTCGGGACGTAGTTGCGGGTTTCCTCGGGCATCCGCAACTGGCTGTATTCGGCGGGCAGGCCTTTGGCGAGGTTGCGCTGAACGGCGCGTCCGACCGCACCTTCGCCCCAGTTGTAGGATGCGAGCGCGAGGTGCCAGTCGCCGTGCATTTCGTAGATGGTCTGCAGGTAGTCCAGCGCGGCATTGGTCGAGGCGATGACGTCGCGCCGCTCGTCCACCCACTTGTCCTGGGTCAGGTTGTAGTTGCGTCCCGTCGAGGGGATGAACTGCCACAGACCCGAGGCGCGTGCGCGCGAATAGGCCATGGGGTTGTAGCTGCTCTCGACCATCGGCAGCAGGGCTAGCTCCGTCGGCATGCCGCGGCGTTCGAGCTCGTCGACGATGTGATAGAGGTAGCGCCCGCCGCGCTCGAACACCTTCTTCAGGAAACCGGGCCGGTTGAGGTAGAAGAGCTGCTGCTCGGCGACCGCCTCGGTATCCAGGTCCGGCATGCCGAAGCCGCGCCGGATACGATCCCAGATGTCGTTCGCGTCGCGCGTGAGGTCCAGCGTGAGCACGCGCGGCACGGGGTCGCGCAGTTCGAGTACCTGGCTGCGCGAGGCGGCGAGACCTTCCGCCGCACGTGCGGCGGACGGCGGGCGCAAGCTTCCGAGCGACTGCGTGGTGGCTTCGGCCGGTGCAGCATCGACGGGCGCAAGGGTCTCCGGGGTCGGGGCGTCCTCTGCAGTCGCGGAGGACGCTGGCGCAGCCAGCGCGATGACCAGCAGGAAGATTCGCAGGAGAGGAATCGCCATGAATCCGGCGCCCCGTTAGACAAAAGAGGGTGGACTCTATGGCAGGGGCGAAGGTGCGTCAAACCGGAAATCGCGCGCGACGACCGGCAGCCCGGGAATGGTGCCGGCGAGGGGGTGGAAACTGCGGCCGGATCCGGCCGATGTCGTGCGGAGGTGCTGCTCCTGGCGACATATTGCAAATTAGTTGATACGATAACAAGGTTTTATCGTTCCGCTGGAATATCGACTGGCATGAAGGTTCTCGTAATAGAAGACACCGTGACGAGTGCCGCCCTGATCTGCCGGATGCTCGGCGGGATGGGGCTCGAAACCGTGCACCGACGCGACGGGGAGGCCGGCATCGATGCCTTCCGTCAGTCACGCCCCGATCTCGTCATGCTCGACGTCGTGATGCCCGGGATGGATGGCTTCGAGGTCGCACGGCGCATTCGCCAGCTCGAGTCGGATGGCGAATGGACGCCGATCATCTTCCTTTCGGCGCGGACGCGTGACGAGGACATCGAGCGCGGCATCGCCGTAGGCGGCGACGATTATCTCGTCAAGCCGGTGTCCGAGGCGGTGCTCAAGGCCAAGGTCCGCGCCATGCAGCGCATTGCCCACATGCGTGCCTCGCTCGTGGCGCTCACGCGCAAGCTGGACGAGGCGAATCGCGAGCTGACGCGCCTGTCGGCCTTCGACGGGCTGACGGGGATCGCCAACCGCCGCACCTTCGACGCGACGCTGTCGCGCGAATGGCGGCGCAGCGCGCGCAGCGGGGCGCCGATTGCGCTGATGGTGGTCGATGTGGACTGCTTCAAGCAGTTCAACGACGCGTACGGTCACCAGGTGGGCGACGAGTGCCTGAAGGCGGTCGCGCGCACACTGGCCGGCAACACCCGGCGGCCGGTCGATCTGGTGGCGCGTTACGGCGGCGAGGAATTCGCCGTCGTGCTACCTGACACCGACGCGCAGGGCGCCGCGATCGTCGCCGAGTCGATGCGCAGCGCGGTCGAGGCCCTGGCGATCACGCACCGCCACTCGACCGCGGCGCGCGTCGTGACGGTGAGCGTCGGCATCGCGGTGACGAGACCCGAGCGCAGCGACGACGGCGGCTTCGCGACCCTTCTCGCGCGTGCCGACGAAGCGCTGTACCGCGCCAAGCGCGACGGCCGCAACCGCTGGCACCTTGCCGCGGCGCCTGCGCTCGCCATGGTTCAGTAACCGAGCCGGTCAGAACACGTCCTTCCAGCGGCGCAGGGCGGCGAAGCATTCGGCGGAGTTGGCCGGACGCTGGCCGCTGTGTGTCGCGACCGTGTCGATCAGGCCGGGGGCGTCGGTACGCAGGAAGGGATTGATGCTGCGTTCGCGCGCGATGGTGGTGGGCAGGGTCGGGCGGCCGGCGGCGCGCAGGGCCTCGCATTCGGCGAGCCAGACGTCGCGCGCCGGGTTGACCGGTTCGGCGGCGCGGGCGAAGGCGAGGTTGGCAAGCGTATATTCGTGGGCACTATAGACCGCGGTGTCACCCGGAAGCTGCGCCAGGCGCTGCAGCGAGGTGTGCAGTTGCGCGGCCGTGCCGCCGAAGAGGCGGCCGCAGCCCGCGCTGAACAGCGTGTCGCCCGCGAACAGGACGCCGGGCGTGTGGTAGGCGATGTGCGTGGTCGTGTGGCCCGGGATCGCGAACACGGTGAACCGGAGGTCCAGGGCGTGAAGGACGACCTCGCCCCCTTCGCCGACACTGCGCGTCACGCCGGGGATGTTCTCGCCGGCGGGCCCGAACACGGCGGGGTGATGGCGCGCGGCGAGTTCGGCGACGCCGCCGATGTGGTCGTCGTGGTGGTGGGTGAGCAGGATCGCCACGAGCTGCAAGCCGTGCTCCTGCAGGGCCGCTTCGACGACCGATGCGTCGCCGGGGTCGACGACCGCCGCCCAGGGACCGCGGCGAAGCAACCAGATATAGTTATCGCGGAAGGCCGGAAGAGCGATAATGTCGGCGCTGCGGATTTTTGAGTGCTGATCGTCCATGTCCATCCTCAGTCTGTCGGACTGGCTTGAAACCCCGCAGGGAAGTTATCTGCTGCGATGGGAACAGGCCAAGTTCGATCTCATGGTAGCCGACATTTTCGGCTACAACGCCGTGCAGATCGGATTGCCGGAATACGACTTCCTGCGCGGCAACCGCATTCCGTTCCGTTTCCATTGCGCGCGCTCCGGCGACATCGCAGTCGTTGCGGAGGGCGGCGCGTTGCCGTTCGCGTCGGCGAGCATCGATCTTGTGCTGTTGCCGCACGTGCTGGAATTCTCGCGCAATCCGCACCAGGTGCTGCGCGAGGTCGAGCGGGTGCTGGTGCCAGAGGGCAGCGTGATCATCGCCGGATTCAATCCCTTCAGCCTGTGGGGATTGCGGCGCCTGGCGGCGCGGCGTTCGGGGACCTATCCGTGGCGTGGGCAATACCTGTCGGTGCGGCGCACGAAGGACTGGTTGGCGCTGCTGGGTTTCGAGACGCAGGGCGGCAGCTTCGGCTGCTACGCGCCTGCGTTTTCGAGCGCGAAATGGCTGGAGCGCTGGGGCTTCATGGACAAGGCGGGCGACCGCTGGTGGCCGATTTGTGGTGGTGCCTACATCATTCAGGGCATCAAGCGGGTGCAGGGAATGCGCCTGATAACGCCGAACTGGCGCGATGCGCGCGCCGCGGCAAAGCGTCTTGCACCGGTGGCCCAGCGCGGGCGACAGGTGACGGGCGGCGTACAGAAAGTGGAATAGATGGAAGAAGTCGAGATATTTACCGACGGGGCCTGCAGCGGCAACCCGGGACCCGGCGGCTGGGGCGCGATCCTGCGCAGCGGTCCGCACGAGAAGGAGATCTGGGGCGGGGAGCCGCAGACGACCAACAACCGCATGGAACTGCTCGCGGTGATCCGCGCGCTGGAGACGCTCAAGCGCCCGGTCGCGGCGCGCGTGCATACCGACAGCCAGTACGTGCAGAAAGGCATCTCCGAGTGGATCCACGGCTGGAAGAAGCGCGGGTGGAAGACCGCTTCGCGCGAGCCGGTGAAGAACGAGGACCTGTGGCGCGCGCTGGACGAGGCGGCGAGCCGCCACAAGGTCGCGTGGATCTGGGTACGCGGTCACGCGGGGCACGCGGAGAACGAGCGCGCGGACGAACTCGCGCGCCGCGGTGTAGAAGCCGTGCGCGTACGCGGCGGTTCCGTCGCCGAGATCTGATCAACCGGCCCGCGAGGGCGCGAACGAACTACCGGGGATGAACCCTTGAGACAGATTGTCCTGGATACCGAAACCACGGGCCTCGACTGGCGCAACGGCGACCGTGTGATCGAGATCGGCTGCGTGGAGTTGCTCAACCGCAACCTGACCGGGCAGCATTTTCACGTCTATATCAACCCGGAACGGGGGATCGACGCCGAAGCGATCGCGGTTCACGGCATCACCGAGGACTTCCTCGCCGACAAGCCGAAATTCCGCGACGTCGTGGGCGATTTCATGAATTTCGTCCGCGGCTCGGAACTGGTGATCCACAACGCGAGCTTCGACGTCGGCTTCCTCGATCACGAGCTGTCGCTGTTGGGGCACCCGAAGCTCGGGGCGCTGTGCACGGGCGTGATCGACACGCTCAAGATGGCCAAGGAGCTGAATCCGGGCAAGAAGGCCTCGCTCGATGCGCTGTGCGACCGCTTCGAGATCGACAACGCCGCGCGTACCCTGCACGGCGCGCTGCTCGACGCGGAACTGCTCGCGGACGTGTACCTGGCGATGACCCGCGGGCAGGAAAGCCTGATGATGCTGCTCGACGACGAGCCGGCGATGGGCGGTCTCGACGCCAGCGGCAGTCCGATCGAGCGGCCGCCGTTGCGCGTGCTGCGCCCCTCGGCCGACGAACTGGTCGAGCACGACCGCGTGTTGCAGGACATCACCAAGGCCAACAAGGGCGCGTGCCTGTGGATTCCGCCAGTGCCCGCGGAGGAAGCACCGGCCACCTGAAGGCGCGCGATAAACCCGTAGCGCGGAAAAGCGCAGCGCCTTCCGCCACGCGGCGGTTGGGTTTGAGCGGGCGATCATACGGCGGCGCAGCTGGCAACTTCGGCCTACGGCTCATCCGCCCTGCGAACTACAGGATCAGCCTGCCCCCCGGCAGGCTTCCTGCCTGCTCCAGCCGCGTGACCGTGGGGCCGAGGTCCAGGCCGGTCTTTTCCTTCAGCGTGCGGGCGCGGTCGCGTAGTTCTGTCACCGGAATGTCGATCCGGTCGCCCTCCGCACCGAAGGCGACGACGTTGCCGCTGTCGCAGGACGGGAACGCGATCGCGCGGTCGTCGAAGGCGGTGATGATGCGCTCGACGCTGGCACGGAAGCCGCGCGAGCGTCCGAAGAGATTCACCGACATCAGCCCCTGTTCCGACAGCCGCGCCCGTGCCGCCGTGTAGAACGGGGCGGTGTCCAGCGCGCCGGCGCGGGCGTTGCGGTCGAAGCCGTCGACGAGGATGAGGTCGAACTTGCGCTCCGTCTCCATCACGTAGCGCACGCCGTCGCCGACGTGGATCGCCAGCCGCGGGTCTTCGTCCGGCAGCTTGAAGAACTGGCGCGCCGCGGCGACGACGCGCGCTTCGATCTCGACGACCTGGGTGCGCGTCTGCGGGCAATGGTGATGCAGGAAGCGCGTCAGCGATGCGGCGCCGAGTCCGATCACGAGCGCCGTGCGCGGCCACTCCTCGGCGTCGCGCAGCAACAGGCCTGCCATCATCTCGCGCGTGTAGGCGAGTTCGAGCGCGTTGGGGCGGCGGATACGCATTGCGCCCTGTACCCACTCGGAGCCGAAATGCAGGTAGCGGACGCCGCCGTCCTCGCTGATGTCGATGGGCGTGCTCATGCGGTCATGCGCTTCAGCGCGTAGAGATGTTCCAGCGCCTCGCGTGGGCTGAGGCTGTCGGGATCGATTTCGGAGAGCGCGGTGAGCGCCGGATGCGACAGGGGTTCGTCGTCCGCTTCGGGCAGCGCGGCGAACAGGTCGGCCTGCGGGCCGGCGCCGACTTCGCGGTTCTCCAGCGCGCGCAGACGGCGCTTGGCGTCACGGATCACCGAGCCGGGAATGCCGGCGAGCGCCGCGACCTCGATCCCGTAGCTCTGGCTCGCGGGGCCTTCCTCGACGGCGTGCAGGAAGACGATGCGGTGCGCGTGCTCGACCGCGTCGAGGTGTACGTTGGCGCACTCGGGATAGTCGGCGTTCAGGCGCGTGAGTTCGAAGTAATGGGTGGAGAAGAGCGTCAGGCAGTGGTTCTTGTCGAGCAGGTGGCGCGCGATCGCGAAGGCCAGCGCGAGGCCGTCGAAGGTCGAGGTGCCGCGGCCGATCTCGTCCATCAGCACGAGGCTCTGGTCGGTGGCGCCGTGCAGGATCGCCGAGGCCTCGGTCATCTCGACCATGAAGGTCGAGCGGCCTGACGCGAGGTCGTCCGAGGCGCCGATGCGCGTGAAGATCGCGTCGAGCGGGCCGATGCGCGCGGCCTGCGTGGGCACGAAGGCGCCGACGTGGGCGAGCAGCGCGATGAGCGCGACCTGGCGCATGAAGGTCGACTTACCGCCCATGTTCGGGCCGGTGATCATCAGCATGCGGCGCGTGGGCGCGAGGCTGCAGTCGTTGGCGATGAAGTTCTCGACCTGGCGTTCGACGACCGGGTGGCGGCCGCCGACGATGTCCATGCCGGGCTGGTCGGAGAACGTCGGGCGGACGTAGCCGTAGCGCACGGCCGCCTCGCCGAAGGCGCCGAGGCCGTCGAGGCAGGCGAGGGAGCGGGCGATGTGCTGAAGTTTCGGAATATGGGCGACGAGGTCTTCGAGCAAGGCCTCGTAGAGCATCTTCTCGCGGCCGAGCGCGCGCTCCTGCGCGGACAGCGCCTTGTCCTCGAAGGCCTTCAGCTCGGGGGTGATGTAGCGTTCGGCGTTCTTCAGCGTCTGGCGGCGGCGGTAGTCGTCGGGCACCTTGGCGGCGTTCGCGTGGCTGACTTCGATGTAGAAGCCATGCACCTTGTTGAACTCGACCTTCAGGTTGGCGATGCCGCTGCGTTCGCGCTCGCGTGCCTCGAGCGCCATCAGGAACTCGCCGCAGTTGGTCTGGATGCCGCGCAGCTCGTCGAGTTCGGCATCGAAGCCGGCGGCGATGACGCCGCCGTCGCGCACTGCCGCGGCGGGTTCCGGGGCGACCGCGCGCAGGAGCAGGTCGAGGGCGGCTTCCGGTATGCCGAGCCCGGCCGCGAGTTGGGCGAGCAGGGCGGATTGCGGACGGCCGAGCGCGTCGTGCAGTTCGGGCAGGCGCGCAAGGCTGTCGCGCAGCGCGGCGAGATCGCGCGGGCGGGCGCTACGCAGCGCGATCCGCGCGGTGATGCGGTCGACGTCCGCGACGCCGCGCAGGGCCTGGCGGGCGTTCGCGAGCATGCGCGCGTCGCCGCTGTCGTTGCCGATCAGCTCGCTGACGGCGCCGTGGCGCGCGGCGGCGTGATGACGGTCGCGCAGCGGGTGATGCAGGGCGTGGCGCAGCCAGCGTGAGCCCATGCTGGTCACGCACGAGTCGAGCAGCGAGAGCAGGGTGGGCGAGGGCTCGCCGCGCAGCGTCTCGGTGAGTTCGAGGTTGCGCCGCGTCGCCGCGTCGAGGCGGAGGTATTCGGATTCGCGTTCGACCTTGAGGCTGGTGACGTGTTCGAGGCTCTGGCGCTGCGTGCTGCGCGCGTAGTCGAAGAGGGCTGCGGCAGCACCCAGCGCGACCGGCATGTCTTCGACGCCGAAGCCGGTCAGGTCGCGCGTGCCGAAGTGGTTGGTGAGCAGCCGTTCGCCGGTTTCGCCCTCGAATTGCCAGTCGGCAAGGCGGCGCAACACCGGCGACAGCGTCTCGACCAGCGGCAGCGCGAGGCCGTCGGGCACGAGCACCTCGGCGGGACGCAGGCGTTCGAACTGGGCCTGCAAGTGTTCGGCGGGACATTCCAACACGCGCAGATCGCCGTTCGCGAGGTTCAGCCAAGCGAGGCCGAGCACGCCGCGATGCAGGTTCGCGGCGAGCAGGAGCGAATCGGAGCGGTCGTCGAGGAGGGCCGCGTCGGTGAGCGTGCCCGGGGTCACGATGCGGCTGACGGCGCGCTCCATGGGTCCCTTGGTGGCACCGGGGTCGCCGACCTGCTCGGCGATCACGACCGATTCGCCGAGCTTCACCAGCCGCGCGAGGTATTGCTCGACCGCGTGAAACGGGACGCCGGCCATCTTGATCGGTTGTCCCGCGGATTGTCCGCGCGTCGTCAGGGTGATGTCGAGCAGTCGGGACGCCTTCTCGGCATCCTCGAAGAACAGCTCGTAGAAGTCGCCCATCCGGTAGAAGAGCAGCGTGTCGGGGTGCTGCTGCTTGATCCGGAGGTACTGGACCATCACGGGAGTATGACCCGTTCCGCGCCCGTCCGTAACATCCTGTTTTGCTGTCAATTTCCAGCCTAGTCCGTTGTTTCGTATGTAGTTACGCGCAGTTCGCGTCTTTGTGTCGAATAACGGCGACACCCGTCAAAACTTGCCAACACTCGGCAGAGTGGCGTAGCTTTTCGGCTATCCGAAAACCAGACCTTACGCCGGCCATCGAATCCGAGGTTACGCCGGGACGGTAACGTCATAGCCGAAGTTACGCCGGAATGACCTTTGACGCGCGCACCATCAAGCTCCTGCCTGCGGGCGAGCATCTTACCAGCCCTGAATTTCCCGGTCTGCGGATCGTCGCGACGGAGAGCGGGCGGGCGTGGACGTACCGCTACAAGAGCCCGATCGACGGACGCATGCGGCAGACGAAGCTCGGCGACTGGCCGGCGCTGTCGCTGCACCTGGCGGTCGCGGAATGGGATCGGCTGCGCAAGGCGCGGGATGCCGGGGAGGATCCGGCGCTGGCCGCGAAGGAGGCGCGGGCAGAGAAGCGCCGACAGGCTGACGCGAAGCGCCGGCAGGCCGTCACCGCGGCCTATACCGTGCTCGACGTGTGCAACGACTATTTCGTTGGGCACATCCGTATCACCCGGCAACGAAAGGGCGCAACCGAGATCCGGCGCATGTTCGATCTGGACCTCGGCGACGTGGCTTCGATCCCAGCGGCGGAGCTCACCCGCAGCCAGGCATTCGACCTCATCAAGTCACTTTCCGAGCGGGCCCCGGTGCAGGCGCAGAACCTGCGCTCGGAGCTGGGCGCGGCGTGGGACTACGCCATAGACTCGGGGAGGCTGCCGGAGACCGCTGCGAACTGGTGGCGGCTGATCCTGCGCGGCAAGATCAAGAGCCGAGGAAAGAAGATCAACGGCGAGCACGTCGGCACGGCAAAGCGCGTGCTCACTGCCGAGGAGGTCGGAGATGTTATCCGCTGGCTACCGAACTTCTCGTCGCTCGTCGAGGATGTGCTGACGCTCTACCTCTGGACGGCGACGCGCGGCGCCGAGATCTGCGGCATGTGCGGCAGCGAAGTCCGCGAGGAGGCCGACGGCGTCCTGTGGTGGCAGTGCCCGAAGGCAAAAACGAAGAGCGCTCGCCACGAGAACGCGACCGACCTGCGTGTGCCGCTGTTCGGACGGGCGCGCACCGTCGTGTTGCGCAGGAAGGATCTGTACGGGGCCGGGTATCTATTCCCGGCGAAGACCAAGGAAGTGAAGCCTGTCGAGCAGAAGACGGTCCAGGTCGCCGTCTATCACCATCAGCCGTACAGCCGCACGCGGCCGGATGAGCCGCGCCCGCGGCTGCCAGTGACGCACTGGGCGCCGCATGATCTGCGCCGCACATCGCGCACGATGCTCGCTTCGATCGGCTGCCCGAACGAGGTCGGCGAGGCGGTCATCGGGCACATGCAGCCGGGCATTGTCGGGACGTACAACCTGCATTCCTACGATGCGGAGCGGGTGGAGTGGCTCCGGCGGCTGGATGCGCACCTGGAAGGCCTAGCGCGGCGGTAGGCGTCAGGCGATCCTATCCAGCGGGCTGACGGTGCCGCGCCCGCCACGGTTCAGGACGTGGGTGTAGATCATGGTCGTCTTCACGTCGCTGTGCCCGAGCAGTTCCTGCAGAGTCCGGATATCTGTTCCCGTCTCGAGCAGGTGCGTCGCGAAGCTGTGCCGCAGCGTGTGCGGATGCACCAGCTTCGGAATGCCGGCCGCCCGCGCCGCGGCCTTCACCGCTCGCTGAATCACCCACTCGCCGACGTGATGACGGCGATAGACGCCGGTCCGTGGGCAGGTGCTGTAGGTCTTCGCCGCGAACACGTACTGCCACGCCCATTGCTGGCCAGCCTGCGGATACTTCCGCTCGATCGCGTCCGGGAGTTCGACGTCTGCGTGACCGGTGGCGAGGTCCTTGTCGTGCATCATCCGCCGCGCCTGGAGATGGTCGCGCAGCTCGTCGACGAGTGAGGCCGGCAGCATGGTGACGCGGTCCTTGTTGCCCTTGCCCTCTCGTATGATGATCTCGCGTCGCTCGAGATCCACGTCCTTGACGCGCAGTCGCAGCCCCTCGAGCAGCCGCATACCTGTGCCGTACAGCAGCTTGATGATCGTCCCGGAAGTGCCATGCACATGGCGGAGCAGGGCCTGCGTCTCCCGTTGCGTCAGGACGACCGGGATGCGCTTGCTCTCGCGCGCCCGGGTTATGCCGTCGATCCACGGCAGATCGATGCCGAGGACGCGCTTGTAGAGGAAGAGGACGGCGTGCAGCGCCTGGTTCTGGGTCTTCGCGCTGACGTTCTCCGCGGTCGCGAGATGCGACAGGAATGCCTCCACCTCCGCTGCGCCCATCTCGCGCGGCGAGCGCTTGCCGTGGAAGAGAATGAAGCGCCAGATCCACTGACAGTAGTTCCGCTCGGTCGAAAGGGCATACCGATTCACCCGGAGCGTCTCGCGGACGTGCGCCATCAGACCGGGCTGCTGTGCCGCCTTGGCGGGTGTCGCGTTTCGTTCAATGGTTTCAGTCATGGCAAGGGTTCCCGGGTGATCGTGGAACGTTAACCGACGATTTCTCTCTGTTAATTGGAGTTGGGCGTCAGCGCCTCGCGGCACAGATCCCGCAAGTTCTCGTTTCGACGCACCTTGAGTCCTTCAGGCGGAGTCTTAGCCGCGTGGATCTCGGCGTACTCGCCGAAGGTTTTTGCTGCGATCTTGACTGCATGACGCAGCCGTGCGTTTTCTTCGGTCAGTCGGTCGCATTTCTTCCGCCAGCCCTCGGCAACCTTCTCGACCCGGCGCGGAAATTCAACCTGCTTCACGTTCTCCAGCTCGGCGCGGGAGGCGCACGGCCCGAGACACCAGTCGGTCATGTTGCGTTCGGCGAACCATCGACCAACAACCTCGGCCGCTTCGATTACTTCCTTCGGTGGCATTTCCATCGCTTTCCCTTTCTCCAAACACGCCCAACTCGTTAATCGAGCGGACCCGAATACTCGGGCCGCTCATTGCGTGCGTTCTGTGTCAGCTTCGATTCGGCCAGCGCCTCGCGCAGGATGTTTTCAGCCTTGAACAGCGCGCCCTTGGTGTCCGGCTCCGAGAGCAGCATGCGATAGCAGCGCTCGACATCCGAGGCCAACTTTTCGCGCTTCCGCCGCTCGTTGTGCCAGCGGTCGTAAAACTGCGCGTGCTCACGCTCCAGCACCTCAAGCCGCGCGGCAGCGTGTTTCATCCGCCGGCCGCAATCCGGGCACTCGGGCGGGTCTTCGTAGCTCGTCGCGCCGCATTCGCAATCAAACTGCATGTTTCGTCCTCCGTAGTTACCGCCGCCACAGAACCCAACGTCGCAGCCGACCGGGGGCCGGCGGTGGCTTTTCTCAACCAGCCTCGCGCGGTCGGCTGGGCTCCGCGTTCTCACGCCGCAATCTGCTTCCGCGGCTTCTTCGCCCCGGTATTCGGCGGCGGCAATAGGTTGGACGCCGGCCGGCTCTCAGCCCATTCCTCAACCTCGCGCACGAGCCACGCCACACGACGGCCGGACAACTGGCGCGGACCGGGGAACTGGCCCTGCCGGACAAGCTCCTGCACCGTCGTCGCCGATAGCGCGACGATTCCTGCGACGGTCGGGAGATCGACGTAGATGGGCTTGATTGCCGCTGCTTTGCTCATGCTGCACCTCCGAACAGATCGCGCTGAACCGGCGCCACCGCCTCAGCCATCGCGCGCCGCCGAGCATTCCCCGCCCAGCGCAGCAGCGTGAAGCTGAAGCCTCGCTGTCGGCGGGTGAAGTGCCGCGACTGTGCGATGCAGACCTTCGCGTAGTGGATGTTGCTGGCGCGTTCGGTCATCCCTGAGCCCTCCGTTCCTGCACCAGCGTTTTCGTGACCCTGGCGCTCGCCTCGACGGCCTGGCGGAACAGCTCCGCCGGCTGCCGCACCCAGAAGTCCCGGCTGGTCTCGACCAGCGCATGCAGGGCGTTCAGCTCGTCCGCATTGCAGCCGAACTTCCCCGTCTTCTGCTCGCGATCCCGGATCGTCTTGAGCGCATCCAGCGCGATCCGCGTCACCTCGCGCACGGCCTCGAAATCGGCCTTGACGTGCGCCGTCTCGATCTTGTGGCAAACGGTCAGCATCAGCACGTTGCGGCTGTCGGCGAGCACGTTCCAGTGCGTGCCGCGGGCGTAGCCCCGCCGGAAGGCATCGACAGCCTGGCGCTCGAGCATCTCGATCTCGTCGTACTGGCCGATCATGTGCCGGTTGTGCTGGATGTTCTGGAGCTTGGCGCTGCGGGACTCGTCGCGGCGGTTGAGCATGTGGGCGAGGTGACGGGTCATTGTTTTCCTGCTCCGAGTTCGCGCGCCTCGTTGATCGCATCCGCCATCGCACACGCGAGGCTGCTGTGATTGCCAACGGCCTCGATCTTGCTGCCGCGGGCACTGCGGAAAATGATCTCGACCTTGAAGCTTGCTTTCGGCCTGTCGCCGAGGTCGGTGTGCTGCCATACGCGAATCGCACCGAGCGTTGCTGCTTCAGCGAACAGCGAATCGAGCGTTTCGCGGTGCAGAGTTTCCAGAGGGATGATGTTCATTGCGCGACGTCCTCCCGCACGCGAATGAACCCCTCCGCCTCGCGGCCCATGTCGCAATACCGCTCCGTCCAAGGCGTCGCCGGCCCCATGTCATCCAGCGCCACAAACCGCAGGCAGTCGGCCTTGCGGTCGCAGTCGCAGCCCTGACAGCGGCACTTGTCGTAATGCAGGTCTGGCGCTTTCATTTGGCGCTCTCCTCATCGGCTTCGGCGGCCTCCCACAGATACGGACTCCGCGAATCGTCCCGGCGCACGCGCCCCTCCGCTCTCATCTCCCGCAGATCCTTGACCGTCGTCTCTGCACTCACGCCGAAGGCCGCAGCGATGTCGCTCGATTTGTACCCGCCGTGCGTGCGCAGGTACTCGACGATGCCGTTGCGGCGGGCCTCCTTCGCGGCGCCGCGGGCGATGGGGGCACCGCCGTTGGTGCCGAGCCCGAACAGGGAGTAAGGAACTTGGGGCAGCTGTCCGGTGCGCGACGCAGGCTGAGTGCACGCGCCGTTCGCGGCGGCGAGTTGCGTGGCGATGGGGATCATTTCGCCGGCCTCCACTCGGCACCACGGACCGCGCGACCGATCGGCACCAGGGCGAACACCTCGCCGCGACCGGAGCCGTTGCGTGCGGCGGCCAGCGCGTGCGCTTGCGCCTTGTCCTGCTTCGTGACGATGCGGTGCGCGCGCTTCGGGGCTCGGACGAGATAGCCGGCCGGGGCGATGCTCTCGACCGTCGGGCTGACCATGCCGTCGAGCTGCTCGCGCAGCGCGGCACAGGCGGTGCGCTCGGAGCCGAGGAGATGTTCGAGCTTGTCGGCGAGGGCCTTCGCGTTGGCGAGGTCGGCACGCAGGCCGTCGATCACCTTCACCTTTGCGGCGACGGTGTCGGCCTGGGCGGCCTGCTCGCCGCGCACCAGCGTGACCAAGTCCGCAACCATGAACATGCCCACGACCATCCCGCTCTGGTCATACACCAGTTGATTTCCAAGCTTTTCGATGCGCGACGCCAGCGCCGAATCGCTGCGGGGATGTGCGCCCGAACTGAAAGCAACGTCATTCGGGTCATACTCCGGCGCCGGGATGGCGCGCACGGTCGCCGCACCGCCTGCGCCGTTGGCGGCCGGCGCCTCCTGAACCGTCAAGGATTCCTTGACAGCTGCCTGCGGCGTCGTGCGCAGCAGCCCGTAGTAGGCTTCGAATCGGCCGGTCTTCGGCTTGTGATCGATCTGCCCTTGCTGCGCGAGTGCCTTCAGCTGCGCCTCGACGGCCTTCTTTTCCATGCTGGTGATCAGACACAGATCGGCCACCGTCAGCATCTCGTGCGAGGACGCGAGGGCGGTTTCGACTGCCTTGGTATCGGTGCTCATGCTGCGATTACCTCCCGGGTGCCGTCCGCTTTCATGGCGGACACGATGCCGTCGCTTTCCATCTGCTCGATGAGCCGCGCTGCGCGGTTGTAGCCGATGCGCAGATGGCGCTGAATCAGGCTGATGGACGGTTTGCGCTGCTCAATGACGATGCGCTTTGCGTCGGGGTAGAGCGGGTCGTATTCGTTGCCGGCGCCGATCAGGACGTTGCCTTCGCCGTCGCTGATGGTCATGGATCCGCCGTCCGACGCGGCCAGCGCGGCCAGCCTGTTGAAAGCGCCCCGGGCACTCTCGGCATGCGCGACCAGGTCTGCGTCGCTCTTCACCATCAGCCCGCCATGCACGTAAATCAGCTCACGCATCAGAATCCCGACCTCGCTCGCAGCGAGCAGGAAATCCGCGTCGAACTGCTCGATCGCGTCGTCGGCCTGCTCGCGGCCCTGCATCGGCACATCCAGCAGCACGACGCGCTTCACCTCCATCTTCTCCGTCAGCACGAAACTCACGCGGTCGCTGAACGTCAGCGCGAGGCTCGCCGGCAGCTTCCCGGCAGCGAGGTGATCGCGCACGTCGTCGCCGTGCAGGTCGTGCCGCGTGTAGCGGACGGACGCGCCATCCTCGCCGACCGATACCAGCTCGCATTCCTGATCGATGCTGAAGCCCTGCGGCGCGTCGCCGGAGGCGAGCCAGTCGGCCATCGTCGTCGTCGGCGTGCGCTCGGTGCGCAGCATCTCCACCGGCAGCATGTCGAGCGCTTGGTGCAGTTGCGAAAGCACGTCCTCTGCGCGGTTCGCGCTGGCGGCATCGACGATCAGCAGCGACGATGCCGGGTCGATCCAGGCGAGCGTCCGGCGCTTCCGCGTGAAGGCCTGCGGCAGCAGTTCCAACAGCACCGCCTCCTTGATCTCCTTCATCTGCTTGCGGCCGGGCTTGAAGCCCTGCATCTGCATCATCTCTTCGGCCTTCAGGTCGGCATGCTCGGCGACGACGTAGGCCGGCAGCAGCCGCTCTTCCGTCTGCAGGCACACGAGCAGGAAGTCGCCGACCTGATGGCAAAGATTCGCCTCGTCGCGCGGCGGCACGAAACCGCTGGATTCGTGGTCGAGCTGGCAGCAGGGTTGGAACGTGCGGCGCGAGAGGTATTCCGACATCGCGTCGGCGTCCCACGGCCAGCCGGACGGGAGGTGGTAGGCGAGGGCGTTGCGGATCATGCCGCCTCCAGAAGCTGAACGCACACGGTCGAAAGATGGCGAATCAGCGCCGTACAGATGCGGCCGACGTCCGACTCGCGGTACAGCACCGCGGAGCGCTCGCGCCCGACGGGCTGGATGCCCAGTTCGGCGAGGCCGGCGGCGCTGAGACTGATCGGTGACAGTCGCTCGTTGATCTTTCCGAGGGTGATCGTTGCTGCGCTCTCTGCCGGGGTGGGGGTGGGCTCGACGGCCGGCTGTGCCGCCGGCTTCATCCGCTGGACGTTCTCGGCCTCGCGCTGCCGGCGCTGCTCGGCATCGACGGCTTCCTGCTGGCGCCTCAGCTCCGCGCGCTCGGCGTCGAGCTTCGCCTGTTCAGCGGCACGCTCGGCGGCGGCTTTGCGGTCGATCTCGGCCTGAGCTTCGCGCGCTGCGCGCTGCGCCTTTGCTTCTTCCTCGGCACGGATGCGCTCACGCTCGGCAGCCAGTCGGCGTTCCTCGGCTTCCTTCCGCTGATTGACGCGCACCTGGATGAGCGCGGCGAAGTCCTCGGGCGCCTTCGTGCAGATCTGCGCGAAGTCCGGCGCGAGGCTCATGTCCTCGACGCTCTTGCGGTTCGCGTCGATGCGGTCGGCGAGCGCGTTCGCGTCGACTTTGGCGTTCGCCAGTGCAACGCCGACCTTGTCCCGCATACTGTCGAGCGACTTCAGGCCCTTCACGGCCTCGCCGAACATCGCGGCGCTGTACGCGCCCGACGGGATGAACTGCCCACCGAGGCGCTGGTTCAGGTTGCCAATGTGATCCAGCAGTGCTTGATACGCCTGCGAAACGATATGCAGCTTCCGAGCTTCCTTCTCGGTCTTCACCAGCTTGTCGAGCTTCAGGCGCACCGCGCGCGCCTCGTCCTTGATGGTGTCGATCGTGCGGAACAGCTCGTCAATGCTGGCCGTCTGGCTCAGCGCGTGCTGCTTGGCGCCGTCGAGCTTGTCTTCAACTTCCTTCGCCCACTTCACCGCCTTCTCCGCGTCGGCGAAATCGGCATCGGTCTGCAGGTCGGTATTGATGCTACGGAAGACGGCGAGCGCGTGTTCCTGGAACGCAGCGAGGTTGCTGGCCGTGACCATGCCCGTGACTTCGATGCGCAGCGCCGGCAGCGATTCCGGGGCGCGGCCGATCGGCGCGTCGGCCTTCGGCGCCTCGGGCACGTAGTCGGCGAGATCGCGGTCGAACTGCTCCCACCCCGCCATCAGGCGAGCGATGCGCTCGGGCGTCGTGCGGTACTCGCACCAGACGGTGCGCTCGGGCGTCCCGTCGGAGCAAACGAAGATGATCTTCTCCAGACCGAAGACGGCGATCTGCTGGTCGAGCTGCCATGCGTGGTAGTCGGGCACTTGGCCGGCACGTACCGAGGCGGCAGTCTCCTCGCTCCAGAGCTTGCATTCCATGCCGACGTCGAACAGCATCGTCGCGCCGTCTGAGCTGGCGAGGTACTTGCCGGAATCGTCCGTCGCAACGACGGGATACAGCTCCTCGCCGAGCGAGTCCTCGATCATCTGCCTAGCGATGGCTTCGACTTCATGCCCCTTGTCGAAGAGGAAGCGCTGCACCCAATCCGACACGTCCGGCGTGATTCCCGTCTTCTTCATGAAGAGCAGCTCGGTGCGCGAGCACTGCTTATGCACGCCCATCATGGCCGGCGCCTCGGATGCGTTGTGGGTAGTGGCGCGGGCCGCATGCCATTCGGGCGTGCCCTGCTGTACGTTCAGTTCGATCACTGCTGCTCTCCTTCATAGGCGGCGGTCCATTCGGCGTCGGCGACATCGCCGGCCTGCAGCTCAGGACTCGGCGGGTTGCGGATCGCGCTCTTCTGCGCTTCGCTCAGGGTGTATTTGCTCGAGCTGCGGGCGATGACCTGATCGGCGGAAACCTTCCCGGCCTCGATGGCGTTGAGCCACTTCGGGAGGTTTGCGGCGAACTCGTCGGCAGGGTAGGGCGGCAGTGCCTGCGGCTCGTGCGCACGCGGCGCCGGCTGGCGCTCCGAAGCGACGACCTCGGCGGCGCCCATGTCGCGCTCGGCCGGAAGGTCGCGCGCTTCCTCGGAAGAGATGAGGCCGCGCAGCGCATCCGGGAACGCATCGCGCAGCGCGAAGCCGCGTGCACGCATCTGAAGCATTCGCTTCGGATACTGCGTCCATGGGCCTTGCTTACCCGTCAGGCCGGCGCGCTTCGCGTCTTCCATCGTGAAGGTCTGGCTCACCTCCGGCTCGCCGCGGCGCTTGAGGGTGCAGGTCGCGACGTTGCCGTCGCACTCCTCCTTGATCCACTCGAAAGCCGGATGCGACTTCACCAGGCCGAGCATCGCGTCGCCCCACAGGCTCGGGCGTCCGTTGATCACGGCGATGGACTGCATCGCCTGCATCGGCTGCAGGCCGAGTTCCATGCCCCATTGGATGGCGACGAGGCAGTTACCGGGCTTGCCGACATAGTCCTTCGGCACGAGGACTGAACTCGCCAGCATGTCGGCAAAGCGCAAAGCCTCGTCGATATCCTTGGGCGCGAGGGAAAAGTTCTGCTTTTGCGCTTGCAGCGCGGTGACGTTGCTCATGGTGGTCCTCACTTCAGGGTGTTGGGGGTGTGCGGCGACTGCGCCAGATTCACCGGGCTCTCGCCGCAGTCCATGTCGCGGATCGAGTCGGCGATCTGCTGCCGGTCGGCCTGCTCGCGGGCGGCGATCCGCTCGGCGGTGGCGGCGTCGTGCCATTGCAGCAGCGCGAACAGGCCGAAGATCGCGGCGATGTAGGTCGCGGTGCGGCCGGCGCTGAGAGGCTTGGCGGCGCTCATGACGCCACCCGCGCCGCGTAGTAATCCGCCTCATCCTCGCGATCCATCGCATCCACGCGGCGCTCGGCTTCGGCCTCGGCGGCGATCTCGACCACGCGCCGGCAGGCCTCGATGGTGATCTGCCCGACGCGCATCGCATCGCCGGCCATGATCGCGGCGCAGATCGCTGCATCCTCGCTGCGCAGGAAGAAGCCGCGCGCCTCATCGACGCGAACGATGTCCTGCATGTACTCGTCGAGCACGACAGGTGTCAGCAGCTCGACGGCCTGCTCGCGCGCTGCCGTGTCGGGCGGCTCCGGCGCTTCGATCGGTGCCGTGATGTGGTGGTAGTTCGTGTGCAGCATGGATTCCTCCTAGTTGCTGGTGACAATGCGAAGCGCGACGTGCAGCGGCACGAGGTGCGCCCGGAGATGCTCGGCGGCGGCGCGCGCGGTCATCTCGCCGCGCTGTACGCGCAACTGGACGACGTTGCAGAACTCGCGCATCACCCAGTCGCTGCGCATCTCCATGAACCGTGCCGTCATTTCAGGCCCTTCGCCGTGCGGAACGGGCCGCGCTGGCGGACCTGCTTGAGCGCGAGCATCAGATGCAGCGCCGTCGCCTGCCGGTGCTCCGGCTCGTGCCTCTGCCCGTCGTTGAGGTCGGGGCGTTCCTTCGTGTGCCTGAGCAACATGTTTCACTTCCTCCTCGGTCGCGGCAGATGGCTGCCGATGTGCCAGCCCGCGCAGTGCGGGCAGTGGTAAGCGTTGATGCGTTCGCAGTGCGTGCTCGCGCTGCGCTTGGCGACCTTCCGGGCCTGAGCGAGCGACGGAAAGCGGTGCTTGCCGTAGCAGGTCGCCGTCGAGTCGGTCGCGTCACCCCGGAGCGTCATGGCTCACTCGTCGCCGATCGACAGGCCCAGCGCTTCGCCGAGCAGGATCAGGACGGCCGCGCAGGCGCTCATTGCTAGATCGGTAAGGGCGCGCATGTCAGCGCCCCGGCGTGTGGGTCAGAACGTCGCCGACGGCCGTAGCGAGGCCGGCGTACAGATCGACCAGCACGGAACCGATCACCCCGGCGACGACTAGCGCAGCCAGAACGGCGACGATCACGAACAGGCCGCGTTCGGTGCGGCGGGATTCGATGTGGCGGCGGGGTAGGTTCGGCATGTCGGGCTCCCGGTGGGCTTTAGCTGTCCTGCTGCTGACTGAACTATACGCACACGTATAAATTAGTCAATACGTACGCGTATAAAAAAGCGCACGACGCCGCGCGCCAGATTCGCGGAGGCAAGAAAAAGCCGCCTCGTGGGCGGCTGTTCGGGGTGGGGGTTAAATCAGCGGTCGGCGCTAATTGAGAACGTCTCTACTTCTGCGCTTCTTTTCGGCCGCCTCCACCGCGCCGTCGGCACGTCTGCGGGCCCGTTCGTACTCCTCCCATGCTCGGTCATCTGTCAAATAGACGCCGACGCTCTTCAAACGGGTAGTCCATTCAAGCTGCAGGCTCTGTCCGCCGTTGCGCCACGATTCTGTCATGAATGGAGGGCTTCGTTTCAAGGAAGGTCGCTTGCCATACAAGTCCGTGAACGCCGTCCTGAAACCTGCCGCGTCAGACCAATCAAGCCCATCGAAACGGATCACAATGCGAATAAGCGCGCCATTCCAAAATAAGAGCTTGGCTGGCTCGGATGGCTTTAGTCCGGCCACGCTATCGAATCGCACATCACAGCTTGTGGCAGGGAAATCGAAGCCGCCAACCCCAATTGTTGTAAGTAATTCTTGAAGCCTGACGACCTTCCCGTCCTGGCAGGCCGACGACTCGTCCTCGCCGAGTCGATGCCCTTTGATTTGGAATTCTGCAGCAAGTGAGTTTCCGGATGATAGAAGGACGAAAGCGGCGATGGCGGAGCAAGTTGTTAGATTCATAGCGAATCTCCATGTATTTCAACTACATCGTGCGATCTTCGAGTAGATATCCCAAAAGTTCTGGTCGCTTTGGATGTACGCCTTTTCTGTAGTGCTTAGCCAGCCTTTCTGTACTACGAAGAACAGTTGCGGAGCATCGAGCTTTCCAGTCGAGGCGTCCCATCGGCCAGCGACACCGCACACGTAATGCTCTCCGGTGCGGTTGTTGTCGCTGTATTTCGTAATAGTGACAGATGAGCCGTGGTTGTTTCCGATACGATTCAGAACGGCGTTCTTAGCAGAGATGCTCGACATTCTTCCGACCGCAATGCCAGAAACGACGAGGATCGCAACTCCTCCGATGATCGACGTTGCGAGTACCTTAAGAAATTTCGACTTTCGAATGCGATATCCGCACGACGGGCAGAGCTTTGCTTTGTCGCTGACGTCCTTCCTACATTCAGGGCATGCAATGATGGCCATTTCATCCTCCTTATGCCCAATGCAGCGGGCTTGGCTGTACCCTAGTGTCGTGAAGGCAAAACGGCTATGGCATTATCGTAACGCTACCCTCGTGACAAATGTCATGGGCGAAACATGGGAGACTCGGGGCAATGAGATGCCTGCCATTGGCCGCCACCCACCTTGCGGCACGCCGACCTGATCCTTGACCTCGGGTAATGAGCAGAATCTTCGCCGTGCTATCCTTCACCCATGAGCACGATCACCTTTGATACCCTGAAGTACGCAGAACGGCTGGAAAAAGCCGGGCTCACGCGCGAACAGGCCTCGGCGATGGCCGAAGCGCAGAAGGAAGTCTTCGCCGAAGCGCTCGAAACGCAGCTCGCGACCAAGTCCGACGTCGACCGCCTTGAAAACCGTATCGAGCAGCTCGAGCTCAAGCTCACGATCAAACTCGGCGCGATGATGGTCGTTGCTGTAGGCGCGGTCGCGGCGCTCGTCAAGCTGATCTAGGATTCCCCTGTGGTTGCTTCGTCCCGTACCGCCCCTGCCGAGGCCGATGCGTAAGCCCCGCCTCTACAGCATTCAGTCCAGGAACGCCAGAGAGTGCGAGCAGGTTCTGAGCGAACTGCTTGCGCTGGCGAAAGCGGGGCGAATTTCCGGCCTGAATTGGTCGGCCGTTACGGATGGGCGCGAGATCCTGTCTGGACGTGCCGGCGTGATGCAGCGCGACGAAGGTCTGGCGTTGCTGTCGTCGTTCCGCAAGGCCTCCGACATCGCCAACGGCTGCCCCGAATCATAGAAATGCAGGCGCGGAGTGCCCGCTCCACGTAGTCTGCGTCCAGACGGCTGCGGGGCCCCGAAGAGCCCCCCGACACAGGCGCGCTGCATCCCCACTCGACCCGCATTCAGCGGGTTTCTTTTTTGCGCCTGTCGCCAGATCTGCGATCTGAGATCATTCCGCCCCTGGACTTAACAAACCTGCTTCCTGCGGGCATCCGCAAGCTTTGCGGCGCAGGCGTTTCCGCGCTGTCCGTCCGCAGCATTGCTTCGATGCGCCGCCTGGCTGCAGGCTCGTCATTGACCAAGGCTTCGTAGCTGACCCCGAACCCTCGCAGGGCCCCGGCTACGACATCCCGGATCACCTCGTACGTGATCGCGGGGGAGGCATATTCTGGTACAGGCTCGTGCGCGGGGGAATTGGACGAAGGTGATACGACCGTGTCGTAATTCACGGATTCGCCAGATGGGGGCTCATTTTCCGGTGGGGCCTTATCCGACTTTTCGCCCGCAGGAGCCTCTAGCGCAAGGGCGGCGCCGGATTCCAAGTCCTCAACCGAGCACCCATAGAACTTGGCGATGACCTTCAGTTTGTCATAGCTAGGGTGCTGGATATCCCCGCTGATAATGCGATACAGGGTCGCCTGCGTCATCAGCATCTCTCTGGCTTGAGCTGTGAGCGATTGGCCGGTTTTTTCCTTGCGCCGCTCTACCAGCTCCCGAATTGTGTCTCGCGCGCTCATATCGTCACTATGCAACAGCGTATTAAACGCGTGCGTATTGACTGAGTTATACGGATGCGTATAGAGTGCATCCATGCCGACCGTACAAGAAATCATCCTGCGCCTCCGTGCCGCGGGTTATTCGCAAACGCGCATCGCGAATGAGATTGGCGCGCCCCAGCCTCGCATCTCAAGATGGGAGCGCGGAGAGGCGCCAGATTCCGCTGATGACGCCCTGAAACTGGCGAACCTGCTTGCACAAGTCGACGCAGCGCCCGTCACAAGCGAGGGCGTAGGTGCCGACATAACGTCGCCATCAGGTGCCGCATGACCTCCCGTTCCATCGTTGTCTCCCTCCCGGCCTCCTCCGGGCTTGCGCCGGCCCCGAGTGGGGTCGGCGTTCTTTTCCTTAGAGACAGCATGGCGGGCGCTACACGCAGATTCCAGCAGATTCGCACGCGAAATTCTGCGAGCAACTGCGACCACACCACGGGCACGCTGGCCACGAGATGACCGACCCCCTGCAGACCCTGATTCTGCGCCGCTTGGCGTCCGTGAAAAACGAAGAGGTCGGGCGCGCCATTGGTCACGACGAAAGCCACGTTTCCCGGATCGGGAGGGGCGAGCGGGGCCTGCGGCTGGAAGAGCTGGGCGCGTTCCTCGAATCGCTCGGGCTGAAGGTCGTCGAGGTCGGCGGCGACAGCGTGACGATCCCGGCTGAAAAACTGCGCGCCCTGAAGGTGCTGGCGCGCGACGGACTACGCCACATCGGAGGTGACGAATGAGCAAGCGCGATCACGAAGACCCCTTCAAGCCCCTCGAATTCGCGGCCTGCCTCGTCCTGGTCGGCGTCGTCGTCGCGGCGGTCGCCGTTGGCCTCGAAACGGCCGCACGGCTGTTCTGGTGATCGCCATGACTGCCGAGATCGTGGTTCTGGCCGAATACCGCGCGCGGGCATCGCTGCGCCTGACCTTCGACCCGCTGGTGCTGTGGCGGGCGTGGTTCAGCTTTTGGATGGGGTCGATGGCCCCGAATCGCCGGGCCGCTCGCGCGGGCTCTGGCGTGGTCCGCGCGCTGGTGGCGCGGTAATGAAAACGGCTCCGTCATCGGTGCGCGAACACCTCGGGAGCCGTCGGAGAAACGGGAGAATCATGAACGATTACACGGAATTCCTCAAGCAGAAGGCGACGACGGACCCGAGTACCGGCCTGTCGCATGTGCCTGCGCTGAATCCGATGCTGTACCCGCACCAGGCGGATATGGTTCGGTGGGCCTTGCGCCGCGGGCGCGCTGCGCTGTTCGCAGATTGCGGGATCGGCAAAGGTCCGATGCAGATGGAGTGGGCCGACAAGCAGCCGCACGAGTGCCTGATCGCTGCGCCGCTGGCCGTGGCGCACCAGTTCGTGCGCGAGGCTGAGAAGTTCGGGATTGATCTGGCGTATGCGAAGGATCAGGCCGGTGTCACCAAGCGCATCACGGTGACGAACTACGAGCGGCTGGAAAACTTTCACATCGAGCAGTTCGGCGCGGTCGCGCTGGATGAATCTTCGATCCTGAAAAACAGCTCAGGCGCGTACAGCACCTGGATGATTGACGCGTTCAAGGCGGCGCCGTTCCGCCTCTGCTCGTCCGCCACGCCAGCCCCGAACGACGTGATGGAGCTGGGTACGCAAGCGGAATTCCTTGGCGTGATGACGCGCAGCGAAATGCTGGCGATGTACTTCACCCACGACGGCGGCGACACGTCGAAATGGCGGGTGAAGGGTCACGCACAGCGGGCGTTTTGGGAGTGGATGGCATCGTGGTCCGTGATGATCCGCAAGCCGTCCGACCTCGGCTATTCGGATGAGGGCTTCGTGCTGCCGCCGCTGGCGATGCACGAGCACTGCATCAAGGTGCAAACAGCCACGAGCGGCTTCCTGTTCGCGCTGGAAGCGCAAACCCTGCAGGAGCGCCAGCAGGCGCGCCGCGAGAGCATCAGCGACCGCGTGAAGGCATGCGCGGACATCGTGAACGCCAGCGATCGCCCGTTCCTTGTGTGGTGCAACCTCAACGAAGAGAGCGCCCAGCTTGCGGCGGCGATCCCTGACGCCATCGAGGTGACCGGCAGCGACAGCGACGAGCGCAAGGAGTCGGCCATCGTCGGATTCCTCGAGGGCCGGCATCGCGTGATGGTCAGCAAGCCGAAGATCGCCGGCCTGGGCCTGAACCTGCAGCGCTGCGCCGACATGGCATTCGTCGGGCTCTCCGACTCCTACGAACAGCTCTATCAGTCGATCCGCCGCTGCTGGCGTTTCGGGCAGACGCGGCCGGTGAACGTGCATGTCATCACCGCAGAAACGGAAGGCGCGGTCGTCTCGAACATCAAGCGCAAAGAGCGCGAGGCGGAAGAAACGTACAACAACATGATTGCGCACATGAAAGACCTGAACGCCGCGGCATTGCACGGCGCGACGTTGCGCAACAAGACCAACTATCAGCCATCCGTCCCGATGGCGATTCCGGCATGGATGGGGGTGGCGGCATGAACAAGGTACTGGATCAAGCCAGCGGCGAGAACTGGACGCTGTGGAATGCGGACTGCATCGAAGTCGTCAATGCGCTGCCGGAAAACTCGCTGCACCTGAGCATCTTTTCGCCCCCTTACGCGAGTCTCTACACGTACTCGAACAGCGACCGAGATATGGGCAATTCAGCCAGCGATGCGCAGTTCTACGAGCACTTCGATTACCTCGTCGCTGGCCTGCATCGCGCGACCATGCCGGGGCGCATCGTCTGCGTCGACGTGATGAACATCCCGGCCATGAAAGAGCGCGACGGGTTCATCGGCCTCAAGGATTTCCGCGGCGACATCATTCGCGCCTTCACGCGACAAGGCTTCATCTTCCATTCCGAGCATTGCGCCTGGAAAGACCCGCTGATCGAGGCGACGCGCACCAAGGCGCTCGGGCTGATGCACAAGCAGCTGTGCAAGGACTCGACGCGCTCGCGCGCCGGCATCCCGCAATACCTGCTTGCCTTCCGCAAGGACGGCGAGAACCCGGAGCCGGTCGCCCACCAGAACGGACTCGAATACTTCGTCGGCGAGAACGAGCCGACACACGGCACGCTGTCGCATGAGCGGTGGCGTCGCTACGCCTCGCCGGTGTGGATGGACATCAACTTCAGCAACACACTGAACGCCAAGGCGGCGCGCGAAGCCGAGGACGAACGCCACGTCTGCCCGATGGCGCTGGACCTTATCGAGCGCGCCATACACCTGTGGAGCAATCCGGGTGATGTGATCTTCGACCCCTACAGCGGCATCGGCAGCACGGGCTACATGGCGATCAAGACGGGCCGCAAGTTCGTCGGATCGGAACTGAAATCCGCGTACTTCAAGCAGGCATGCAAGAACATCGGACAGGCGCGCGAAACGCACGGCGGGCTGTTTGATTCGATGGAAGCTGCGTGATGCTCGCCCGCCTTCGTGACTACCTCCACGAGCGCCGCATCGCCGCAGAAAAGGTCGCTCTGCTCGCTGCGACGACATTCGAGGCGAGGCGCATACACGCGGCGCGCATGCGCGATCTGATCAATCAGCGCAGCCCGGATAGCGTCGCGCGCATGGAGCGGGACAGGGGGCTCACATGATGGACTGGTTCCGCCTCTACGGTGAGTTCGCCACCGACCCGAAGGTGCAGATGCTGAGCGAGGCCGACCAGCGGCGTTACATCATGCTGTTATGCCTCAAGTGCAGTAACGGCGATGTAACGTTACACGATGAAGAAGTCGCGTTTCAGCTTCGCATTTCTGGCGACGAATGGTCCCGCACGAAGGGTGTCCTGCAGGCCAAAGGGCTGATCGACGAGAACGCATGCCCCGTTGCGTGGGATAAGCGACAATTCCGCTCGGATTCAAGCGCAGCGCGGGTTGCAGCGCATCGCGAGAGGAAGAAAAAGGAGGCTGCAGGCGATGTAACGTTACAGCAACGGCAAACTAACGCTCTAGATACAGATACAGATACAGAGTTAACCAATGCTAACGCATTGGTAGTCGCCAGCGTTCCCGCTGCCGACCCTTGCCCGCACCAAGAAATAATCGCTGCCTACCACGAGCTCTTGCCGACCTGCACACCGGTGAAGGTGTGGAACGAGATGCGCAAAACGCTTCTGCGCACCCGGTGGCGGGAAGACGCGAAACGGCAGCGCATGGAGTGGTGGCGTCGCTTCTTTGCCTACGTGGGGCAGTCCGAGTTCCTGACCGGTCGGGGGCAGTGCGCACCCGGTCGTGACCCGTTTGTCGCGGACTTGGAGTGGCTGGTGCGCCCGCAGAACTTCGCCAAGGTCGTTGAGGGCAAGTACCACCGCGACGAGGTGGCCGCATGAGCCTCACGTCCCCCGCTGCCGAGCAAACCATCATCGGCTGCTGCCTGCAGGGCCAGATCCTGGCCGATCGCGTCGCCGGGTTGCTGCCCGAGCATTTCGCCGTCGAGTCGCACCGCGAAGCCTTCTCCGCCATCCTCGCGGCGTGGCATCAGGGGCGCCCCGTCGATCCGGTATCGCTGGACGACACGCTCAAGGGGCGATCGGATAGCGCCGGCCTGGCGTACTGGGTCGAGTGCGCCGAACACGGCTACAGCCTCGCCATGCTGCCGGCGCACGTCTCGACGGTGCGCGACAAGGCCACGCGCCGCGCACTGCTCGCCGCAGCCGACGAGATCGCGAGCCTCGCGCACGGCAACGGCGACATTCGCGAGCACGTCGCCAGCGCCGCTGCCGCGGTGTCGAAGCTGGTCGACGGCACGGTCACCCGCGGCCCGAGGCTCATCGGCGACGTGCTGCGCGACTACATGCCCGAGATGGGCGCCCGGTGGGAAGGCCGAAACGACGGTCTGATGACGGGCTTCGCGGATCTGGACGCCAAGCTGCGCGGCCTGCGCGCCGGGAACCTCGTCCTGATCGCCGCGCGTCCCGCGATGGGCAAAACGGCGCTCGCGATGCAGATCGCCGCGAACGTTTCGCACGGCGGCGTCGTCGTCGCCTTCTCGCAGGAAATGGCCGAAACGGAACTGGCCGACCGGCTGCTCGCCTCGGCTGGGCATGTCGCGCTGGACCGCATCATCGGCGGCGGCATGACTTCCGACGATCACGACCGCTTCGCAGGTGCAGTGGGCCGCGTACAGGGGATGCGACTCTACATCGATGACCAGCCCGCGCAGCGCATCAGCGACATTCGCGCGAAAACGCAGAGCGTGCGGCGCAAGCACCCGATTGCGCTGGTCGTGGTCGATTACCTGCAACTCATGGCCGGCGACGGCGCGAACCGCAACGCGGAGATCGAGCAGATCAGCCGCGGCTTGAAAGCGCTCGCCAAGGAACTCGGTTGTCCGGTCATCGCGCTGTCGCAGCTCTCGCGCAAGTGCGAGGAACGCCCGAACAAGCGCCCGATGCTCTCCGACCTGCGCGACTCCGGCGCCATCGAGCAGGACGCCGACATCGTGATGATGATCTACCGCGACGAGGTCTATAACCCCGACTCGCCCGACAAGGGCACGGCCGAGGTGCTGATCCGCAAGAACCGGCAGGGCCAGATCGGCGACGTGCGGCTGACATGGCTGGGCGAATACACATCGTTCGCCGACTGCAGCTACCAGGGGTCACGCGAAGAGAGCCAGCCGATGCGCCGCCGCAGCAGAGGCTTCGATGAGGAATGAGGGAGCAACGACCGACATGGACCGAGCAATGGAAACGAACCTGCCTCTGCCGCTGGATCGCGCGGCAGCCGAAGGAAGCGCGGCAAGCGTTCTACGAGCTGTGGGCGAAACGGCACGGGAAGGCGTCGGCACTGGCGCTGCTCGAGGACGTGAAGAAGGCGCACCGCTCGACATCAGCTTCCTGATCCCCGGCGAACCCAAGGGCAAGGGCCGGCACCGCTCGCGCATCGCGAAGATGGGCAACGGGAAGCAGTTCATCGCCAACTACGCGCCCAAGGACACCGTCGAGTACGAAAACCTCGTGCGCATGGCCGCAAGCGATGCAATGGACGGCCGCGCGCCGAGCGAACTGCCGGTGCTGGTCGAGATGGTCGCGACCTGCTCAGTGCCCGCCAGCTGGTCGCAGAAGAAGCGCCACGCCGCGATCAGGGGCGAGGTGATGCCGACGGGTAAGCCCGACCTTGATAACGGCCTGAAGGCTGTCCTGGACGGTTTGAACAAGATCGTCGTGAAGGATGACGCGCAGGTCTGCAGGGTCGGCATGAGCAAACAGTACGGCGAGCGGCCGGGCGTGTTCGTGCGCGTGGTGGAGCTGCATGCGAGGCCGGCACGGTGACGGTGGAGAAGCTGTGCTTCGGCCAGTACGAGCGCGCCATGCGTGCCGACCGGGCCTGCCGCTCGTGCAAGGAGTCCGTCCAGTGCATCCCGCTGCAGGAGGAGCTGACGATGGCCGGCGAGCCCAGGGCCGCGCATGGATGGCAGTACGGAACGTCGCCTGCACCTTCGCAGGCCTCTCGCGTCGCTGTGCGAGGACGGCCGTTGAACAGCCTCGTTCCGCGCCTGCGCCAGCTCGCCGCCCTCGGCGTGCAGATCGCCGCAGAGGCTGCAGATGCGATCGAGCAGCAGTCCGGCGCCACCGAGCCGATGCGCAACGCGCTCGCCTGGTACGCCGAGCCGGGTAACTGGCGCCGGCCGACCAAGGGCCGCAAGTGGTCGAACTCGCCGGCCTGCGACGACAAGGGCTCGCGGGCGCGGATGGTGATGATGGAGGCAGGATCGTGAGCGTATTCCGCAGCCGCAAATTCCTCGACCTGGCGCACGACATGCACGAATGCACGCTGCAGATCCCGGGCGTGTGCGTCGACTATTCGGTCGAAGGGCTCGAGCCATGCCATTCGAACTGGCAGGAAGAGGGTATCGGCATCGGCATCAAGGCCGACGACATCTTCGCCGCCGGCTGCCACCGCTGCCACATGGAGATCGACGACAAGGCCAATCTCTCGCGCGACGAGAAGATCTGGTACTGGCGCCGTGGCGTGATTCGAACTGTCCGGCATCTCCTGAAGGCCGGCAAGCTGAAGGTGTCGGCGTGAGCGTGCCACGTCGCCGTGAGCGCCTCATGTTCCGTGTCGAGCGTGGCGCGCTGGTGCCGGCCGACACCTACACACTGGCCCGCCTGCGCGAGCGCGGATACAAGGTCGGCGACCTGCTTGCGGCCGATCTCACGAAACCGCGCAGCCCCGGCTTCTGGCGCCTTGCTCACCGTATCGGAATGCTGTGTGCGCGGAACGTCGAAGAGTTCTCCGGCATGGATGCGCACGCGGTCCTGAAGAAGCTGCAGTTCGACGCGAACATCGAGTGCGATGTCTCGGAGACGGTAATCCCGGGCATTGGCGTGATGACGCACCGCACGCCGCGTTCGCTCAGCTTCGAATCGATGGACGAGGGCGAGTTCAGGGTCGTGACGAGGGCCTTTTGCCGGCACATCGCCCAGCGCTACTGGCCGGAGATGGATGAGGACGCCGTCGCAGAGATGGCAGAGAACTTTGTGGAGGAGGCTTGATGCCCGGCTACACGTCACCCCTCGGCAGGCTCGGCCCGAACGCCCCGGAAGCCGAGCGCGTGAAACAGGCCGCATGGCGCGAGGACAAGATCCTGGTCGTGCGACTCGACGACGAGAGGCTCGACTTCATGCAGCGCGAGTTCGTGCGGCAGATCGGCGAGCAGCTGTACGGCAAGGCGAAGGTATTCACCAGCAAGGGGAAGCGCGATGAACACGGCCGATGAACTGCTGACGGTGCCGCCGCCTCCACGGTGCCGTGAGTGCATGCACATCGAGGAGCGCGTGACGCTGGGTGTCGAGCGCTGCCGGTGCGTCGAAAAGAAGCCGATGCACGAGCCGTGCGCGTGGTTCGATGCGAAGACGCCGACCATTACCAACACCAAAGAAAGGGATCCTGCCTGATGACGACGGACACCGTAGCGCCGGTCTTCGTGAGCGCCCATGCCGCACTGACGTTCGCATTCAACTATAGCCTGCAGCAGTACGACGCTCCGCCGATGGCAAAGCTGATGCGCGGGGCGATCGGGAGCGGGAAGGGGCTGGTCGGCCTGGATGGGGCAGGGCAGTCCGGGTTCGTGCGCGCCGAGGTCAAGCGGCTGCCGATCGAGCAGCAGATGGCGATTGCCGCACGCTTCGCCCCGGCGATGCAGGAGTGCGAGTGCGGCAAGGTCTGTTGCAGTGGCAAGACGCCCGGGAAGGAATGGGCCGAGGCGGTCGAGTGGCTCACCAGCTACGCGATGCGGGCTGCGCTGGCGGGCTGCGTGTCACATCACCGTCTGCGTCAGGCGCTTGTGATGCGGGCGTTCGGGCGGAAGACGGTGAGCCTCGATGCGCTGGCTGAGATCGCATCCGTGCATCGGAACACCGTGTCGGACCAGAATCAGCGCGTGCAGAAGTGCATGCGGGAGATTGAAGCAAAGGCGGTGCGGGCGATCGACGAGCGGCTGCGGAACTGCGGGATGGTAGGGGAAGATGGGTAGCCCTTGACTGTGTGAGCAACGCACTGTATAAGCCCGAAGTAGATACACGGGAGAAATCCCGATGCAGCCCGCCTCCGAAAGGATCGCGGGCTTTTTCTTTGCCTGAAGCAAGCGCGGACCCGCATTGCGGGGACTGAGGCGGGAACACCGAGCCGCTACCGCAGCGGCCTGAAACCCGAAGAGGCCAGATCCCAACTCAGCAGGCTGTTTCAAGGATGCGCCACCCCGTCAAGGAGGTGATCCGATCCGGCGGGCTGCAAGGCCTGCAAGCGCCGCGAGGCGATTCATCCCGCAGCTGGATACCGAATGAAGCTCAAGACTCTGAGGTCCAGCGTTCCGGCCTTGGTCGGGCGGAGTCTCGGCGCGCTGCCTCGAGCTGGAGCGACGCCGCGCCAGCGGGGATACGGATGGATGAAGCGCCGCGCCAGGTGGCTGAGCTGCCACCCGCTGTGCGTCGAGTGTGAGCGCGAGTTCCGAGTGACGGCAGCCTCTGAGGTGGATCACATCTTTCCTCTTGCCGATGGCGGGGCGGACGATGAGAGCAATTTCCAGTCGCTGTGCGATGGCTGCCACAAGGCCAAGACGGCGGCGGAGAACCAGGCGCGAGCGCCAGGCTGACCCCGGTAGGGGGGGGGTAAATCTCTGGGGCCTTGGGGGTCAGAAACCACTAGGTTCCCCACGCGCAGATTAAATCCCCGTATCAAATAGGATTCAAATCATGGCCGGAGTCAAAGGGCGGAGCGGCGGTGCCCGTCCTGGCGCCGGCCGTAAGCCGAAAGCGAAGGCGAGCGCACCCGCGCCAGTGCCGCAGGGCGACAGGGATATGCTCCAGCTGCTGCAGGACGTAGCGCTCGGGCGGACCGAGGCGACGCCGCTGCAGGTCAGGGCAGCAATCGCCGCGGTGCAATACACGCACCCGAAGGTTGGCGAGGGCGGCAAGAAGGAACAGAGGCAGGCCGACGCGCAAAAGGTCGCGGGCCGGTTCGCTCCGGCTGCGCCGCCGAAGCTGGTCGCGGCCGGCGGTAAGAAGGTCTGACCGTGGAGTGGACGACCGCCTGCCCCGATTGGGGGCAGCGACTGATCGACGGTCGCTCGATCATCCCGGCGCCGATCTTCGCCGACCAGGCAGAGCAAGCGCTGGCGATCTTCCGGCAACTGAAGGTCGTGGACCTTCCGGGAAAGCCGGCGTTCGGCGAGTGCGCCGAGCAGTGGGTGTTCGACTACGTCGCCGCCATCTTCGGCGCGTACGACGCCGAGACCGGCAAGCAGCTGATCCGTGAATACGGGCTGCTGATCAGCAAGAAGAACACGAAGAGCACGATCGCCGCCGGGATCATGCTGACGGCGCTGATCCTGTGCTGGCGCGAGGAAGAAGAGCACCTGATCCTTGCCCCGACGAAAGAGGTCGCGGACAACAGCTACAAGCCGGCCGCGGCGATGGTGCGCGAAGACGACGAACTGAGCGCCCTGTTCCACATTCAGGACCATGTCCGGACGATCACGCATCGCGTGACCCGGAACAGCCTGAAGGTGGTCGCGGCCGACACGGACACGGTTTCCGGCAAGAAGTCCGGAAAGGTGCTGGTCGATGAGCTGTGGATCTTCGGTAAGCGTGCGAACGCCTCGGCCATGTTCATGGAGGCCTTGGGCGGGCAGGTCTCGCGCGATGAAGGCTGGGTCATTTACCTGACGACGCAGAGCGACGAGCCGCCGGCCGGATCCTTCAAGGAACGGCTGGACTACTGGCGCGACGTGCGCGACGGCAAGATCGCCGACCGCAAGACGCTGGGCGTGCTGTACGAGTTCCCGCCGCAGATGATCGAGTCGAAGGGGTATCTGCTACCGCAGAACTTCTACATCACGAACCCGAACATCGGCCGGTCTGTGTCGGCGGAGTGGCTGGAAGACCAGCTTCGCAAGAACCAGGCGAAGACGGACGGCACCTTTCAGCAGTTCCTCGCCAAGCACCTGAACGTCGAGATCGGACTGAACCTCCGCTCCGACCGTTGGGCCGGCGCGGACTTCTGGGAACAGGCCGAGATCGCCCTGACGTTGGACGACCTACTGGCCCGGTGCGAAGTGGCGGTGGTTGGCGGCGACGGCGGCGGACTGGACGACTTGCTTGGTCAGGCGGTCGTCGGTCGTGAGCGCGAGACTGGCCGCTGGCTGGCATGGTTCCACGCTTGGGCGCACAAGATCGCGCTTGAGCGACGGAAGGAGATCGCCCCTAGGCTTCGCGATTTCGAGCGCGACGGCACGCTGACCATCGTCGAGAGGCCGGGGCAGGACGTGCAGGAGTTCGCGGACAACGTGTGTCGCGTGCGGGATGCCGGGTTGCTGCCCGAAGAGAAGGGTATCGGCGTCGACGCCGCAGGGATTGGCGACATCGTCGATGAGCTGGCCGCCAGGGAGTTCGAAGTGGAGCGCGACATCGTCGCGATTTCGCAGGGATGGCGACTGACCGGGGCGATCAAGACGACTGAGCGGAAGCTGGCCGGCGGCGAATTGCTGGTGGCGAAGTCCGACCTGATGCCGTGGAGCGTGAGCAACGCCCGGGTCGAGCAGCAGAAGAACGCCATTTCCATCAACAAACAGATCAGCGGCACAGCAAAGATTGACCCGCTGATGAGTTTGTTTGACGCGGTGTCGCTGATGGCACTTAATCCGGCCGCTTCAGGTCGATCGTTTTGGGAAATGGCTTGATGGGACTCTTCGACTGGATTCGTTTCGGGCGCAAGGCGAGCGATCCGCTCGCGCTGTGGGCCGAGATCGCCAAGTCTGGCCGATCGTCCAAGTCTGGCGCGACAATCAATCTGGACACCGCGCTTCGCGTGGCGACGTGGTTCGCATGCGTAAAGATCGTCTCGCAGGGCTGCGCGCAGGTTCCGTTCAAGCTATTCCGCGAGTCGAATGAAAACGGCCTGACGAAGATCAAGCCCGCGCGCGACTTGCCGCTTTACGACCGGCTCGCGACCAAGCCGAACGAATGGCAGACCAGCTTCGAATTCCGCGAGCAACTGGTGATTCACGCCATGCACGGCAACGCCTACGCATGGAAGAACCGGACCTCCCGCGGCATCGCGGAGATGATCCTGCTCGATCCGGGGCGGATGTGCGTGGAGCAGCCTGACGAGTTCGGGCCGGCGCAGTACAAGTATTCTCTGCGCAACGGCCAGGTGCTGCTGTTCCCCGCAGATCAGATCTGGCACGTACGCGGATCGTCGTGGGTCGGCTACGCCGGCATGGACGTCCTGAAGTTGGCGCGCGAAGCGCTCGGACTGGCCATTGCTACCGAGGAGAGTCACGCCGGCCTGCACGCGAACGGCGTCAAATCGTCCGGCGTCTATTCGGTGGATGGGAATCTGTCGGTTGAGCAACAGGCGAAGCTGGTTGCATGGCTGAAGAAGGAGGCGCGAGAGAACATCGGCGCCCCGATGGTGCTGGACCGCAGCGCCAAGTGGATCTCGACGACCATGTCCGGCATGGATGCGCAGCACCTCGAGACTCGGCGCTTCCAGATCGAAGAGGTCTGCCGGTTCGCGGGAGTCTCGCCATTCATGGTGTTCCACACCGACAAGGCGCCAACCTACGCGAGCGCCGAGCAGTTCCAGATCCAGCACGTCGTGCACACGCTGAGCCCGTGGTATGCACGCATTGAACAATCGGCCGACGCGAACCTGCTCACCGATAAAGAACGGGCGCAGGGCCTGTACTTCAAGTTCGTGGCCGCCGGCCTGCTGCGCGGCTCCATGAAGGACCAGGGCGAGTTCTTCGCCCGCATGCTCGGCGCGGGCGGTACCCGTCAGGTGCTGACGCAAGACGAAATCCGCGCGCTACTCGAATTCAACCCGATGGGAGGGGATGCGGCGGTGCTGCATGAGCCCACCGGGAGCCAGCCAGCCCCATCCCCCGCGGACTGAAGGAAGAAACCATGACCACCAAGACTATCGACTTCGCCTACGACCTCAAGGCTACCGGCGACACCGGCACCTTCGAAGGTTACGGCTCGGTCTTCAGCATCGAGGACCGCGGCGGCGACATCGTTGCTCCGGGAGCGTTCACCGAAACGCTGGCAGCCTCAAAATCCTCCGGCCGGCTGCCCGCACTGCTGTGGCAGCACCGTCAGACGGAGCCGATCGGCGTCTATACGTCGATGGACGAGGATTCTGTCGGGCTGCGCGTGAAGGGGCAGCTCGCACTGAAGACCGCCCGCGGGGCCGAAGCGTACGAACTGATGAAAATGGGCGCGCTGAGCGGCCTGTCGATCGGCTATCGCGTCCGTGACGACAGCTGGGACCGCGTTACGGGCGTGCGCACCATCAAGAAAGCCGATCTGATCGAGCTTTCGCTGGTCACCTTCCCGATGAATGACGCCTCGCGCGTGTCGTCGGTAAAAGGCCAGATCGAAACGCTCGAAGATCTCAAATCCGCGGAGCAATACCTGCGCGATGCAGGCTTGAGCCGCACGGAAGCCAAGGCGTTCATCGCCAGGGTGAAAGGCCTCGGACAGAGCGATTCTGATGGGGGCGACATGCAGCAAATCGTCGAGGCGCTACGGCGCAGAGGCGCGGCGCTGGCCTGAAAGCCTGCCAACAGCATCAACCAAAACGACCGCCACAAGGCGGTTTTTTCATTCTGGAGATCGGAAAAATGAAATCGACGCACTTCAAATTCGGCATCGCTGCCACCATCCTGCTGGCGATGGGCTCCGCCCTTGCTGGCGTTCCAGTTTTCTCGCCCGACATCATGGCAGGCCTCGCGATGCTCGGCGTCGTCGGTAATGTGGAGCTGATCGAGATCAAGAAGATCATCGACCAGCAAGGCGAGGCGTGGAGCGAGTTCAAAAAGACCAACGACGAGATCCTGAAGGCGAAAGCCGAAGGGAAGGCTGTCGGCGACCTCGAAACCAAGCTCGCCAAGATCAGCGCCGACATGGAAAAGCTCGCCGACCTCAAAGAGCAGTTCGATGCGATCGAAAAGAAGCTCGGGCGCCCGAAGACCGACAGCGAAGTGAAGGCCGAAGCAGATTTCGCCGCCGAGCTGAAATCGTTCAACATCGCCCTGCGCGCCGACTGCGCGAGCAAGGGGAAGGCGGTTCCGGCTGAATTCGACGCCGAGGGTTACCGACTGTACAAGTCGGCCTTCTTCAAGCTGGTGGCCGGCGTGCCTGTCGATAGCCTGGAGTCGAGCGAGCGCAAGGCGCTGCAGGCCGGCTCCGATCCGGACGGCGGCTACTTCCTCCCCCACGCCACCATGGGCCGCGTCGTGGGCAAGGTCTATGAGCAGTCGGTGATGCGCCAGCTCGCATCGGTGCAGACCATCAGCACCAACGACATCGAGGGCATCGTCGATAACGACGAGGCCGCGGCCGGGTGGGTGTCCGAACTGGGTACTCGCTCCGACTCCGCGACGCCCACCGTCGGCAAATGGAAGATCGAGGCCTTCGAGATGTACGCCATGCCCAAGGCGTCGCAGAAGATCCTCGACGACGCCGCCACCGACGTGGAAGCCTGGCTGTCCGGCAAGATCGCCGACAAGTTCGCACGCGTTGAGGGGACCGCGTTCTGGACCGGTAACGGCGCCGGCAAGCCGATGGGCTTGGCGTCTTACGCCACGGCAGCCACTGCCGACGCGAGCCGCGCATGGGGCACTTTCGAGCACGTGAAGACGGGCACGAACGGCGACTTCAACGCAACGACCAAGGGTGACCCGCTGCACGACCTGATCGGCGCGTTCAAGGATCAGTACCTGCAGAACGCGAACTTCGTCATGCGCCGCGAGGTGCGGACCAAGATCCGCAAACTGAAGGAGGCGACGACCGATCGCTACCTGTGGGAGCCCTCCATGCAGGCCGGCACGCCGGATCGCCTGAACGGCTACCCGGTGCGCATCGATCAGTACATGCCGGCGCTGGCCACGGACAGCCTGTCGCTCGCCCTCGGCGACTTCAAGGAGGCGTACCAGATCGTCGATCGCATGGGCATCCGCACGCTGCGCGACCCCTTCACCGCCAAGCCCTACGTGGTGTTCTACAGCACCAAGCGGACCGGCGGCGGCGCGGTCAATTTCGAGGCGGTCAAGTTCCTGAAGTTCGCTGCCTGATCGGCACGGCGCCGCCTGCGGGTGGCGCCTCCTTCTGCCCCATCCTCTTCAAGGAATCATCACCATGGAAATGTTCAACTGCATCAACGTGAAGCGGGTTATCTCTCCTGCTTCGGTCGCGGACAACACCGCCCAAGTCGGCCAGATCATCGATCACCAGAACGTCAGCGCGGCGACCTACATCATCGCCACCGGATCGCTGGGCGATGCTGGCGCCGAGTTCACGACGCTGCTGGAGGAGTCGGACGCCTCCGACATGAGCGGCGCGACCGCCGTTGCGGATGCCGATCTGCTCGGCACCGAAGCGCTCGCCAGCTTCATTCAGAGCGACGACGACAAGTGCTTCAAGCTCGGCTACAAGGGCACGAAGCGCTACACCCGTCTGACCATTACCCCGGCAAACAACGCGACGGCGTCGCTGCTGGCGGCGGTCTGCGTGATCTGCCCGAACCTGCAGCCCACTGCCAACCCGCCGGCCTGATACCAGGCCACTGCGTGAAGAGGGTGTCACCACGAGCCCTCTTTGCGGAGGTCGCGCACACATGAATTTCAAGGTCATCACCGCCGTTGCCATCGAGCCCGTATCCCTGGCAGAAGCTCGCCTGCAGTGCAAGGTCGATTCCGATGACACGTCGCACGATGCGTTGCTGACGTCGCTGATCACGGCGGCGCGCGAATACGCGGAGCACTACACGGGCCTCGCGCTGGCGCCGCGCACGCTGGAGGCGGCTCTTGAAGAGTTCCCGGCCGGCGCGATCTGCCTGCCGATGCCGCCGGTCACGGCTTTGACCAGCATCAAATACACGGACACGGCCGGAGCCGAGCAGACGCTATCCGCATCCGCCTACGCACTCAGCCCGTACGGCGTCCCGCCGCGCGAGGTTGCGCTGACCTACGGAAGCGCGTGGCCGGCGACGCGGGAAATCCCGGATGCGGTACGGGTGCGCTTCGACTGCGGCTACGCTGCCGCGGCGCTGCCGCAGGCGGTCAAGGCCGCCATGCTGCTGCATATCGAGGTCGAGTCGCCGTTGAATCCGCATACGCCGGCTGAGCGCGAAGCGAAGGAAAGGGCGCGCGACTCGCTGCTGAATACGGTCAAGGTGTGGGGGTTCTGATGGATTCGCGCCGCCTGAATCGCAAGGTGACGATCCAGCGCCAGACGGCGGAGCAGGACGCGGCCGGCCAGCCGCTGACGACGTGGGGAAACCTGATCGCGTCTGGGGACGGCAAGGTCTGGGCGAACATCCTCCATCTGAGCGGATCGGAGTCGATCAAGGCGAACGCCGACGCATCGACGGTGCGCGCGTCGATCCGTATCCGCTACCGCACCGACGTCGACGCCGGAATGCGGGTGATGCATGGGGCGGTCGTGTACGACATCAAGGCGGCGCTGCCCGACGAGGTGCGGCGCGAGTACGTGGATCTGGTTTGCGAGGCGGTGAGATGACGAAGCCCAGCCGAACCTCTGCGGGGCGCGCGCGCAGCTACGCGGCGAGAAAGCCGTCACTCACGATCATGATGCCCACTGATGCAATCGATCGGATGATCGACGCGCTGGCGACCGACGTCGAGGAGGCGGTGCGCCCGGCGGCGCAGGCGGCTGCACAGGTGCTCTATGAAGCCGTGCATCGCAACGTCGCAGCGATCGGCAAGGTCAGCGGGAACCTCGCCCGCTCGATCTACCAGGCGTATTCGAAGGACAACAGCGGCGAGGGGCGCGCGACCTACCACATCAGCTGGAACGCCGCGAAGGCGCCGCACGGCCATCTTGTCGAGTACGGCCATCTGCAGAAGTTTGCGACGTACCTCGGCAAGGATGGCAAGTGGCACACGGACAAGAATCACCCGCTGCCAGTCCCGCGCCAAGTGGCTGCGCGGCCGTTCGTGCGTCCTGCACAGGCCCATTTCCCGCAGGCCGAGGCGGCGGCAATCGATGAGCTACTGCGCCGGATCGGTGTGCTGTGACCGTCGAAGCGGACATCTACACCCTGCTGCAGGGCTTCGTCGGCGGGCGCGTGTTCCCCGACGTCGCGCCGTTCAGTACGGTGCGGCCGTACATCACCTACCAGCAGATCGGCGGCGAGGTCATCAACTACACCGACGCCCAGCTGCCGGACAAGCAAAACGGCTATTTCCAGATCAACGTCTGGGCGACCTCCCGGGCTTCCGCTGCGGCGCTTGCCCTGCAGGTTGATGCCGCCCTCCGGGCCGCGAGCGCATTCCAGGCGGAGCCGCAGTCGGCGCCGATCGCCACGCATGACCCTGACCTGGACCTGTACGGAACGATTCAAGACTTCAGCATCTGGTCAGCCCGCTGACCGATTGATTCCGCCCGCAAGGGCATCCCCCCCAATACCCGCCTCGTGCGGGTTTTTGTTTTTCAGGAGACCCGTAACATGGCAACCCTTCCTTCCGGCACCATCATTTCGGTTGCAACGGCATTCGCCGCCGCGAAGACCGTCAGCGACATCAGCAACGCCGCCGAGGCCGTCGTGTCCTGCACTGCACACGGTTACAGCGTGGACGACATCGTGCAGATCTACTCGGGCTGGGGCCGGCTGAATCGCCGCGCTGTTCGCGTCAAGAGTGTGCTCACGGATTCGTTCGTCGCCGAGAGCATCGACACCACGAACACCGAGTTCTTCCCGGCGGGCTCGGGCGGCGGCACGGTGCGCAAGGTCACGACCTTCACCCAGATCCCGAAGTACCTGAACCCGAGCCAGTCGGGCGGCGATCCGAAGAACGTCACCGTGCGATTCATGGATGAAGACACCGACCTGAACCTCAACGACGGGTTCAACGCCGTGATCGAGTCCTTCGAGATCGACTCCGACCAGTTCGGCTCTGCGTCCTACACCGCAATGCGCACGCTGACCGACGTGCAGAGCGACACGGTCCTGAAGAAGACGCTCAAGAGCGGCGCCATGATCTTCACGCCCTGCACGCTGGCATTGAATGAAAACCCGAAGATGTCGAACGGCGCGATTCTGACCAACGTCGTTTCCATCAACGGCAACGGCCGCATCACCCGCTACGCCGCCTGATAGGTAGCCATGAGGCCCGCTTCGGCGGGCCTTTTCATGCCCGCGAGGTCGCTCCTCGGTGGGCCTTTTTAGCGCTCAAGGAACTACAAGATCATGGCAAACAAAGTCAAGCTGGGGCAGCGCCCGAAGTCGTTCAAGCCGATGGCCGTCTCCTTTCCGATGCCCGAAGGTGGCGAAGGAACGATCAGCTGCAGCTTCAAGTACCGCACGCGTACCGAATTCGGCCAGTTCATCGACCGCCTGTTCGAAGAGGCCGGCGAAGAGCGTCCGGTCGACGACAAGTTCTCCATGGAACGGCTGATGGAGAAAACGAAGGGCAAGAACGCCGAGTACCTGATGGATGCGCTCGACAGCTGGGACCTCGATGAGCCGATCAGCCTCGAAACGCTGACGCAGCTTTCCGACGAACTGCCCGCGGCGGTGACGTCGATGATGGAGCGCTACCGCTCCGCGGCCGTCGAGGGCCGCCTGGGAAACTGAAGGAGGCCGCCCGAGGACTCTACGAGAGGCCCCCCAGCCCCGAAGAGATGCGAGCGGCCGGACTCCGGCCGGAAGACTACGAAGGCGACGACGTCGAGGTTTGGCCCGAGAACTGGCCGGCCGTCGAAGTCTTCGTGCGGATGAATACGCAGTGGGCTGTGGGGATGTCCGGCCCGACCGGGCTGAATTACCTCGTGCTGTTCGATCTCCTGGACCGCGCCGGCCATGTCGGCCCGGAATGGGATCGCATGTTTGATGATGTGCGTGTCTTGGAGCGCGAAGCGCTCTCCGTGATGCGCGAAAACAACGACTGAGGCCCTGCGGGGCCTCGTTGCATTTCTGGGACGCCATGACCACTGACCAGCGCAAAGTCCAGCTCGGCATCGGAGTTGATGCCACGGAAGCCCGAGCCGGCTTCCAGGACGTCAAGGATGCCGCGCGCGACATGGCGCAAGGTGTCGCGCAGGCGGGGCAGGAGGCTGCCAAGGGCGTCGACGGCATCGGCGCCGGCACCGGGGCGGCTGCGCAGAAGGTGGAGCAATCCACCCGCAGCATTACCGACTCGATCAAGCGCGTGTCGGCTGCGGCCGACGAGGCGGCGCGCGCATCGATGACGTGGAACGACTTCGTCAAGCAGGGCATGGGCCCGCTGATGAAGCAATTCAGCGACGAAGGGGCGACGAAGGCCGAGGCGCATACGCGCGCAATCCGGCAGCTCTCCGAGGAGTGGGGGCGCTACAAGGCCGAGATGCAATCGGCGGCTGCGGCGCAGAAGCAGGCCGCGACGGCGGCTGCAGACGGCGCCGACCGGATGTCGGCGAGCCAGTCGCGTCTGCTGGAATCGCTCAAGCGGCAGTCGGTGCAACTCACTGACGGCAAGGCCGCGTGGCTGGAAATGCGCGCGGCACAGCTCGGCGTCGCGCAGGCTGCCGACCCGTATATCCAGAAGATTCGCGCAGCAGAGCGATCGACGCACGACATGAACGCGGCGGCGAAGCAGACCGCATGGGCGCTGCGCGGCGTGCCGGCGCAGTTCACGGACATCTGGACCTCCATCGCTGCCGGCCAGAACCCGATGATGGTCATGATCCAGCAGGGCGGCCAGCTCAAGGACATGTTCGGCGGCACGGGCAACGCGGCCCGCGCACTGGGCGGCTACGTCGTCGGGCTGATCAACCCATTCACGCTACTCGCCGCGGCGGCCGGTGCGGTGGCGCTGGCCTACTACCAGGGCAGCAAGGAAGCCGACGCCTACAACCGCGCCCTGATCATGACCGGCAACGTTGCCGGCACGACTGCTGGCCAGATGGCCGGCATGGCGGAGCGGATCGGCGACGTGGTCGGCACGCAGGGCAAGGCCGCGGAAGCGCTGGCTGAGATGGCTGGCACCGGACGCGTGGCCGCCGGCAACCTTGAATACTTCAGCCGTGTCGCGGTGCAGATGGAGCGCACCGTCGGGAAGAGCATCGAGGAAACCGCCAAGGAATTCGCTGAACTCGGCAAGGCGCCCGTGGAGGCCTCGGAGCGGCTGAACGAGAAGTACCGCTACCTCACCGCGGCCGTCTATGAGCAGATCAAGGCCCTGCAGGAGCAGGGGCACACGGAAGAGGCGGCTGCGGCGGCGCAGAACGCCTACGCCACGGCATTCGACGACCGGACGAAACAGGTCACTGGGAATCTTGGGTCAATCGAACGCGGGTGGGCGGCTGTTGCAGATGCCGCCAAGGCAGGATGGGACGCGATGCTCAACGTCGGGCGACCGGCGACACTCTCCGACCAGCTTGCTGACGTCGCCTCGCAGATCGAATCGCACAACCCGCTGTCGCTGTTCGGGTCGAGCCTGGACGATCTGAAGGCGCGCCAAGGCAGCCTGCAGGAGCTGCAGCGCATGCAGCAGCGCGGCGCGGCGATCACTGCAGAGCAGCAGCGACAGACCCAGCTGAGCATGGCTTGGCAGAAGGAGGCCGACCAGTACAAGGACAAGTCTGCCAAGCGGGATCAGGAAATGATCTCCGCCGCAGTTCGCGGTCGCGAGCTGGTCAATGCCGGCCTGCTGAAGGAAAAAGATCTTCGTGACCGCCTGGCCGCGATTGCGGACAAGTACAAGGAAACCGGCAAGAGTGGCGCCGCCGGCACCGGTCAGAACGAAGTCGCCGCGATCCGCGCAAAGGTCGCGGCTACCGAAGAATACCTCGGTCGCCTACGCGAGCAGGGCGAGCTCGCCGACAAGATGACCGAGGGCGAGCGGCTCGTCATCAAGCTGCAGAAGGAGCTAGCCACCGACGTTCACGGCGTCGCTCGCGCGCAGAAGGAAAAAGCACTTGCCGAGGCACAGCATCTCGTCGTAGCCGAGAAGGCCGTCGACGTCGAGAAGCGTCGCATCAAGGCGCTGCAAGACGCGCGCACCGAGCTCGACAAGCAGATCGACGCAGCCAGCAAGTCCGCCGACGCCATCATGGAGCGCGCGATCGGCCAGGAAGCGGCGAACGAAGCGATGGGCAAGAGCAAGACCGCCATCGAGCAGGCGACGCTTGCCCTGATGCGTCAGCAGCTCGTCGAGGCGGACAGTTCGGACCGCTTCGACCCCGCCTATGTCGCCTCCTTGGAGCGCAAGGTCGCGGCCGAGGAGCGCTACGTCAAGGCGCTGCAGGAGGCCGAATTCAAGCAGATGTCGATGCGGCTCGCGGAGGAGTCGCGGTCGGCCGGTGAAGAGACGAACACGCTCAACCTGCAGCTGAGCCTGCTTGGTCGCAGTCAGGTCGAACGCGACAAGATCATCGCCCAGCGTCGCGTCGAGCTGAAGCTCGCCAAGGATCTGGCGGACATCGAGAAGCTGAATCTTGGCGAAGGCCCGGAAGCGGCAGCGAAGCGCGAGGAGCTGAAGGCGCAGGCACAGGCAAACGCCTTGGTCGAGAAGACCAACACCGCGAACAAGGTGGTCATCGAGGAGTGGGAGCGCACCTCCCAGCAGATCGAGCAGTCCCTGACCGATGCGCTGCTGCGAGGCTTCGAGTCGGGCGAGGACTTCGCGGAGAACTTCCGCAACACCCTGAAGAACATGTTCGCGACGCTGGTCCTGAGGCCGATCATCCAGCCGATCGCGCAGGGCATGTCCGGCCTGGTGCTGCAGGCGGTCGGGATGGGCGGCGGGCTTGGTGGTGTCGGCGGCGGAGCCAGTGGGATCGGCAATCTGTTCCAGATGGGCTCGTCCGCGTACAACATGTACAACACGCTGGGTTCCAGCGGGGTCGTGAGCGGATCAGCAGCGATGTCGCCGTTCGCGATGACATCCGCTCCCGTGTATGAGGGCGGCCAGCTTGTCTCTGCGGGCGGCTATGGCTCAACCCTGGGCACATACGCCGCCGGGCTTGGGACCGGCCTCTGGGCGTACAACCAGACCGGCAGCTACACCGCAGGCGTCGCAGGCGGCGCCGCGGGGATGGCCGGAGCCGGCGCGGTTGCCGGCGGCATGGGGGCGGCTGCGGCCGGCACGTCGGTCGGCGCCGGAGCAATGGCGGGCGCCTCCGCAGGCCTCGCTGCGATCCCCGTGTGGGGATGGGCGGCGCTCGCGGTGCTGGCGATTGCCGGCGACCTGATGCAAGACAAGAAAGACCCGAAAGTTGCGTTCCAGATGGCGAAGCAGGGCGGCGGGTTCGACAAGAACTGGGAAGACGGCGTCAAGGTCTCCAGCGTCTTCGGCGAGCTCGGCCTGAACAGCAACTCGAAGGACGTCGACGCCAAGGATTTCCGCAAATCTCTGGAAGCGATTGCGGCCTTCGACGGCGCGATGGCGGCATTCCTGTCCGCGCGCGAGATCGAGGCGGTGCGCGCGCGCATGGACGGGTGGAAATCGACGCGCGTCGCTGCGAAGTATGCCGCGGCCGGGCAGCGGGAGCGGATGCTGGCGATCACCGAAGGCATCGGCGGTGACGTGTTCGCCGACGCGCAAGCATTCGTCGATTCCGGCCAGGCCAAGGGCAACAAGGGCGTGCAGGCCTTCACGCAGTACGTGCTTGACCGCATCCGCACGGACGAGCTGTCCGACATGATCGGCACCCTGGGGGCCTCGCTGTCCGACGATGCCGCGATGGCCTGGATGCAGAGCCTGAACCGCACCGAGACCGTCACGAACGCGAAGGGCAAGAAGGAGAAGGTGCAGATCTCGGGCTTCAACGAGATCGCCGCCGCCACGCAGCAGCTGCAGGCGGTGGTCGGCATGGATGCTGGCGACGCACTGGCCGCGCAGGTCAAGGCGATGGTGATGCAGTTCGATGCGCTGGGCGCGTCCATGCCGACGAGCATCGACGGTTTCAAGGCGCTCATCGGCGGCATCGATCTGACGACCGCGGCCGGCCAGAAGCTCTACATGCAGCTCGCGCCGCTCGCGGCGGGCTTCGGCCAGCTGCAGGTCGCGCAGCAGCAGCTCTACGACATGCTCGTGCCCGAGTCGGAAAAGCTCGCCCGTGCGCAAACCGAACTCTCCGCCAAGTTCGCGGATCTCGGCGTGGCCGTCCCGCAGGGCGCCGACACGCTGCGCACCCTGATCGACGCACAGGACCAATCGACCGAGGCGGGCCGCACGATGCGCGCCGAGCTGCTCGCGCTGGTGCCGGCGTTCAAGGGGGTATCGGACGCCGCGCAAGAAGCGGGCCGCGCCTGGGAGGCTCTGCGCGCCGATCTCACCAAGTTCCGCAACGAGATCACGGGCGGAGATCTGGCGGGCCTCTCGCCGGAGTCCGCCTATCTCGCGGCGCAGACGCAGTTCGAGCAAACGAGCCGCCTCGCCGCGATCGGCAATCAGGACGCATTGGCGCAGCTCTCCGAAGTGGGTCGCAGCTTCCTGGATGCGTCGCGGGAGTATTTCGCGAGCGGCGCCAGCTACTTCGCCGACCTCGCGAGCGTGCAGGGCGTGGTCGATGCGGGGCTTTCCCTGACCGATCGCAAGCTCGCGGCGATTGCCGGCGGCGTCGATATGCCGGCTTTCGCGGACGGCGGCTTCCACACGGGCGGGCTGCGCCTGGTGGGCGAGGAAGGCGCCGAGATCGAAGCGACGGGGCCGGCGCGGTATTGGACGGCCGAGCAGACGCGCGGCTTCCTCTCGGGTGACCGCTCGCAGGCGGCCACCAGTCGCGATCAGGAAATCATCGACGAACTGAAGGTAGTGGTGCGGGTGCTCTCCGCCGGCATGAGTGCGCTCGATGAGCGGCTCGCCCGACTGGAGCGCTCGGGCAATGAACAGGCGCGGCAGGCGCGCATGACCAACGACAGGAGGGTGGCCTGATGGCTGCTGGAACGATTACGCATTTCGACGAGTTCAAGCGCTGGTGCTTTGACGACGGCATCCCGCTCGACAACGGCAACATCAAGGTAGCGCTCTTCACGCAGGCCCTGACGCCGAACGCGGCAACGCAGAGCGTGCTGGCCGACATCGTCGCGCACGAGCTTTCGCATGCGAGCTACACGGCGGGCGGGGTGGCGCTGGTCAGCCCGGCGGTTTCGCGCTCGGGCGGAGTCGGGAAATTCACCTCGAATGGCGTCTCGATCCCCTTCACTGGCACGGATGCCGCGGCGAAGTGGGCCGTGTTCTACATGGACGCCGCCGTCGGCGCACTGACCGACCCGCTCATCGCCTACGTCGATCTCGAAACCACACAGGCCGAGCTGGTGATCAGCGCCGGCTACGCCTTCATCTTGAATCAACCGGCCGCGGGCTGGTTCACCTGGAGCTGACGGTATGGGCAACCGGCTTTTCACGAACAACGCCCGCTCGACGCTCGCGAGCGGCATTTCGGACGTTGCGACAACGCTTTCCGTGGCAACCGGCGAGGGCGCGCTGTTCGCTTCCCCCTCTGGCGGCGACTGGCAGGACATCACGCTTGATGATGGCGTGAATATCGAGATCGTGCATCTGACCGCGCGCTCGGGCGACACGCTGACGGTGACGCGGGCGCAGGAGGGTACGACGGGGGTGGCGTTCTCGACGGGGGCGAAGGTCGAGGCGCGATTTACGGCGGGGGCGGCGAGTGACCTGCAGCCGAAGGCGGGGCAGCCCTATGTGATGGGCACGACCTACAACGGCAAGCCGGCAGCCAGCGTGCTGTTGCTGCGCCACGTCATCCCGACCGGCATCACGGTGACGCTCGCGGCGGCGATGGCCGGCAGCCAGGGCAAGGCCGGCACGGCGGCGACGGCACAGACGGACTTCGACGTGCAGAAGAACGGCGCTTCGGTCGGCACGATCCGCTTTGCGGCGGCGGGCACGGTGCCGACTTTCATCATGGCGAGCCAGACGAGTCTTGCCGCGGGCGATTCCATCGACATCGTCGCGCCGGGGACTCAGGACGCGACGTTGGCGGACATTGGTTTGACGATCTTCGGGACGAGGTAACGAAATGACACTGCTTTTTGTGGACGGGTTCGACCACTACGCGACGGCTGACATCACGAAAAAATGGACGACTAGCGCCTCGGCGTCGATCAGCGCGGCGGCCGGGCGGCGCGCCGGCGGCGCGGCGGCGATTCCTGCCAATGCATCCAGCAGCATGGTTAAGTCCGGGCTCGGCAACGCGGCCACGCTGGTGGTTGGGTTCGCATACAACCCGAGCGGGGCGCTTAATGGTAGCACCACCATTTGCGAATTGCGCGACGCGGGCACGGTGCAGTTGTTCATGCGTTACAACATGGACACCACCCTGTCAGTCGTGCGCGGCAGCACAGTGCTGGGCACGACCAGCGCGACATTTGCGCTGTCGGCCTGGCATTACATCGAGCTGAAGGCGACCATTCACGACACCACCGGCTCGTTTGAGGTGCGGGTCAACGGCGCAAGCGTGCTGTCAGCCACATCGCAGGACACCAAAAACGGCAGCAATGCCTACGTCAACGAGGTCGCATTGCGCGCGAACCAATATGCGACTAGCTTGTTCGATGACTTCTACGTGTGCGATACCTCGGGCAGCGCCAACAACGACTTTCTGGGTGACTGCCGGGTCGATACGATCTACCCGACCGGCGACGGCACCTACAGCCAGTGGACCCCGTCCACCGGCACCAGCCACTACGCGATGGTCGACGAAGCCGCGCCCAACACGAGCGACTACAACGCCGGCGCGAACGTCGGCGACCGAGATAGCTACACACTGGGCGACCTGAGCGCGCTGACAAACAGCACCGTGTACGGCGTGCAGGTCAGCGCCGCAATGCTCAAGGACGATGCAGGCGCGAAGAGTGCCGCGGTCTTTGTGCGCTCGGGCAGCACCAACGGCGACGGCACCGCTGCGGCACTGGGCACGTCGCAGGGATATGTGCGGCAGGTTTATGAAACCAACCCGAATGGCAGCGTCGCCTGGACCGAGGCGACGGTCAACGCCGTCGAGGTCGGCGTGCTGGTGAGCGCATGACGGTCGCGCGCATCTCGCAGGTCGCGACGGAGGTCCTGCGGACCAATACCGGCGTCAAGGCGCGCGCAAGCCAGCTGGCAATCGAGGTCCTGCGCATCAAGACGGACGTCAAGATTCGCACCAGCCAGCTGGCAATCGAAGTGCTGCGCCCGAACGTCGATGCCATTGCGTCATCATCGACGCAGCCGCAGATCTTCGTCTGCACCTGAGCCATGTTGAACGGCGAAACCCTCAACGGAGTCACGCTCAACGGGCCCGAGTACCTCGTTGTCAGCGTCAGCCCGTCCGCTGGCATGTTGGTATTCGGGGCGTCGCAGCCGGATGTCGTCCTCTACCGCATGCCGATCGTAGATCCGGCGGCGGGTCTTCTGACCTTCGGGTCGGAGCAGCCGTGGGTCGTTCGGTACCTCCTGCCGACCGTCAATCCGGTGGCTGCGCACATTGCCTTCTTCGGCGGTCAGCCCGACGTCTGGTTCGACGCTATCTCGTCCTCGCCGGGACTGTCGCCCGAGGTCGATTACGAGTCGTGGATCTATCTGGTCGAGGTCGGGGCCGTTACTGGGCTTGCCGATATTCCCGGCGCCGTCGTCAACGGCTTCGACCTCAATGGCGCGTCGCTGAACGGCGATGCCGGCGGAGGCGTGACAGTAGAAACGCTGCGCTACACCGATAGTTCGATGGGCTACGCCACGCGACCGAACGAGGCACCGGGGAATGCGCAGTACGATCCCAGCCTGCAGCAGCCCGGCTACGTGCAGCGCGACATCACCGTGGGCGCGGCGCAGACGAGCTTCGGCGAAGTGATCCTGGCGTCGACGGGGCACCTCGACGGGCTGCTCGACTATGGTCTTGACGGGCAGCAGATCCTGATCCGGCGCGGCCCGCAGGACGGCGTCTATCCGGATGACTTCCCGCTGCGCCTCGTGGCGACGCTCGAGCAGCCGGAGTTCGCCGCGACGACCGTGCGCCTCAAGATGCGCGACCGCATGGCGCTGTTTGGCGATCCGCTGCAGACCGCGCGCTACGGCGGCAGCAACGTCCTGCCGGCCGGTATCGACGGCGGCGAGGATCTGAAGGGCAACCCGAAGCCGCTGATCTACGGCCGGGTCTTCAACATGGCCCCGGCGCCCGTGAATACCTCGCGCCTGATCTACCAGGCGAACGACGGTGCGCTGGCCGATCTGCCGGCCGTCTATGACCGTGGCGCGGCCCTGTCGCGTGGCGCGGACTACGCCAGCGAGGCCGACATGCAGGCGACTGCGCCGGCCGCCGGGCAGTATCGCGCATGGCTGGCCGGCGGGTGTTTCCGCCTCGGCGGTGCGCCGACGGGGCAGGTGACGTGCGACGCCCTTGAGGGGGCGATGCTGGCCGACCGATACGCCGGTGCGCTGCTGGTGCGCATTGCCGGCCGGATGGGCGTGACCAACATCGACATGGTCGATGCGTACGCGCTCGACGCGGCGGCGCCCTACGAGCTCGGCATCGTGGTCGATGCGCAGGAGTCGGCGGCGAGCGTCATGGCGCGCGTTGCGGCCAGCGTGGGCGCGTGGTTCGGCTTCGATCGGCTCGACTATCTGCGCATCGGCCGGCTCGCGACGCCCACCGGAACGCCTGTGGTCGAGATCACGGATCTGTCGATCACGAGCATCGAGCGCACCTCGCAGGCCGAGGTTCCGGTGTGGCGTGTGGCGCTCAGCTACGACCGCAACGCCACGGACCAGGCGACTGACCTGGCCGGCTCGGTGAGCGCCGAGCGGCGCGCCTGGCTCGCGCAGACGTGGCGCACCGCGGTTGCGGCGAATCCGTCTGTGAAGCTGCAGCACCGCCTGTCCGGCGAGCTGCTGCGGGACAGCGCGATCGTCTGGTCCGCAGATGCCACCGCCGAGTCTGCGCGCCTGCTGGCGCTCCATTCGCAGCGGCGCGACACCTTCCTCGTCGGCGCGCGGCTGTCGGGCGGCGAAGCGGACCTGCTCGACCTAGGCGACGTCGTGCGGGTCACGTGGCCGCGCTACGGCATGGACGGCGGGAGGCTCTTCGTCGTCATTGGAATGAGACTCGACTTCGGCGGCGATGCCGTCGATCTGACCTTGTGGGGCTGACATGGCAAACATGATGCTCGCGTGGCCGAACCGGATCGACACCGCGGCCATCGACGGCGGCGGGTGGGCGACGACGATGCCCGTGACGAAGATGCAGAACCGGATCCTCGCGCTACGCGCCCGTACGCTCGACGACGACCCCGCGAACACGTGGTTCCGGGCGGCCCTCGCGATCGACTACCCCATTCGCGTCGTCGCGCTCGCCCACCACAACCTCTCGGTGCTGGCGAAGTACCGAGTCCGCGGTGCCAGCGACAGCGCCTTCACGTCGGTGCTGTACGACTCGGGCTGGCTCTACGCATCCGACGGCATGGGGCCGTGGGGTCCGGCGGACACGTGGCTGGAGTGGGAGGACGACCGCTTCTGGATGGGCGGCCCGAGCGGCGAGATGATCGACGGCTACCGGCAGACCCTGATTCACGTCCTGCCGGCACGCACCAATGCGCGCTACTGGCGCGTCGACATCGACGACGTTGGCAATCCCGCGGGGTACGTCGAGATCGGCCGCGCCTTCTTCGCCGACGGTTGGCAGCCGCTGCGAAACCTCTCCTATGGCGTCGAACTCGCGTGGAACTCCCGCACCACCGTGGAAGAGGCGGCCGGCGGCGCCGAGTACTTCGACAAGCGCCAGCCGTACCGTACGTTCCGCGGCTCCCTGGATGCGCTGGGCGAAGACGAGGCCCTGATGGGCGCGCTCGAGCTGCAGCGGCGCATGGACGTATGGGGCGAGGTGCTGTTCCTGCTGAATCCGGCCGACCTCGCCTATCGACGGCAGGAAAGCTTCCTCGCGAGGTTGCGCCAGCTCACGCCCCTCGAATACCCGTACCTGAATCTGCGCCGCATGGCGGTCGAACTCAAGGAGATCCTGTAAATGGCATCAGTCACGTTTTCCTCAGCCGTCGGCGGCGACGGCTCGACCGTCACGGACGACAGCAACGCAACGACCGGCCTTGCGAGCGGCGGGCACCGCGTGCGGTTCGTGCCGGCGCTGACGAACACGGTCAATGTGGCCGCCTTCATCGTCACCAAGGCTACCGCTGCTGCTGCTTCGGCCGCCGCCGCGGCGCAATCGGCCATCGACGCCGGGAATAACGCCGGCGTGCCGCTGCTCAATGCCTTTCCGGTCGGCGCGATCTACATCACGGCGGGCAACACCAACCCCAGCACGTGGCTGGGCGGCACCTGGGCGCTGACCGCTGCCGGTCGGGCCCTGATCGGCGTCGGCACGCTGGGCACCGACACCTACGCGGGGGGCGATACGGGTGGCGAGGCGCGTCACACGCTGACCACGAGCGAGATGCCGTCGCACAGCCACGGCAGCGCGACGGGTGGCGCCAGCGTGGACCACAACCACGCCGGTACGACGTCGGCCGATGGGCAGCACTCGCACACCCTCAACCTGAACGGCTACAAGTATGGAGCCGGGATCGACGTTGGAAGGATTAGCACCAACGACACTGGCGGCCTGCTGAACAGCATCACCGAGGGCGGCAGCAGCATCGCCGAGGCCGGCCAGCATTCGCATACCTTCACGACCGCAGGCGCCAGCGCCGACCACGCCCACGCCATCAGCGCCGAGGGCAGCGGCGCTGCTCACGAGAACCGCATGCCGTACCTCGCCGTGTATTTCTGGCAGCGCACGGCGTGACGAGGGGAGGCGCCATGCCCGAAAAAGACGCTGGTCTGTGGCAATCGCTCTACGACTCCCTGCCGCCGGTCTTGCCGTGGATCTCGACGCTGTTCCTGAGCGCCCTGGCGACGATTGCGCAGTACGCCCAGAAGGTGCGGTCGGGGGAGGCGTTCAGCTTGCAAGCGCTGATCCTCGATGCTGTCGTGTGCATCTTCGTCGGCATCTGCACCCACATGCTGTGCGAACTCGCCGGAATCACCGGCTACGGAAGATCCGCGCTCGTCGCGATCTCCGCCCACATGGGCACGCGCTCGATGCTGATCTACGAGCGGTGGCGTGATCGGGTGCTGGGGGTGGATCAATGAACAGAACCCGGCTCACTCCGCACTTCTGCCTCGAAGAGTTGCTGTTCTCGCAGCAGGCGGTGCGCCACGGCATCGGCAACACGCCACCCGGCTCCGCGCTGATCAACCTCTCACGGCTCGCCGAAGTGCTGGAGCGCATTCGCGCCGCCGTCGGCAATCGCACCGTGACCGTGACGAGCGGCTACCGGTCGCCCGCGCTCAACCAGCGCATCGGCGGCAGCCGCGCCAGTGCGCACATGGACGGGCGCGCCGCCGACATCGTCGTGCGCAGCATGACGCCGCTGCAGGTCGCGCGCGCCATCCAGGGGGCCGGCATCGCCCTCGATCAGTTGATATTCGAAGGGTCGTGGGTGCACGTCGGCATCGCCAAGGTCGGCGAGCCCTCGCGCGGCGATGTGCTGACGGCTCACTTCGGGCCGGATGGCGTCAAGTACCAGCGCGGCATCGTTGCCGCATAGGAGGCAGTCGTGCAACTCAACGTCGTTCCGATCCGGCCACAGCAGCCAGCCGTCTCCGAAGCCTGCCGCTGGCACGAGGCGTTCGAAAGCATCACGGCCAGCAATCTGAAGATCATCAGCGCCTGGCAGCGGATGCTGTGGCGTGCGATGTGGGGGCTGTGACGATGCCGTTCAGGACAGTCCCGGTGCTGCGAGTGGGCGAGCAGGACGGAGAATGGATACTGGAGACGCCGGTCTGGTACCGGACAGCGTCCGGCGCCGACCTCGTCGTGCCGTCCGGCTTCGTCACGGACTTGGCCAGCATCCCGCGCCTGCTGCATGCCGTCATGCCGGTCAACGGCGCGCATCGTGCCGCGGCAATCCTGCACGATTGGCTCTACGAAACCCAGCAATTCACCCGTGCGCAATCCGATTGCCTGTTCCTCGCCGCGATGGCGGACAGCGGGGTTGGCTTGGCGCAGCGCTACGCGATGTATGCCGGAGTGCGAGTCGGAGGCTGGCTGCCGTGGTCGCGTCGCGCGGGTGGGGCGTCAGCCGCGGCGATCGGCGAGTAACCGATGGATCGGGGAAACTGCTTCGTCTACGCCCTGCGCCAGTGGTGGCGCCACGGCGGCTACATCATCGTCAGGCGGTCGCGCTATCTGTGGGTGCCGCATGTGCTGTGGGCGCCGCCTGGTGGTCTGGATGCGGCGACGGTGCAGCACTTCGTTCCGACGGAGCCGAGCCGGGTGCCGTGGCGGATTTGGCGGGCGCTGTGGTTCCGGGGCGTGATTCGCACGGACGACCGCGCAGCGTAGATTCCGGCGTAAGTGCAGAGTGGTGCGCGGCGCAATGCCGCGCCGTTACTGGACATTTCCCCGCACCATCATCGGAGTGTGTCCGGCGAACTCGTCGTCGTTAAGCGGCTTGGGTAGTGTTTCTTTTTTCATTCAATAGTTTGTCTGATTCGGTCGACGCCTTCGCGATCGCCCTGCGTCATCTGTCGTCAGGCTGGGAGTTCAGCCGGCCGGGTCTGCTCCGCGGCATTCGATGTGGCGACGCGCCGTCGGCGGGAAGCGAAGCCATCCGGGCGACGACGGCAAAGCTCGTATTGTCTTCGAAGAGCACGGCGCGCGCGAGCGCTGCGTCAATGAGGACGCAACCGCCGTGACGGGAGCCGCGACGGGGCGAGCGCGCGACGTCGAAAACCGTTGATCTGTTGTCGCGTGCAGACAAGTGGCCTCCGGACGGCTCACGTAACTTGAGTGCGCATTACAGGAGGAGAGACATGCACAACACACAACAAAAGCGCTGGACCCTGACCGTTGCCTGCGCCAGCGCTGCAGGGCAGGTCGCAGCGATTTCCGGCTTCCTGGATCGTCAGGGCTGCTACATCAACGAGTTCTCGTGCTTCGACGACGACCTCAATGATCGCTTCTTCGTGCGCTGCGTCTTCAGCCGCGAAACCGAGGGCGCGGTCGACGTGTCCACTTTGCGCCATGAGTTCGCGCCGCTGGCGAAGCGTTTCGACATGGACTGGGCGATGCACGCGCTGTGCGAGCGGCCCAAAGTACTGATCATGGTCTCGAAGCTCGATCACTGCCTGCGCGACCTCCTCTACCGCTGGCGCATCGGGGAACTTCCCATCGACATCGTCGGCGTCGTGTCGAATCACCCCGACCTGGAATTTCTCGCCGCTGCCGATGGCCTGCCGTTCCACCATGTGCCCGTGACCGCAGAGACCAAGCCGCAGCAGGAAGCGAAGCTGATGGGGATCGTCGAGGAGTCGGGTGCCGAGCTGGTGGTGCTGGCGCGTTACATGCAGGTCCTCACCGACGATCTTTGCCAGCGTCTCCATGGGCGCGCGATCAACATCCATCATTCCTTCCTGCCGGGCTTCAAGGGGGCGAAGCCCTACCATCAGGCGCATGCGCGTGGCGTGAAATTGATCGGCGCCACGGCCCACTACGTGACCGGCGACCTCGACGAGGGGCCGATCATCGAGCAGGTTGTCGACCGTGTGACGCATGCGCACAGCGCCGAACAGTTGCTCTCGGTCGGCCGCGACATGGAATGCCAGGCGCTCGCGCGGGCCGTGCTGTATCACGTCGAGCGTCGCGTCTTCCTCAACGGTACCCGTACGGTCGTTCTGCCCTGATCGCGTCGATACCATCGGCCGGCGTCTTGATGGCGCCGGCGGTGCGTATAGACTTCGAACAGAAACTACGACTTTCAGGGTATCCCGATGAGCAACGCAACTCCCGGCCAGGGGCCGGGTCACTGGGCCGGACGCGGCGGCGAGGCGCCGATCCGCTTCGGCTTTCTTCTCGTTCCCGATTTCACGCTGATCGGCTTCGGCGCGGCGGTCGATCCCTTGCGTCTCGCGAACATGGTCGCGCGCAAGAAGCTGTACGAGTTCGTGACGATCACGATGGACGGCGAGCCGGTGCGTTCGAGCGCCGGCATCTGCGTTCAGCCCGACTATGCGGCGGCCGATGCGACCGACCTCGACGGCGTCTTCGTCGTCGGCCCGAATCCGCTGCCGATTACCGGCACCGAACCGATCCAGCGCTGGCTGCGCACGCTTGCGGGCCGCGGCGTCGCGATCGGCGGGGTGGATACGGGCAGCTATTTCCTTGCCTGCGCGGGGCTGCTCGACGGACATCGCAGCACGATCCATTGGGAGGACATGGACGCGCTGCTCGACCGCTTCCCGCGTCTGGTCGTGTCGAACAAGATCTACGAGGTCGACCGCAACCGTTGCTCGTGCAGCGGTGGCATCGCGCCGGTGGAGATGATGATCCACCTGATCGGCCTCGGCGGAGGAGGGCGCAAGGTGGCGAAGGCGGTGGCCGAGCTGCTGATCTACGAGTGCCGCGGCCCGGACGAGAAGCAAAAGACCTCGCTGCGCGACGTCTCCAACGCGTCGCATCCCAAGCTGGTCGAGGCGATCAAGCTGATGGAGTGCAACATCGAGGAGCCGTTGTCGATGGAGGAGCTGGCGGCGCACATGCAGTTCTCGGCACGCCAGCTCGAGCGCCTGTTCCGCGAGACGCTCAACTGCACGCCGCGGCAGTACTACCTGCAGATCCGCCTCGAGCGCGCGCGCCAGCTCCTCACGCGGACCAACCGGCCGATCGCCGACATCGTGATGGCCTGCGGATTTGTGTCCTTTGCACATTTTTCGCACCGCTACCACGCGGGCTTCGGCATCTCGCCGAGCGCCGAGCGGCGGCGCCATACGGCGGACGCGGCCGGGTCGAAATGACCGGCAGGACGCGCGCCGCTTCCTGATCTCCCTCTCCCACGGTCGTTGCGCGACCGGGTTGCAAGCCTCCTGCCGGTCCTGGCCGGAGGTTTTTTTTCGTCGTTTTCACGAAACGGACTGTCGTCAGCCGGATATCGACGCGGGTTGTCCGTCACTAGGATAGGCATAAATTCAGCCGGTCTGGCGGCGGTACCGAGCGCGATCTTCTGCGACGCACCACGCCAGCCGTGCAGGATGACCGAGGAACCGGTAAACAAGGCGCCCGGCATCACCGCGAAGTCCCCGAGAGGCTGGAGCGGCAAAACAAATACAAGACAGCAGGACCACTACAAAGGAGGCAGTAAGATGGAGTACGGTACAGCGAGAAGTGTTCACATTTCCGAACTCGCGTGGCCCGAATACGATGCCCGAGTCCGTGACGGCAAGACGCCTGTACTGATTCCGGTCGGGGCGCTTGAACAGCACGGCCCGCACATGTCGATGAACCCGGACGTGCTGCTCCCGACTGCGATTTCCGAGCGCGTCGCTGACCGCATCCGCGCACTCGTCGCACCCCCGATCGCCTACGGCTACAAGTCGCAACAGAAGAGTGGTGGCGGAAACCACATGCCGGGCACCACGAGTCTGGATGGCCTCACTGTAACCTCGACGATCCGCGACGTATTGAAAGAACTTGCACGTCATGGCGTACGGCGGACGGTTCTCGTCAATGGCCATTATGAGAATTCGGCATTCATCGTCGAAGGGGTTGATCTGGCCCAACGCGAATTGCGCTGGGATGGCATCCGCGATTTCTCTACGGTGGTTCTCTCGTATTGGGATTTCGTCACGCAGGAGGCGATCGACGACATCTACCAGGGCGAGTTTCCCGGCTGGGCGGTCGAGCACGGCGGCGTGCTGGAAACCTCGCTGATGCTCCATCTGCATCCGCACCTGGTGGATATGGAGAAGGTCTGCGATCACGCGCCGGCGCAGTTTCCCCCGTACGACTTCTTTCCGATCAAGCCGGAATGGACACCTGCATCCGGTTGTCTGTCGTCGGCGAAACGTGCGAGCGCGCAGCATGGCGAGACGCTGCTGAAAGTTTGCGTCGACGGCATCAGCCGCGAACTCGCGCGCGCGTTCGACTGAATGCCGGCGGCCCTGCGCCGAACGCCGAAAGTCGCGTAGCGCGCGCCATGAACCCGCTTATTCTTGAGGCTGTCGAAGAAGCACTCGCTCGGGCCTAACCGTTTCGTATTAAGGAGGTCTCGACCAAAGTTCACTGTTGTCACCGCGGGGCGATCTCACCGATTCCTATAGTCGGACCGCTGATGTCGTCCAGATGCAACACGCGAGTTATAAGAATTATTGGAGACATATAAAATGAGTAACCATGGTAGCGACACCGCTGACCTTGAAGAGATGCTGCAACCGATCCCCGAGCATCGGCGAACCAAAGACGTTTGGGGGCAATTTTGGATCTGGTCGGGGGCAAACGTTGCTCCCATCAACTGGATTCTGGGCGCACTCGGGATAAACCTCGGACTCTCGCTCGCAGACACGATTACCGTCCTGGTGGTCGGCAACCTGCTCGGAATGCTTGGCTTTGGCGCCTTTGTGCTGCTTGGGCAACGAACCGGCGTCACCGGAATGGTGCTTTCCCGTGCCGCCTTCGGTCGGTATGGAGCGTACCTGCCGGCCGCCATCCAGGCATTGTTGGCAGTCGGTTGGTCGGCGGTGAATACCTGGATCATTCTTGATCTGGTGATGGCACTCTTCGGCCAGCTTGGCTGGGTGGATCCGACCGCGGAAAATTTCTGGTGGCGCCTGTCAACCGCAGCGATCATCATGACCACCCAAGTCGTCATTTGCTACATCGGGTATCAGGCAATTGCAGCCTTCGAAAAATGGACTGTGCCGCCTACGGTGTTGGTGCTGGTGGCGATGAGCGTTGTTGCCTGGACTCAGTTCGATATTAACTGGGCCTACGCAGGACCCGAAGGCAAGGTGCTGACCGGCATGCCGCGACTCGCAGCCATGAGTGCTGTGATGACCGCTATCGGCATTGGCTGGGGCATTGGCTGGTTCACGTATGCACCGGACTATTCGCGCTTTGTTTCGATCACCGTGTGCAAGACGCGCCTTTATCTTGCCAGTACCCTTGGTCAGTTTATCCCCGTGGTGTGGTTGGGTGTGCTCGGCGCGACCCTGGCAACGAAGAGTGGAAGCGCTGACCCGGGCGCACTGATCGTCTCCAACTTCGGGGTACTCGCGATCCCTGTGCTGGCGCTCGTCATTCACGGCCCAATTGCGACCAACATCATCAACCTCTATACATTTGGCGTGGCGGCTCAGGCCATGGATATCAAGATTTCCAGGCACAAGCTGTCGATCATGGTTGGCATCTTCGCAATGTTGGCGGTCATGCTATTCATGAAACAGGACAACTTCGCACACGCGCTTGATGCGTGGTTGATCTCCATCGTGGCATGGGTTGCCGCCTGGGGCGGCATCATGGCTGTGCATTGCTTCGTCTTTGAACGCAATACCAAGAATTTCGACTTCCTCTTCGAGGGGCCGGAATCCAAGCACATGCGAAAATTCAATCCGGCGGCGATGGTGGCATTCTTTGGCGGCCTGGGATGCACATACCTTTTCATGTACGGAATCATTCCGCTGTTTCAAGGCCCCATTGCCGTGGCAATGGGTGGGGTCGATCTATCCTGGCTCGCCGGTGGCCTGAGCTCTGCAATTCTCTACTATTTGCTGGGCCGGCGGTACGCGCTGCGTTACTCACAAGTAGCAAGGGGAAAAGTAGCAAGGGAGCAAGTAGCAAAGGAGCAAGTAGCAGGGATACAAGTAGCAAGGAGCCGAGCCTGAGTTGAAATACCCTTGCTATCGTCTAGGAAAGGGTACGACCGCTTCGCTACCCGCCGCCGCGACGACGGCCGTCACCTATCTGCGGATGATGGCGATGAACGGCGTGCTCCGGAAGAAGGTCGTATCGAAGCACGCCTGAGCGCGATGGACTGACATGGTGGCCCGGTGGGCGTTCGCGGGGAAGCGAGCGACATCGGGCCAATAACCCGAAGGAGACGATTCGATGAAAAGCGTCCACATTTCCGAGCTCACGTGGCCCGAATATGATGCGCGGGTGCGCGACGGCAGGACCCCGGTCTTGATTCCGGTCGGAGCGCTCGAACAGCACGGCCCCCACATGTCGATGAACCCGGATGTGTTGCTGCCCACGGCCATTTCGGAGCGCGTGGCCGACCGTATCGGCGCGCTGGTCGCACCTCCGATCGCCTACGGATACAAGTCGCAGCAGAAGAGCGGCGGAGGGAACCACATGCCCGGCACGACGAGCCTCGACGGCATGACAGTGACCTGCACGATCCGCGATGTGCTCAAGGAGCTTGCACGTCATGGTGTGCGCCGCACGGTGCTGGTCAATGGCCACTATGAGAATTCTGCCTTCATCGTCGAAGGGGTGGATCTGGCGCAGCGGGAATTGCGCTGGGACGGCATCCGCGATTTCTCGACCGTGGTGTTGTCGTATTGGGATTTCGTGACCCAGGAGGCGATCGACGCGATTTACCAGGGCGAGTTTCCCGGCTGGGCGGTCGAACACGGGGGTGTGCTGGAGACCTCGTTGATGCTCCATCTGCATCCGCAGCTCGTCGATATGGAAAAGGTCTGCGACCATGCACCGGCGCAGTTCCCGCCCTATGACTTCTTCCCGATCAAGCCCGAATGGACGCCCGCTTCGGGTTGCCTATCGTCGGCGAAGCGCGCGAGCGCACAGCATGGGGAAACCTTGCTGAAGGTTTGTGTCGACGGCATCAGCACGGAATTGATGTCCGCCTTCGAGTGATCCCGCGGCGGCGCGCCGCCCTGGCGTTGTCGCTGAATTGAAATCGGCCCTGTCTGCGTCATGCGACGACGAAGACAGGGCCGATTGTCGTTCACGCCGCTTACCCATCGGCAATTCGTCGTGATCGCATGGAGCCGGCATCGAGGCCATTCCGCTGAATCAGGGACTGGTAATCGATTTCCATTTATTCGCTGATTTTCGACAGCCGGCCCGATGTCGTCAGCACGATAAGGCTTGTCGATATCAGGAAATGCGTCGGGGCTGCGCATTTCCATACTTGTCGCCACCTGATCCAGAAAAGTACAGCAACAAATCGTCGGATCAGTCGAGGTGCGCCGCAGGCGCCTGGCGACTCGAATTCATAGAGGAGGGATCTGCGCAGATCGAATCGCATGTCGAGCCAATACATCCCGGATGGCCATCGAGAACTGCAAGAGCAGTCACGCCCCGGTAATCAAAACAATGAATTAACACCAAAGGAAAGCGAATGAAGAGCATTGGACGGAAATCCGGCACCGCCTTTGTTGCGGGCTGCTGCGTTGCTCTAGGGATGGTCGCAGGGAAAAGTGCTTTCGCTACGGAAAGCTGGCAGAACACCAACGTTACCGTCGGCTATACGACGGAATCGAAATTCGACCCCGTATTCGGTACCGGCACGGCCGACAAGAAATTGACGACGGTGCGTCTCGAGCACTTCGGCGTGCACGAATACGGCGACAATTATTTCTTCTTCGATACCTATCACGGCAAGGAAGTCGGCAGCTTTTTTGGCTTCGGCGCAGGGTCCTTCGGCGAGCAGACCAAGGACCAGTACTTCGGTGTGTGGAACCCGCGACTGAGTCTCTCCAAGATCACCGGCGCGAATCTCTCGTTCGGATTCATTGCCGATGTGAATCTCGCGGCGCGCCTCGAGCGGGGCTCCTATGCGAACTTCCGTGCGAACAATTTCGGCGTTGCGTTCGACCTGAAAGTGCCCGGTTTCAGTTTCTTCGAAACCGACTTCTACGCCCGCAGCGCGAGGTTTACGGGCGACGGCGGCAAGGACATCCACACGCTGTTCTGGCGCACCTTCGCGATGCTGCCGTTCGAGATCGGCGGGTTCAAATTCACCTGGTCGCCGTTGCTGCTCGTGAACTTCAACAACAAGCAGCGCGACACCACCGTCTTCGTTCAGCCCGACCTGTGGCTGAAACTCAACAAGCATTTCGACATCGGCTATCGGCACGAATACGCGACGTACAAGAAGACGCCTGGCGAAGGCGGCGGTACGTACTCGCGCACCACGCCGACGCTGCAGGTGCGCTGGAACTTCTGATTTTCCGCTGAGCTCGATCGGCCGCCACCGCATGCAGGTTGGGGGCCGATCGGCAATGTATTCCGAAGATTTGTCGTCTGGTCAGGAGAGCTGCCTCAGCAGCCACGACCGGCCGATCCGTTCGTGCCAAAGGAGACCGAAATGAAAGAGGAAGACAAGAGCCTGCTGTCGCCGTTCCGCCGTCGCTTCCTGCAGGGCAGCAGCGCCCTCGCAGTGGGCAGCGCCTTGCCGCTGTCGCTCGTGTCTGCGAGCAGCAGTGCGCAAACCGCCGGCCAGCCGCGCACCCTGACGATGCTGGCGTGGTACGGACATGCCGAACCGGACATCGTTGCCGAGTTCGAGGCCAAGTACAACGTCAAGGTGAAGCCGAAGTACTACACCGGCGGCGACAACATGCTGGCGCTGATTTCGCAGTCGCCGGCCGGTACCTACGACCTGATCCTGTCCGACGCGGAGTACGTGCCGCAGCTGCGCAAGGCGGGCTACCTCGAGCGGCTCGAGGCGAAGGACTACGCGTTCGACGACTACTTTCCTGAGTTCCAGAAGTTTCCGGGGCACTGGGACGGCAACGATCTGTACGCGGTGATGGTCCGCTTCGGCTTCCTCGGCGTCGCCTACAACACGGATGCGGTGCCGGAGAGCAAGGCACGCTCGTTCAAGGTGTACTGGGATCCAGCCTACAAGGGCAAGGTGGGGCACTTCGACTGGTATCTGCCGAACATGGGCGAGATCAGCCTGTACGCGGGCCACAAGGCGCCCTACAGGCTGGAAGGGGATCAGTTCGCCAAGCTGAAGGGTGTGATGAAGTCGCTGCGTCCGCAGGTTGCGGGCTTCTTCGACTACGGCGGCACCTTCAGCGGCCTGAAGAACGGGCAACTCCAGCTGGTGTGCGGCATCGGCGACTGGATCACCGGCACGCTGGCGCGTTCGGGGGCGAAGGTGAGCTCGGTCGTTCCCGACGAGGGCGGCCTGCAATGGACGGAGTCCCTGTCGATCGGCAAGGGCACGCGCAACCGTGATCTCGCCAAAGCCTTCATCCAGTACATCACCTCCGCGCAGGGGCAGGTGAAGTCCGCGAAGATGGCGGCGTATCCGGCGCTGATTCCGAACCGCAAGGGTTGGGAGCTGCTGGCGCAGAGCGACCCGGCCGAGGCGCGCCGGCAGGGCATGGTGCTGCAAGGGCATAGCGTCATGGACGACATCCGCTCCGGGAAGATCGTCTTCCGCCAGTTGCCGGTGCAGCAGAGTATCGAGGACTGGAACGACTTCTGGTCCGAGTACAAGGAAAAAGCCTGACCCTTCCCGCTTCGCCGGGCGGGCCTCGGGCCCGTCCGGCGGCATCCCGGAGCCATCACCATGTCGTCCAATACCAGCCGTCGGCGGTGGCCGCTGCTGCTGCCACCCCTGCTGTGGCAGTTGACCTTCTTCCTGCTGCCGCTGCTTTTCCTTTTCGTCATCTCGTTCTGGAGTGTCGTCAATTTCCGGCTCGAACCGGACATGACCCTGAAGAACTGGGACTTCATGCTGAGCCGCAGTTCCTTCTGGTCGGCCTACGGCCATACCTGGGCACTAGCGCTGGGCGCGGCGGTCGTCACGACCTGCTGTTCCTTCCCTGCGGCCTGCAGCCTCGCGTTCACCGTGTCGGAGCGCACGCGCAAGCTCGCGTTGATGTTCCTGGTGGTGCCGTTCTTCACCAGCTACCTCGTGCGCGTGTATTCGTGGCAGGCCTTCCTGGCCGACAACGGCATCGTCAATGCCTTGCTCGCGCTCGTGGGCCTGGACGGGCTGCCGATGCTCAATTCCGACTTCGGCTCGCTCGTCGGCTACGTGACGCTGGCACTGCCGCTCGTGACGCTGGTGCAGACGATGGGGCTGGCGCAGATCGACCGCAATCTGATCGAGGCGGCACATAACCTGCGCGCCGGGCCGGTGCGGACGCTGTTCGAGGTGATCATGCCGCTGGCGAAACCCTCGCTGGTCGTCGGCGCGCTGTTTGCGTTCATCCTCGCCTTCGGTGATTTCGTCGCGCCGACCTACCTCGGCGGCGGCGCTCCGCCGACGCTGAGCAACCTGATCATCGACACCACCAAATCCGGCCAGCAGTGGCCGCGCGCGGCGGTCGTGGCGATCGTGATGATCCTCACCCTCGTCGTCACCTCCCTCGCGGCGGTGCGGCTCGCCTACGGGAGGCGCAAATGATGCTGAGACTCGGCCGTTGGTTCGGGTGGGCCTATACCGGTTACACCTTCCTTTTCATCCTGGCGCCGATCGCCGCCAGCCTGGTGTTCTCCTTCAACGCGGACCGCTTCCCGTCCTTGCCGCTGAAAGGATTCACGACGGAGTGGTATGGCGGAACCTTCACCGATCCGCTGGTCATCGAGGCCTTCCAGCGCAGCGTGATGGTGTCGATTCCGGTGGCGCTGCTGTCGACGATCCTCGGCTTCTGCGCGGCCTACTGCGACTTCCGCTTCGATTTCCGCGGCAAGTCGCTGTTCAGCCTGCTGATGCTGCTGCCGCCGACGATCCCCGCGGTCATCATGGGCCTGGGGATGCTGTCCTACCTCTCCCGCATCAGCCTCGCCGGGGAGGTCTGGGCCGTGCTGATCAGCCATGTCGTCATCGCCTTGCCCTTCGCGATGGCGATGATCCGGCTGCGTCTGGCGCAGATGGACAGCGCGCTGGAAGAGGCCTCGTGGAACCTGCAGGCGTCGCCGGCGCAGACCCTGTGGTACGTCGTCCTTCCCTTCTGCAAGCAGAGCCTGGTCGCGGCTTTCCTGATCACCGCGGCGGTGTCCTTCGACGAGTTCGCCGTCGCGTGGTTCGTGTCGGGCCTGAACGAGACGGTGCCGGTGCGCGTGCTGGTGTTCCTACAGGGGCAGGTCAGCCCGGTGATCAACGCGATCGGCACAGCGGTATTTACCTCCTCGATCTTCCTGGTCGCAATCGGAATGGCGTTTTCCGGAATGGGCAAGGCGAAACGCGCCGCCGCCGACGGCCCCGCCCAGCCGGCAGCGGGTGCGCTGGTCTCCAACAACGGTTTGTCTTTGTGAGAGTGATCATGAGTGAAGCACTGGTAGAGATCGATCGCGTATCGAAGAGGTTCGGCGACTACACGGCGGTGACCGACACCTCGTTCAGCATCGGCGAGGGGGAGTTTCTCGCGATCATGGGTTCGAGCGGCTGCGGCAAGACGACCATGCTGCGCATGCTCGCAGGGCTAGAAGAGCCGAGCGAGGGGGAGATTCGCCTCGAGGGCCGGTCGCAGAAGGGTTTGCCGCCTTGGGGGAGGGACTTGCCGCTGGTGTGGCAGAGCCTCGCGCTCTTCCCCTTCCTGAGCGTGCTCGACAACGTCGGCTTCGGCCTGAAGATGCGCGGCGTCGCGAAAGCGGAGCGGGACCGGCGCTCGCTGGCGTGGCTGCACAAGCTCGAACTCGGCGAGTTCGCGAGCCGCAACGTGATGCAGCTCTCCGGCGGCCAGCGGCAACGGGTCGCGCTGGCGCGGGCGCTCGTCACCGAGCCCAAGGTGCTGCTGCTCGACGAACCGCTGAGCGCCCTCGACGCCCACCTCAGCGTGCGCATGCAGGCCTTGCTGCGCTCCCTGCAGCGCGAGCTGGGCATCACCTTCGTGTATGTCACGCACAGCCAGACTGAGGCCTTCTCGATGGCCGACCGCGTCGTGATCATGAGCCGCGGCAAGGTGGAACAGATCGGCTCGCCGCAGGCGATCTACCGCCACCCGGCGAACCGCTTCGTCGCCGAATTCATCGGCAACGTGACGATCCTGCGCGGCAGCGTCGCGGAAGTCGGGGAACAGTCCGTGCGGCTGAACACGGCCACCGGGGGAATGAGCGTGTCGCGCGGCAACTTCGCCGGGTCGCACGGCGCGCACGCGGACTTCTACGTCAATGCCGACCAGATCGCGATCGGCGACGAGCCGCGGCACGAGAACCACGTGCGTGCGCGTTTCCTGAGCCACAAGTTCATCGGCAACATGGTCACGCTGTTCCTCGAGGTGCCCGGCATCGAGGACGACCTCAAGGTCATCCTGCCCGAAAGGACCTACGACTGCCTCGGCATGCAGCCGGGCGACTCGGTCGTGGCGTCCTGGCCGGCCGCTGCGGCGCATTTTTTCGGCGGCGCCGCCTGACCCCAGGGGGCCGCGTTCCGTGCTCATTTTCGCCGTCGTCGTTTTCACGCAAACGCCCGTCGAAGTGCGGAAATTGGTGGCCCCGCCCCTTCTTTAGCATGGACTCACGTTGCTGATGCGCGAATTTTCACGCAGCCGGCGATGGTATCCGGAACACCCCACTACATATAACAGGAGCGGATGGACATGACGAATCTGGTTACCGGCATTCAGTCGATCACGGAGATGAAGGACCTGCTGCGCATCGAGAACGGCGAAAAGGTGAAGCACACCTTCTCCGTTCAGGAGTTCCACAACCGCCAGGCGAAGCTGCGCGCTTACATGGCGGCAAATGACATCGACGCGGTGCTGTTCACGTCGATGCACAACATCAACTACTACAGCGACTTCCTGTACTGCTCGTTCGGCCGTCCCTACGGCCTTGTCGTGACGCAGGAGAAGGTCGTGTCGATCAGCGCCAACATCGACGGCGGCCAGCCGTGGCGCCGCACGGTGGGCGACTACAACGTCGTTTACACCGACTGGCGTCGTGACAACTACTTCCGCGCGATCCAGCAGGAAATCGCCAACAAGGGCCGTGTCGGCGTCGAGTACGATCACATCCCGGTCGATCGCCTGGAAAAGCTCAAGGCCGCGCTGCCCAATGTCACGCTGACCGACATCGGCGCGCCGACGATGCGCATGCGCATGATCAAGTCGGACGAGGAAATCGCGCTGATCAAGCAGGGCGCGCAGGTGTGCGACGTCGGCGGTGCGGCGGTGGCCGCAGCGGTGCGTGAGGGCGTGCCCGAGCATGAAGTCGCGCTTGCCTCCACGCAGGCGATGGTGCGCGAGATCGCCACGCGCTTCCCGGATTCGGAGTTGATGGATACCTGGACCTGGTTTCAGTCCGGTATCAACACCGACGGCGCGCACAACCCGGTCACGACGCGCAAGGTGCAGAAGGGCGACATCCTGTCGCTGAACTGCTTCTCGATGATCTCCGGCTACTACACGGCGCTCGAGCGCACGATGTTCTACGATCATTGTGACGACGCTTCGCTCAAGCTGTGGGAGGTGAACGTCAAGGTGCACGAGGCCGGCCTGAAGCTCGTGAAGCCGGGCGTGCGCTGCTGCGACGTGGCCGCCCAGCTCAATGAGATCTTCGCCGAGCACGGCCTGCTGCAGTACCGCACCTTCGGCTACGGCCACTCCTTCGGCGTGCTGTCGCACTACTATGGCCGCGAGGCCGGCCTCGAATTCCGCGAGGACATCGACACCGTGCTCGAGCCGAACATGGTCGTGTCGATCGAGCCGATGATCATGCTGCCCGAAGGCATGCCCGGCGCGGGCGGCTACCGCGAGCACGACATCCTCGTCGTGACCGAGAACGGCGCCGACAACATCACCGGCTTCAAGTACGGGCCGGAGCACAACATCATCCGCCGCTAAGACGACGGAAACCGGCCTGCCGCGCCCGCGGCAGGCCGCCAAAACACCTGACTGCCCCGCAAGAGGGCGGCGATCACACCGGAGACACGTTCATGAAAAAAAGCCGCAGGGTCTCGTCCTAGAGCCCCCTTCGCGTCGATTCCCAAGAGGTCGCTGACGACCCGCCTTCCGTGCCGCACAGCCGCGGCAGGGCCGACGCTGCCTGCCCACCCGGATTCAACCTTCCGCGCGCCCGTGCCTTTCGGGCCCGCCGTGGCTTGCCGTGCGCGTCGGACGGATTCACACCTGGTTTCGTGGAGACAACATGAATACACAACAAGCCGTACTGAGCGGGTTCGCCGTGGATAGCGAACAGCGACTCGTGCGTCGCGCCGCCGCCGGAAGCTTCATCGGCAATTTCGTCGAATGGTTCGACTACGCGGCCTATGGCTATCTCGCCACCATCATCGCGGCGGTGTTCTTCCCCAGCGAGGACCGCGCGACGGCACTGATGTCGACCTTCGCCGTGTTCGCGATTTCGTTCTTCGTGCGCCCGATCGGAGGCGTGATCTGGGGCCACATCGGTGACCGTATCGGCCGTCGCGATGCGCTCTCGCTGTCGATCCTGATCATGTCCGGATCGACCTTCCTGATCGCCTTCCTGCCCAGTTACGAGATGGTCGGCATCTGGGCACCGGTTCTCCTGCTAGTCGTCCGCCTGGTGCAGGGGTTTTCGGCGTCGGGCGAATATGCCGGCGCTTCGGCCTTCATCGCGGAGTACGCACCGCCGAAGAAGCGCGGCTTGTACACCAGCCTGGTCCCGGCCAGCACGGCGGCCGGGCTGCTGTTCGGCTCGCTGCTGGTCGCATGGATGCACACGGTGCTGACGACCGAGGAGATGCACTCGTGGGGCTGGCGCCTGCCTTTCCTGCTCGCCGCGCCCTTCGGACTGATTGGCCGCTGGATCCGCACCAACCTCGAGGACACGCCGGCGTTCCGCGCGATGGAATCGAAGCACGCGCACAAGGAGGCTGCGCCGATCGGGCTGCTGCTCACTCGCTACCGCCGGACGGTGCTCGTCGCGCTGGGCGTCGCGAGCCTCAACGCGGTCGGTTTCTACGTGCTGCTGTCCTACATGCCGACCTATCTGAGCACCGAGCAGGGCCTCAGCGAAGCAGCGTCGTTCCGGGCTGCGACGATCGCGCTGACGGCCTACATCGGGTTCATCTTCCTGATGGGCAAGCTCTCCGACATGTTCGGGCGCAAGACGATGCTGATCTTCGCGTCGGTGAGTTTCATGGCCATGAGCGTCACGCTGTTCCAGGCCTTGCCGGGTGCGAGTTTCGAGATGATGCTGGCCATCCAGATCATGTTCGGCCTGTTGCTCGCGATGAACGACGGCACCCTCGCGTGCTTCCTCGCCGAGAGCTTCCCGACCTCGGTGCGCTACAGCGGCTTCGCGTTGAGCTTCAACCTTGCGAACACGCTTTTCGGCGGCACCGCTCCGTTCGTCTGCACGTGGCTGATCAAGAACACCGGCAACCCGTTCGCGCCGGCCTGGTACCTGGTCGGCGCCGCGGCCGTGTCGCTGGTCGCGATCCTCGCAACGCGCGCGCACTCGGGCGAGGACTTCATCGAAGCGAGAAGCTGACCGGGAATCGCGTCGCTGCCGGAGAAGCACAGGTCGCAGGCCGGCAAGCGACGCGCAGGCCGACTGCATATGTTCGATCCACGTCACCGGCTCGGCGCCGGTGACGCCCCAATCGCACAGAGAAACCCATTCTGCCGCGGGTCGAGCGACCATTCATGCAGCCTCCATGTCGTTGTTGTCCCGGGGACTGCCAAAACGTGTCGGCGGCACCTTGCGCTCAGTACTATCGTCTTCCATCCGCGGCGTACCGAGTCCTGTGTGCAACGGAATCACTCCGGCCCACACTGGCCATCCCAGGTCGTCCTCGTCATCCTTCACGCCCGAGTCGCGCACCTTGGCCGAAGTCTCGGCCAGCGGAATGCGCAGCACGCTGGTGGCGTTCAGCTCCTTGTCGCTGATCGGGCGCAGCGTGTCCCAGCGTCCAGGGTAAAGGCCGTCGATGAAGGCTCGCAGGTTGCGCCGTTTCTCGTCCGGGGCGATCACCGGTTCGAACCGGCCGTAAATCACCGCCGAGCGGTAGTTCAGCGAGTGGTGCATGGCCGAGCGTGCCAGTACCAGGCCGTCGGCGAGGGCGATCGTCACGCAGGCCTCGCCCTGCATGAGCGCCTTGAGCATGCGCGATGCCTTGGCGCCGTGGACGTACAGGTGTTCCCCTTCGCGCCAATGCAGGGTCGGGATGGCATGCACCTCGCCGTCGATCTGGAAGGCCACGGTGCAGATCATCGTCGCGTCGACGATGGCGGCGATCGCGTCGCTGTCATAGTGCGCGCGCTCGGGG
>NZ_WTVS01000268.1 GCF_012911005.2 Aromatoleum toluolicum | reverse complement strand
CAGCAGCACCGACAGGGCCGACTCCAGGTCGGACCAGAGGCTGAGCAGGTCTTCGTACTCCCCTTCGGAGTGCGCGTGGGTGGAGGAGGGGTGTGCGGACATTGCGGGTGTACAGGCGTCAGTGGCGCTTTTCGAGCACCATCTGGTCGTTGGTGCGGGTCATCTGGAACTCGTTCAGGAAGCTGTTGCCCAGCAGCACATAGGGCATGGGCTGCGAGGTGATGATGGCCTCTACCCCAAAGACCTCGACGTCACCGATGCGGATGGAGTCGAGCTTCATGCGCCAGCCCTGGGCGACGCCATTGGCAGTGTTCACGCGCACCGGCTGGCCGCTTTGGTAGTTGAGGCCCATGCGCTCTGCATCCGGCCGCCCGATGGCGACGGTGGAGGC
>NZ_WTVS01000267.1 GCF_012911005.2 Aromatoleum toluolicum | reverse complement strand
ATGTAGGTCAGCACGCAGAACAGCGCGGCCGAGGCCAGCACGCTGGCCAGCAGCGGCCACAGCACGCGCACGTCGCGCAGCACGCGGAATTCGCGCAGGATGTTGCCGGGTTGCATCGGGATGCGGCCGGGCAGCCAGGCCGCCAGCGCCGCCACCGCGGCCAGGCCGATGGCGCTGACCACCCAGAAGGTCGAGCGCCAGCCCGCCACCTGGCCCAGCGCGGTGCCCAGCGGCACGCCCAGCACGTTGGCCAGCGTCAGGCCGGTGAACATCAGCGCGATGGCGCTGGAGCGCTGGTGGCGCGGCACCAGGTCGGCCGCCACCACCGCGCCGATGCCGAAGAAGGCGCCATGGCAGAAGGCGGTGAAGACGCGCGCGGCCATCAGCGTGC
>NZ_WTVS01000266.1 GCF_012911005.2 Aromatoleum toluolicum | reverse complement strand
CTACGGCACGCCAGGCGTGGGCACGGTGGGCCACATCGGCACCGAGCTGCTCAAGGCGCGCAGCAACATCAACCCCGTGCATGTGCCCTACCCTGGCTATCCGCAGGTGGCCAACGCGATGCTGGGCGGCCAGCTGCAGATGGCGCTGCTGCCCCCGGCGCTGGCGCAGGCCCAGGTGCGTGCGGGCAAGCTGCGCGCGATCGGCGTGACCTCCTCCGGGCGCAGCCCGCTGGCACCCGAGGTGCCGAGCCTGGCCGAGGCAGGCATCAGCAACTTCAACCTGGAAATCTGGAACGCCTTCGCAGCGCCTTCCACCATGCCCAAGCCCATCCAGGCCAAGCTGGCCGCGCTGATCAGCGAGATCGCCCGCAGCGAAGACGTGCGCAGCAAGCTGT
>NZ_WTVS01000265.1 GCF_012911005.2 Aromatoleum toluolicum | reverse complement strand
GGCCCAGGTGGTCCTCGCGGAAGCGCTCACGCAGCGTCTGGGCCGTGGTCTTCCAGGGGAAGTGCGACAGCTCATTGATCAGCGCCTCGGTGCGCGAGCCGACTGTCTGTAGGGAAAGAGGCATGGCCGATATGATGCCACCCCAATGACTGCCTCCCCCGCCAACTCTCTCCCACCGTCCGACAGCGGTGTCGCCGCCACCCGCTGGCTTGCCGCTGGCAGCCTGCTCGCCCTGATTGTTCTGTGCCTGGCCTGGGAGCTGGTGCTGGCCCCAGTCAGGCCTGGCGGCTCATGGTTGGCCATCAAGGCACTGCCGCTGTGCATCCCGCTGGCGGGCATCCTGAAGAACCGCATGTACACCTACCGCTGGGTCAGCCTGGTCATCTGGCTGTATT
>NZ_WTVS01000264.1 GCF_012911005.2 Aromatoleum toluolicum | reverse complement strand
GTATGTGGCCGCCGGTATCTCGGGTGCTATCCAGCATTTGGCGGGCATGAAGGACTCCAAGGTGATCGTGGCGATCAACAAGGACCCTGAGGCACCGATCTTCAGCGTGGCCGACTACGGGCTGGAAGCGGATCTGTTCACGGCTGTGCCTGAACTGGTCAAGGCCGTCTGAGCCCCGCAGATCACAGGCACAGCCCATTTGATGGGATCTGGATGCTTCTAAAAATATAGCTTTTAGCGCTTATCGCATGAGCGCTGAGGCTGCTTTTTATACCTATAAATCAGCAGGAGACAAAACCATGAGCACATTCCTTTCCCGTCGCAGGCTTGTCCAGGCCACTGGCGCAGCGCTGGCCAGTGCGGCATTGCCAGCACTGGCCCAAACCAGTTGGCCCA
>NZ_WTVS01000263.1 GCF_012911005.2 Aromatoleum toluolicum | reverse complement strand
GTGCCTTCCTGTCGGCGTTCTTCACGCTGGTGGGCACCCACGGCCTGCACGTCACCTTCGGCCTGATCTGGCTGGTGGTGCTGATGGTCCAGATTGGCAAGCATGGCCTGATCCCCGAGAACAACCGCCGCCTGATGTGCCTGTCCATGTTCTGGCACTTCTTGGACGTGGTCTGGATCGGCGTTTTCACCTTTGTGTATCTGATGGGGGTGCTGTAAATGAGCGCACAACACGCAACACACGCGCACGATGCGCATGGGCATGACGATCACCACCACGACGCAGGCCCCCACAGCACCTTTTCGGGCTATGTGATGGGGTTTGTGTTGTCCGTCATCCTCACGGCCATTCCCTTCTGGCTGGTGATGGCCAAGGTGATTGCGGACCGCAACACGGC
>NZ_WTVS01000262.1 GCF_012911005.2 Aromatoleum toluolicum | reverse complement strand
GGTTTTGACATCCCGGACATCCTGCACGACATCGCTAAGCGGCCATTCATTCTGGTGGGTACATTGGCCCTGGTGCTGCTGGCCCTGCTGGCCGCCACGTCATTCAATCGTGCGATCAAGGCACTGGGTGGCAAACGCTGGCAGGCGCTGCACCGCACCGTGTATGCGGTGGCAGGGTTGGCGGTGCTGCACTTTTTCTGGATGCGTGCTGGCAAGAACAATTTTGGTGAAGTGGCCATCTATGCCGCCATCCTCGGCGCGCTGCTGGGGTGGAGGCTTTGGCACCGACTGCAAAAGCGGTCGGCTGCACCGGGTGGTGCAGCGGCAAGACGGACAGCCGCTGGATCTCCGGGAAGTTGAATGCTATTAAATTTATAGCTTATTGGGCATATAGTTG
>NZ_WTVS01000261.1 GCF_012911005.2 Aromatoleum toluolicum | reverse complement strand
GCCACTTCCACCGGCACTTGGCAGTGCACAGCGGCCGTGTTGTCCTTCATCGACTCTTCCTGAATGATCCGCAGGATCTGCAGGGCCGACGATTCGGTGTCGCGGATGTGGCCCGAGCCGCCGCAGCGTGGGCAGGGGATGGACGAGCCTTCGCTCAAGGCGGGCTTGAGGCGCTGGCGGCTCATTTCCATCAGGCCGAACTTGCTGATGGTGCCGAATTGCACGCGGGCGCGGTCCTGGCGCAGCGCGTCGCGCAGGCGGTTTTCCACTTCGCGGCGGTTCTTCGACTCTTCCATGTCGATGAAGTCGATCACGATCAGGCCGCCCAGGTCGCGCAGGCGCATCTGGCGCGCCACTTCGTCGGCGGCTTCCAGGTTGGTGCGGGTGGCGGTTTCCT
>NZ_WTVS01000260.1 GCF_012911005.2 Aromatoleum toluolicum | reverse complement strand
GAGGGAGGCCGCCTCGAAAGCCGCGTCACAAGACAGCTCCCTTCGACGGACGAATCAAGCGCCAACTCGATGACAGACCGACACCACAGTCAATGACACATCGCCCGCAGGCCCACGAGCGATACGTATTGCCACCGGATCCGAGATTGGTATGTGCGCGCAATCAGACGCGTTTGAATACCAGCGTTCCGTTGGTGCCGCCAAAGCCAAAGTTGTTCTTGACGGCCACATCAATCTTCATGTCCCGCGCCGTATTGGCGCAGTAGTCGAGATCGCACTCCGGATCCTGGTTGAACAGGTTGATGGTGGGCGGCACTTTTTGTTCATGCAGTGCCAGCACGGTGAACACACTCTCAATCCCCCCCGCACCACCGAGCAAGTGGCCCGTCATGGATTTG
>NZ_WTVS01000259.1 GCF_012911005.2 Aromatoleum toluolicum | reverse complement strand
GTGATGAGCCTGGTGGCTTTGGGCGGGGGCATCGCGCTCTACGCACTGCTGCGCTGGCAGCGCGAAAAGGGTGCCATCGATGCGCCACCAGTCATGCGCCGCATCAGCGGCCAGCGGGCCTTTGAGGCCACGCTGGCCGTGCTCAGCCTGATGGGCCGCAATGGCCGCCGCCTGCTGCGCACTGGTCGCCTGCAGTGGCAGATGCTGTGGCTGGTGTGCGCTGCGCTGGTGGCGTGCACCCTGCCCCTGTGGGCGCGGGGCCTGCCCATTGGCGACCGGATGCAGCTGCCGCTGTCCCCCGCCTTTGCGCTGCTGTGGTTGCTGGGTGCCGTGTGCGCCGTGGCGGCAGCCTGGCAGGCCAAATACCACCGGATGGCGGCACTGACGCTGCTGGGTGGC
>NZ_WTVS01000025.1 GCF_012911005.2 Aromatoleum toluolicum | reverse complement strand
GTTCACGGGGGGAGTCCTGCTAGAAAAACGAGCGGAATTATACCTTTCGGCGCAGTGCATCAGAGATGCGCGCTGCGTCCGCCGTCGACGGCGAGGATCTGGCCGGTGACGTAGGTCGCGTCGAACACCAGGAAGCGCACGGTGCGGGCGATGTCGGCGGGGCTGCCGGCGCGGCCGAGCAGCGTGTGACGCACGATCGCGTCCTGCTCGGCAGGGGCGATCTGGCCGTTCTCGGGCCAGTCCACGGCGCCCGGCGACACGCCGTTCACGCGCACCTCCGGGGCGAGTTCCACCGCGAGCGCCTTCGTCAGGCCCAGCAGCCCGGCCTTGGCGGCGCAGTACAGCGGGTAGTGGCGCAGCGGCCGCTCGGCGTGGATGTCGACGATATTCACGATCGCGCCGCGCGCGTTGCGCAGCGCCGGGGCGAGCGCCTGCGACAGGAACAGCGGCCCCTTCAGGTTGGAGCCGATCAGGTCGCTCCACGCCGCGGCATCGATCGTGCCGAGAGGTGTCGGGAAGAAGCTCGAGGCGTTATTCACCAGCGCGTCGAGGCGGCCGTGGCGCGACAGCACCGCGTCGGCGAGCGCCTCGGGGGCGCCATCCTCCCTGAGGTCGGCGCGCGCCGTCCAGGCCGAGCCGGGGCGCACGCGGTTCAGCGCGTCGGCGAGCGCGTCGGCGTCGCCGGCCGAACTGCGGTAATGCAGCACGACATTCGCGCCCGCGGCGTGCAGCGTGCGCGCGATCTCGGCGCCGACGCGCCGTGCGGCGCCGGTGATGAGGATGACGGGAGTGTCCTGCGTGTCCATCGTGGGGGTGGTCCGTGATTCATTCTTGTATGCGGGATCGACCGCGGCCGCGCGCGGGGTCGGCCGTGCGGCGGGGGTTAGAATACGCGTTTTCCGTTGCCCGTCGCCCATGTCCCTGCCCGAACCCTCCGCCGACGCCCTCGAACAGAGTACGCGCCTGCTTCGCACGATCACCGCCGCCATCGCCGAAGCCGGCGGATGGATTCCGTTCTCGCGCTACATGGAGCTCGCACTGTACGCCCCGGGTCTCGGGTATTACAGCGGCGGAGCGCGAAAGTTCGGTCCGGGCGGCGACTTCATCACTTCGCCGGAACTCACGCCCTTGTTCGGCCAGGCGCTCGCGGCGCAGGTCGAGCAGGTGATGCGCGCGTCCGCGCCGCATGTGATCGAGGTCGGCGCCGGCACGGGCCTGCTGGCGGCGGACCTGCTGCTCGAACTCGAGCGCCGCGGCTGTGCGCCCGACAGCTACGGCATCCTCGAGGTCTCGGGAGAACTGCGCGAGCGCCAGTTCGACACGCTGGCGGCGAAGGCGCCGCATCTGGCGTCGCGCGTGAAGTGGCTCGATACGCTGCCCGAGCGCTTCGCCGGCGCAGTGGTTGCGAACGAGGTGCTCGACGTGATGCCGGTGCATGTGGTCGCCACGCGCGGCGATGCGCTCTACGAGCGCGGCGTCGCGGTCGACGGGGACGGTGTCCTGCGCTGGGCCGATTCGCCCGTCGCCGGCGCGGTCGCAGAAGCGGCCGCGGCGCTCGCACTGCCACGTTCGGACAGCGCCGAATACGTCAGCGAGATCAATCTCGCCGCGCGCGCGTGGATCGGCGAATGGGCCGCGCGGCTGGAATGCGGTGCGCTGCTGCTGATCGACTACGGCTATCCGCGCGCCGAGTATTACCTGCCGTCGCGGTCGAGCGGCACACTGCTGTGCTACTACCGCCACAACGCGCATCCCGACCCCTTCCTGTGGCCAGGGCTCAACGACATCACCGCCTTCGTCGATTTCACCGCGGTCGCGGAGGCCGCGTTCGACGCCGGGCTGGACGTGATGGGCTACACGAACCAGGCGGCCTTCCTGTTCAACTGCGGGGTGCTGGAATGTCTCGCGCGGCGCGGGCCGGAGGAGAGCGCGGACTACATCCGCGCGGCGCGCGCCGTGCAGCGTCTGACGACGCCGCAGGAGATGGGGGAGCTGTTCAAGGTGCTCGCGGTGGGGCGTGGCATCGGCGAACCGCTGCTGGGCTTCATGCGCGGCGATCGCCTGCACACGCTGTAGCGCAATACCGTAAGCCGCCCACGCTTTCCGGCGCGGGTGTCAGGCGCGCGTCATCGCGCGCAACGGCGGTGCGGCACGGTCTCGCGCGCACCCCCGGGTCGTTCATTCCTGGTAGCGGTACACCGCTTCGAGGAAATGCTCGACATCGATCGGCGGCCTCGGCGCGTCGTGCGCGGCGTGCTCGACTTCCTGCAGCCCGGCCGCGACTTCCGGCTGCGGCGGCAACCAGTTCGCGTTGAGCACCTCGTCGCCGTACTCTTCCGTCGGCTCCACGATGGCCTTGCCCGTCGTCATGTCCATGATCGTCACCATTTTGGCCTCCGCTGCGTGCTCGGGTGATTCGGCTACCTGGGTGAACTATCGGCAGCCGCGTCCGATTCCTGAATCCCTTGCTCCGTATATGCGGACCTGCGCTTTATATTCAACTCCGGCACGGCACGGAATCACGTCCCGCGGGGGGCTGTCGGGGGTGCCTCCTCGCACCCTCGCTTTCATCATGAATGGGAATGATGACGATTTCCAGTGGGCGATCAAACAATTTGTGTCGGAAGCCACGCCGCGATGTGCTCGGCCACCGGGCGCCAGTCGCGTTCGAGCATTACGCCGTGTCCCAGGCCGGGAAAGATGTGCGCGGGCTCGCCATAGACCGCGGCGGTCATGGACACCTGCGCGGGCGGGATGAGGTGGTCGTGCTCCGCGCCCAGGATCAGCATCGGCGGGCGGTGCATGCGGCCCGGCTGCGGCAGGTTGAACAGCGTCATGTCCCAAATCGCGCGATGCGATTCCGGCTGGCACTGGCGGTAGAAGCGCATCAGCGCGTCGTCGTCGACGGGCTGATGGAAGAGGGCTTCGCGCAGGCCCTCCGGCTCGGGATGTCCGCCGTTGAGCATGTTGTTGAGGTCGTTGATCAGGTTGGGCTTGTTGAACATCAGCCCGATCGCCGAGCCCATGAGCCCCTGCGGCGGCACCGAGCACAGCAGCACCGCGGCCGGTACGCCGGCGCGTTCGAGATACTTCTGCACGACCATGCCGCCCATCGAGTGACCGATCAGCACCGGCGCCGCGGGCAGGCGCGAGACGACCTCGGCGACGTCGCGCACGTAGTCGTCGATCGACAGCGTGTCGAGTACGGCGCGCCGCCGGCTGCCGCCGTGCCCCGACAGCGACACGGCGTAGCTGGTGTAGCCGGCGTCGGCGAAATAGGGCAGGAAGTGCTCGGCCCAGCACCATGCGCCGGTGTAGGCGCCGTGGATGAAGAGCAGGGGCGTCGCGAACGCGGGCTTGCCCGACGGGCTGCAGGCGAGGACTTCGAGGTCGCCGAAACGGTTGGCGTTCATGTGCGGCCCCCCGGAGCGGCGGAAATCGCCGGGGGCAGCATCGGAGAGGTGATGTTGGTCATTCTTGGGGTCATTTTGTCGAGGGCGGGTAGGGTCGGCGAGGTGCGCGCATCGCACGTTGCGGCAGCGCGCCTTCGCGGAGTCTAATGTTCGTTTATTTGCCGGAGCGGGGCGTGGTGAAGTGGCTCGTCGTGATCGTGCTGATGGTACTGGTTATCGGCCTGTTCCGCCCGGGGCTGGCGCGCCTGCGCATCGGTCACCTGCCCGGCGACCTGCATTTTCGCCTCTTCGGCCGCGCCTTTCATCTGCCATTTACCAGCACGATCCTCCTGTCGCTGGTGGCATGGGCAATCCTGCGGGCGCTGTGAGCGGGGCCGGCGACATTTGATCTGGCGCGCGGCGCGCATTCAGCCCGCGGCCGCGGGGGTGCGGCCGCCCAGTGCCTTGACCGCGGCGACGCGCGCCGCATGCACGCGCTGCGGGATCTGCGCCTTGTCCTCGCAGGCACGCGCGATCGCGCCCGCATCCACCCCCTGGATCGCGGCCAGCGCCGCACGCCAGCGCTCCGCGCGGAGGTAGGGCGCCTCGCGGCCGGGACGACCGTGGTAGTCGCAGGCCGCGGCTTCCAGCAGCAGGGCGAAGCGCTCGGGCCGGCGCAGGGCGTCGACCGTCTCCAGCACCTTGACGACGGTTTCCGCGCGCAGCTTCTCGATCTGGTGAAAAATCCCGTGTTCGCGCGCGAAGATCACCGCGAGATCGCGGCACTCCACCGGCGCGCGCAGGCGCTCGGACACGGCGCGCGCGCGGGTCGCACTCTTCGCCTCGTGGCCGTAGTGGTGCGGCAGGATGTCGGCGGGCGTGTCGCCCTTGCCCAGGTCGTGCAGCAGGCAGGCCCAGCGCACGGCGAGCGGCTGCCGCGTCTTCGCGGCATGGTCGAGCACCAGCAGCACGTGCTCGCCGGTGTCGACCTCCGGGTGGTGTTCGACCGGCTGCGGCACGCCGAACAGGCGCTCGACTTCGGGCAGGATGCGCGCCAGCGCGCCGCAGTCGCGCAGCACGCGCAGCATGCGCGAGGGTGTGTCCTCCATCAGCCCGCGCGCGAGTTCCTGCCACACCCGCTCGGGAACGAGGTGGTCGACCTCGCCGTTGGCGACCATCGCGCGCATCAGCGCCAGCGTCTCCGGCGCCACGCCGAAGTCGCCGAAGCGCGCGGCGAAGCGCGCCACGCGCAGGATGCGCACGGGATCCTCGGCAAACGCCGGGCTCACATGGCGGAAGATGCGCGCGGCGAGGTCGGCCTGCCCGCCGTAGGGGTCGATCAGCGCGCCGTCCTCGTCCGCGGCGATCGCGTTGATCGTCAGGTCGCGCCGCAGCAGGTCTTCGTCCAGCGTCACGTCGGGCGACGCATGCACGACGAAGCCGGTGTAGCCGCGCCCGCTCTTGCGTTCGGTGCGCGCGAGCGCGTACTCCTCGTTGGTCTTTGGGTGCAGGAAGACGGGGAAATCCTTGCCGACCGGGCGGAAGCCGCGCGCGAGCATCTCCTCGGGCGTCGCGCCGACCACCACCCAGTCACGGTCCTGCACCGGCAGGCCAAGCAGGCGGTCGCGCACGGCGCCGCCGACGACGTAGCAGCGCATCAGCCGTAGAGATCCTCGCAGGGGATGGATTCGGTCTCCACGAGGGCCGCCGCTTCCCATTCCTTCATCGCCGGATGTGCGAGCATCGTCGCGAGGTACTCGCCGGCCGCACCGGCGGGTTTCACGTCGTAGGTCTTGAAGCGGAAGCAGACCGGCGCGTACATCGCGTCGGCGATCGTGAAGGCGCCGAAGAGATAGGGGCCGGCCGGATTCGCCATCGCGCCGAAGCGCGCGCGGCAGTCGTTCCAGATCGCCTCGATGCGCGCGATGTTGGCGTCGACGGCGGGCGTGTGGCCTTTTCCGGCGTAGTCCTTGCGGATGCTCATGGTCATGTTCTGGCGCAGGTCCGGGAAGCCGGAATGCATCTCGGCGCTGATCGCGCGCGCGAACGCGCGCGCCGCGGGATCGGCCGGCCACAGTCCGGGCGACTTCTCGGCGAGGTACTCGCAGATCGCCAGCGAGTCCCATACCGTGAGGCCGTGGTCGATCAGGCAGGGCACCTTGCCCGAGGGCGAGTGCTGCAGGATGCGCTCGCGGCTGCCTTCGATGAAAAGGGGAATGCGGATCTCCTCGAAGAGCTGTCCGGCGGCGCGGGCTGCGAGCCATGCGCGCAGGGACCAGGACGAATAGTTCTTGTTGCCGATGATCAGTTTCATGCACTCGTCTCCGTAGGGACTGCTCGGGTGATGCGGGGAAAGGTCAGCCGTGGCGCGGACGGCGCGCGCGGCTGCGCATCGGGTAGTAGCGGGCGCGCAGATGGCCGCCGCCGATCCAGGTCGGCGCGAGCGCCTCGAGCCCCGCCGGCGTCATGCCGAAGGGCAGGGGGGCGCCGCCGGCGACGTTGGCGGCGCGCATCGAGCGCACGTTGTCGCGGCTCATCAGCGGCCGTGGCGCGAGTTCCATCAGCCGCGCCTGCAGCAGCGCGAGGCCCTCGGGCAGCGGGATCACCGGGCGCGGCCGGCCGGAGAGCTCGCTGACGTATTCGACCAGCTCGCGCAGCGTGTAGACCTTCGGGCCCGCCACCTCGTAGGTCTGGCCGCGTGCCGACGGCTCCGTGAGGCTGCGCCACACGACCTCGGCGACGTCCTCGACGTGCACCGGCTGGAAGCGCGCTTGCGCGCCCGCGAGCGGCAGGACGGGGAAAAGCTGCGCGAGGCGCGCGAACATGTTGAGGAAGTTGTCTTCGCGGCCGAAGATCACCGACGGGCGCAGGATCGTCCACGCCGGCGCGTTGCTGGCCGCGTGGATGGCCTCCTCGCCGGCCGCCTTGGAGCGCAGGTATTCCGACGGGCCGTCCGCTGCCGCACCGAGCGCGCTGATGTGCACGAGGCGGGCGACGCCGGCCGCCCGGCATGCCGCGACGAGCTTGCGCGGCAGCTCGACGTGGGCACGTGCGAAGTCGGGGCCGTAGGGACGGCCCGGGCGCGAGTGCAGGATGCCGACGAGGTTCACGACGGCGTCGGCGCCGGCGAAGAGACGCTCCAGCGTCGCCGGGTCATGGATGTCGGCCTCGACCACATCCACGGTCGGCAGCACCAGCAGCTCGCCCGCGTGGATGTAGCGCCGCGTCGGCACCAGCATGGTGATGCCTTCGCGCGACAGGCGGTTGGCAACAGCGCGGCCCACAAACCCGGTGCCGCCGACGAGTACGACGCGTTCCAGTTTCATGCTGCTGCCTCCTTGCGCAGGACGGACAGATCCCTAGGGTTCCGCCGTCAGCCGTGGTGAGATCGTGCCGAGGCGGGCCTTCAGCGACTGCGGCTTCGCCTCCAGCATCGCGGCATAGATGACCGCATTGGCCATCACCTTTTTCACATAATCGCGCGTTTCGTCAAAGGGGATCGTCTCTGCATAGATCGCGCCTTCGAGCGGGCGTTCGTCGCGCCACTTGCGCGCGCGGCCCGGTCCCGCATTGTAGCCGGCGGACGCGAGCACCGGATGGTCGTCGAGATCCTCGAGGATCAGACGCATGTAGCTCGTGCCCAGCAGCACGTTGGTGTCGGGGTCGGTCAGCATGCCTTGGTGATAGCCGGGGAGGCCGATCTTGCGCGCCACCCACTTGCCCGTGGCCGGCATCACCTGCATCAGGCCCTGCGCGCCGGCGCTCGAGCGCGCCGGTGCGATGAAGCGGCTTTCCTGGCGCATCAGGCCATATACCCAGGCCATATCGAGGCCCTGCTGGTGCACCTGCGGCTCGATAAGCTGGCGGTAGGGCGTGAGGAAGCGCAGGTCGTAGTTGGCCTGCGGGTCGGTGCGTTCGGCGGTGTTGATCGCGCGGTCGTAGATCTCGTTGCGCAGCGCGAGACGCGCCGCGGCGATCAGGAAGCCCTCGTCGCGCCCGCGCAGCGACCAGTTCCATTCGCGCATGCCTTCGGTGCGCATCTCCAGCCGGTACAGCGCGAGTGCGCGGCGCAGCCCGGGATCGGCATCGGCGCGCGCGATGTCCTCTGGCGTGACGGTTCCGCTGCGCGACGGCGCGGCGAAGGCGGTGCCCAGCTCCTCGCCGGCGAGGATGCCGTAGAAGCTGGGCTGTCCGGCGACGCGCTGGTACAGGGCCGCGGCCTCCACGGGGCGATTTTGTGCGGCGAGCGCGCGGCCGAGCCAGTAGGTCCATTCGGGCTGCGTCTGCTCGGTTGCGGCGAGGCCCTCGATCGCCGCCTGCACGCCGCGCCAGTCCTCGACGCGCAGTTCGGCGCGCACGCGCCACGCGCGCTGCTCCGCGCTCATCGGCACCTTGCCGGCGGCGCGGAACCAGCGCACTGCGCCCGGCGCGCCCTGCAGCGATCCGTGATGGCCCAGCGTCGCATGGATGTAGGCGCGCTCTTCGGCGCCCAGCCGCTCCTCGATGCGCGCGAAGCGCGCGTAGGCGGACGACACGTCCTCGCGCGCGACGCGCACGAGCGCAGCCAGGGCCAGCTCGCGGCCCGCGCGCGAGAAGGCGAAATTCACCGGCAGGTGGTCGAGCCAGGCTGCCGGGCTCTTCATCATGCGGTCGAAGTCGGCGAACGAGGGCGCTTCCCCGGCCTTCATCCACGACAGCGTCGTGCGCGCGTTCGACGGGCTGCGGCTGTCGATCTGGCGCCGCGCCCGCCACCACAGCTCGTCGCTGCCGATGTGGCCGGCCAGCGCCAGGGTGCGGAACACCGGCTCGCAGGCGTTGTGGTTGTCCGCGAGCTCCATCCAGCGTGCGCGCACTTCCTCCAGCACGCTCATGTCGCCGGACTCCAGTCGCGCGTTGCGGTGCAGGCAGCGCAGCTCGGCATCGGGTTCGCGCAGGTCCGCATAGACCTGCAGGAAGCCGCTCCAGTCCTGTTCGCGCGCCATGCGCCGCAGCCAGTCGCCGCGCAGGCGCTCGGCGAGCAGGCTGTCGGGCTCGCGCAGCAGGAAGTCGTTGAGCTCGTCGACCGGCAGCGCCTCGGGGCGGGCGAGGATGTTCGTCAGCCGCCAGTAGCGCACGTAAGGGTCGAGCACGTGCGGCTCGCGTTCCGCGGCGAGGCGCTCCAGCGTCGCACGGTCACCGGTGCGCAGCGCCTCGCGTGCCGCGAGAATGCGGTCGTCCCCGATCTGCCCGAAGGCGCCCTGCGTCAGGCTCGCCAGCGTCAGTGCCAGCGCTGCCCACAAACCCTTTGCCATCCCTTACCATCCCCTTTCGATCAGCCCGACCATACCACAGTGAATTCCGCCCATCCTGCCCCCGGCGCAGATTCCGCCGACCCCGTCGAACAGCGCCGGGCCCTGCGTGCCCGCACGATCGCGGCGCGCCAGGCGCTGACGGCCACGCATCGCGCCGCCCTGATGCGCCATTTCGAAACCCATCTGGGCGAACTCGTCGCCCGTCTGGCGCCGAAGACGCTCGGCTTTTGCTGGCCCTACCGCGGCGAACCCGACCTGCGCGCGTGGGTCACGCACTGGCTGGCCGCCGACCCGTCGCGTATCGCGGTGCTGCCGGTGGTGCCGCACCAGGCCGGCCCGATGGTGTTCCGTCGCTGGATTCCCGGCATGGAAATGCCGCTCGACCGGCACGGCATTCCCCATCCCGCCGACGGCGAGGCGGTCGATCCCGACCTGATCCTCGTGCCGTGCAACGCCTTCGATGCCGCGGGCTACCGCGTCGGCTACGGGGGCGGATACTTCGACCGCACGCTGGCCGTGATGAATCCCGTCGCGGTGGGGCTGGGTTTCGAATTCGCGCGCGTCGACGACGTCTGGCCGCAGCCGCACGACCGTCCGATGGACTGGATCGTGACCGAGGCCGGTGCCTTCCCCGCTCAGCCGAGGAACATGCGGTAGGCCGGGTTGGCCGACTCGTCCGCGTATTCGTAGCCGAGCCGGTCGAGGAAGTCCTGGAAGGCACCCTTGTCCTCGGGCGGCACCTGCATGCCCACCAGCACGCGGCCGAAATCGGCGCCGTGGTTGCGGTAGTGGAACAGGCTGATGTTCCAGTCCGAATGCAGGCTGGTGAGGAAATTCATCAGCGCGCCCGGGCGCTCGGGGAATTCGAAGCGGTAGATCAACTCGTTGTTCACGTGCGGCGCGCGCCCGCCGACCATGTAGCGGATGTGGCTCTTCGCCATCTCGTCGTCGGTCAGGTCCACCGCCGGCAGTTCGTGGCGCTCCAGCATCTCGACGACGCGCGTCGCCTCGGCGCGGTTATGCACCGCCACGCCGACGAAGATGTGCGCGCGCTGCGGGTCGGCATAGCGGTAGTTGAACTCGGTGATGTGGCGGTTGCCGATCAGGCTGCAGAACTTGCGGAAGGAGCCCGGGCGCTCCGGGATCGTCACCGCGAACACGGCCTCGCGCTGCTCGCCGACTTCCGCGCGCTCGGCGACGAAGCGCAGGCGGTCGAAGTTCATGTTGGCGCCGGACGCCACCGCGACGAGATTCTTGCCGTGCAGGTTGTGGCGCTTCGCGTATTCCTTCGCGCCGGCCACCGCGAGCGCGCCCGAGGGTTCGAGGATCGAGCGGGTGTCCTCGAACACGTCCTTCAGCGCTGCGCAGATCGCGTCGTTGTCGACCAGGATCATCTCGTCGACGTATTGCTGGCACAGGCGGAAGGTTTCCTCGCCGACCTGCTTCACCGCGGTGCCGTCGGCGAACAGCCCGACCTGTTCGAGCACGACGCGGCGGCCTTCGGCGAGCGAGCGGGTCATCGCGTCGGCGTCCACGGTCTCCACGCCGATGATCTTCGTTTCCGGGCGCAGGCGCTTGATGTAGGCGGCGACGCCGGCGATCAGGCCGCCGCCGCCGACCGCGCAGAACACCGCGTGGATCGGATCGGGGTGCGCGCGCAGGATCTCCATGCCGATCGTGCCCTGGCCGGCGATCACGTCCGGGTCGTCGTAGGGATGGACGAAGGTCAGCTTTTCGGTCTTCTCCAGTTCGACCGCGTGGGCGTAGGCGTCGGAGTAGGAGTCGCCCGCGAGGACGACCTCGCCGCCGCGAGCCTTGACCGCATCGACCTTGATCTGCGGCGTCGAGGTCGGCATCACGATCACCGCGCGCACCCCCATGCGCTGGGCGGAGAGCGCGACGCCCTGCGCATGGTTGCCGGCCGAGGCGCAGATCACGCCGCGCTTGAGGGCCTGCGGCGACAGGTGCGCCATCTTGTTGTACGCGCCGCGCAGCTTGAAGCTGAACACCGGCTGCATGTCCTCGCGTTTCAGGAAGACGCGGTTATGCACGCGTTCCGAGAGGTTCGTGGCGAGGTCCAGCGGTGTTTCCTCGGCCACGTCGTAGACGCGGGCATTGAGGATCTTTTCCAGGTAATCCGGTGTTGCGGCAGTCATCAGGGAAGCCTTCGCGGGGAGGCGCAAAGACCCTGAGCGTATCAGCCGATGCGGCAGTGCGGCAAGAGCCCTGCCGGCGGCGGGCGATCAGAGGGTTTCGCCGTCGGCGTCGAGCAGGCGCTGCTGGCGGTCGATGAATTCCTGCGTCGAATCGATGCCGCGCAGCTGCAGGATCGTCGAGCGCACGGCCGCTTCGAGCAGCACCGCGATGTTGCGCCCGGCGGCGACCGGCAGGGTCGTGCGGATCACGGGTACACCGAGGATGTCCTGCGTCTCGTGCTGCACCGGCAGGCGCGAGGGGTCGGACTGGCCCGGCAGGCGGCGTTCGAGATGCACGATCAGGCGCAGGCGCATCTTCCGCCGGCACGCGGTCTCGCCGAAGATCGTGCGGATGTTGAGGATGCCCAGGCCTCGCACCTCGATGAAGTCCTTGAGCATCTCCGGGCAACGCCCTTCGAGCACCGTCGGCGCGATGCGCGAGAACTCGACGATGTCGTCGGCGACGAGGCCGTGGCCGCGCGAGATGAGCTCCAGCGCGAGCTCGGACTTGCCGGCGCCGGAGCTGCCGGTGATGAACACGCCGATGCCCAGCACGTCCATGAACACGCCGTGCAGTGAGATCTTCTCGGCCAGTTCGCGCGACATGTAAAGGCGCAGCTGGTCGATCACGCTCGCGGAAGGCTGCGGCGTCGTGATCAGGGCGACGTCGGCGTACTCGCAGATGCCGCGCAGGATGTCCGGGATGTTGCAGCCGTCGGCGACAATGATGGCCGGGGGGCGCGCGCTGATGATCTCGGTGAGGTGGTGGGCGACCTTCTCGCGCGCGTGGCGCTGGGCCCACGAGAGTTCTGCTGCGCCCAGGATCTGGATGCGCGTCGGATGGATCAGGTTGAGGTGACCGACGAGGTCGGCCGGCCAGATGCGTTCTTCGTTGACGGAGATGACTCGGTCGAGCCGGCCGCTGACGTGCGTCAGCTCCAGCTGCTCGCGGTGCAGGTCATACAGCCGCGCGACGCTGGTCTGCCGCATGCGGGCCCCAGGAGGCGAACAGCGAATGGATTGCCGCGGCGTCGGGCGCGTTCTGCAGCTGGTCGCGGAAGTCGCGGTCGCTGAACATCTGCGCGAGCTCGGACAGCAGTTGCAGGTGGGTTTCGTTGGCCTGTTCGGGCACCAGCAGCACGAACAGCATCGTGACGGGGCGGCCGTCGGGCGCGTCGAACTGCACCGGGGCGGACAGGCGCAGGAAGGCGCCGGCGGCTTCCTTCAGGCCCTTGATGCGGCCGTGCGGAATCGCGATGCCCTGGCCCAGCCCGGTCGAGCCGAGGCGCTCGCGCGAAAAAAGGCTGTCGAAGACGACGCTGCGGGCGATGCTCTGGTTGTTTTCGAACAGCAGTCCGGCTTGTTCGAAGACGCGCTTCTTGCTGCTGGCGTCCAGATCGATGACCACGTTCGAGGGGGGCAGGAGTTCGGCGATGAGGCTCATGCGAATCACCACCTGCACGACACGGGCCGTGCCGCTGCCGGTTGGATGCGGGAGGAGGCTCGGAGTGTGCGGCAGGCGCGGGTTGAAAACGCGCGAATTATAAACACACCCCGGACCCCCGGCGCGAATTAAAGAATCACAGCTCGGTCGGCTGCTGGTGCTTCAGCGTGTCGTGGCCGTGGTCGTGGTTCTTGCCCTTGTACTTGAGGACCTGGCGGTCGAGCTTGTCCGTCATGCTGTCGATCGCGGCGTACATGTCGCCGTCCTCGCTCTCGACATAGATGTCCTTGCCGCGCACGTGCAGCGTGACTTCCGCTTTCTGCCGCAGCTTCTCCACCGACAGAATCACGCTGACGCTGGTCACGTTGTCGAAGTGGCGGATGACGCGATCGAGTTTGGTGTTGACGTACTCGCGGATCGCGGGGGTGACTTCGACGTGATGTCCGGTGATGGTGAGATTCATGATGTTTCCTCGTATTGTCAGATCGTCTTTCAGATCGCTTTGCGCAGGCTGACCGGCGGGATATTGAGTGACTCGCGGTACTTCGCGATCGTCCTGCGTGCCACCACGATACCCTGCTGGCCCAACAATTCGGCAATTTTCGCGTCGGACAGGGGCTTCTTCCTGTCTTCGGCCTCCACCAGCTGGCGAATCAGCGCTCGAATCGCCGTGGAAGATGCCGCCCCACCGGTGTCGGTGGCAACGTGGCTGCCGAAAAAGTACTTCAGCTCAAACACGCCGCGCGGTGTGGCCATGAATTTCTGCGTCGTGACTCGCGAGACCGTCGACTCGTGCAGCTCGAGCTGGTCTGCGATCTCCCTCAACGTCAGAGGTCGCATCGCCACATCGCCATAATCGAAGAACTGTCGCTGCTGGTCAACGATCGCCTGGGAAACCCGCAGGATGGTGTCGAAACGCTGCTGCACGTTCTTGATCAGCCAGCGCGCTTCCTGCAGCTGGCTGGTGAGCGCGCCGCCCGTTCCCCGGTTCTGCTGCAGGATGCTGGCGTACAGGGAATTGATGCGCAGCTTCGGCATCGCCTCGGGGTTGAGCGTGACTGTCCAGCGGTTGCGCACCTTGCGCACGACCACGTCGGGCAGGATGTAGCGCGTCTCCTGCACCGAGTGCTGCGAACCCGGATGCGGGTCGAGGCGGCAGATCAGTGCGTGCGCGGCGCGCAACGCGTCGTCGTCGCAGCCGGTGGCGCGCTTGATGCGCAGGAAGTTGCGCTCGGCGAGCAGGTCGAGGTGCTCGTCGACGATCTTCAGCGCGAGGTCGCGCGTCGGGCAGGGCGGCATCGCCCGGAGCTGCAGGCTCAGGCATTCCTGCGGCGTGCGTGCGCCGATGCCGGCCGGATCGAGGTTCTGCACGTGGTGCAGCGCGATCGAGAGGTCGTCGAGGTCGTACTCGAGTTCCGGCGGCAGCAGCGGCAGCAGTTCATCGAGCGACTGGTTGAGGTAGCCGTCCTCGTCGAGCGCCTCGATGATGAAGCGCACCAGCGCGCGGTCGCGATCGGACAGCGGCGACAGGCTCACCTGCTGGTCGAGGTGGTCGCGCAGGCTGGTGCCGGCAGCCTGCAGTTCCTGGAAGTCGGTGTCGTCGTCATCGTCGCGGTTCGACGAGCCGCTGCCCGCGCTCGACCACTCGCCGGCCTCGTCGAAGCTCGCCGGCTCGGCCTCGCCATGCGACTCCTCGCTCGATGCGGGGGTGTCGGTCTGGTTGCCGGGTTCGGTCGCTTCGCCCGCCGCCGGTGCAGAGCCCGGCGCAAAGTCGCTGCCGTCGCCGTCCTCGCGCTCGAGCATGGGGTTCTCGAGGAGGAAGCGTTCCAGCTCCTGGTTCAGCTCCAGCGTGGACAGCTGCAGCAGCTTGATCGATTGCTGCAGCTGCGGCGTCAGCGTGAGGTGCTGGGAGATCTTGAGCTGGAGTGACGGTTTCATGGGACTACGCTGGCTGGATCAGAGGCGGAAATGCTCGCCGAGATAGACGCGGCGAACCTGTTCGTTGGCGACGATCTCGTCGGGCCGGCCACTCGCGAGCACGCGGCCTTCGCTGATGATGTAGGCGCGGTTGCAGATGCCGAGCGTCTCGCGCACGTTGTGGTCGGTGATCAGCACGCCGATGCCGCGGTCGCGCAGGAAGCGGATGATCTTCTGGATGTCGAGCACCGCGATCGGGTCGACACCGGCGAAGGGCTCGTCGAGCAGGATCAGGCGCGGGTCGGTCGCCAGCGCGCGGGCGATCTCGCAGCGGCGCCGCTCGCCGCCGGACAGCGACACGGCAGTGTTGTCGCGCAGGTGGGCGATGCCCAGTTCCTCGAGCAGTTCCTCGAGGCGCGCGTCGACGCGCTCGCTGTTCAGGCCCTGCAGCTCCAGCACCGCGCGGATGTTCTCGGCGACGGTGAGCTTGCGGAACACGCTCATTTCCTGCGGCAGATAGGACAGGCCGAGGCGTGCGCGCGCATGCACCGGCAGGTGCGTGAGCTCGGCGTCGTCGAGGCGGATGTCGCCGCCGTCGGCGCGCACGAGGCCGACGATCATGTAGAAGCAGGTGGTCTTGCCGGCGCCATTCGGGCCCAGCAGTCCGACCACTTCGCCGCTGCCGACTTCGAAGCCGACATCGTGCACGACGGTTCGTGCCTTGTAGCGCTTCTGCAGTCCGGCGACCTTAAGCAGACTCATCGGGGTTCTCTTTCAATATCTTGCGGATCACGTCGGTGCCAAAGCCGCGGCCTTGTAGGAATCTCGCCTGGCGCGCCCACTCGCGCGCGTCGGCCGGCGCGGCGCCGAACTTGCCGCGCCATACGGCGCGCGCGCGCTCGACGTCATCCTCGACGGTTTCGGCATCGAGCGCGGCGTCTATCGTGTCGCGCCCGACGCCGCGCTGGGCGAGCTCACGCCGCAGGCGTGCGGTGCCGAAGCGGGCGGCCTTGCTGCGCACCCAGGCTTCGGCGAAGCGGTGGTCGCTGAGCAGGCCGAGTTCGGTGATGCGGTCGAGCACGTCGTCGATCTCCTCGGCGGAGCCGTGCGGGCCGAGCTTGCGGGCCAGCTCGGCGCGCGAGTGCTCGCGACGCGCGAGGTGCCGCAATGCGCGTTCCCGCAGGCTCGTCTCCGGCATGATCCCGGGAAGGGGCGTCAGGCCGCCTCGGCTGCCGGCTGCGCGGGTGCGGCCGGCAGTTCCTTGAGGCCGACGGCGACGCGCACCTTGTTCTCGATCTCGCGTGCGAGGGCCGGATTGCCGCGCAGGAACTCGCGCGTGTTGTCCTTGCCCTGGCCGATCTTGTCGCCCTGGTACGAGTACCAGGCGCCCGACTTGTCGACGATCTTCTTGTCCACGCCGAGGTCGATGATCTCGCCTTCGCGCGAGATGCCCTCTCCGTAGAGGATGTCGAAGTGCGCTTCCTTGAACGGGGGGGCGACCTTGTTCTTGACGACCTTGCAGCGCGTTTCGGAGCCGACGACCTCGTCGCCCTTCTTGATCGCGCCGGTGCGGCGGATGTCGAGGCGCACGGAGGCGTAGAACTTCAGCGCGTTGCCGCCGGTGGTGGTTTCTGGGTTGCCGAACATCACGCCGATCTTCATGCGGATCTGGTTGATGAAGATCACCAGCGTGTTGGTGCGCTTGATGTTGGCGGTGAGCTTGCGCAGCGCCTGGCTCATCAGGCGGGCCTGCAGGCCGGGCAGCTGGTCGCCCATCTCGCCTTCGATTTCGGCCTTCGGCGTCAGGGCCGCGACCGAGTCGATGACGACGATGTCGACGCCGCCCGAGCGCACCAGCATGTCGGCGATCTCAAGCGCCTGCTCGCCGGTGTCGGGCTGCGAGATCAGCAGGTCGGTGATGTTCACGCCGAGCTTCTCGGCGTAGCCGACGTCGAGCGCGTGCTCGGCGTCGATGAAGGCTGCGGTGCCGCCGATCTTCTGCATCTCGGCGATGACCTGCAGCGTCAGCGTGGTCTTGCCGGACGATTCCGGTCCGTAGATTTCGACCACGCGGCCGCGCGGCAGGCCGCCGAGGCCGAGCGCGATGTCGAGTCCGAGCGAGCCGGTCGAGACCGTCTGGATGTCCTTCTCGACGTTGCCGTCGCCCATCCGCATGATCGAACCCTTGCCGAACTGCTTCTCGATCTGCGAGAGCGCGGCGGCGAGGGCCTTGGCCTTGTTGTCGTCCATGTCCTGTCCTTTCAAAACGTTGGGGAATTATGGCACAGAGATTGCTGGTGTGTTGCAGGTCGCCCGCATGACGATCTAAATATGATTATGTCATCAACTCGGCGAGCGCGCGGATGACCGCCTGGCGGCGGATTCCGGTGCGATCGCCGGCGAAGCGGACGGTCTCGCTGCGGACCTCGCCGCCGCGCTCGCCCCACGCGAGGCACACCATCCCGACCGGCTTGGCGGCGGTGCCGCCGCCCGGGCCGGCGACGCCGGACACTGCGAGGGCATAGCGTGCGCGGCTGTGCGCGAGGGTGCCGGCGACCATTTCGCGCACCGTCTCCTCGCTGACGGCGCCGTGACGGGCGAGCGTCGCGGCCGCGACGCCGAGGAGTTCCTGCTTGGCCTCGTTGGAATAGGTCACGAAACCGCGGTCGAACCAGCCGGAACTGCCGGCGGTGGCGGTCACGGTCTGCGCGACCCAGCCGCCGGTGCAGGATTCCGCGCAGGCAAGCGTCGCGCCGCGCGCGGCGAGCCAGTCGCCGACCCGGCGCGACAGGGCGTGCAGTTCTTCGTCGATCATCGGCTCACCCCAGGAAGTGCTTCAGCATGGCGAGCGCGAGGATCGCGTAGCCGGCTGCGATCAGGTCGTCGAGCATCACGCCGAAGCCGCCGCCGACATGGCTGTCGGCCCAGCGGATGGGCTGCGGCTTGACGATGTCGAAGAAGCGGAACAGCACGAAGGCGGCCGCCTGCCACGCCAGTCCGGGCGGGGCGAAGAACAGCACGAGCCAGAACGCGACGATCTCGTCCCACACGATCGCGCCGTGGTCCGATGCGCCGAGGGCGCGGCCGGTGCGGTCGGCCGCGATGATGCCGGCGACGAAGAAGCTCGCGAGCAGGGCGAGGAACACGAATTCGGAGATCGGTGCGCGCAGCAGCGGGTAGAGCAGCCAGGCGGCGAGGGTGCCGGCGGTGCCCGGCGCGCGCGGGGACAGGCCGGAGCCGAATCCGAGCGAGATGAAGTGCGCGGGGTGGCTCAGGAGCAGGCGGACGGTGGGGCGCATGGGGGGCTTCGGTGCGTGGGTCAGGCGAAATGGTCGTAGCCGGCGTGAGCCGATGCGTGCTCGCGGCCGTCGGTCTCGCGCAGCACGAGTTGGCCGGCGCTCCCGGTGATCGTGCCGATGCGCGACAGCGGCAGCCCGTGCGCGTGTGCGAGCGCGGCGAGGCGTTCGCGCTGCGCGGGCGGCGCGGCGAACAGGAGTTCGTAGTCGTCGCCGCCCGACAGCAGGCAGCGCCGTGCGAGGGCCGCGTCGGCTCCGCAGGCGTGCAGGGCGGCGAGGGGCAGTGCGCCGACGTCGATGCGCGCGCCGCAGCCGGAACATTCGAGGATGTGGCCGAGGTCGCCGAGCAGCCCGTCGGAGACGTCGAGCATCGCGCTGGCGATGCCGCGCAGGGCCTGCCCGAACGCGACGCGCGGCTGCGGGCGGTGCAGGGCGGCAAGGCATGCGCGCGCAGCCTCCGCGCCGAGCGCGACCTCGCCGCGCAGGTGCGCGAGACCGAGGGCCGCGTGACCGGGCGTGCCGGTGATCCACAGGTCGTCGCCGGTGCGCGCGCCGCCGCGCGTGATGGCGGCCCCGGCCGGGACTTCGCCGAAGACCGTCACGCACAGGTTCAAGGGGCCGCGCGTGGTGTCGCCGCCCGCAAGATCGACGCCAAACGCGTCGGCACAGGCGAAGAAGCCGCGCGCGAAGGCCGCGATCCACGCGTCGTCGGCTGCCGGCAGCGACAGCGCGAGCACGGCCCAGCGCGGTTCGGCGCCCATCGCCGCGAGATCGGAGACGTTTACCGCGAGGGTCTTCCAGCCGAGCGCCTCGGGGTCGGCGTCGGCGAAGAAATGGGTGCCGGCGACGAGCATGTCGGTCGATACGGCGAGCTGCATGCCCGCCCGCGGCGTGAGCAATGCCGCATCGTCGCCGACCGACAGCGTCGTGTGGTGCGCGGGGCGGGTGAAATGGCGGCGGATGAGGTCGAACTCGGAGGGCATGGGCGGGGTGGCGCGGTTGGTCGCGCGCAAGCTTACCGCAGTCGTGGCGGCTGCGACCAATGCGCCTGAACGCGGAACGCCCATGCCGTGCGCGGACGGGTAAGATGAAAACAAATGTTTCATACAGGGAGGCGGGATGGTCGCCGTAGTGGCCGAATCTCGGCGGGAAGGGGACGAGCCGTTGCCGGACTTCATCGTCCGTGACGACGAGGGGCTGTGGGTGGACCTGTCGCGGCTGGACGGGTCGGCGGAATTCCGCGCGTGGGTGGAGCAGGCGTTCATTCGCGGCATCTGTTTCCGCGAGCTCGACTACTCCGCCTTCGTGCGCCTGGCATTCGATTGCGAGGCGGGGCGAGCAGCCGACGAAGCCCGTGCATGTACGGCCGCCGGGCGGCAGCCGCGCGTGCGCTTCGCTGCCGGCATGACCCACATCCTGCCGGTGCGCATCCCCCTTTATCGCGGCCTGAAGATCTCGGGCGCCCGCGCCGAGTACCTGTTCGAGCTGGTGAGCATCGACTGCACGGTCCCGCGCACGGCCGCGGGTGGATCGGCGGATGGCCCGGAGTTCGAGACGGTCACGCAGAAGACCCGTCTCGATTTCGACGAATTCATTGCCCAGATGTGGCTGAAGGGCCTGCGTTGCGGCATCGACGAATCCGCCGTGCGTGAGGCCATCGATAGCGAACGCACGGGCAGGGTCGTGATCGCCCGCGCCGTGCCGCCGGGTGCCGGCCGCGATGCGGGCGTCGAGGAGCTCTCGGCGGGCTTGCACCGCGACGACGCGCCCGGGATGCTCCCGGACGGACGCGTCAATCTCGCCCGCTTCCGCAACCGCTTTCCGCAGATCCGCGCGGGCGAGAAGCTGCTGCGTAAACTGCCGCTGGCGCTCGGCGAACCGGGCCGCGAACTCGACGGCCGGGCGGTGGCCCCAGCGCTGCCGAAGGATATCGACTTTGCCGCCCTCGCCGGGGCCGGTACCCGTGTCGAGAGCGGTCCCGACGGCGAGTTCATGGTCGCGACCATCGACGGTTTCCTCGATATCGACGAGGCGTCGAGCAAGGTCTCGGTCACGGACAAGATCGTCAACCGTGCCGGCGTGAGCCTGCGGACGACCGGCGACCTCGTCCTGATGGGCGACGATTACGAGGAGCACGGCGAGATCCAGGAAGGCCGCGTGGTCGAAGGGCTCAACGTGACAACCTTCGCGGACGTGTTCGGCAAGATCGTGTCGCGCGGTGGCGCGGTCGTGCTGAAGAGGAACCTGAGCGGCGGTGTAATAGTGAATCCCGGCGGGCAGGTCGCGGTGGAGGGGCGCGTCAGCGGGGCGACGATCCTTGCGCCGGATGGGGAAGTGACGCTTCAGTACGCCGAGAACAGCCTGATCGTCGGTCGCCGTGTCGTGGTGCGGGAACGGGCCGTCGGCTGCGACATCCTCGCCGACGAACTGGAGATCGCGCTCGCAGAGGCGTCGGTGCTGGCCGGGCGCAGGATCGCCGTCGCGCAGGTGCGTCCGCACGGACCGACCGAGACCGTCGTGTCCGTCCTGCTGCCGCCCGAAGACGCGCAGGGCGGGCTGATCAAGGCTGCGCGCGCGCAGCTCGACGAGCTGCAGGCGGCCGACGAGCAGGCCAGACAGATCATGGACACCCTGCGCATGCGCCCCGGGGTGGCCAACTACCTGACCGTTGCCGCCAGGGTGCAACGCCAGGAGATCGCATTGAACGCGGAGCAGCAGGCCGCCTTCCACAAGCTGCGCGAAAATGTCACGCCGGTGCTCAAGGCCATGGCCCAGTTGTCGGAGCAGGGCAAGGCGCGCGCAGCGCATCGCGAGAAGCTGCTTGCGGCGATCGCCGGAGTCGAAGCGGCACGGCAGGCGGCGGCCGAATCGATCAACTGTCGCATCGCCGACATCGCGGGCGAACTGATCGTGCGTGCGCGGCATCTGAACGCCGATGCGAAGCCGCCGCAAGGCCTCGCCCCAGGCGAGTTGAGGACGTTCCTGCGCGCAGCGCCGGGTGGGAGTCGTCCGCTGTTCGCCGGCAGCAGCGGCAGCTTCGAATGGAGTCCGGCCGGAAGCGCAGGCGAGACGGGCTGAGCGTCCGGCGCCTGTGTCAGGGCCGGATGCCCGAGCGTTTGATCAGCAGCGCGACTTCGCCGACGACGCCGCGGCGGAAGGCGAGCACGCAGACGACGAAGATCACGCCGGTCAGCACGGTGACCCACTGCCCCAGTTCCGCGCCGTAGTTCTGCAGGCTGACGACGATGGTCGCGCCGACGATGGGGCCGAACACTGTGCCCACGCCGCCCAGCAGTGTCATCAGCACGACCTCGCCGGACATGTGCCAATGCACGTCGGTCAGCGACGCGAGCTGGAACACGAGCGTCTTGGTCGCGCCGGCGAGGCCCGCGAGCGCGGCCGAGAGCACGAAGGCGAGCAGCTTGTAGCGATCGACATCGTAGCCGAGCGAGATCGCGCGCGGCTCGTTCTCGCGGATTGCCTTCAGCACCTGGCCGAAGGGCGAGTCGATTGCGCGTTCGATGATCCAGAAGCCGAACAGGAACACCGCGAGCACGAAGAAATACATGTTCATCGTGTCGGAGAGGTCGATGAGGCCGAACAGGTGGCCGCGCGGGATGCCCTGCATGCCGTCCTCGCCGCCGGTGAAGGGGAACTGCAGCGCGAGGAAATACACGAGCTGGGCGAGCGCGAGCGTGATCATCGCGAAATAGATGCCGGCGCGGCGGATCGCGAGGCTGCCGAACATGAAACCCAACGCCGCGGCGCCGACCGTGCCGGCGAGAAGGCCCAGTTCGGGCGACAGGCCGAGCCCCTGCACCGTGTAGCCGCAGAGATAGCCGGCGGAGCCGAGGAAGGCGGCGTGGCCGAAGGACAACAGGCCGGTGTAGCCCAGCAGCAGGTTGAACGCGCAGGCGAACAGCGCGAAGCACAGGATCTTCATCACCAGCACGGGATAGACAAGGAAGGGTGCGACCAGCCCGAGCAGGAGCAGGACGATCCAGCCGATGTGTTTGCCATTCATGGTGCGATTCCCGGTGCGGAGGCGCCGTTCGGCGGCAGGGTCGGGGCGCCTTTCGGCGCCGGGGGCAGGGCGATGGGGGGACGTGGCATGGCGCTCAGCGCTCCCGCCCGAAGAGTCCGGCCGGCCGCAGCAACAGCACGATGCCCATGATGACGAAGATCACGACCGCCGACGCCTCCGGGTAGAACACGCGCGTGAGGCCCTCGATCAGGCCGAGGCCGAGGCCGGTGACGATGGAGCCCATGATCGAGCCCATGCCGCCGATCACCACAACCGCGAACACGACGATGATGAGGTTGGAGCCCATCACCGGGTTCACCTGGAACACCGGCGCGGCGAGCACGCCGGCCAAGGCCGCGAGCGCGACGCCGAAGCCGTAGGTGAGCGTGATCATCAGCGGCACGTTGATGCCGAACGCCTGCAGCAGTTGCGGGTTCTCGGTGCCCGCGCGCAGGTAGGAGCCGAGCTTGGTGCGCTCGATGATGAACCAGCTGCCGAAGCACACGACCAGTGACACCGCGACGACCCAGGCGCGGTATTTCGGCAGGAACATGAAGCCGAGGTTGAAGCCGCCCGACAGCAGTTCGGGGACCGGGTAGCTTTCGCCGGAGATGCCGAAGCGGTAGCGGAACAGCCCTTCGATGATCAGCGCGAGGCCGAAGGTGAGCAGCAGTCCGTACAGGTGGTCGAGCTGGTACAGGTGCTTGAGCATCGTGCGCTCGATCAGCATGCCGAACGCGCCAACGACGACGGGGACAGCGATCAGCGCAACCCAATAGTTGAGCCCGAGCCAGGTCAGGCCGATCCACGCGCAGAAGGCGCCCATCATGTACAGCGCGCCGTGCGCGAAGTTGATGATGTTGAGCAGGCCGAAGATGATCGCCAGCCCGAGGCTGAGGATCGCGTAGAACGAGCCGTTGATGAGCCCGATCAGCAGCTGTCCCATCAGGGCCTGGATCGGAATGCCGAAGATGTCCATGGTCTCGCGCTCGGATGTCGGTGCCGGCCGCGGGGCGGTGCGCGTTCGCGCTGCTCACCACCCCGCGGTCATGGCCGGTCTGGCGTGCCTGCTGCTACTTCTTGACCAGCGGGCACTTGCTCTCGGCCAGCGGGATATAGGCCTCGTCGCCGGGGATCACCTGGCGGATGTGGTAGTAGTCCCACGGATACTTCGACTCGGACGGTTTCTTCACCTGCGCGAGGTACATGTCATGCACCATTCGCCCGTCAATGCGCACCTTGCCGTTCTTTGCGAAGAAGTCGTTCACCGGCGTGTCGCGCATTTTCGCCATTACCGCCTTCGCTTCGTCCGTGCCGGCGGCCTTGATCGCCTTCAGGTAGTGGTAGGTCGCCGAGTAGTCGCCGGCCTGCACCATTGTCGGCATGCGCTTCATGCGTTCGAAGAAGCGCTTTGACCAGGCGCGCGTCTCGTCGTTGTAGTCCCAGTAGAAGCCCGTCGTCAGGTACATGCCGGCCGTCGCCTCGAGGCCCAGGCTATGCACGTCCGAGATGAACATCAGCAGTCCGGCGAGCGACTGTTTCGGCGTAATGCCGAACTCCTTCGCCTGCTTGATCGAGTTCATCGTGTCGTTGCCGGCGTTCGCGAGGCCGATCACCTGCGCGCCGGAGGCCTGCGCGCTCAGCAGGAAGGACGAGAAGTCGCTGCCCGGGAAGGGGTGGCGCACATTGCCGAGCACCTTGCCGCCGCTCTTCGTGACCACGTCCGCGGTGTTCTTCTCGAGCGAGTGCCCGAAGGCATAGTCCGCGGTGATGAAGTACCAGTTCTTGCCGCCCTGCTTGACAACCGCCTTCGCGGTGCCGACCGGCAGCGCGTAGGTGTCGTAGGTCCAGTGCACGGTGGTGTCGTTGCACTGCTCGTTGGTGATCGGGGTCGAGGCCGCGCCGGAAATCAGCGAAATGCGGCTCTTCTCATTGGCGACCTTCATCACCGCGAGCGCGGTCGAGGTCGTCACGAGGTCCACGATCGCGTCGACCTTCTGCGTGTCGAACCACTCGCGCGCCTTGTTAGCGGAGATATCGGCCTTGTTCTGGTGGTCGGCGGAGATCACCTCGATCTTGAAGTCGGGCTTCTCCTTCGCGACGAAGTCCTCGACCGCCATCTTCGTTGCTTCGAGCGCGCCCGGACCCGAGAGGTCGGAATACGTGCCCGACATGTCGGTGAGCACGCCCAGCTTCACGATGCCGTCGCTGACGGTCGTCGCCGCGGGCGACAACGCGGGTGCCATCGCGACGGCCGCCGCGATCGCCGAACCCAGAATCTTGCGCTTCATCCTCTCTCTCCTCCTTGTTTGCCGGGGCTCAAACGCCCAGCAGTTTTTGCAGCACGGGCATCTTCGACTCGAGCTCGTCCTTGCTCACCATCTCGACGATGCGACCATGTTCGATGACGTAGTGGCGGTCCGCGAGCGGCGCCGCAAAGCGGAAGTTCTGTTCGACCAGGATGATGGTCAGGCCCTTCTCCTTGAGCTGCGCGATGACGCGGCCCAGGGCCTGCACGATCACGGGCGCGAGGCCCTCGGTGATCTCGTCGAGCAGCAGCAGGCGCGCGCCGGTGCGCAGGATGCGCGCCATCGCCAGCATCTGCTGTTCGCCGCCCGACAGCCGGCTGCCCGGGCTGTTGCGCCGCTCCTTGAGGTTCGGGAACATTTCATAGATCTCGTCGAGCGACATCCCGGTACTGTTCACCGCGGGCGGCAGCAGCAGGTTCTCCTCGGTCGTCAGGCTCGCGTAGATGCCGCGCTCCTCGGGGCAGTAGCCGATGCCCAGGTGCGCGATGCGATGCGTCGGCAGGTCGATGACCTGGCGACCGTTGATCATGATCGAGCCGCTGCGCTTGCCGACCAGCCCCAGAATGGCCTTCAGCGTGGTCGTGCGGCCAGCGCCGTTGCGCCCCAAGAGCGTCACCAGCTCGCCGCGGTTCACCTGGAAGTCGATGCCGTGCAGGATGTGCGATTCGCCATAGAATGCGTGCAGGTCGTGCACGCGCAGCATCTCCGAGTCGGGCGTGAATGCGCTCGCCTTAGCCATGTGCGGTACCCATGTAGGCCTCCAGCACGCGCGGATCGGCCGAGACGACTTCATAAGGCCCTTCGGCGAGCACGGCGCCGCGCTGCAGGACGGTGATCGTGTCGCAGATGTGCGAGACCACGCCGAGGTTGTGTTCGACCATCAGCACCGTGCGGTTCGCCGCGACACGCTTGATGAGGTCGGCCACGCGCCCGACGTCCTCGTGGCCCATGCCCTGCGTCGGCTCGTCGAGCAGCATCAGTTCGGGTTCGAGCGCGAGCGTCGTCGCGATCTCCAGTGCGCGCTTGCGCCCGTAGGGCAGCTCCACCGTCACCGAGTCGGCGAAGGACTGCAGGTCGACGGCTTCGAGCAGTTCCATCGCGCGCCCGTTGAGCAGGTCGAGGCTCCTTGCGGAACGCCAGAAGTGGAAGCTCGTGCCGAGCTTGCGCTGCAGCGCGACGCGCACGTTCTCGAGCACCGACAGATGCGGAAACACCGCCGAGATCTGGAACGAGCGCACGATGCCGCGGCGCGCGATCTGCGCGGACTTCTCGGGCGTGATGTCGATGCCGTTGAAGCGGATCGTGCCGCGCGTGGGCGTGAGGAACTTCGTCAGCAGGTTGAAGACGGTCGTCTTGCCCGCGCCGTTGGGGCCGATCAGGGCATGGATGGTGCCCCGCTGGACCTGCAGGTTGACCTTGTCGACCGCGACGAACCCCTTGAACTCCTTCGTGAGCTCGGTGGTTTGAAGGATGTAATCCGTGCTCATCGCGTCTGCCAATCCTGCCTCTCTCTGTGGGTCGAAGCTGAACTGCGCCGGCAGCGGGGTGCCGGTTGAAACACGTGCCCGGGGTTCACCTGCCGCGGGCGACCAGCTGATTATAAGAATCAGTGTTTCATCGATATGTATCTTTGATCACGGTCGGGACAAGTTAACACCCGAGCATTCGGTGCGTCAATGCATTCGGCCTAGGGGTGAACCCGCATGGTTGCTCGATCTGCCGGCGTCGCAGGAACAAAAAAGCCGCCGTCGCTTGCGCAACGGCGGCCTTCCCGGACGCGGTCCGGCAGTCGCGCGTTACTCGATCGCGGAGGCGGACTTCGCCTGCTCGCGCAGCACGAACTTCTGGATCTTGCCGGTCGAAGTCTTGGGCAGCACGCAGAACTCGACGAACTTCGGCACCTTGTAGCGCGCGAGATGTTCGCGGCAGTGCGCGATGATGTCCTCGGCCGTCACCGCGACGCCTTCCTTGACCTCGATGTAGGCCGCCGGCACCTCGCCCCACTTCGGATCGGGCTTCGCCACCACCGCCGCCGTCATCACCGCCGGGTGGCGATACAGCACGTCCTCGACCTCCAGCGACGAGATGTTCTCGCCGCCCGAGATGATCACGTCCTTGGAGCGGTCCTTGATCTTGACGTAGCCGTCCGGCTGCATCACGCCCAGGTCGCCGGTGTGGAACCAGCCGCCTGCGAAGGCTTCGTCGCTTGCCTTCTCGTTCTTCAGGTAGCCCTTCATGACGAGGTTGCCGCGGAACATGAGTTCGCCCATCGTCTCGCCGTCGGCCGGCACCGGTTCCATTGTCTCCGGATTGAGTACCGTGATCGCTTCCTGCATGTGGTAGCACACACCCTGGCGGCCGTTGCGCTCGGCGCGGCTGGCGATCGGCAGGTCGTCCCACTCGGGGTGCTTCGCGCACACCGACGCCGGGCCGTAGGTCTCGGTCAGGCCGTAAACGTGCGTGATGTCGAAACCGATGCGCTCCATGCCTTCGATGATCGCGGCCGGGGGCGCGGCGCCGGCGATCAGCGCCGACACCTTGTGCTCGATGCCCGCGCGCATGCCCTCGGGCGCGTTGATCAGCATGCCATGCACGATCGGCGCGCCGCAGAAGTGGCTGACCTTGTGCTTGCGGATCAGCTCGCAGATCAGCGCGACGTCGACCTTGCGCAGGCACACGTTGACGCCGGCATTGGCCGCCATCGTCCACGGGAAGCACCAGCCGTTGCAGTGGAACATCGGCAGGGTCCACAGATAGACCGCATGCTGCGGCATGCCCCAGCTGATGATGTTCGAGGCCGCGTTCAGGTAGGCGCCGCGGTGGTGGTAGACGACGCCCTTGGGGTTGCCGGTCGTGCCCGACGTGTAGTTCAGCGCGATCGCGTCCCACTCGTCCTGCGGCAACTTCCATGCGTATTCCGGGTCGCCGCCGGCAATGAAGTCCTCATACTCGATCTCGCCGCAGCGGTCGGTGCTGGGGTACTCCGCATCCAGCGAGTCGATGACCAGCGGCTTGGGTCCCTCGAGCAACTCCAGCGCGCGGCGGATCGTGGCCGCGAACTCGGGGTCGGTGATCAGCACCTTGGCTTCGCCGTGCGCGAGCATGAACGCGATCGCTTCCGGATCGAGGCGCGTGTTCAGCGTGTTCAGGACCGCGCCGGTCATCGGTACGCCGAAATGCGCTTCGTACATGGACGGCACGTTGGGCAGCATCACGGCGACCGTATCGCCCCGTCCGACGCCCTTCTGCACCAGCGCGCTGGCGAGGCGGCGGCAGCGTTCGTAGGTCTGTGCCCAGGTGAAGCTGCGGTCGCCGTGCACCACGGACGTCCGCTGCGGGTACACATAGGCTGAGCGCGCGAGGTAACTCAGGGGCGAGAGCGGCACGTAGTTCGCGGCGTTCTTGCCCAAACCTTGATCATATGGACTGTTCGACACGATTTTCCTCTTTATTGGAGTAGTTGATCGATGACGCCGTCGCCGGCGCCTGTCGGGATAGGCGGCCGTTGCCGGCCGTGGGAGTCCTGAAGCGGATGGGCGCAAATGTACCCAAATCCGCTAACCGCACCAAACGCTTCCGGCCCGGAATGGGCGATTCCGGCACGGACGCGGCGCCAAAGTCCTCAGGTTCGCGGTCGCGCGAAACGGCGTACGAAGTCTTCCCCGCACACCGCCTGCCCGTAGAGGTGCCCCTGGAACTCGTCGCATCCCTCATTGCGCAGGAATACGGCCTGGTCCTCTGTCTCCACCCCTTCGGCGATCACGCGCAGCCCCAGCGTGCGCGCGACGCCCAGCACGGTGCGCACGATGGTGTCGTTGCCCTGGTTGCTGCCGATGCCGCTCACGAAGCTGCGGTCGATGTTGAGCTTCGAGATCGGCAGTGTCTTGAGGTTGCCGAGCGGCGAGAACCCCGTGCCGAAACCGTCGATCGACAAGCGGATTCCCATCCGGTCGAGGGCCTCGAGGGCGGGGACGACATAGGCGACGTCCGACAGCACCGACTCGCGGAACTCGAACTCCAGCGAGCGCGGCGAAATGCCCGTCTCGGCGACGAGTGCTGCGACGCTGTCGACGAAGTCGATGCGTTCGAGCTGGCGTGCCGAAATGTTCAGCGACAGCGCCGGCGGGGCGATTCCTGCCGCCTGCCACGAGACGAACTGCGTGAAGGCCTTGCGCATCACCCATTCGCCGAGCGGATGGATGAGGCCGTTATCCTCGGCGATCGGCACGAAGCGGTCCGGGTCGACCACGCCGATTTGCGGATCGGTCCACCGTACCAGCGCCTCGACGCCCACCACCGCGTTGCCCGAGACGTCGAACTGCGGCTGGAAGTGAAGTTCCAGCGCGCCGTCGGCGATGGCGCTGCGCAACTGGCGTTCGATCGCCGCGCGTTCGGTGGCGAAGGCCGTCATTTCTGCGGAGTAGAAGCGGAAGCCGTGACGGTCGCGGCTGCGCGCCTGCAGCATCGCCGCATCGGCCGCGGTTGCGAGGTCGTCCAAGGTGTAGCCGTCCATCGGATACAGGCTGATGCCGATGTTCGCGGTGGCGTAAACGTCGAGGCCGTCCACTGACAGCGGTTTCTCGAGCGCCTTGAGCAACTGGTCGGCGGTCACGCTCGCATCGCGCGGGCCGTTGATGCCTTCGATCAACACCAGGAATTCGTTCTCGCCGTAGCGCGCGAACGTGTCTGTTTCACGCAGGTGCGTCGCCAGCCGCTCCGACGCGGCGACGAGGAACGGGTCGTGCGGCACCTTGCCCTGCGGTGCCACCTCGACCATCAGTACCGCCAGCTGATGCGCGTCACGCAGGCTGCGCCGCGCGGCCTGCTCGAAGCGGTCGCGCAGCAGCATGCGGTTCGGCAGGCGGGTAAGCGGGTCGTGGTAAGCAAGGTCGCGCAGCTTTACCTGCTCCGCCATGATGTGGGAGATGTCGGTGAATACGCCGACGTAGTGGAGGACCTCGCCCGCCTCATTCCGCACGGTACTGATCGACAGCCACTCCGGGTAGATCTCGCCGCCTTTGCGGCGGTTCCAGATCTCGCCCTGCCAGCGTCCTTCGTCGCGCAGGGCGAGCCACATGCGCGCGTAGAACTCCCGCCCGTGGCGCCCGGAGCGCAGGAGCGCCGGGGTCTTGCCGACGACGTCGCCGGCGGGGTACCCGGTCAGCGCGGTGAATGCGGCATTGACCGCCAGGATGCGCCCCTGGGGATCGGTGATCGCGATGCCTTCCGCCGCGTTCTGGAAGACGATGTGGGCAAGTTGCCCGGAGTCCTGAATGGCCGTCATGATCCGCCTCTCGTGCACATCCGGACATTATGCCGAAGGCGACGGAGAGTGGAGTTGCTTAACGTCATATGCCTGCATCGCAGGGGGCGTCGACGTTGCAGAAAGCAAAAAGGCCAGCTGCGGGAGCTGGCCTTTTCAGTATCTGGTGGGGGCACTAGGACTCGAACCTAGGACCAATTGATTAAGAGTCTTTGGGTCGAGATTCGTGCAGTGATTACGCAATCTTATCTATCCTATACACAGCAACGTTGTTGGGCCATACTGACCTTAACGGGCTAGCACCGAATTTCCCCAAATTTGCTAGTCCGTGCTAGCCCGGTGATAGCCCGAGCGATGAAAGGTGCGTATATGGACAGCCTGAAATTCACGAAGACGGTTCTGCAAGGGTTGGAGTTGCCCGAAGCAGGTAAGCGCAAGACGCTGTACGACACCGAAGTGAAGAAGCTGGCAGTGCGGGTTACCGCTACCGGCGCTCGCACTTTCTACGTCGTGAAGCGGGCAGGCGGCTCAATGGCCTGGGTGAAGCTGGGCGCTTTCCCTGACATGACGGTGGAGCAGGCGCGGAATGCGGCGCTCGACGTGCTGGCGGAGTTTGCGAGCGGCGCGAACCCTGCCGAGGCGCGACGCGCCTACCGGGGCGAGCCGACGCTACTGGAAGTCTTCGACGACTACCTGAAGCACAAGCGGAAGAAGGACGGCACCCCGCTGGCGGAGAGCACGAAGAAGGGCTATCGCCTGATCGCACAAGGTCCGCTGTCGAAGATCATGCCCCTGAAGCTATCTGCGGTTGGACATGAGCGCATTGCGAACCTACATCGCAAGGTCGGCGCGGAAACTCCCTTCATGGCGAATAGGGCGCGGGCGCTGGTCTCTTCCCTGTACGCCTATGCGCTCGATCGGCGGATGTACTCGGGCGAGAACCCGGCGGCAGGTGTGCGAGGTTATGCCGAACCGTCCCGCGACCGCTTTGCCGGTGCTGACGAGCTCCCAAGGCTGTTCGAGGCGATTGCCGAGAGTTCGCAACGTGACTTTTTCCTGCTGGCGCTGCTGACAGGTGCACGCCGTGCGAACCTCTGCGCGATGCGCTGGGCCGATGTGGATGTGGAGCGCGCTATCTGGCGCATTGCCATGACAAAGAACGGCACGCCGCAGAATGTCGCGCTCAGTCCCGAGGCAGTTGCGGTTCTGCAAGCACGCAAGGAAGCCGCCAGCGGCTCGCCTTTCGTGTTCCCGGGAGATGGAAGGACCGGGCACTTGGTGGAGCCGAAAAAGGCATGGCAAGGCATCTTGAAGCGTGCAGGGCTGGCAAATCTCCGCATCCATGACTTGCGGCGGACTCTGGGGAGCTGGCAGGCGATGACCGGGGCGAGCATGGCAATCATCGGCAAGAGCCTGAACCACAAGAGCCAGCAAGCGACCGCGATCTATGCCCGGCTGGAACTGGACCCGGTGCGCCAGAGCATCAACACGGCAACATCGGCCATGCTGGAGGCCGCAGGGCTGAAACACGGTGCGGACGTACTGCCGCTGCCGACGAAGAAGAACACCGCTGCTTGACCTGAAAGAACCTGAGTTTTGCCGCGCCTACTCCGACGGGAGGAAAACCGGGTTCCCTTGCCCGGCTGGCGCGGCACCCTTTCAAGGGCTAGCGCAAAGGGGCGCGGGATGGACACCTTCACCATATTCTTCGGCAGATTGCTCGAAACGTTCAAGATCAACGCCCATCAAGCGCAAGGAGTGCTTACGTGCGACGAATATGATGCACGTGCACTAGTGAAAGAGCTCTACGATTATCGTAATGCGACAGTAAAGGGCTATGATCATCCGATTCGCCGCGCGTGGGACCCTATCAATCGGGTACTCGATTTTTCCGAACTGCGACCACTTGAAGTTGGCGAATATTATGCAATTATTATTTTCCTAGGAGGCATCTACGCCGAAGCTGCCCTCCGATCGCATCGGCGCAAACAGTTTGAAAAGGCTGCGGATTACGCTGAGTGGTTTTATTCCCTGATGGACGACCTGCGCAGCGGGCTTGTAGTTTACGAGTCCGACAACTACACAAGAGGTCTTGTCATCAAGGTCGAGGCAACGAGACGGGGACAAACTGGTGGCGAGAAGCGGCACGCAGCCATGCGCGAACTTGAACAGTGGGCTGTAGCGAAGTTTCGTGCCCGCACTTGGTCGTCACCAAATGCAGCGGCGCATGAACTCAGAGATGAAGTGGTCGCGCACGGAAAGACTATCGGGGCGAACCTTTCCCCATTCAACGCACAACGAACTATTTACGACTGGCTGCGCAACGCCTCGAAAGATAATGCGGGCTAGCGGCTAGACCGATACGTCAAGCCGCTATGCCGCTACGGCTCGCGGCCTGATGGCATATTCAGCGCCGCACCCGTTCCCTAGATTTGCCCACAGCGCCGCACCCAAGCGGCATTCGACGAGGGCAAATCATGACAATCCACAATCTGCAAGACCTGATCGCGGCAGGCGCTGAACTGCTCGACGACCACGCAGCGGCGGCGCTGCTCGACGTTGCTCCGGGCACCCTGTCCGTGTGGCGCTCAACCGGGCGTTACAACCTGCCGTTCCTGAAGATCGGGCGCAAAGTCCGATACCGCCGTGCGGATCTGCTCGCATGGCTGGACAAGCGCACCCGCGACACTGGCGCAACGGCTTAAGGGTGCGCGCCACGACGGACAACAAGAAAACGGCCCGCGACCGTGGCGACGGTGCGAGCCGCAAGGCTTTGCTGCAACAGATTTCCGATGATTATCCTGGCAACGGAACCGAGTCGCAACGCCAGCGCATTCTAGCGGCTTTGCTGTCGGGGCCGCTTTCGACCCTGGAGGCACGGCGCTTTCTCGACGTGATGCATCCCGCGCAACGTGTGCTGGAGCTGCGCGACTCGGGCGCAGACATCGCAACGCACTGGACGCGCGAACCGACAGAGGCAGGCACGCTTCATCGGGTGGCGCGCTACATCCTCAGGGCGTTCGCACCGCGGCGCATGAACGGGTGCATCCGGCCCGAACTGCTCGCGCTGCTGGTGCTGCTCGCAGTCGCGGGCCTGCTGCTGGCCGGGGTGCTGCGATGATGACGAGCGACACCATCGAAGCCTTCCGCGACGCCATGCGCGGGGCGGGCATCATTCCGCCAGCGGTGATCCATGCCGACGGGCAACTGCATCGCTTCCACATGGAGGGCGACAAGCGCGGGCGCAAGAACGGATATTACATCCTGCACCAGGACGGGCGCGCGGCGGGCGCATTCGGGCACTGGAAGATGAGCCTACGTTCGACATGGGCCGCGACGAGCTCACGCCTGAGTTATGCGGAGCGCGAAGCCTTTGCCGAACTGGTGAGAGCGGCGCGCGCCAAGGCTGACGCGGAACGGCGGGCCGAACACGAGGCGCGGGCGAACGATGCGCGGGCGGAATGGGTGCGCGCACATCCTGCCAATCCAGCGCACCCGTATCTAGTCGCCAAGGCGGTGAAACCGCACAACCTGCGACAGATCAGACACGCGCTGATCGTGCCCTTATATGACGCATACGGGCTCTTGTGGAACGTGCAGCGCATCCAGGCGAATGGCAGCAAGCGGTTCCGCACCGGAAGGGCTGGCGGCCTGTTTTCGCCCATTGGCGAGCTGGCGAACGTGGCGCGGCTCCTGATCTGCGAGGGCTGGGCGACGGGCGCAACCCTGCACGAGGAGTCCGGGCATCCGGTCCTATGCGCGATGAACGCGGGCAACCTGCCGCCGGTGGCGATGGCTGCGCGCACCGCATGGCCGGGAGCAGAACTGGTGATCTGCGCAGACAACGACCGCCACACACCGGGCAATCCAGGGGTGACGAAGGCAACCGAGGCAGCGAAGGCGACGGGCGCACGGCTGATTGTGCCCGAGTTCCCCGAAGGTGCAGACGGTTCCGACTACAACGACCTGGCGGCGCTTCGCAGGAAGGGGGCGGCGCAATGATGGGAAATGTGCTGGACCTGAACCAGTTGATCGACCGGGCAACCGTTCCGGCTGACGAATGGCCGGAACCGCAACCATTGGCCGCGACGATCGAGCGCGAGCCCTACCCGTTCGACGTGCTGCCGAAAACGATCCGCGCGGCAGTCGAAGAGGTCGCGGGATTCGTGCAGGCCCCCTTGCCTTTGGTGGCATCGTCCGCACTGGCGGCGCTGTCGCTGGCGCTGCAGGCGCATATCGACGTGAAGCGCAGTGAAAAGCTGCAAGGGCCTGTCGGGCTCTTCCTGCTGACCATTGCCGACAGCGGCGAGCGTAAATCGACCTGTGACGGCTTTTTTGGCGCAGCGATACGCGAGTATGAGGCGCAGCAGGCCGAAGCCGCCAAAGGGCCGCTGAAGGACTACGCGGCGGCGCTGGCGGCATGGGAAACGAAGCGGGCGGGTATCAAGGACAACATGCGGCAGTTGGCGAAGGCGAAGAAATCGACCGCCGACGACGAAATGCGCTTGCGTGACCTTGAGCACGAGAAACCCGAGCCGCCACGTGTCCCGAGGCTGATCTATGGCGACGTGACACCCGAGGCGCTGGGCTATCAGGTGGCGAGGATCTGGCCGTCGGCGGGCATCGTATCGAGCGAGGCGGGGGCGGTACTCGGGGCGCACGGCATGGGCAAGGATTCGGCCATGCGGAACATGGCGCTGCTGAATCAGCTATGGGACGGCGCAACCGTATCGAGCGAGCGTCGCACCGTCGAATCATGGACCGCACGCGGCGCACGGCTGACGATCGCGTTACAGGTGCAGGAGGCGACCCTGCGCGAGTTCTTCGCCAAGTCGGGCACCCTCGCGCGCGGGACGGGCTTTCTGGCGCGGTTCCTGATCGCGTGGCCGGAATCGACCCAAGGCTTTCGACTGTTCAGAGAAGCGCCTGCGACATGGCCTCACCTTGCGGCATTCAATCGGCGCATCGCTTCGATTCTGGCGCAACCCTCACCGCTACAGGAATGGGGCGGGCTGGAACCGCCTGTATTGGCACTGGCACCGGACGCCAAGGCGGCATGGGTCGAGTTTCACAACGCGATCGAGCGCGAACTCGCACGCGGCGGCGAACTCCACGAGGTGCGCGACGTGGCCTCGAAAATTGCCGACAACGCTGCACGGCTGGCGGCGCTCTTCCATGTCTTCGAGCAGGGCGCGGGTGGCGCGATCGGGCTGGATTCGCTGGATTCGGCAACGTGCATCGTAGCGTGGCACCTGTCGGAGTCGCGGCGCTTTTTTGGCGAACTCGCGCTGCCCGCCGAAATGGCGAGCGCGGCACGGCTCGATGCGTGGCTGATCGAACATTGCAGGCGCAACCATACGGCCATGATCCCGACCAGGGAGGCGCAGCGCTTGGGGCCCGTGCGTGAGAAGGCGGCGATGAGCGAGGCGCTAGCGGCGCTCGAAGAGCTCGATCGTGCGCGGCTGGTACTGGAAGGCAAGCGCAAGCTGATTGCGATCAATCCGGCGCTGGCGATCCCGCGATGACGCTATCCGGCCTGATCCACAAGAGCCGGCGCAGCGCTGTTGCGACAGCGACACTTGCGACAGTTGCGACACATCACGAGCAAGAGGCGCGGACTGTCGCAGGAGTCGCAACTGTCGCTGTCGCAGAGGCTTCCAAGGAAACGACCGCGAGGGCATGGCTGCTGCACTTTGCCGACCGCGACCCGCTTACGGTCCTATTCGCACCACCAGCGACACACGGCGAGGCATTGGCGGCGCATCCCGAGGCTATCGCGGCGCAACCTCACGCGCCGATCGAGAGTATCAAGCCGATTGCGACGCGGTGCTGCCGATTCTGTCGGCACCTGAAAAAACCTGGGATGGCGGAAGGGTACTGCGGAGAGCCCGCCCACCTTCCGCCAGCCTACGGCGAACACCATCCCCTGCACCGCCTACCTCATGACGACGGCGCGGGGTGCAAACACTTCGAGGCAAGGACATGACGAAAAAGCGATCGACAGCACTCGATGCGGAGGCGGAGAAGCGAAAGCTGGCGGACGTGGCAACGCGGGCCGATGCGATGGGGGCGCTTGCCGGGTTTAGGTTCACCGACGTTCTGGGAGACGTCGACCCGTCGAGCCTTATCGCCGTGATGGGCGAGAAAATCGACGCGACTGCGGACGGAGATATGCGCGAGCCCGAACGAATGCTGATGGGACAGGCCGTTGCGCTGCAGGCCATGTTCACCGGCTTGGCGAACCGGGCCGCACTTAACATGGGCAAGCACTTGTCAGCGACCGAAGCGTATTTGAAGCTGGCACTGAGGGCGCAAAGCCAGTGCCGGGCAACGCTCGAAACCCTGGCGACGATGAAGAACCCGCCGCTGGTAATCGCCAAGCAGGCGAACGTGACGACCGGACCGCAGCAGATCAACAACGGCATGACTGCACCGCCCCGCGCGGGAGAAATCGAAAGTGAGCCGAACAAACTATTGAACGACTCACCTGTTCTCGCGGAAGCGGTCCTCCCGAAGTGAGGCAACTGACAAGGTTAGAAGGTCGCTGATCCGGCCTTCTTCGGCGCGCCTAAGGTCTTTTCCCCATATTCCAAAGCCCTTGTGCTGCCTGTCAGACTGAAGCGAATCGCGCTGAATGCGCCGGACTCCATCGGTACAGCTATTCCTATGACTCCAGTACCGTTAATGGCGGTGCGTACCTTGTCGAAAGGGGTCAGCAATAACTCATGCCTGCCACCGTTTAGGCTACAGACGCCTTCGATTGATGCCGCGCCTGTTGAGCCGTTGAGTAGGAGCGGGTACGAATTTTCGTTCACGCACCGCGAACCCGTCACCAGAACGTGCAGGCATTGACTTGTTGCGGCAAAACAGCGGACACCGAGGTATTTGCTGTTTCCGTCGGCGAACGTTCCTGCGATGGTGTCCCCGCTCCCGTCAGTCGCAGGAACTACTACCCAGTCGCCGAACCGCCCTGTGTCTGCACTAACTGCTCCAGCGCAAAACCCCAAGGCTGCAACTGAGACAAGCATTGAAAAGAGCTGCTTATGCATGTTTCGCTCCCTATCTTGGCAAAGCCATATGGACCGCGTGCGACCTACTGCGGGTTATGATGAACTCAAGCGGCATATATAGGTCTGATCTGCGTCAATGCCGGAAGAGGCGACGAGGATGGCGAGTAGTTGGACTTCGGAACGGCGGGCGCGACAAGCGGTAATGATCCGTCAATGGAGACCGTGGGAACACTCGACGGGGCCGCGAACAGCGGACGGCAAGGCGACTGTATCGCTCAACGCCTATAAGGGCGGTCAGCGTGAGATGCTACGGGAGGTGGCACGGGCGCTGCGCGAGCAAGACCTACAGCGGCGCGAGATCGAGTAGCAGCCGGGGGCGGGCCAAAAGTCTCGAAGGCGCGGACGTGGAAACCGCGCGGTATCGCACGCGCAGAAAATTTTCCCGTCTACGACGGAATCAAACGAGGAAGGTTGGAAGCCGATCACCGCTAGTTTCCAAAGTGGTTACCACGGAAAGCGGGGGAGTCTTCTGAGGGAGCAGGTACGCACTCGGGTACGCGCCAAACCGAGGGGCTTGTTTTCCTCTTCGTGCTAGCCCGGTGATAGCCCGAGCCAAAAGACAAAGGGCTTGCATCGCTGCAAGCCCTTGTTTTATTTGGTGGGGGCACTAGGACTCGAACCTAGGACCAATTGATTAAGAGTCAACTGCTCTACCAACTGAGCTATACCCCCGGGTGCTGCTGATCTTCTGCCGGAAACGCCACCGGTGAGGTGGTAGGCCGTGCGGGATTCGAACCTGCGACCAACGGATTAAAAGTCCGCTGCTCTACCAGCTGAGCTAACGACCCCCGTGCAGAAGGACCCGAATATTATGCAACGGTTCGAGGTCCGTCAAGCAATTGTGACAGAAACTGCGTCATCCGGCACCGAAGAGGCGGCGGAAACCGGCGCCGAGGGAGGCCATGAAGCCGCCGCTCTTGGCTGCTGCGGCCGTTTCGGCATGCGGTGCGGCCTGCTGGACGTCTGCAATCAGGGCCTCCATGGCGCCCGCCGACGTGGCCTCGACGGTGTGGCGGAAGGTCAGGGCCGGGTCGCTCGTCAGCGCATTGTGCTTGCGCAGCGCGGACTGCAGCACGAGCTTCAGGTAGCCGGTGCGGATGGGCTTGGGGACGAAGCGGTAGATCTGGCCCTGGTTGATCAGCGTCGTGATGGTGTCGGCGTCGCTCTCGGCGGTGAGCATGACGGTGACGATCTCGGGGTGCCGGCTCTTCATGAGTCGCACGAGCCGTGTCGCGTCGATGGTGCCGACGCGGGTTTCAGAGACGATCACCGATACCTGCTCGCTGTTGAGGATGCCCACTGCGTCGGCGAGGTTGCGCGTGTAGGACACTTTCGCGTTGTTGCCGACGAGGTCGGAGACGGCGCGTCCCATCTCGGGGTCGTCGTCGATGACGAGGATGCGTTCGCCGTTCGCGATGATCGGTGCGTCCTCGGAAATCTCCGGCGCGGCAGCTTCGACGGGCTGGGTCTTGGCGATCGTGATGGCCTGCGCGACGACCTTGGGAAGTTCGGCGATGTTCCACGGCTTGTTGATGAAGCGGAACACCTCGCTTTCATTCACCGAACGCACGATCGCCTGCATGTCCGAGTAGCCGGTGAGCAGGATGCGCATCGTGCGCGGGGAGAGCTTCCTCACTTCGCGCAGGACCTCGACGCCGGTCATCGTCGGCATGCGCTGGTCGCTGATGACGACGTCGAAGTCGTGCTGCTTGACGAGTTCGAGCGCTTCGGCGCCGCTGGTTGCGGTGAACACCTCGAACTGCTTCTGCAACAGCCATTGCAGGGAGCGGACGATGCCCGGTTCGTCGTCGACGCAGAGGACCTTGCCGGCCAATCGTGTCATGTGTCTTTCTCCTGCCTGTGTCAGGCGGCCTTGGCCAGCGGGGGCTGCTGGCGTACCGGCAGTGTGACCGTGAAGGTCGTTCCGACGCCGATGCGCGTGCTGACGGTGATGTCGCCACCGTGTTCGGTGACGATGTTACGCGCTATCGCGAGGCCGAGGCCGGTGCCTTCGCCGGCGGGTTTGGTCGTGTAATAGAGGTCGAAGATGTGCGGCAGCACGTCGTCGGGGATGCCGCGGCCGTTGTCCTGCACTTCGACGCGGACCTGGTCGCCCTCGGCCACGCTGCGGATGCGGATGCGGCCGGGGCCGTCGATCGCCTGCGCGGCGTTGTTGATGAGGTTGAGGAACACCTGGTTGAGTTGCGACGGGTTGCACTCGACGTCGGGCAGGTCGCCGTAGTCCTCGACGAGCTCGATGTTCTTGGGAATCACCGTCTGCGCGATGTAGGCGACCGTATGCAGTGACTTGTTGAGATCCGCGTTGGTGGTCGCGGCACGGTCGAGGCGGGTGAAGTCGCGCAGGTTTACGACGAGCTCCGACATCTGGTCGATGCCGCCGAGGACGTCCTTGAGCATCTCCTGCAGCATGGTGACGTCGACATTGCCTTCCTGCAGCTTGTCGAGGTTCGCCTTGAGCTGCGACACCTTGATCGTGACCTTGTCGCCCTCGACGTCCTCGAGGATGGTCGAGAGCTTGCCGGCGACCTTCATCGGCAGTTCCATGCTCTGCAGCGCGTCCTTGACCATCAGGATGTTGTTCTGCGAGAAGGCGAGCGGGGTGTTGAGCTGGTGCGCGACCCCGGCGACCATCTGGCCGAGCGAGGCCATCTTCTCGGACTGCGCGAGCTGCTGGTGTGCGTGGGCGCGGTCGGCTTCCTGCTGCTGGATGATCTTGTCGGCGCGGCGCACGATCGCCAGCAGGGCGGCGAAGAGCAGCACGAGCAGCAGGCCGATCGTCGCGAACTGGCGGTAGGAGGTCGCGTCGACGGCGGCCTGGTTCTCAATTGCGGCAGCTTCGAGCTTCTGCTGGTTGCTGGCCGCGGTCGCACGGATCTGTTCCGAGGTCTGCTGGATTTGCTTCAGGAAGGGCGTCACGTCCGAATACACCTCGAACACGCCGACGATGCGCGAGGTGCCGGGGTCGAGGACGGGGAGGTAGCTGCTGATCAGGTCGCGGTTCTCGACGACGCCCTCGAAGGCGCTGAACTTGCCACGGTGGGTGAGTTCGCTCTTGGGCACGCCGTCGAAGGCCGCGCTGCGCCAGCCCTCGTTGGTGCTCTTGTCTTCGCCCATCTGTGCGTGTTCGGACGAGTAGACGGTGATCCCGCGCAGGTCGAACACCTTGATCTTGAACACGGTGCTCTTCTTCATCGATGCGAACACCTTCGCGTCGATCGACTTGAAGTCGGGCAGGGCCGCGATGCGCTTGCCGATCTCGGCGAAGCAGGCCTTCTTCTCGGGCGGCGCCGCTTTCTTGCCCTTGTCGTCGGTGACGTCGGCCATGGCCTGGCAGGCCTTGGCGTCGATGGTTTGCGCCTGGGCGACGAAGGGAGCAAAGTCCTTTTCCCACAGGGCGTTCGCGAACAGGCGGGTGAGGTTGACGTTGCCCGCCTCGTGAATCGTCAGCAGGTCACGGCGCGCGGATCCTTCCTGCTGCTTGGCGAAGGATTGCTGCACTTCGCCGAAGAAGGTCCTCTGATCGTCACCGGTCTGGCGGAAGAAATCGCCCTGCTGGCGTTCGAAGTAGATGAGGCTTAGCGCGACCAAGGCGAACATGCCAAGGCTGGCGAGCGTGAAATACCGGACTAGACGGAACTGCATCGGAAAGGCCTCCCGCGAGGACGCAAGGTCACATCTGAAGATGTTACGAAATCTTTCAGCAAACAGGCCTGACCTATGTCAAAGGGCTTCGACTGAGAGTCTATTACGAATTGCGTGTCCCGACGGGCCTGGCGGATCGGCCGCCCGTCATCGCGGAGTGGTGCGGGCGGCGCGTGCTCTGCCCTTAAGCGTACGGCGTGGGGTCCGGGATCGCGGCCGCCTCGAAGCCGGCACGGCGCAGGCGGCAGGCGTCGCACACGCCGCACGCATGTCCCGCGTCGTCGGCCTGGTAGCAGGAAACGGTCTGGCCGTAATCGACGCCGAGGGCGCTGCCGCGGCGGATGATGTCGGCCTTCGACAGGGCGATCAGCGGTGCGTGGATGCTGAGGCGCGTTCCCTCGACACCGGCCTTGGTGGCGAGGTTCGCCATCGTCTCGAAGGCTGCGATGAATTCGGGGCGGCAGTCCGGGTAGCCGGAATAGTCGACCGCATTCACGCCGACGAAGATGTGGTTCGCGCCGAGGACCTCGGCCCAGGCCAGCGCAATCGACAGCATCACGGTGTTGCGCGCCGGGACGTAGGTCACGGGGATGCCGGCGGTGCTGCCTTCGACGGGAACGGGGATCTTGTCGTCGGTCAGGGCGGAGCCGCCGAACTGGCCCAGCTGCACGCTCGCGACGCGGTGCTCGCGCGCGCCGAGCGCGGCGGCGATGCGCCGCGCGGCGTCGAGCTCCGCTGCATGGCGCTGGCCATAGGCGACCGACAGTGCGTAGGTCTCGAAGTCCATGTCGCGCGCGATCGCGAGGCAGGTGGCGGAATCCAGTCCGCCGGACAGAAGGATGACGGCGCGCTCGGGATGGTTGGTCATGGCAGGGGGCTCCGGGGGGAGGCGAAAACAGCAGGGCGCGGCACGCGGGCGCTCAGCGTCCCCGGGCGTCGTTCCACAGGATCTTGTGCAGTTGCAGCTGGAAGCGTACCGGCAGGCGGTCGCGCACGATCCACTCGGCGAGCGGCGTGGGGTCAAGGCTGCCCTGCACCGGCGACAGCAGGACGGTGCAGCGCCCGGCGAGGCCGTGCAGTGCGATCTGGGCCTTCGCCCAAGCGTAATCGGCCTCGTCGGCGAGGACGATCTTGATCTCGTCGTGTGCGGTGAGGTGGGCGAGGTTTTCCCAGCGGTTGCGCGAGACCTCGCCCGAGCCGGGAGCCTTGAGGTCCATGATGCGCGACACGCGCGGATCGACCGCAGCGATGTCGAGCGCGCCGCTGGTCTCCAGCGATACCGAGAAGCCGGCGTCGCACAGGGCCGCGAGCAGCGCGAGGCAGGATTTCTGCGCCAGCGGCTCGCCGCCGGTGACGCACACGTTCCGGATGCCGTGGCTGGCGACCGCGTCGCACACCTCGGCGATGCTGCGGCTTTCGCCGCCCTGGAAGGCGTATTCGGTGTCGCACCAGCTGCAGCGCAGGGGGCAGCCGGTCAGGCGCACGAATACCGTAGGCAGGCCGACACGCGTCGACTCGCCCTGGATCGACGCGAATATCTCGGTGATCCGCAGCCTGGGGCCGGCGGTTGCGGAAACGCTCATGCGGACTTCAGGACTTGCGTGCGAGGCGCTGCTTGGCCGCCTTGCCTGCGGAACTGTCGGGGAAGCGCTCGACGAGCTTCTTCAGCGTTTCCTGCGACGACTTGGTGTCGCCCAGCGCTTGCTGGCAGTTGGCGATGCCGAGCATGGCGTCGGGCGCGACGGGGTCGTTCGGCCAGTTCTGCAGCACGCTCTTGAAGTAGTTGTTGGCGACAGCGACTTCCTTTGCCTGCAGGGCGGCATTGCCGGCCCAGAAATGCGCACCGGGCTGCACGCCGCTGCGCGGGTAGCGCCTGATGAACTGGTCGAAGGCGGCCTGGGCTTCCTTGTACTTGCCTTCCTTGAGCAGGTTCAGCGCGGCTTCGTAGTCGCGCGACTCGGCTGCCGGATCGGGTGCAGGGGCTTCGGGTGCGGCCGCAACGGGAGCGGTTTCGAGCTTGCGCACGCGGTTGTCGAGATCGACGTAGAAATCGCGCTGGCGTTGCTTGAGCGATTCGATTTCGTGCAGGAGGACTTCGAGTTGTCCCTGGAGCTTCGATACTTCGGTGCGAAGCAGCTCGTTCTGGTTCGCCAGTTCGAGCTGCCCGCGGCTGCTGGCCTCCAGCCGTTCGATGCGGGGGGTGATGTCCGTGCGCAAGTTGGTGATTGCGCGCCGTGCCTCGTCGTCGTCGAACAGCGCCGCCTGGGACGGCGCGACGTGCGACAAAGCGGCAACGACCGCGAGCGGCAGGAGGCGCTTCATCAGAATTCGCCCGAGTAGAGCATGTCACCGCGGCGGTTCTGCGCGAAGCAGGCTTCCGTCGCTTCGGTGCAGCGCGGCTTTTCCTCGCCGAGGCTGACGGATTCGATCTGCGATTCCTTGGCGCCGAGCAGGGTCAGTGCCTTGCGCACGGCGTCGGCACGCTTCTGGCCGAGGGCGAGGTTGTATTCGCGGCTGCCGCGCTCGTCGGCGTTGCCCTGGATCAGCATCTTCATCGTCGGGTTCTGCACGAGGAACTTGGCGTGCGCTTCGACCAGCGGACGGAACTCGTCGTTGATGACATAGCTGTCGAAGTCGAACATCACGCTGCGCTTGGACAGGATGTTCTTCGGGTCGGTCAGCGCGGCGATGCCGGAGCCCGCTGCGCTCGGGGCGGTCACGGTGGCGACGCCGGCGCCGGCGCCGGCGCCCTGGCTGCGTTCATCGACAGCGGCGCCGCCGGCGGGCTGGTCGAAGGTGCCGGTGCTGCTGCAAGCGGCGAGAAGGGTGGAAAGGAGGACGGGGACGAGCACTTTTTTCATGGGGGTTTCCTGATCTAGTCGAACAGTGTTGTTGCGTGCGGGAGGGAGTTACCGGCTCTGCGGGCCCCAGGAGGGCTCGCGAACATCGGCGGCCTGCACCGACAGGCGCTGCTTCACCCGGCCGTCGGACGAAACTGCTGCAAGCACTCCGCGGCCGCCGCTGTCGGTGGCGTAGAGGATCATGCGGCCGTTGGGCGCGAAGCTGGGCGACTCGTCACGCGCCGAGTCGGTGAGGATCGTGGTCTGGCGGGTGGCGAGGTCCATGATGGCCACCTGGAAGCGCCCGTTGTTGCGCGTGATGAAGGCGAGGCTCGTGCCGTCGGCCGAAGGGCGCGGGGTCACGTTGTAGCTGCCTTCGAAGCTGACGCGCTGGGCGCTGCCGCCGCTCGAGGATGTGCGGTAAATCTGCGGACTGCCGCCGCGGTCGGAAGTGAAGTAGATCCACTCGCCGTCGGGCGACCATGCGGGTTCGGTGTCGATGCCGGGGGAAGTGGCGAGGCGGCGCACGCCGGAGCCGTCGGCATTGAGGACGTAGAGCTGCGACTGGCCGTCCTTCGTGAGCACGACGGCGAGGCGCTGGCCGTCGGGCGCCCAGGCCGGGGCGGAGTTGGAGCCCTTGAAGTTGGCGACCACCTGGCGCTGGCCGGTGGCAAGGGTGTGCACGTAGACGACGGGCTTCTTCGCCTCGAAGGATACATAGGCGAGACGCTGGCCGTCCGGCGCCCACGCGGGCGAGATGATCGGTTCGCGCGAGGCCAGCGCGGCCGCGGCGTTCATGCCGTCAGCGTCGGCGATCTGCAGTTCGTAGCGTGGCGTAGCGGTCGGGCCGCTCTTGACCACGTAGGCGATGCGGGTCGAGAAGTAGCCGGGCTGGCCGGTGAGCTTCTCGTAAACGAAATCGGCGATTTTGTGGCCGATCGCGCGGTTCTGCGCCGGGGCCATGCGCATCGACAGTCCGCCCAGTTCGGTCTGCTTCTGCGTGTCGAAGAGGCGGAAGCGCACTTCGTAGCGGCCGTCGCCCTGCTGGAAGACGCTGCCGGTGAGCACGGCATCCGCGCCGCGGCCGCGGATCGAGGCCATGTCGGGAACGGCCGTGACCGGGAAGGCGGCGAGACCCATGTCGACGAGGCTGAAGAGTCCGCTGCGCTCGAGGTCGGCGCGCACGACGTCGGTGACGCCGCGCGGCAGGCTGCCTTCGTTTTCGAATACGGGGATCGCTACGGGGAAGCGGCTCGCGCCGGCGCCCGTGATCTCGATCGAGAGCTGCGCGTGCGCGACGGCGCTGACGACGGTCAGCGCGACAGCGATGAGCAGGCGGTATGCGGAGAGGAGTTTTCTCATGGCTGGGGCTTGCCTAAAGGCGAATTATAACGAATGGAGTCGAACGCGATGCTTAAAGATCGAAACTGATTCGAATTGGTTCCCTTATTCATCGAGCGGCCGGAAGCGCAGTTCGAGGGTACGCTCGAACAGCTCCGGCTCCTTGGGGAGCGGCAACGGGCTCGAACGCCGGATCGCGCGCTCGATCGCATCGTCGAGCGCCGCGACGCCCGAGGAGCGCTTGAGGCGGATCGCGAGCACTTCGCCGCTGGGGAGCTGATCGACCTCGAACACCGCCTCGGGGTTGCCGCTCAGGCCGGGCGGGCGCAGCAGGTTGCCGCGCACCTTGGTGCTGATCGCATTCCGGTAGGCGTCGACGGCGCCCTTTGTGCGCGCGGCCGACGAACGCGCCGCGTCCTCGCGCATCGTGCGTTCGAGGTCGGCGCGGGCGCGGGTTTGTGCCGTTTCCTGGGCGAGCTTCTGCGCCAGGTAATCGTCCTTGGGCGGCGTCACCTGCTTGGGCTCGGGTTTCTTCGGTTCCGGCTTCGGCTCGGGCTTTTTCGGCTCGGGTTTGGGTTCCGGTTTGGGTTCCGGTTTGGGTTCCGGCTTCGGTTCCGGCTTGGGCGGCTTCTTGACCTCGGGCGCCTTGGTCGCGATGTCCGGCTTCGGTGCCGGTTTTGGCTCGGGCTTCGGTTCCGGCTTGGGCTGGGGTTTGGGCGGCTCCGGTTTCGGTTCCGGTTTCGGTTCGGGCTTCGGCTCCGGCTTGGGGTCGGGCGCCGGCGGCGGCAGCACCGCTTGGGCCGCGGGCGGGGCGACGAGTTCGACCTCGAGCGCCGCGGGCGGACTGCTCTGCCAGCGGATGCCGAAGATCAGGAAGGCGACGAGGCCGAGGTGAACGACGACCGTCAGCGCCAGCGAGGCCCACTTGCCGGGCTCGTCGCGCCGCAGGTCAAGGTGCGTGTCTTTCATCGGGTGCTGCTGGTGCTCGTCTGGAGGCCGACCTTCTGGAAGCCGGCCTTGCGGATGCTGTCCAGCGTGTCCATCACTCGTTCATACGACACCTGCTTGTCCGCGGCGACCAGGATCGGTTGCTGCGGGTTGCGCTGCAGCGCGTTGTGCAGTTCGCGCAGCAGTTCGGTGTTGCTCATCTTCTGCTCGGTCGAGTTGCTCGTGACCTTGAAGGTCAGCGAGCCGTCCTTCTTCACGGACACCACCATCGCTTCGGCCGGCGGTTGCGGCACTCCGCCCACGGTGGGGAGATCGACGCTGCCGGTCTGGATCATCGGCGCGGTGACCATGAAGATCACGAGCAGCACCAGCATCACGTCGATGTAGGGCACGACGTTGATCTGGTTCATCAGGCGGCGCTGGCGCATCGGTGTTTCCTCCCGCTCAGCGCAACTGGCGCTGCAGGATGTTCGAGAATTCTTCCATGAAGCTCTCGAAGCGGATGCTGATGCGGTCGATGTCGTGCGCGAAGCGGTTGTAGGCGACCACCGCGGGGATCGCGGCGAAGAGGCCGATCGCCGTGGCGACCAGCGCCTCGGCGATGCCCGGGGCGACGTTCGCGAGGGTCGCGGAACTGACGTTGGACAGGCCGCGGAAGGCGTTCATGATGCCCCACACGGTGCCGAACAGGCCGATGTACGGGGATACCGAGCCGACCGAGGCGAGGAAGGCGAGATGTGCCTCGAGGTCGTCCACCTCGCGCTGGTAGGTCGCGCGCATCGCGCGCCGCGCACCGTCGATGACCGCCGCGTGATCATGGCTCTTGCTGCGCAGCTTGGTGAATTCGCGGTAGCCGGACTCGAAGATGCGCTCCATGCCGCCGGTTTCGTGGCGCGCGGCGGCGGCCGACTGGAACAGCGAGTTGAGGTCGCCGCCGCTCCAGAAGTCGCGTTCGAAGCCGTTGGTCTTGCTGCGGGCGGAGCGGATCTGGAAGGACTTGCGGAAGATCCAGTACCAGGAGAGGAGCGACAGGCCTGCGAGCAGGGCCATGACGAGCTGGACCAGGACGCTGGCCTGGCCGATGAGGCTGATGATCGAGAGATCGTGGGAGACGGTCATGCTTTTACGAGTTCTTCCAGTTTTTGGCGCATGTCTGCGGGGAGCGGGGTCGGGCGTTTCCTGTCGAGGTCGACGCAGGCGATGACGAAGCGGCCGCGGAACAGGACTTCGTCGCCGCGCATCACCTTCTGCACGAACACCATGCTCGCGCCGCGGAGCGTCTCGACGCCCGTCGTGACATGTAACGCATCATCGAGCATTCCGGCTGACAGATAATCGCCGGCGACGGAGCGGACGACGAAACCGAGGCGCTGTTCGGTCAGCAGGGCCTGCTGTTCGAAGCCCGCGGCGCGCAGCCATTCGGTGCGCGCGCGCTCGCAGTAGCGCAGGTAGTTGGCGTAGTAGATGACTCCGGCGGCGTCGGTGTCCTCGTAGTAGACGCGGACCGGCAGCGAAGATACGCAATTTTCGCCGGAGATCGACGACGGGCGAGGTGTGTGCATCGCAGCATTCTAGCTGACGGCGCGCCTTCTTTTACACCCGCGGCGTCCGGACTGTTTTGCAAAAGGTAAGGTGCGCTCGGCCTTGCGTCCGATTGCGCCGCAGCAGGAGGCGCAAGAGGCGGGTCCGAGATGCTATCCTTCCACATCCCCGACTAGTTCATCTTCCGTTTGCACAGGTCGTAACGTGGTTCTTCCATTCTTCGGCAAGAAGCCCGCTCCCGGTACGCAGCCCTCAGGTACCGCGCCTTCGTCGGCGACGCCGGCGGAGCCGCCCGAGCTGTCCAAGCTGGATTTTTCGGTCGGCGACCCGACGCACGCCCTGGCGCATTGCGCAGGCCAGGTCGAGGTGCAGGAGATGGGTGCGGGCATCGGTGCCGCCTACGAGGAAGCCGCCGTGCTGTACGCCAACGGCAACACGGTGGAGGCGGAAGCGGCGCTCAATGCGGTGCTCGACGGGCAGGGGAGCCATACAGGCGAGGGCCTGTGGATGATGCTGCTCGACCTGTACCGGCTGACCGGGCAGCGCCAGCGTTTCGAGGCGCGGGTGCTCGACTACGCGACGCGCTTTGAGCGGTCGCCTCCGCCGTGGACGGATTTGTCGAGTGCGCCGGAGCATGCGCGCTCGAAGGTGGCGCCGATGGTGAGCATGTCGGGCAGCCTTTCCGGCCAGGCCGCGGCGCAGTTCCAGCAGATCGCCATCATCGGCAAGAAGAGCGGCGCGATCCGCATCGATCTCGGGCGCCTGCGCTCGGTTGATGAGAACGGCTGCACGCTGTTCCGCGACGTGTTGCGCGAACTCGCGGCGGAGCGCGTGAAGGTGTCGCTGCTGAACTGCGGCCAGCTCGCGGAGATGCTGGCCGGACAGGTGCGTGCGGGCGAGCCTAACGGGCGGGACATCTGGCTGCTGCTGCTGGAAATGCTGCAGCACACCGGCGAGCAGGAGCGTTTCGAGAACCTCGCGGTGGATTACGCGATCACCTTCGAGGAGTCGCCGCCGTCCTGGGAGGCGCGGGTCGCCCAGGCAGCCTCGACGACGGCAGTCCATGAGGTTGCGCTCGATCTGGACGCACCCGCGAGCGACGATTTCGTGCTCGACGGCGAGCTGACCAGCGCGGCGGTCGAGAAGATCCGCAAGCTCGCCGCGCACGCGACCGGCCTGCAGAGCGTCGAGGTCGACTGCGGCCAGTTGCGCCGCATCGATTTTGTCAGCGCGGGCACGCTTTTCAATATTCTTGCAACCCTGCAGGCGCAGGGTAAGACGGTCGTGCTGCGCGATGTGAACGCGATGGTCGCGGCATTGCTGCGGGTGATGGGGGTCGATCAGGTCGCGGTGGTGCTGCTGCGCAGCTGACCGGATTCGCCGTCCTTTCGGACTCGAGGAAAATCGAATGGAACAGTATCACGGCACCACGATCCTATCGGTGCGCCGCGGCAATCGTGTCGCGCTGGGGGGTGACGGTCAGGTCACCCTGGGCAATATCGTCATCAAGGCGACGGCGCGCAAGGTGCGGCCGATCTATCAGGGCAAGATCCTCGCGGGCTTCGCGGGCGGGACGGCGGACGCCTTCACGCTGATCGAGCGCTTCGAGGCGAAGCTGGAGAAGCATCAGGGCAACCTGCTGCGCAGCGCGGTGGAGCTCGCCAAGGATTGGCGCTCGGACCGCGTGCTGCGGCGGCTGGAGGCGATGCTGGCGGTCGCGGATCGCGACAATTCGCTGGTGATCACCGGCAATGGTGACGTGCTGGAGCCGGAGCTGGGTATCGTCGCGATCGGCAGCGGTGGCGCCTATGCGCAGTCGGCGGCGCGCGCGTTGCTGGAAAACACCGAGCTTCCACCCGAGGAAATCGTCCGCAAGTCACTGCAGATCGCGGGCGATCTGTGCATTTATACCAATCAGAGCCACGTGATCGAGGTGATCGAGGGATGGCGCAGATGACCCCGCCGGAGATCGTCTCCGAACTCGACAAGCACATCGTCGGACAGGGCAAGGCGAAGAAGGCCGTTGCGATTGCGCTGCGCAACCGCTGGCGGCGCGCGCAGGTCGAGGAGCCGCTGCGCAGCGAGATCACGCCCAAGAATATCCTCATGATCGGACCGACCGGCGTCGGCAAGACAGAGATCGCGCGCCGCCTGGCGCGCCTGGCGAACGCGCCCTTCATCAAGATCGAGGCGACGAAGTTCACCGAAGTGGGCTATGTCGGCAGGGATGTCGAGACGATCATCCGCGATCTGGTCGAGATCGCGATCAAGGACGGGCGCGAGCGGGAGATGAAGACGGTGCGCGACCGTGCGATGGATGCGGCCGAGGACCGCGTGCTGGACGCGCTGCTGCCGCCGGCGCGCCCGGTCGGCTTCGCCGCCGACCCGGAGCCGCAGGACACGGCGACGCGGCAGAAATTCCGCAAGAAGCTGCGCGAGGGCGAACTCGACGACAAGGAGATCGAGATCGAGGTCGCCGCGCAGGCGATGACGGCGGAGATCTTCGCGCCGCCGGGCATGGAGGAGCTCACGCAGCAGATCCAGGGCATGTTCCAGAACCTCGGCGGCGGCAAGAAGAAGCTGCGCAAGATGAAGATCGGTGAGGCGCTGAAGGCGCTTGCCGACGAGGAAGCCGTGCGCCTGATCAACGACGAGGAGGTGAAGGCGGACGCGATCCGTGCCGTGGAGCAGAACGGCATCGTGTTCCTCGACGAGATCGACAAGATCGCCGCGCGTTCGGACGTGCATGGTGCCGATGTGTCGCGCCAGGGCGTGCAGCGCGACCTGCTGCCGCTGGTCGAGGGCACGACGGTGTCGACCAAGTACGGCATGATCAAGACCGATCATGTGCTGTTCATCGCCAGCGGCGCGTTCCATCTGTCGAAACCGAGCGATCTGATCCCCGAGCTGCAGGGGCGCTTCCCGATCCGGGTCGAGCTCGAGAGCCTGTCGGTGGAGGATTTCGTGTGCATCCTCACACAGACGGATGCCTGCCTCGTGCGGCAGTATCAGGCCTTGCTCGCGACCGAGGGGGTGACGCTGGAGTTCGCCGACGCGGGCATCCGCCGCCTCGCCGAGATTGCCTTTCAGGTAAATGAGAAGACCGAGAACATCGGTGCGCGGCGCCTCTATACGGTGATGGAGAAGTTGCTCGAGGAGATTTCCTTCGAGGCCGGCAAGAGCGGCGTGGACAAGCTGGTGATCGACGCGGCATACGTCGATGGGCGGCTCGAGGTGTTCGCCCAGCGCGAGGATCTCGCGCGCTACGTTCTATGAGGTGCTGAATGAAGTTCCTGATGTGCGTCGCGGCTTCGATGCTGGCGGCGGGTGCCGTGTCGGCGGCGGAGCCGGCGGTCAGCGTGTTTCACGGCGAGCATGACAATTACGACCGCGCGGGCCTGTCCGTGCGCCTCGGTCCGCTGTGGGAGCGCGACTGGGGCGCGTGGCATGCCGGTCTGCACCCGGAACTGGAATTGAGCCGGTTTCATTACAGTGGTTCGAGCGCCGGCCCGAACACGCTGAACCAGGCCGGTGCGATCGGGATGCTGCGCATGGTGCGCGGAAAAGGGAATTTCCAGCCTTACGCCGAGTTGGGTCTTGGTGCCGCGCTCCTGAGTCGCACGGACCTGGGGCCCAAGGTGTTCTCGACGGCCTTCCAGTTCTCGCAGCACGCGGGCCTGGGCCTCGAGCTGGGCGGCCGTTTTTCGGTGGGTTGGCGTTATTCGCATTATTCGAACGGCGACATCGAGATGCCCAACGACGGCATCGACCTGCATCAATTGCTGATCGGCGCACGCTTCTGAGGCTGCGCTTGCGCATGCGCATCGCGAGGGGCCCGGTCGGGCCCTTTTTCTTGTCGCCGCCGTCCCGGGGCGCGTTCCGTGAAACTCTTCGCCCTCCATGCTGATCCGCATCGTTTCGATCCTCTTCCCGCTGTTCGCGCTGACTGCCCTGGGCTACTTCGTCGGCAGGCGGATGCGGCCGGACCTGTCGCATGCGAACAAGCTCAACATGGATGTGTTCATCCCGGCGCTGATCTTCGCGGCGCTGGCGAACAAGGAATTCCATGTCGCCGAGTTTGGCTCGCTGACCGTCGCGACGCTGTTGCTGGTGATCGGGTCGGGTGCGGCCGGCTACGTGCTCGCACGCCTGTCGGGCATCGCGCCGAAAACTTTCGTGCCGCCGCTGATGTTCAACAATTGCGGCAACCTGGGGTTGCCGCTGGCGGTGCTGGCGTTCGGCGACGCCGCGCTGGCGCCGGCGGTGGTGATGTTCATGGTGTCGAACCTGCTGCACTTTTCGTTCGGTGCGTGGCTGCTCGACCATCGCATCGAGGTGTGGACGGTGTGGCGGGTGCCGTCGGTGCTGGCGACCTTCGCCGGGCTCGCGGTCGGCATCGCCGGCGTCGAGGTGTGGCCGCCGCTGATGCTCGCGATCAAGATGCTGGGCGACATCTCGATCCCGCTGATGCTGTTCGCGCTGGGGGTGCGGCTGACCGATTCGCGCATCGCCTCGCTCGGCCTGGGCCTGTATGCCGCCGTCGCGCGGCCCGTCGTCGGCATGTTGCTGGCGTTCGCGGTGCTGCAGGTGTTCGACCTGTCGGCGCAGGAGCGCGCACTGGTGGTCGTGTTCGGCGCCCTGCCGCCGGCGGTGCTGAACTATATCTTCGCCGAGCGTTACCATCAGGAGCCGGAGGTGGTCGCGTCGATGGTGCTGATCGGCAACGTCGCGGCGGTCGTGTTCCTGCCGGTCGCGCTGGCAATGGTTCTGCCCTGATCAGGTCGGCGGCGTCTTGCGCGACGCCTCGGCGAAGAGTCCTTTCAACAGGTCGACCGGGACCGGGAAGACGATCGTCGAGGCCTTGTCGCCGGCGATCTGGGTGAGGGTCTGCAGGTAGCGCAACTGCATCGCGGCGGGCTCGCGCGAGAGCATTTCGGCCGCGTTCATGAGGCTCTCCGCGGCCTGTTTTTCACCTTCCGCATGGATCACCTTGGCGCGCCGCTCGCGTTCCGCCTCGGCCTGGCGGGCGATCGCGCGGATCATGTTCTCGTTGAGGTCGATGTGCTTGATCTCGACGTTCGCGACCTTGATGCCCCAGCCGTCGGTCTGTGCGTCGAGGATCTGCTGTACGTCGAGGTTGAGGCGCTCGCGTTCGGCCAGCATCTCGTCGAGTTCGTGCTTGCCGAGCACGGCGCGCAGCGTCGTCTGCGCGAGCTGGCTGGTGGCGACGAGGTAGTTCTCGACCTGGATGATCGCCTTCTGCGGGTCGATGACGCGGAAGAAGATGATCGCATTGACCTTCACGGAGACGTTGTCGCGCGAGATGACGTCCTGGCTCGGCACGTCGAGCGTGACGACGCGCAGGTCGACCTTGACCAACTGCTGTATGCCCGGGATCACGATGACGAGGCCGGGGCCCTTGACCTTCCAGAAGCGGCCGAGCATGAACACGACGCCGCGTTCGTATTCGCGCAGGATGCGCAGCGAACTCGCGGCGAGCGCGACGAGCAGGAGGAGGATCGTGCCGAGGCCCAGGTTGAGGTCGAAGATCATGGCGGGATTCCTTCGTGGCGATTGGCTGGATCGGGGGTGAGCGGCTCGACGTGCAGGGTGAGGCCGTCGAGGGCGGTGATGCGCACGCGGTCCCCCGGCGCGAGGCGCGAATCGCTGTGCACGCGCCAGGATTCGCCCTGGACGAGGGCCCAGGCGCCGTCCGGAGTGACGGTGGTGACGGTCGCGATCATGCCGGCCATCTGCTCGCGGCCGCTGACGACGGGCCGTCGGCGGGTGCGGGCGGCGAAGCTGCCGACGGCCGCGATCGTCAGCGCGCTCGCGATCGCGAGCCCGAGCAGGAAGGGCAGGGGAATGCCGAAGCCGGGGGCCTCGGTGTCCATGAGAAACAGTCCGCCGACGACGAAGGCGATGATGCCGCCCACGCCGAGCGCGCCGAAGCTCGGCAGGAAGGTTTCCGCGAGCATCAGGATGGCGCCGAGGGCGACCAGCGCGACGCCGGCCCAGTTCACCGGCAGGAGCTGGAAGGCGTACAGCGCGATCAGCAGGCAGATCGCGCCGGCGACGCCCGGCACGCCGAAGCCGGGGCTGGTGAATTCGAAGAACAGCGCATAGACGCCGATCATCATCAGCACCAGTGCGAGCTGGGGGTTGGACAGCAGGGCGAGCACGCGCATGCGCCAGTCGGGCGCGATTTCGGTGATCGGCGCGGCGGCGGTCGACAGGCGCTGCGTGCGCCCGCCCTCGAGTTTCACCTCGCGGCCGTCGAGTTTCGTCATCAGTTCGCGCAGGTCCGCGGCGATCAGGTCGATGACGCCCCCGGCGAGCGCCTCGTCCGCGGACAGGCTGGCAGCCTCGCGCACGGCGCGCTCGGCGAAGTCGCCGCTGCGCCCGCGCAGTTGCGCGAGGCTGCGCAGGTAGGCGGCGGCGTCGTTGCGCACCTTTTCCATCATGGCGTCGCCGATGCCCGCACCGCTCTTGCCGTCCTTGTCCTTGGCACTGTCGTCCGCCCTGTCCTTGCGCGCGACGTCGTCTTCCCGCTTGGCGCCGGGCATCCCGATCGCCACCGGCGTGGCGGCGCCGAGGTTGGTGGCGGGCGCCATCGCCGCGATGTGGCTGGCGTACAGGATGTAGGTGCCGGCGCTCGCGGCGCGCGCGCCTTCCGGGCCGACCCAGGTGGCGATGGGGATCGGCGAGGCGAGGATGTCCTTGATGATGGCGCGCATCGAGGTGTCAAGCCCGCCCGGGGTGTCCATCGCGAGCACGACCAAGCCGGCCTCGCGTACCCGCGCACGGGCGAGCTCGCGCGCGAAGAAGTCCGACGTCGCCGGCCCGATCACGCCGTCGATGCGCAACACGACAACCTCGCCTGCCGGCGGGGCTGCAGCCGGGCGGGTGAGCAGCAGGAAGCCGAGGATCAGCAGTGCGAGCGCGAGCAGCGCCCAAATCGTTCTGCGCATACGCATTCCTGGCGCCGGAACGCATCCGGTGTGCGGCATGCACGAAGCATCCGATCGTATGAGTGCAGTGCGGTCGTGAGCGTTCCCGTAGCGGCGGCCGTCGGGGAGCGAAGCGACGGGAGGAGGGATGCAAGAAGGGCGTGGCCGCCGCTGTGGCGGGCACGCCCTTCGCACGCACGACCGGCTTGCGCCGGCCGGTTGTCAGGCCGACTTGGCCGGTTCGCAGGCTTCGACCGGCGGCAGCGCGATCTTGTTGTCCTTGCTGTACTGGTAGTCGTGGAAGATGTGCTCGGCGGACAGGATCTGGTAGGTGCCGTCGGCGCGCCGGTGCGTGGTGTCCTTGAGCCGGTAGGTGTAGTGGCCGCAGGTCCAGCAGTCGAAGTTGCGCATGTGCGTGCACAGGCAGGTCTTGTCCATCACCTTGAGCCGCTTGGCGTCCGGATGCAGCGCGAGCTCGCGGTTGTACGCGTTGATGTAGGCGCAGTTACCGTTGCCGTCGAGCAGGTAGCCGTAGGCTTCGCAGTTCGGGCGGATGCCGGAGCCGATGGACGGGCTGCTCTTGAGCATGCGCATCGGATAGCCGGTGGGCGAGGTGTTGTTGACCTCGATGTCGTCTTCGTTGGCGTCGAAGTAATGCTGCTGCACGTCAGGCGGCAGTCCGCATTCGTGCGACACGGTGAAGCGGGTGGCGACCTGTATCGCGGCGGCGCCGGTTTCGAGGAAGGACACGCCGTCGCTGCCGGTGAAGATGCCGCCGGCCGGGATCAGCGGGATGTCGAGCTTTTCGGCGATCAGGTAGTCGCGGATCTCGGCGACGATGGTGTGCAGGTCGTACGCGGACCAGTCCATGCCGAAGCCGAGGTGGCCGCCGGCAAGGGGGCCTTCGACGACGACGTAGTCGGGCAGGCGGTTGGTGCGTGCTGACTTGCGCAGGAAGAGCACGAGTGCGCGCAGCGAGGAGACGATGATGCCAAGCTTGACGTCACGGAAGCGCGGGTGGTCCTCGATCAGGCCGAAGGAGCCCAGGTGCAGGCCGGCGGCGAGCGTGATGCCGTCGATGCCGGCATCCATCGCCGTACGAAGGCGCACGCGCAGCGTCTCCTTCGGCCCGTTCATCGTGAGCTTTTCCATGCAGTTGATGAAGATCAGCCCGTCCCCGCGCTTGCGCTCCATCGTGCGCCGTACGTGGGTCTGGGTCGCCTCGGCGATCAGCCCGAGGTCGAACTGCACGTCCGACTTGTCGGTGTTAGCGACGTTGTACTTGTACTGCTTGAGCTTGTTGCGCACGTACTTGGTGTCATAGCGACGGTCGCTGACGGTCGGCAGCATGGCGTCGGAGATATGCCCTATGCCGCCGAGGCGCGCGGCCTCGAGCGAAAGGTCCGACGTCGAGATGTCTACGCCCATCCCGCCAATCATGATCGGTACGTATTCCCTGCTCCCGAACCGCAGGCGGAAATCATCGAGACATTTCATATGTGTCTTCTACATTGCGTTGCTGTGCCGGCCAGCAGACAAATCGGCAAGGCGGGATTTTCCCACAGGCGGGCCCGGAAAGGGAAAAGCGCTTGCACCCCCGGCCGCCGAATCGACGGTCGGGGGTGCGCATGCTTGGACCCGCGGGCGCGCCGTTCAGCCGATCATGCCGGCGCCGACGGTGTTGTTGGTACTCTCGTCGATGATGATGAAGGCGCCGGTGGCGCGGTTTTCGGCGTACGCATCGGCGAAGATCGGCTGTGCAAGTTTGAGCGTCAGGCGCGCGATATCGTTCATCGCCAGGGCGGTCGCGGGTTCGTGCTCGAGCGTGTTAACGTCCAGGCGGTAGTCGATCTTGGCGACCTTAGCCTTCACCTCGCGCGTGGTGTGGCGCAGGACGTAGGTGCGGGCGGGCGACAGCGGCGTCTCGGACAGCCAGCACAGGGTCGCGTCGACCTGCTTCAGTTGCTCCGGTTGTTCCGCAGTCTTGACAATCATGTCGCCGCGCGAGATGTCGATCTCGTCGGCGAGGAGCAGTGTGACCGATTGTTCGTGGATTGCGCGCTCGATGCTGACGCCGCCGATCTGGATGTCCTTGACGGTGTTGCTGCGGCCGGAGGGCAGGACAGTCACGGCGTCGCCGACGGCGATCTCGCCGGATTCGACGCGGCCCATGAAACCGCGGAAGTCGTGCAGCTCGGGGTTCGCGGAATCCTGCGGGCGGCACACGAACTGGACGGGGAAGCGGAAGTCTTCGGCCTGTTCGGTGTGGGCGGCGGGGACGTTTTCGAGGATTTCGAGCAGCGTGGGGCCGTCGTACCAGCCGAGGCGGTCGCCGCGGTCGACGATCATGTCGCCGTTGAGGGCCGACAGCGGGATGAAGCGCACGTCCTTGATGCCGAGTTTTTCGGCGAAGGCGAGGTAGTCGGCCTTGATGCGTTCGTAGGTGGCCTGGTCGTAGTCGACGAGGTCCATCTTGTTCACGGCGACGAGGAGGTGCGGGATGCCGACGAGGCTGGCGAGGTAGGAGTGGCGGCGGGTCTGCGTGAGCACGCCCTTGCGCGCATCGACGAGGATGATCGCGAGGTTGGCGGTGGAGGCGGCCGTGACCATGTTGCGGGTGTACTGTTCGTGCCCCGGGGCGTCGGCGATGATGTACTTGCGCGTGCCGGTGGAGAAGTAGCGATAGGCGACGTCGATGGTGATGCCTTGCTCGCGCTCGGCCTGCAGGCCGTCGGTGAGGAGCGACAGGTCGACGGCGCTCATGCCGCGCTTGGCGGAGGTCTTCTCGATGGCGTTGAGGGTGTCGGCGAGGATGGTCTTGGTGTCGAACAGCAGGCGGCCGATCAGCGTGCTCTTGCCGTCGTCGACGCTGCCGCAGGTGAGGAAGCGCAGGAGGCCGTGGTCGGTTTCGGGCAGGTTTTCGAGGGCGGACATGGTTTTGTTTCCTTCAAGCTTTCTAGAATTCGGTGCTGCGTGTTGGGTTGCCGTTGGGGCGTGGGTGCTGCTAATCCGCCGGGGCCGCGCGGGGTATTCGCTCTGCGGCTGCGGAACTCGCGCAGCGGCGCGCTTCCGCGCCTGCGCTCAGACAGTCCTCGCCGCGCCGCGAACACCCCGCACGTCCCCGGCTACGTTCGGGGCTTAATTGGAGGGCAGTTCAATGCTGTTTCGCATCGCCGTCTTTCCCATTGCACCTGTACTGTTAAGAACCGTTCAGAACGCCTTTGCTTTTTCGTTCAGTGCTGCAATCTGTAAGAGCAGGGTGGGGTGTTTGCGGAGCGGCGAGGACTGTCTGAGCAGACAGCGCGGACGCGCGCTGTACTGCGAGTTCCGCAGCCGACGGAGCAAATTCCCCGCCCTGCTCGCTCAGCACCCCGCACTCCCGGCAACCGTGATCCAACGCTGCGTCAGAAGTACCCTTCCTTCTTCCGCTGCTCCATCGACGCCTCAGAGGTCTGGTCGTCCAGACGGGTGGCGCCGCGCTCGGTGATGGTGGTGGTGGCAGTTTCAAGCACGATTTTCTCGACGGTGTCGGCGTCCGACTCTACCGGAGCCGTGCAGGAAATGTCGCCAACGGTGCGGAAGCGCACTTGCAGTTCGACGATTTCCTCGCCGGCCTTCGGCAGGTTGGTCAGTTCGCCAGTCATCAGCGGCACGTTGACCGGCACGATGGCGCCTTGGCGGATAACCACCGGGCGCTGGTGGGCGAAGTAGATCGACGGCAGTTCGAGCTTCTCGCGCTCGATGTACTGCCAGACGTCCATTTCCGTCCAGTTGCTGATCGGGAAGGCGCGGATGTTCTCGCCCTTATGGCTGCGGGCGTTGTACAGGTTCCACAGCTCCGGGCGCTGGTTCTTCGGATCCCACTGACCGAACTCGTCGCGGAAGCTCATGATCCGCTCCTTCGCGCGCGCCTTCTCCTCGTCGCGGCGGGCGCCGCCGATGCAGGCGTCGAAGCCGAATTCCTCGATCGCCTCAAGGAGGGTCACCGACTGGTGCTTGTTGCGTGACTCGTTCTCGTGCTTCAGCACGACGGTGCCGCGCTTCATGGAGTCTTCCACCGAGCGGACGATCAGCCGCTCGCCCAATTCGGCTGCGCGCTTGTCGCGGAACTCGACCACTTCCTTGTAGTTGTGGCCGGTATCGATGTGCATCAGCGGGAAGGGGAACTTGCCCGGGCGGAACGCCTTCTCGGCGATGCGCAGCATGCAGATCGAGTCCTTGCCGCCGGAGAACAGCAGCACGGGGTTCGAGCACTGGCCGGCGACCTCGCGCATGATGTGGATCGCCTCGGCTTCGAGCCAGTCGAGGTGGGACAGGGTTTGACGGGTCAGCGTGGACATCTTCGTTCTCAGTTACTGGTGTTCTTGGCTCGCAGCGCACGCACTGCCGCTTTCATTCCGGCACGCAGCGCCGCCAGGCGTCGGCGCAGGCCGGGGTGCGAATAGGGGCCCGCCGGCGAGTGACGGTATGCGGTAGTGCCTGCCTGCTCGGTTTCCGGTCGGTGTTTCATGGTGTCAGCCCTTCTTGACGTGAAGGCCGCATTCCTTGGATGTCGGATCTTCCCACCACCAGCGGCCGGCGCGGATGTCCTCGCCGACCGCGATGGCGCGGGTGCAGGGAGCGCAGCCGATGCTGGGGTAGAACTGTTCGTGCAGGGCGTTGTGCGGCACTTCGTGCATGCGGATGTAGGCCCACACCTCGGTCTCGGACCAGTCCGACAGCGGGTTGAACTTCACGAGCCCGTTGCCCTCGTCGAATTCGCGCGTCGGCAGACCGGTGCGGGTCGTCGATTGCGCGGCGCGCAGGCCGGTGATCCAGGCCTTCTTGCCGGCCAGCGCGCGCTGCAGCGGCTCGACCTTGCGCATGTGGCAGCAGGCCTTGCGCATCTCGACCGATTCGTAGAAGGCGTTGATGCCGTGCGTGCGGACGTAGGTCTCGACGGCGTCGGACTTCGGGAAGAAGACCTTCAGACGCGTACCGTAGTGCTGTTCGACCTCGCCCATCAGCGTGTAGGTCTCGGCGGGGAGGCGGCCGGTGTCGAGCGAAAAGACCTCGATCGCTAGCTTTTCGCGCAGGATCAGGTCGGTGAGCACCATGTCCTCGGCGCCGAAGCTGTTCGCGAAGGTGATCTCGCCGGCCGCGCCGAATTCGGCGACCGCCGCGCGCAGCAGCGCGAGGGCGGCGTCGGTCTTGTTGCTGACGGCCTCGACCAGCGGCTCGGCGAGCACCGGATGGATGGCCGGATTCTTCGCCGCCGGGCGCAGCAGGCTGACTGCCCCGCTCATGCCTTCACTCCGGCGCGCGCGACGCGGCGGAACAGCGGCTGCGGGTGGAGGACCGAGGCCTGATAGGGTTCGGTGAAGTCGGCGAGGCTCGCGACGGCTGCGTCGAGCTGGGTGTCGGTGTAGCGGCCTTCGCGCGGCTGCAGCGTGTCGAAGCCGCAGCGCGTGAGGTACTTGAACTGGTCGCGCAGGACTTCGCCGAAGGCGATGAGCTGGCCGGTGTAGCCGTAACGCGTGCGCAGCAGCGCGGCGGTCGAGTAGCCGCGGCCGTCGACGAACTTCGGGAAATTCACGGCGATCACGGCGATGCGGCCGATGTCGTCGGCGAGCGCTTCCGGGCCTTCATGGCTGGCGAACCACACGCCGACGTCGCCGCGTGCGGCGAGCTCCTCGCGGCGGGCAAGCCAGGTCGCGAGCGGGACGATCACGCGGCCGGCGGGCACGTCGAGGGTTTCGGCCTCTTCGCCTTCGGCGACGGTGAGGATCTGCCAGTCGTCGTTGACGATGCGGCCGTTCTTGATGACTTTAGACATTGGCGACCTTCCTGTGGGGCTGACGATCGGCATACACGCGCGTCTTGAACGGATCGAGGCCGATACGGCGCACGGTGTCGATGAAGAGTTCGTCTTCGTGGCGTTCTTCGATGTAGGTTTCGATGAGTTCCGAGATCACGTCGGGCATCTCGGCGCGCGCGAACGACGGTCCGATGACCTTGCCGATCGCGGCGTGGTTGCCCTGGCTGCCGCCGATCGTGACCTGGTACCACTCCTCGCCGTTCTTATCGACGCCGAGGATGCCGATGTGGCCGACGTGGTGGTGGCCGCAGGCGTTCATGCAGCCCGAGATGTTGATCTCGATGTCGCCGATGTCGTGCAGGTAGTCGAGGTCGTCGAAGCGCTCCTGGATCGCGGCGGCGATCGGGATCGACTTGGCGTTCGCGAGCGAGCAGAAGTCGCCGCCCGGACAGCAGATGATGTCGGTGAGCAGACCGATGTTGGGCGTCGCGAGGCCGGCCTTGCGGGCAAGCTGCCACAGCGTGTGGAGCTCGGACTTCTTCACGTCGGCGAACACGAGGTTCTGCTCGTGGGTGACGCGCGCTTCGCCGAAGCTGAAGCGGTCGGCCCAGTCGGCGACCAGCTCGAGCTGCTCGGAGGTGATGTCGCCCGGGGGCACGCCCGGCTTTTTCAGCGACAGCACGACCGACGCGTAGCCGGGCTTCTTGTGTGCGCGCACATTGCGCTTCACCCACGACGCGAACGCGAGGTCCTCGGCGATGTGGTGGTGGTAGCCGACGTCGTCGGCCGGCAGAGCCTCGTAGGCGGGATCCTCGAAGAAGTCGGCGACGCGGTGCACTTCCTCTACCGTGAGGGTGTTCGGGCCGTCCTTGACGTGGGCCCACTCCTCGCGCACCTGCCAGCGGAACTCGTCGATGCCGAGCGCGCTGACGAGGATCTTGATGCGCGCCTTGAAGCTGTTGTCGCGGCGGCCGTAGCGGTTATACACGCGCAGGATGGCTTCGCAGTAGGTGATGATGTGCTGCCACGGGATGAAGGATTCGATTTCGCGGCCGATGATCGGGGTGCGGCCGAGGCCGCCGCCGACGAGGATGCGGAAACCGATCTCGCCCGCTTCGTTCTTCTTCAGGTCGAGGCCGATGTCGTGCACCTGGATCACCGCGCGGTCTTCCTGCGCGCCGTTCACGGCGATCTTGAACTTGCGCGGCAGGTAGGCGAACTCGGGGTGGAAAGTGGCCCACTGGCGCAGGATCTCGGCCCACGGACGCGGGTCGATGAGCTCGTCGCCGGCGACTCCGGCGAAGGGGTCGGAGGTGAAGTTGCGGATGCAGTTGCCCGAGGTCTGGATCGAGTGCATCTCGACCTTGGCCAGCTCCGCGCACATCTCGGGGATCACTTCGAGCGGCGACCAGTTGAACTGCACGTTCTGGCGCGTCGTGAAGTGCACGTAGCCCTTGTCGTAGGTGCGCGCGAGTTCCGCGAGCTTGCGCAGCTGGCGGCTGGCGAGGTGGCCGTAGGGGATCGAGACCCGGAACATCGGCGCATGGCGCTGGATGTACAGGCCGTTCTGCAGGCGGACGGGACGGAACTCGTCGTCGCTGAGCTCGCCCGCGAGGTGGCGGCGCATCTGGTCGCGGAATTGCGCGACGCGCTCATCCACGAGTTTCTGGTCATAGGCGTCGTATCGGTACATCGCGTCTCTCTCGTTGAATCCGTCTGTATTGTCGTGGCTTAGTGGCTGACCAGCTTGGCACCCACCAGGACCAGCATGGTTGCCAGGATCGGGCGCAGGATCCGGTCCGGCACCTTGGTCGAAATGTGGCTGCCAACCCAGATCCCGGGGAGCGAGCCGACGATCAGGCTGCCCAGCAGGAACCAGTCGACGCTGCCGAGCATCCAGTGGCCGATGCCGGCGACCAGCGTCAGCGGCACCGCGTGGGCGATGTCAGAGCCCACGATGCGCAGCGCGGGCATCGCCGGGTATAGGAAAAACAGCGCAGTCACGCCGAGCGCGCCGGCGCCCACCGAAGAGATCGAGACCAGCACTCCGAGCACCGCGCCGGTCAGCACGGTCAGCCGCGCCGTGCGCACCGGATCGGGTTCGGCGCCAACGTGCCTGAGGGCATAGGTCTGGATCTGCTTGCGGAAGACCAGCGCCACCGCCGTCAGCAGGAGCGCGACACCCAGCGCGACCTTGATCAGTGCGGCTGCGCCTTCGATGCCACCCGGTGCAAAAGTGCCGACCAGCACCAGCGTGAGTATTGCGGCCGGGATGCTACCGGCGGCGAGGCGCTTTGTCACCGCCCAGTCGACCGTGCCTTTCAGACCGTGGGCGAGCGTGCCGCCCGTCTTGGTGATCGCGGCGTAGAGCAGGTCGGTGCCGACCGCGACCGAGGGATGGATGCCGAACAGCAGCACGAGTAGCGGCGTCATCAGCGATCCGCCGCCGACGCCGGTCAATCCGACGATGGCGCCGACCGCGAACCCGGCGACTGTGTAGGCAAAATCCATGAATACGTTCCCCTTGTATGGTGCGGTGCATCGTATGTGTCTGGTACAGGATCAAAAAGATGGTTTGCGTTAAACTTTAAGAAGTTTTGGTTATAAAGAGATCGCGATGAACCTCCAGCAGCTGCGTTACATCCACGAAGTCGCGCGTCGCGGGCTGAACGTCTCCGAGGCCGCGGAGGCGTTGTTCACGTCCCAGCCGGGGGTGTCGAAGCAGATCCGGCAGTTCGAGGCGGAGCTGGGGGTCGATATCTTCGTGCGCCACGGCAAGCGCCTGGTGGACGTGACGGCGCCGGGGCGGCAGGTGCTGGCGATCGCCGAGCGCATGCTGCGCGACGCCGACAACCTGCGCCAGGTCGGGGACGAGTTCACGAATGAGGTCGCGGGAGACCTCTCGATTGCGACCACCCATACGCAGGCGCGCTATGTGCTGCCGCGGGTGATCCGCGACTTCATGCAGCGTTTTCCGCAGGTGAAGTTGTCGCTGCATCAGGGCAGCCCGCGCCAGGTGTGCGACATGGTGATGTCGGGCGAGGCGCACATCGCGATCGCGACCGAGGCGATCGCCGAATACGACGAGCTGGTGATGTTGCCGTGCTACCAATGGAACCGCTGCATCGTTGCGGCGCCGCGCCACCCGATCCTGAAGGAGCATCCGCTGACGCTGGAGGCGATCGCGCGCTATCCGGTGATCACCTACGACGACGCCTTCACCGGGCGCAGCCTGATCAACAAGGCCTTCCTCGGGCGCGGCCTGCGGCCGAACGTCGTGCTGACGGCGCTGGATTCGGACGTGATCAAGACCTATGTGGCGATGGACCTCGGCATCGGCATCGTCGCGCGCATGGCCTACGACGCGGCGACCGACAAGGCGCTGGGGATGGCCGACGCGTCACACCTCTTCGAGTCGAGCACCACACGCGTGGGGCTGCGGCGCAACGCCTACCTGCGGGGCTACGTGTACGCCTTCATCGAACTGTTCGCGCCGCACCTGACGCGGCGCATGGTGGACGTGGCGCTGGCGGGCGGGGGCGAGGACTACGGGATGTAGTCGTCCGCCAGCAGGCGGTCGAGCGCAGACACGTCGCCGCAGGCGAGCGCCAGCATCAGCGCGACGCGCGCCTGCGACGCGGGCAGCTCGCCGGCGGGATGCGTGCCGAGGCGCTCGTCCAGGGCCTTGCGCCCGACCGGTCCGATGCCGACGCGGGAGGCGCGGATCACCGGAATGCCGCGGGCGACGGCATCGGCGACCGGTGCGTCCCATGCGGCGGGCAGGCTGCCATTGCCGGGGAGGGCGAGGATGATGCCGCGTGCGCCGTCATCGATCATCAGATCGAGGAGTCCGGGCGGCGTGCCGGCGCCGATGTAGAGGACATCGACGCGGGGCAGTTCGGTCCTGTCCGAGGCGAGCGTAAAGACTGGGCGTCCGGTGTGTCGTGCCGGCGCGAAGTAGCGCAGCGGGTCGGTGCGGCCGATGGCACCGCCGCTGGCGCCGCCGAAGGCGTCCAGACGGTGGGTTTCGCGCTTGCGCACGCCGAGGGCGGGATAGATCGCGTCGCCGAAACTGAGGAGCACGCCGCGACCGGCGCTGACCGGGTGGGCGGCGACGCAGGCGGCGTTGTAGAGGTTCATCGGGCCGTCGGCGGAGAGCGCGGTCGCCGGGCGCATCGCGGCGGTGAGGACCACGGGTTTGGCGCTGGCGAGGGTCAGGGCGAGGAAGGCGGCGGTCTCTTCCAGCGTGTCGGTGCCGTGCGTGACGACGATGCCGTCGATGGTGTCGTCGTCGAGCAGGGTCTGCACGCGCCGACCGAGGGGCAGCCAGTGTGCGGGCGCCATGTCCTTGCTGTCGAGGCTGAAGGGCTGCTCGGCGCGGATCCGGGCGACCCCCGCGAGTTGCGGCACGGCCGCGAGCAGGGCGTCGGCGCCGAGCGCGCCGGCGGTGTAGCCGGTGGTGTCGGTCGCCGATGCGGCGGCGCCGGCGATGGTGCCGCCGGTGGCGATGAGGGCGAGGGTGGGCATGGCGGCTTCCTCCGGCCGGCGATCAGATGGGGCGGAACACGGCAATGCGGCGCGCGCGTTCCTGTTCGAGCAGGCGGGTCGCGACGTCGCCGGGGACGCCGAGCGTCTCGAACACCGAGCCGGCGAGCTGCAGGCCCGATTCCAGCGTCTCGGGGATCACGACCGTCGCGCCGGCGTCGCGCAGGGCGTGCGCATGGGCCTCGTCGCGCGCGCGGGCGGCGATGCGGATGCTGGGCGAGGTGGCGCGGATGCCCTTGACGGCATGCAGCGCGGCGGCGGTGCGGTCCATCGTCAGCACGACCGCGACGGCGCGTTCGAGGTGCAGGCGGCGCAGCAATTCCGGGCGGCTCGCGTCGCCGAAATACACCGGGGCGTTCTCCGCCCGCATCTGCTTGACGAGCTTCGCATCGTTTTCCAGTGCGAGGTAGGGGATGCCCTGTTCGGACAGCAGTTCGCCGATGAGCCGGCCGACGCGCCCGTAGCCGGCGATGATCACGTGGCCGCTGAGCTGTTCGAGCTGCCGGTCTTCCTCGAAGACGGGCTTCCCGACGCGCGCGTCGATGCTGTTGCCGAGCTTGCGGCCGAGCAGGGTGAGCGAGGGCGTGATGAGCATCGACAGGCCGACGACCAGCAGCATGAAGTGGCCGACCTGCGGATCGATCAGCTCGAGGCCGAGCGCCATGCCGATGACGATGAAGGCGAACTCGCCGCCCTGGCCGAGCATGATGCCGCCCTCGGTCGCGCGCCCCCAGGACAGGCCGAAGAGGCGGAACAGCACGATCAGGATCAGCGCCTTGATCGCGAGCACGCCGATCACCGACAGCGGCAGCAGCAGCGGCTTGGCGAGGATTGCGCTGATGTCGATGCCCATGCCGACGGACATGAAGAACACGCCCATCAGCAGGCCCTTGAAGGGCTCGATGGTGACCTCGACCTCGTGGCGGAACTCCGTCTCGGCGATCAGCAGGCCCGCGAGCAGGGCCCCCATCTCCATCGACAGGCCGGCAAGCCGCGTGAGCACGGCGACGCCGAGGGTCGTCAGCAGCGTCACCGCCATGAAGGACTCGGACTGGCGGCTCGCGGCGATCTGGTGGAAGAGCGGGCGCACGACGCGGCTGCCGATGAAGTAGATCAGGCCGACGGTGATGACGCCCTTGAGCGCGGCGATGGCCATCAGCGCCGCGACGCTGTCCCCCGACTTCTGGCCCAGCACCGTGACCAGGACCAGCAGCGGCACGACGGCGAGATCCTGGAACAGCAGCACCGAGAAGGTCGCCTGGCCGAGCGGGGTGCCGAGCTCGCGGCGCTGCGTGAGCAACTGCATGACGACGGCGGTCGAGGAGAAGGACAGCACCACGCCGAGCACGACGGACGATTCGATGCTGTTGCCGAAGGCGTAGGCGATGCCGCCGATCGTGAGCGCCGACAGGCCGACCTGCAGGTGGCCCAGCCCGAACACGAGGCGGCGCATCGCCCACAGGCGGTCGACGGACATCTCCAGCCCGATCATGAACATCAGGAAGATCACGCCGAATTCGGCGAAGACGGCGACGTCCTCCTGGCGCGAGAAGGTCAGGTAGCGCAGCCACGGCGAGCTGTCGGTGTACTGGCCGAGGCCGAAGGGGCCGACGATCATCCCGACCGTGAGGAAACCGAGCACCGGATTGATGCTGCGGCGCTGCAGCAGCGGGATCAGCACCCCGGCGAGCGCGAGGAAAAGGATGACTTCGTGCAGGAAGGCGGGAGCGTCGTGCGCGTCCATTAACGGATCTTGTCTTGGCGTATGCCGTAAGTGTATCGGATCGGTGTGTCCCCAGAACCTGCGGACAACACTGCCTGCGGGGCGCGTGCGGCGCCGGGCTTACGGACTGGAGTCTTCCAGCTGCGCTTCCTCGCGTTCCTGCTGCTGCAGCGCCCACATGCGGGCATAGTCGGCGCCGCGCGCGAGCAGTTCGGCATGCGTGCCGCGCTCGACGATGCGGCCCTGGTCGAGCACGATGATCTCGTCGGCGTTCATGATGGTGGAGAGCCGGTGCGCGATCACGAGCGCGGTACGCCCTTCGGCGGCGAGGTCGAGCTGGGCCTGGATCGCCTTCTCGGTCTTGGAGTCGAGCGCCGAGGTGGCCTCGTCGAAGATCAGGATGGCAGGGTTCTTCAGCAGCGCGCGGGCGATCGCGACGCGCTGCTTCTCGCCGCCGGAGAGCTTCAGTCCGCGCTCGCCGACGCGCGTCTCCCAGCCGTCGGGCAGGCGCGCGATGAAGTCGATGAGCTGGGCGGCGCGCGCGGCGGCCTCGACCTCGGCGCGGCTCGCGTCGGGGCGGCCGTACTGGATGTTGTAGAACAGCGTGTCGTTGAACAGCACCGTGTCCTGCGGGACGATGCCGATCGCCTGGCGCAGGCTCGTCTGCGTGAGCGCGCGCAGGTCGTGGCCGTTCACGCGGATCGCGCCCTGCTGGACGTCGTAGAAGCGGTACAGCAGGCGGGCGAGCGTCGATTTGCCCGAGCCCGAATGGCCGACGACGGCGACGGTGCGCCCGGCCGGAATCGCAAAGTCGACGTCGTGCAGGATGACGCGCTTCGGGTCGTAGGCGAAGCCGACGTGCTCGAAGTACACGCTCGCGGGGCCGGGCAGCAGCGCGAGCGCGTCGGGCGCATCGGCGACCTCGCGGTGCTGGTGCATCAGGCCGAACATGCGCTCGATGTCGGTGAGCGACTGGCGCAGCTCGCGGTACAGCACGCCGAGGAAGTTGAGCGGGATGTAGAGCTGGATCAGGAAGGCATTGACCAGCACGATGTCGCCGATCGTCATCGCGCCGGTTGCCACGCGGCTGGCCGCCTGCCACATCATCGCCGTGACGCCGACGGCGATGATCGCGGCCTGGCCGATGTTGAGCGCCGACAGCGACATCTGGTTGGTGACCTGCGCGTTGGTCCATTTCTGCATCTGCTCGTCGTAGCGGCGCGCCTCGAAGTCCTCGTTGTTGAAGTACTTGACGGTCTCGAAGTTGATCAGGCTGTCGATCGCGCGCGCGTTGGCGGCCGAGTCGAGCTCGTTGGCGTGGCGGCGCAGCGCGGTGCGCCAATTGGTGACGCGGACCGTGAAGAAGATGTAGAGCACGAGCGTGCCGAGCGTGATCAGCGCGAACACGGCGTCGTACTGCACGAGCAGGATGCCGACGACCAGCCCGATCTCGATCAGGGTCGGCAGGATCGAGTACAGCGTGTAGCTGATCAGCGAGCCGATCGAGCGCGTGCCGCGTTCGATGTCGCGCGTGAGCCCGCCGGTCTGGCGTTCGAGGTGAAAGCGCAGCGACAGCGCGTGCAGGTGGCGGAACACGCGCAGCGCGATCTCGCGCACGGCCTGCTGCGTGACGCGCGCGAACACGATCTCGCGCAGCTCGGTGAAGAGGGACGTCGAGAAGCGCAGCACGCCGTAGGCGAGCAGCAGCGCCGCGGGCACGACGATGAAGGCCTGCTCGGTGGTCAGCGCGAGGCGGTCGATGAGCTGCTTGAAGATCAGCGGCACCGTGACGTTCGCGCCCTTGGCGGCGACGAGGCAGGATAGCGCGAACAGGACGCGGACCTTGTAGGCCCAGATGTAGGGAAACAGGCTCTTGATCGTCTGCCAGTCGTGGCGGTCGGTCGGCTCGGGGCCGGGCAGGGCGGTGGCGGGTGCGCGTCTCATCGGGCAATTCTAACGTGCGGGCGCTACCATTTCGCCTTTCGCCCGCCCCGTCCGGGGCGCGGCAGACGAATCGGGATGGCGGAACGATGGAGAGCGGTTCGGCAGGAGTGGTGGTCTGGTTGGTCGCGGTGCTGGGCGGCGTGCTTGCGGGCGCCCTGCTGGTGTGGCTGCTGCTGCGCGGGCGGGCGGCCGAGGCGGCGGCGCTGGCGGTCGAGCAGGGGCGCGCGGAGGTGCGCGTGGAGCTGGCGACGGCGAACGAACGGGCCTCGCGCGTCGCCGGGCTGGAACAGCAGCTCGCGGCGACGGCCGCGCAGCTGAGCGCGGCGCGCAGTCGGCTTGCCGAACTCGATGCCCGTCTCGACGCCGAACGCCGCGCGGCCGACGACAAGCTCGCGATGCTGATCGCGGCGCGCGAGAGCCTCGCCGACCAGTTCAAGAGCCTCGCCAACGACATCCTCGAGGAGAAGGCGAAGCGCTTCACCGAGCAGAACCGGACCAACCTCGGCCAGCTCCTCGACCCGCTGCGCCAGAAGCTGCAGGAATTCCAGGGCAAGGTCGAGCAGGTGTATGTGCAGGAAGGCAAGGACCGCAGCGCGCTCGCCGAGCAGGTGCGTCAGCTGATGGAGCTCAATCAGTCGCTGAGCCAGGACGCGAAGAATCTCACGCGCGCGTTGAAGGGTTCGAGCAAGACACAGGGCAACTGGGGCGAGCTGATCCTCGAGCGCGTGCTGGAGGCCTCGGGCCTGAGGAAGGGCGAGGAGTATGACGTGCAGGAGAGCCACACGCGCGACGACGGCTCGCGCGCGCAGCCCGACGTCGTGATCCATCTGCCGGAAGATCGCCATCTCGTCGTCGACGCGAAAGTGTCGCTGACCGCCTACGAGGAGTACGTGACCGCCGAGGACGAGGGCGAGCGCCAAACGTGGACCAAGCGCCACCTCGATTCGGTGCGCGGCCACATCAAGGGCCTGTCGGAGCGCAACTACCAAGACCTGTACGGCTTGAAGTCGCTCGACTTCGTACTGATGTTCGTGCCGGTCGAGCCTGCCTTCATGCTCGCGGTGACGCACGACCGCGAGCTCTTCATGGACGCGTGGCAGAAGAATGTGCTGCTGGTGAGCCCGTCGACGCTGCTCTTCGTCGTGCGCACGGTCGCCCACCTGTGGCGCCAGGAGGCGCAGAACCGCAACGCGCAGGACATCGCGAAGCGGGGGGCGGACCTCTACGACAAGCTGGTCGGCTTCGTCGAGGATCTGGAAGCGGTTGGCACCCGCATCGAGCAGGCGCAGAAGGCCTATCACGCCGCGCACAACAAGCTCGCGAGCGGGCGCGGCAACGTGATCCGGCAGGCGGAGATGCTGAAGCAGCTGGGGGTGAAGCCGGCGAAGGCGTTGCCGGGGGGGATGGTCGAGGCGGCGATGGATGGCGACGAGGCCGTCGCACCGGTCGCCGGGGCTCAGGAAGCAGTCGCGGCGCGGTAGACGCGCGCCTCCCACGGCGCGAGGCTCAGCACGTGGCGCGGACCGTGTGCCGCGACCGGGCGGTTCGCGAGCAGCAGGCCGGCGGAGGCGAGCGCGAAGCCGGCGTGGCGGAACGTCGCAGGACGGGCGCTCAGGTTGCAGATCACGGCGATGTGATCGCTGCCCTCGCCGCGGGTGTAGGCATAGATCCGCGAGCTGCGCGTTGCGAGTTCGGTGTAGCGGCCGTGGATCAGCACGGGCTCGCGCCGGCGCAGCGCGATCAGCGCGCGGTAGTGGTTGAGCACCGAAGTCTCGTCCGCCTGCTGGCGCGCGACGTTGAGGCGGCGGGCGTCCTGGTGCGCCGCGAGCCACGGCATCCCGGACGTGAAGCCGCCGTGCGGGGCGTCGTCCCAGGGCATGGGCGTGCGAGAAGTGTCGCGGCCGGTGCGGCGCATTTCGTCGAGGATCGCATCCTCGCTCATCCCCGACGCGCGCATCTCGGCGATGCGGTTGTGCGCGAAGCTGTCCTGGAACTCGGCGAGGTTCGCGAATTCGGCGTTGGCGAGGCCGAGTTCCTGCCCTTGGTAGATGAAGGGCGTGCCTTCCATCAGGAAGTACATCGTCGCGAGCGCGGTCGCGCTCTCGCGTGGGTGGCGCTGCGGGTCGCCCCAGCGCGAGACGACGCGCGGCAGGTCGTGGTTCTCCAGATACAGCGCGTTCCAGCCGCGCCCGTGCAGCGCGCGTTGCCAGCGGCCGAGGATGCGTCTGAGCGCGACGACGTCGAGCGCCGCCTGCGGGGCGTTCGACCACAGGTGCCAGTGCTCGAACTGCAGGATCATCGACAGGCGACCACGCGCTGTCCCGACCCATTCCTCCGCGGCGTCGGGGCCGATGCCATTGGCCTCGCCGACGGTCATCGCGTCGCGGCCGGCGAGCGTCTCGCGGGCGAGCTCGTCGATGTAGTCGAGGATGCCGGCGACGTTCATGTGGTACGGGTAGGCGGCGACCTGCGCGAGGCCCTGCGGATTGGGCATGTCGGGCAGGTCGTTTGCCTTCTTGATGTGGGTGATGGCGTCGATGCGGAAGCCGTCCACGCCCTTGTCCAGCCACCAGCGCATCATCGCGTGGATCGCTGCGCGTGCGGCCGGGTTCTCCCAGTTGAGGTCGGGCTGGCGGCGCGTGAAGAGATGCAGGTACCACTGGTCTGTCGCCGCGTCGTGTTCCCACGCCGGGCCGCGGAAGATGCTCTCCCAGTTGTTCGGCGGGCCGCCGTTGCGGCCGTCGCGCCAGATGTACCAGTCGCGCTTCGGGTTGTCGCGCGAGCTGCGCGACTCGACGAACCACGGGTGCTCGTCGCTGGTGTGGTTGATGACGAGGTCGAGGATCACGCGCATGCCGCGGCGATGCGCTGCGGCGAGCAGGCGGTCGAAGTCGGCCATGCTGCCGAACTCGTCCATGATCGCGCAGTAGTCCGAGATGTCGTAGCCGTTGTCGTCGTTGGGCGAGCGGTAGACCGGGCACAGCCACAGCACGTCCACGCCGAGCCACTGCAGGTAGTCGAGCCGCGACAGGATGCCCGGGAGGTCGCCGATGCCGTCGCCGTCCGTGTCCATGAAGCTGCGCGGATAGATCTGATAGACCACTGCCTGCTGCCACCATCTGCTTTCCATCGCCGGACTCCCGTGCGCGACTCGCGCGGCATCGCATTTCAGGAGTGTGCCGCACCTGGACGATGGTCGCGAGACACCAGGGGATGGGATGCGGTGCCGGATCCGTCTGGCACGCCGCTGTCCGTGCAATATCGCAAAGACTGCATGCGCATCGGAGATTACAGTGGAGCCAGGATTGCCGGCGGGCGCTGACCAAGGGAGGTCAAATCATGCATGCGAACAGTCCGAAACTGCGGGGGGTGAACCTCGGGAGCTGGCTGCTGCTGGAAAGGTGGATGGTCCCCAGCCTGTTCGAGGGACTTGCCGCGACCGACGAGACCTCCTTCTGCACCGAACTCGGCTCCGCGGCCGCGAAGCGCCTGCGCGGTCACTGGCAGCGCTGGATCACCCGCGAGGATTTCGCGTGGATCGCCGAGCGCGGTCTCAACGCGGTGCGTATTCCCTACGGCCACTGGATCTTCGGCCCGGACTACCCTTATCACCGCACATACGGCGACAAACCCCATCCCTTCGTCGAAGGCGGCATCGAGGTTCTCGATCGCGCAATGGACTGGGCGCAGGAATTCGGCCTGCGCGTCATGCTCGATCTGCACGCCGCGCCGGGTTGCCAGAACGGCTTCGACAACGGCGGGATCATGGGGGTGTGCGAGTGGCACACGCAGCCGGAGTATCTGGACCATGCGCTGTCGGTGCTCGAGCGCATTGCCGAGCGCTATCGCGCGCATCCGGCGCTGCACGCGATCGAATGCCTCAACGAGCCGCGCTGGGATGTGCCGACTGAATACCTGAAGGATTTCTACGTCGCGGCCTACGAGCGTATCCGCAAGCATTGCCCCGCCGAGCGTGTCGCGGTGGTCTTCCATGATGGTTTTCGCTCCTATCGCGAATACGTCGGCTTCATGCAGGCGCCCGAGTACCGCAACGTGATCTTCGACCTGCACCGCTACCAGTGCTTCGATCGCCGGGACATCGACCTCGACATCTTCGGCCACAAGGCAAAGGCGGGCGGGGAATGGCGCGACGAGGCTGACGCGATCAACGCCGAGCTGCGTCTGCCGGCGGTGTGCGGCGAATGGAGCCTGGGCCTGGACCTGCGCGTCGTGTCGCTGTGGGCCGAGGGGCCGTTCAACCACGCGCTCGAGCACATGGACGAGTTCCAGCAACACGTCGCGAATCGCGGCTACGGCGCTTCGCAACTGCTGGCCTTCGAGAAATACCTGGGCTGGTTCTTCTGGAGCTACAAGACCGAGACGACGCCCGCCTGGTGCTTCCGCGACTGCGTCACGCGCGGCTGGTTACCGTCCCACTTCCGCTGATCCGGTGAGGGGGGCCGGGCTGGCGGCCGGCTCCTCGACAGGAGGCTTCGCACCGGGCGTGTCGATGCGGTGCAGTTCCAGTCGGCGTTCGAAAAAGTGCTCGAGGCTGCTGTGCCGGCTGACGCACAGCAAGGCGGTGTTAGGCAGTTCGTGACGCAGCATTTCCATGATCTCCGCCTCGGCCTTCGCATCGAAGGCTTCGGTCGTGTCCTCGAGAAACACCCACGCCGGCTGCTGCAGGAACAGCCGCGCGGTGCTCAGCCGTTGCTGGGCGCGCAGGGGCAGCACGTGGTTCCAGTCGTCGGTCTCGTCGAGCCGCGGCACCAGCCACGCGACACCGGCGCATTCCAGCGCACGGCGCAACTCGGCAGTGTCGTAGTGCTCCGCCTGCTGCGGATAACACAGCACCGCGCGCAGGCTGCCGGTGGGCAGGAACGGATGCTGCGGCAGGAACACCATCTGCGGGCCTTCGGGCAGGCAGATCTCGCCGCTGCCCCACGGCCACAGCCCGGCCACGGCCTTGAACAGCGCCAGCTTCACCTGCGAGTCGCCGACGATCAGGATCCGTTCGCCGCGCCGGACGCGCAGGTTCAGGCCGCGGATCAGCGGCTCTCCGGCTGGGGTGTCCAGCGACAGGCCGCGCAGGTGCAGTTCGGCGTTCGTCGAATGCCCGATTCTGATGCGGGCCGGCGCGCCCTCGCCGTCGATGGCGTCGAGCCGCAGCATGTCGTCGTGCAGGTTCACGACGCGCCCGGCGGACGTCCGCCACATTGCGATTTCGCCCAGCTTGTCGATCGGCCAGGACAGTGCCGACGCCAGCCGCTCGAACGCCTGCGCGGCCTGCATCAGGCCGCCGAGTGTCAGCGCGCCGGCGATGAATTGCGGCGCAGCCACGAGGATGGGGAAGACCGGCATCAGGTTGCCGTAGGCGGTCGAGAACGAGACGATGCCCAGGTAGGCCAGCGTCTGGCGGTTCCAGACGCGCGCGATATCGGCGAAGAGTCGCGCCGCGCTGTGCCGCTCCATGCGCTCGCCGTGCGTCAGCGCGATCGCTTCGGCGTTCTCGCGCGCGCGCGCGAGGCTGAAACGCAGGTTGGCCTCGACGCTCTGCAGCCGGTTCGTTGCACGCACCAGCGGTCGGCCGAGCAGGTAGCCGATTGTCGCCCCCCCGCCCGCGTATGCGAAGGCGAGCAGCACCATGTAGCCGGGTACTTCGAATTCGCTGCCCGGAAACGTTGCGCTGCCCGAGATTTCCGAAAGGATCGCGATGAAGCCCGAGCCGATCAGCATCGAATAGGTCAGCGAATGCGCCAGGCTGATGGCTGCCTCGGTGGAGATGCGGATGTCCTCGGCAATGCGCTGGTCGGGGTTGTCGTGCTCGCCCTTCATGAATTGCAGACGGTAGTGGCGCGAGCGCGTCATCCACTTCTCGACCAGGTTCGCGGTGAGCCAGCGCCGCCAGTCGAGCTGCAGCCAGCGCTTGACGTGCATGTGCAGCGCCGTGACGGCCATCGTCAGCACGAGGATCAGCGCAAAGACCAGGATCTGCTGCAGCAGCGCGTCGAGCGAGCGCGCCTCGAGCGCATCGAAGAAGGCGCGATTCCAGTAGCTCGTCCACATCACGAGCACGACCTGGCCGATCGTCAGCAGCAGGAACAACAGGGTCGCGCCGGCGATGCGCCAGCGTCGCTCCGATTTCCAGTAGGGCAGCGCCAGACGGGCGAAGCGCCGCACCGCGTGGCCG
>NZ_WTVS01000258.1 GCF_012911005.2 Aromatoleum toluolicum | reverse complement strand
ACCATGTACACGGTACAAGGCCGCGTTGGGCAGATCAAATTGCTGCAACAAGAAGTCGGACAGGAAGCGAGAGCAACCCGCAGAGACTTCCAGGCGCACAGCCTGTCCGTAATGGCGGTGCTGCAGGCCTTGCCGCAAGGCGGTGCGCAGGTTACGCACATCCTCTTCGTCCAGTGCCAGATCGGAATGGCGTGTGACACGAAACTGGGAAAACTCCGTCACTTCGCGGCCAGGAAAGAGGTCTTCCAAATGGGCACGCACGATGCTGGACAAGCTGACGAACAACGCCCCGTCGGACGCGACCTTCTTTGGCATGCGGATCAGGCGGGGCAGTGCACGCGGCACCTTGACGATGGCGATTTCGTTCTCGCGGCCGAAGGCATCATGCCCCTTGAGACG
>NZ_WTVS01000257.1 GCF_012911005.2 Aromatoleum toluolicum | reverse complement strand
CCCTTGAGGTCGGCCAGCGCCTTGTCGGCCTCGGCACGCGTGTCCTGGCGCTCGAAGTCGCGGCTCTTCTTGGCGGCGTCGAGCAGCACCTTCTGCTCAGCCTTCGACAGGCCATCCCAGTACTTCTTGCTGACCAGCACGATCCAGGGGCTGTAGACGTGGTTGGTCACCGTGAGGTACTTCTGCACCTCATAGAACTTGCTCGACAGGATGGTGTTGTAGGGGTTCTCCTGGCCGTCCACCGTGCCTTGTTGCAGCGCCGTGAACACTTCAGGGAAGGCCATGGGCGTGGTGATGATGCCGAAGCCCTTATAGGCGGCGATGTGCACGGGGTTTTCCATCGTGCGCATCTTCAGGCCCTTCAGGTCACCGGGCTCTTTCACGTCGCGCTTGCTGTTGGT
>NZ_WTVS01000256.1 GCF_012911005.2 Aromatoleum toluolicum | reverse complement strand
GGCTTGAAGGCCAGCGCCGTTTGCAGGTCCTGCTCCAGCTCTGGCAGCGTCTGGCCCGGCAGCGCGTACATGATGTCGAGGTTGAAGGTGTCGAAGGACGCGGCGGCCTCTTCCACCGCCGCCATCGCCTGGGCGCGGTCATGCACGCGGCCCAGAGCCTTGAGGTGCTGGTCGTTGAAGCTCTGCACCCCCACCGACAGGCGTGTGACGCCCGCCGCACGGAAGGCGCGAAAACGGTCTTTCTCGAACGTGCCGGGGTTGGCCTCCATCGTGATCTCGCAATCGGGCTCCAGCCGCAGGCGGGCGCGGATGTCGCCGATCAGCCGGTCGATGGCGGCAGGCGAGAACAGGCTGGGCGTGCCGCCACCGATGAAGATGCTGTGCACGGACCGACCCCAGAC
>NZ_WTVS01000255.1 GCF_012911005.2 Aromatoleum toluolicum | reverse complement strand
TTCGCACCCAGCGGCAAATGCACGGTGCTGGTCGTAGACGACACGCCAGACAACCTCTCGCTGATGAGCGACCTCCTGCGCACCGACTACAAGGTCAAGCTCGCGCCCAGTGGCGAGCGTGCGCTGCAGATCGTGGCGGGCGACAGCAAGCCCGACCTGATCCTGCTGGACATCATGATGCCGGACATGGACGGTTACGAGGTGCTGCGCCGCCTGCAGTTCAATCCCGACACCGAAGACATTCCCGTGATCTTCCTCACCGCCATGAGCGCGGCCGAGGACGAGAGCATTGGCCTGGAGCTGGGCGCGGTGGACTACATCACCAAGCCCATCAACCCCGCCATCGTGATGGCACGGGTGCGCAACCACCTGCAGCTCAAGCGCGCGCGCGACTTTCTGGCTC
>NZ_WTVS01000254.1 GCF_012911005.2 Aromatoleum toluolicum | reverse complement strand
CCTCCAACGACGCGCCCATCGCCCACGTGGGCTACGCGCGCCACCGCAAGGCCCTGCTGGCCATGGGCGTAGAGCTCTACGAGCTGCGCAGCGAGCAGGCCGGCCTGCGCTCGGCCCTGGGCAGCTCCGGCGGCGCGGCCGGCTCGTCGCGCGCGATGCTGCACTCCAAGGTCATGGTGGTGGACGGCAGGCTGCTGGTCGTGGGCTCGATGAACCTGGACCTGCGCTCGCAGCTGCAGAACACCGAGATCGCCCTGCTGATCCGCAGCCGCAGGCTGGCCGCCGAGGCGGCCGGGCAGATCGACGCGGCGATGCGCCAGGGTGCCTGGCGCCTGGAGCACCAGGAGGAGGACCGGCTGGTGTGGCACCCGCCCGAGGGCAGCGGCCTGCAGGACGCTCACACC
>NZ_WTVS01000253.1 GCF_012911005.2 Aromatoleum toluolicum | reverse complement strand
GGCCTGAACCGGTCAACCGACGTTGCGCATGGTGCACATGAGTTCGGCCTCGCAGGCCACCTCTTCGCCCACGCTCGCAACGCCCTTGAACTTCCAGATGCCACCGCGCACGCGGTCGATGGTGATGGTCAGGATCAACTGGTCACCGGGCTCCACAGGGCGCTTGAACCGCGCGCCATCGATACCGACAAAGTAGTAAATGTTGTTCTCATCGGGCACCTTGCCCATGGCATCGAACGCCAGCAAGCCCGCAGCTTGGGCCAGTGCTTCCAGGATCAACACACCCGGCATCACCGGACGGCCAGGGAAATGCCCCATGAAATAGGGCTCGTTGAACGTCACGTTCTTGATGGCCTTGATGCGGGTGTTGCTCTCTAACTCGATCACCTTGTCCACCAGCAAAAAC
>NZ_WTVS01000252.1 GCF_012911005.2 Aromatoleum toluolicum | reverse complement strand
GCCATGCGGCTTCAAACGCGGCCTGGTCCCGCGCCGGGTCGTGGGTGTCCAGAAACTCCTTGTCTGTCTCGATGGACCGCGCAATGAAGTCGTTGATGGTGGACGCAAACACCGGGCGCCGCTCGGCGTCGTACGAGTCCAGCAGGCGCTCGCCGCCCCAGCCTTGCAGCGTGGCAGCCAGCTTCCAGCCCAGGTTGCGCGCTTCTTCCAGGCCCGAGTTCACGCCATAGCCGCCGTAAGGCGGGTGGCTGTGGGCGGCATCACCCGCGATGAACACCCGGCCCTTGCGGTAGCTGTCGGCCAGCATGAAGCGCAGGTCCCAAAAGCCGATGTGCTCAAACTCCACCTCAAACTCCGCGCCCACCGCCTCGTGCAGGTATGCGGCAAAGTCAAAGTTGTCTTTGGTGGTGCC
>NZ_WTVS01000251.1 GCF_012911005.2 Aromatoleum toluolicum | reverse complement strand
GTGTTGGCACGACCCAAACCCTGAACTCCAGCCTGGGTGGCCCAACCACCGCGCGCGCTTCGAACTCCATCGGCTACTTCCTGCCTGGCAACCTGGGCGGTTTCTACGGCCAAGCCCAGTACTACATGGGTGAAAACCTGAGCAACGCAGCGAACAAGAAGGACGGCAACGGCCTGGCTCTGCGCGCTGGTTACGCTAACGGCCCCATCAACGCCGCTATCGCTTTCTCCGAAACCAAGTTCCTGGCCGGCAACATCAAGGCTGTGAACCTGGGCGGTTCCTACGACCTGGGCATGGCTAAGATCATGGCTCACTACAACCAAGACAAGATCAGCGGCGGCAACGACGGCAAGGGCTTCCTGATCGGTGGTCTGGTGCCCGTGGGCGCTGGCGAAGTTCGTCTGGCTTACTC
>NZ_WTVS01000250.1 GCF_012911005.2 Aromatoleum toluolicum | reverse complement strand
GATCAACTGCGCGTTCAGAGGCTGAGAGTTTTTTAGCCGAGCCCGAAAGGCGCGCGAAAACGCCTCGGATCGAGGCGCAAAGCACAGCCATAGCTCGGGCTATGGCGAGCATTTGCAACGAAGAGCCGGGGCTTTTTGGCGTGCAAGGCGGGCGTGGATAAAAGACTCTCAGCCTCTCAGGCCTCGATTTGCATCGCAGGGCGCGCCTGCACCCGCGCCAGCCAGGCCTGCACATGCGGGTGTGCATTGACGGGTGCACCCAGGTACACGCTGTAGCCCAGCACCGAGCCCACCACCAGATCCACCAGCGAATAGTCCGCGCCCAGCATCCAGGGCTGGGCGGCCAGGCGGGCATCCAGCAGGGTGAGCAGGTCGTTCAGCCCCGCTGTGGCTGCCTGTGCATGGGCAGGGC
>NZ_WTVS01000249.1 GCF_012911005.2 Aromatoleum toluolicum | reverse complement strand
ATTTTGGCCCTCGCATAGGTCATTGAAACGTCAGCCTGGCTGACGACCTCACGTCACGCAGCCTGAAGAAATCCGTGCGCGTCGTGTTGAGGGGCAGTTTCGATCTTGGTCAATCACCGGAAGATGATGGGTGGATGACATTTTTGTAATGCAAAGAACCACCGCTGTGAGAGCACTCCGGGTTGATACGAGAGCGATGCTGCCATGTGCTCGGATGCGCATGCATTGCCAGTTGCTGTCAAAAGCGTAATCCGTCCGTCACCTCTAAGTCGGCGTGCGGTTTCTAGACTTCTTTCCGTGGTGCACAAAACGCCACCTGGATGGACCATACCGGGCATCCGGCGTCACAGGAGACCATCATGAAAGTTCGTACCGCAATCCTCGTCGCCAGCCTTGCTGCATCCGCTACAGCGT
>NZ_WTVS01000024.1 GCF_012911005.2 Aromatoleum toluolicum | reverse complement strand
GGGTGGGGCTGCCCTGCTAACGGGCGCGTGGCGGGTCACCTTCTGGGGCGCGCTCGCGATGGCGATTACCGCGGGTGTGGGGTCGCTGTTCGGCGCGGTGGTTTGAGCCGGTTCCGACAATGTTCGTCGCTGCTCATCGTCCAGTCAGCGGGGTCAGTTCGGGTTCGAACGTGGTGAGCCGAGGAGCTCCGACAGCCAGTCGTGCAAGAGCGCGGTAACCTGGTCCGGCTGTTCCAGCGGCAGGAGATGGCCGCATTCCTCGATGATCACGAGCTGCGCCTCTGCAATCCCGGCGACGAGCTCGTCGTGGACGTCCGGCGGCGTGACCTGATCGTCGCGCCCGCACATCACCAGCGTCGGGCAGCGGATGCTGGCGAGGGTAGGGCGGCTATCCGCGCGTCCGATGATGGCGCGCTGCTGACGCACGAACACGTCGCGTCCCAGGCCGTTCGCCATCGACTGGAAAACGCCACCCACCTCCGGTGTATTCGCATGGTCGGGATGCGCCATGCGTGCCAGCAGCTTTTCGATGACCGCGGGGAAGTCGGTTTCGGCGAGTGCGATGAGCTCCTCACGGGCCTTGGTGGCATCCGTCGTATCGGGGCGTGCACTCGTGCTCAGGAGTACCAGCGCCTGCACGCGCTCTCCCGCCTGGCGCATGATCTCGAACGCGACATAACCTCCCATCGACATCCCGGCGAGCATGAAGGGCCCCGCAGGCGCTTGCGCCAGGGCGTCCGCAGCAAGCGCACTGATCGAGTCCGAGCCGGTCAGGTCGGCGATCGTGATGCCGACCAGATCCGCCAAGGCCTCCGCCTGGTTCTCGAACAGGCTCGCGTCGTTGAGCAGCCCCGGCAGCATGAGCAGGTTCATCTTGTTCTTTTCCATGTGATCCATCTCCTCGACCTGTCGGCGCGGTGCAGATGCGCCCGCGCGTGCGGAAAACATCGAAAAGTCTGGTCGCCCGGGCCGGTCGTGTCGGTACGGTGCCGCACACAGGGCCTCGTCCGGCGTTCGCAGCCGTGCCCTTGTGTGCCGCCGTACAGACGCGGGTTCGTGGGGTGGGCAGGATGGCCATGCCGGGCGACCTACCTTCGGTATGGCGCTTCGGGGAAGACTGTTACAGTGTCGGCCGCCGACTTTGCACCACCTTCGGGTGCTCCGGCAGGTAGTGCCGTCGAGGCACTGTGGCCGGGAGTTGACCGGTGCTAAAAGGAAGTGTGGTCATGGCCAAGCAGGAACCCGATCCCTCCGCGCACACCGCGTCGCCGAAGGAGGCCGGCGGCGAAGCGTTTCCGGTCGTCGGCATCGGCGCCTCGGCCGGCGGTCTCGAGGCGCTGGAGCAGTTCCTGGCCAAGGTGCCGGAAGGCAGCGGCATGGCCTACGTGATCGTTCAGCACCTCGATCCGACCCACAAGGGAATGATGCCCGACCTGCTGCAGCGCGCTACGGCGATGCCGGTGGTGCAGGCCAGGAATCGTCTCAAGGTCAAGCCGGACCACGTCTATGTGATCCCGCCGAACCGCGACATGTCGATGCTGCGCGGTGCGCTCTACCTGTTCGAGCCTGCCGCGCCGCGCGGCTTGCGCCTGCCCATCGACTTCTTCCTGAAATCGCTGGCGGAAGACCGCCACCAGCTGGCGGTCGGCGTGATTCTGTCTGGCATGGGTTCGGATGGCAGCGCCGGCATGCGTGCGATCAAGGAAAACGCCGGTCTCGCGCTGGCGCAGGATCCGGCCACGGCGGCCTTTTCCGCGATGCCGCGCAGCGTGATCGATGCCGGCCTGATCGATATCGTCGCCCCCGCGGCCGAATTGCCCGCACGCATCCGCGCCAGCCTCAGGCACGGCACGCACGCTGCCGCAGCCGAACCCGTCGTCGACAGCCAGCTGCAAAGCGGACTGGAGAAGGTGCTGATCCTCCTGCGCGCGCACAACGGGCAGGATTTCTCGCTCTACAAGAAGACCACGCTCTACCGCCGCATCGAGCGACGCATGGGCATCCATCAGATCGACCGCATCGCCAGCTACGTCCGCTTCCTTCAGGAGAATCCGCAGGAGCTCGAGCTGCTGTTCAGGGAATTCCTGATCGGCGTGACCAGCTTCTTCCGCGACCCGGCAGCCTGGGACAGCCTGCGTGATGCGGCATTACCGCCATTGTTCGCGCGCGTGGCCGCAAGCCGCGTGCTGCGTGCCTGGGTGCCGGGCTGTTCGACCGGCGAAGAAGCCTACTCGCTGGCCATCGTCTTCAAGGAGTCGATGGAGAAGTTCAAGCCTGCCGGCCGTTTTTCGCTGCATATCTTCGCCACGGATCTCGACAGCGACGCGATCGACCGGGCGCGTCAGGGACGTTATCCGGCCAACATCGTCACCGACGTCTCGCCCGAGCGGCTGGCGCGTTTCTTTGTCGCCACCGACGACGGCTATCAGGTCAGCAAGGAAATCCGCGAGATGGTCGTGTTCGCCCCGCAGAACATGATCCAGGATCCGCCCTTCACCAAAGTCGATCTGCTGCTCTGCCGCAACGTGCTGATCTACTTCAGCGCCGAGCTGCAAAAAAAGCTGCTGCCGCTGTTCCATTACAGTCTCACGCCCGGCGGCGTGCTGTTTCTGGGCAACTCGGAGGCGCTTGGGGCGGCGACTGACCTGTTCGCCCCGATCGACGCCAAGGCGCGTATCTTTCGCCGCGTCGACATCCCGGCGCAGGCCGTCGACATCGACTTCCCGGCACGTTTCCGCAGTCTGCCCGTCTGGGAGGGCGAGGCCAGGGTGCCGCCTCCGCCCGCCAACCTGCAGAGCTTGGCAGACCAGTTGCTGTTGCGGCAGTTCGCGCCGGCGGCGGTGCTGGTCAATGACCGCGGCGACATCGTGTATATCAACGGCCGCACCGGACGTTACCTGGAGCCGGCCGCCGGCAAGGCCAACTGGAACATTTACGCGATGGCGCGCGAGGGGCTGCGCGCGGAAATCGGCAGCGCGCTGTACCAGGTCACGCGCAATCGCGGCCGCGTCGAGCGCACCGACATACGCGTGAGCGACGACGGAATGACGCGCAGGGTTGGCCTTGTCGTGCAGATGGTCGAGGAGCCGGAGCCGCTGCGCGGCATGGTGATGATCGTGTTTGCGGAGCTGCCGCCGCCGCCCGAAGCCCGCAAGGGCGGTCGCCGGACACCCAGCAGCGCGCGGCAGGCCGAACTGGAGCGTGAGCTGCAGCAGGCGCGCGACGAAGTCCGCACGCTGCGCGAGGAGATGCAGACCTCGCAGGAAGAACTCAAGTCGGCCAACGAGGAACTGCAATCGACCAACGAGGAATTGCAGTCGACCAACGAGGAGCTCACCACGTCGAAGGAGGAGATGCAGTCGCTGAACGAGGAGCTGCAGACGGTGAACATCGAGCTGCAGTCGAAGGTCGATGACCTGTCGAGCGCCAACAACGACATGCAGAATCTGCTCAACAGCACGGAGATCGCCACCGTCTTCCTCGACAACCGGCTCCATGTCCGGCGCTTCACCCCGCTGGCGACGCGCATCATCAAGCTGATTGCGGCCGATGCCGGGCGACCGTTGTCGGACCTCGTGACCGATCTGGACTACCCGGCATTGGAGGACGACGCCCGCGAGGTGCTGCGCACCCTGATATTCTCGGAAAAGCAGATCGCCACGCGCGACGGGCGCTGGTTTACGGTGCGCATCATGCCGTATCGCACGATGGACAACGTGATCGAGGGGGTCGTCATCACCTTCATCGACATCAGCGTCGCCAAGCGTCTGGAAGCGGAGCTGCGTGCGACGGTGGCTCGCGGTGTCGAGAAAAGGGGCGTGCAGGGGGCGGGGACGTGATCCGGCCGAACGCCTGACTCAGAGCCAGTATTCCCACGCCCGTGCAAACCATTCCTGCAGGCGCAGGTGGAGCGCGCGGCGCTCCCATTCCTCCAGCACGATCGCGTCGGACTCCGCCAGATCCTTCTTGAACATCGCCTGCACCTGGCCGCCGAACTCCGCGCCCAACACAACCGCGTTCAACTCGTAGTTGTGCAGGAAGCTGCGCCAGTCGAGGTTGGTCGACCCGACCGTAGACCACACGCCGTCGATCAGCGCGGTCTTGGAATGCAGGATTGCCCCGCGCCGCTCGTAGATCTTGACGCCCGCGCGCAGCAGTTGCCCGTAGTAGCGGCGTCCGGCATGGAACACCAGCCAGGAGTCGGTCTGGCTGGGCAGGATCAGCTTCACATCGACGCCGCGTCCGGCCGCGGCTTCGAGTGCGGCGAGTAGCTGCGGGTCGGGGACGAAATACGCGTTGGTCAGGTAGACGCTGGTCTCGGCGCTGCCGATGGCCGAGAGCAGCGTGGCGTAGATCAGGCTGAAGGGTTCGTCGGGCGAGCTGCCGATCGCGCGCACCACCTCCCGGCCGACGTTCTCGAGGCGCGGGAAATAGTTTCTCCCGGCCAGCGGATCGCCCTTCTGCGATTCCCACGTCGCGAGAAACAGCTTCTGGAACTCCGCAACCACCGGCCCCTGCAGCTGCAGGTCGGTATCGCGCCACGCCAGGCTGCCGTCAGGGCGGGGGCGTGAATGCTTGCCAGTGGAGCTGCCGGAGTAGACGCTGCTGATGTTGATGCCGCCCAGGAATGCGGTCCGTCCGTCGACGATCAGCAGCTTGCGGTGGTCGCGCTGGTTCAGCTCCCAGTCCTTGCGGGTCACCAGCGGGTTGAGGGGATTGAATTCGAGCACGCGGACGCCGTTTTCCGTCAGCTGCTGGAAGAAAGCCGCCGGCGTGCCGATGGTGCCTACGCTGTCACGGATGAGATTGACCTGGACGCCTTGCCGCTGCTTGTCGATCAGCGCCTGAGCGAAGTGCTGGCCGACGTCGTCGTCGTCGAGGATGTAGGTCTCCATGTTGATGTGGTCGCGCGCGTCCCGGATGGCCGACAGCATCGCCCGGTAGGTGGCGGGGCCGTCCTGCAGAAGCTGCACATGGTTGCCGGTCGTCAGGGGACTGCCGACGATGGCCTCTTCGAGTGCCAGGTGACGGGCGAAGATGTCGGTGTCGCGGCCGCTGCTCGCGAGCCGATCGAGGATGGCCTTGCTCTGCTCGGCCGACAGCGGGCCGCGTGCACCCTGCAGTTGCACCGCAGCGCCGCGGCGCGGGGCGAGGTCGGGCACGATGGTAGGCAGGCTCACGCAGCCGGCGAGCGCCAGCATCAGCACAGCCATCAACGGGGCGATCGATTTCGCCATCGAACCGTCCTCCGGAATCCTCTTGACAGGCTAAAGCGCAGCCGGGCAGGCAACGGGACGTCTCCCGGCAGGCAGGCGCACGATCCGCAGCACAGACTAAGTGTAGGCGATGCTTTGTTCTGTGCGCTGTCGAACCGAGGGGCGGGCTTGTGCGGCGTAAAGTCGCTTTCGAACAGTGCCGACTGCAGCGGCCACCCCGAGGAATCACGCTTCGGGCGACGCGGTAGCGCGCATTGCCCAATCCGGGCCATTCCGATTGGAATAACGTGAAGCGTGACGAGTACCGAGACGGGATCGGAGTAGCATACCTGTTGCAGGTATGCAGTCCGGTAGGCTCAAGGAGCCCATGTGGCAACCAGCAGGATGGCAGGAAAAACGCTCCAGGCGTCCGGGTTGCAACCGCCGCCGCGGCCTTCCCCTCTGACTCACCGACAAGGGCGCCTCCGCCCCGGAAGATTTTCATCGTCGGCATTGATGCGCGAGCGCGTGAGGATAAGGGACGATGGGCAAGAGCGCGGGTAGCAAGAACCCCCTGCGGATCGCCGCCGAAGCGCAACTGCGCGCGGGCGGGGATGGGCCGCAAGGATCGGATGATGCGCTGCTGCACGAACTCCAGGTGCATCAGATCGAACTGGAGATGCAGAACGAGGCGTTGCGCCACGCCCGCATCGAGGCGGAGGAGTCGCGCGATCGCTATGCGAATCTCTTCGATTTCGCCCCGATGGGCTATCTCACGCTGTCCCGCGATGAGGTCATCACCGAAGCCAATCTCGTCGCGGCGGCGCTCATGCGCGTGCCGCGATCGAAACTCAATCAGCGCAGATTCGACCAATTCATCGCCCCGCAGGCTCAGGACGATTGGCGGCGGCACATCGCCGCGGCGTGGCTGGGCCAGACCAACGTGACGCTGAATTGCGAATTGCAGCTGCGGCGGAGCGACGGCTCGCTTTTTCCGGCCCAGTTGCAGTGCGTGGTGATGGACATGGCGGGGCGGACACCGGTGATGCGCATCGCGTTTACCGACATCACCGAGCGTCGCCAGGCCGAGGAGGAGCGGCGCATCGCCGCCATCGCGTTCGAGTCGCAGGAGGGGATGATCGTGACCGACGCCAATGGCGTCATCATCAGGGTCAACCGCGCTTTTGCGGAACTGAGCGGTTACAGCGAGGCCGAGGCGGTGGGGAAGACGCCGGCCTTGCTGCGCTCGGGACGCCACGACAAGGCCTTCTACCGGAGCATGTGGCAGTCGCTCAAGGACACGCGCTACTGGCAGGGCGAAGTCTGGAATCGACGCAAGAACGGACAACTCTACGTCGCCTGGCTGACCATCTCCGCCGTTACGACGCCCGAGGGAGGCGTCTCCCATTACGTCGGCGCATTTTCCGATACCACCGAGAAGAGCCAGGCTGCGGCGGAGATCCACCGCCTGGCCTTCTTCGATCCGCTCACCCATCTGCCCAACCGGCGCCTGCTGCAGGACCGGCTGGGGCATGCGCTGGCAGCGAGCTCGCGCAATGGTCTGTATGGCGCGATCCTGTTTCTGGATCTGGACAACTTCAAGACGCTCAACGACACCCGTGGCCACGATGTCGGCGACCTGTTGCTGGTCGAGGTGGCGCAGCGCGTGCGCGCCGGCTTGCGTGAGGGCGACACGGTGGCACGCCTCGGTGGCGACGAGTTCATCATGATTCTGGAAAGCCTGGGCGCGGATGCGGAGGAGGCCGCCCTGCTGGCCAAACAGGTCGGCGAGAAGCTGACCGAAACCATCGCACAACCCTTCGAGCTCGGCGGCGCCGAATTCCACTGCACGACCAGTATCGGCGTGCGCCTGATGAGCGCGCACGATACCGTCGAGGATCTGCTGAAACATGCCGACCTCGCGCTGTATCAGGCCAAGACGGCCGGCCGCAACACGGTGCGCTTCTACGACCCGTCGATGCAGGCGGCGCTCGACCGGCGCAGCACGCTCGAGAACGAATTGCGCCACGCGATCAAACGCGGCGAGTTCACGCTGTATTACCAGCCGCAGTTCGACCACGCGCACCGCCTCATCGGCGCCGAGGCCCTGCTGCGCTGGCAGCACCCGAGACACGGATTGATCGCACCCGAGGAGTTCATCCCGATCTCGGAGCAGACGTCGATCATCCTGCCGATTGGCCGCTGGGTGCTCGAGACGGCCTGCGCGCAGCTCGCTGCATGGTCACATGGCGAGCGCACCCGCGGACTGATGCTGGGAGTCAACGTCAGTGCGCGCCAGTTCCACCAGCCCGAATTTGTCGATCAGGTGCGCCATGTGCTCGAGTCCAGCCGTGCGAATCCGCAACGCCTGACGTTCGAACTGACCGAAAGCATGGTGCTGGACGACGTCCCCGATACGATCCGCAAAATCTCGACGCTAAAGGAATTGGGTATGCACTTTTCGCTCGATGACTTCGGTACCGGGTTTTCCTCCTTTTCCTGCCTCACGCGCCTGTCGCTCGATCAGCTCAAGATCGACAAGTCGTTTGTCCTCAACCTTCCGGATAATGGCGCTGACGCGGCCATTGTCACGGCCATCATCACGATGGCGCGGAGCCTCGGCTTGAACATCATCGCCGAAGGGGTGGAAACCGAGGCGCAACGCGTGTTTCTCGCTAGTCAGGGGTGCAACGCCTATCAGGGGCATCTATTCGGCCGTCCCATGCCCGTCGAAGCCTTCGAGGCGTTCGTCAGCGGAATCTGATCCGGTTCGAAGTCCGCTATGCGGGCTTCCGCACTGACTCGATGGTGATGTGGAGCTAGTCTCATCCTCACGGTGGCAAAACGGGGATGAGACATGAAGACCGTGCAGGTTGATGTTGCAGTGGTCGGTGCCGGCACCGCAGGACTTGCCGCGTTCTACGCAGCGAGGAAGGCCGGGGCTGGTGCCGTGATCATCGAAGGCGGCGAGTATGGCACCACCTGCGCACGCGTCGGTTGCATGCCGAGCAAGCTCCTGATCGCCGCCGCTGAGGCCGCCCACGCAGTCGGGCGGGCCGCGGGGTTTGGCGTCCATGCCAACGGTGGTTTCCGCATCGATGGCCACGCGGTGATGGACCGTGTGAGGCGCGAGCGCGACCGCTTTGTCAGCTTCGTGCTGCGCGACGTCGAGGACATTCCCGATGCCGAGTGCATTCGCGGGCAGGCCAGCTTCGTCGACAACCATACGCTCGTGGTGGCCGATCATACGCGGGTCACGAGCAAGGCCATCGTCATCGCAACGGGTTCGCGTGCCGCGTATCCGGAGTCGTTCAAGTCCCTGGGCGACTGCCTGATCACCAGCGATGACGTGTTCGACTGGTACGATCTGCCCAAGGCCGTGGCCGTGATCGGCCCGGGGATCATCGGGCTGGAGTTGGGCCAGGCCCTGCACAGGCTGGGCGTGCGTGTTGCGGTGCTCGGGCGTGGCGGGCGCGTCGGCCCGATCAGCGATCCGGAGATCCGCGCATACGCCTGTGCGACCCTCAACGAGGAATTCACGCTGGCGCCCGATGCGCACGTTGCCGACATGCACCGTTATGGCGATCGTGTCGCCATTCGACGCGCGGGGCCGCAAGGCGCGGAGCTCATGGAGTATTTCGATTACGTGCTGGCGGCGACCGGCAGGACGCCCAACGTGGCGGACATCGGGCTCCACAGGACCACGCTCGAGCTCGACGCGAAAGGCGTACCGGTGTTCGATCCATTCACCACCCGGACGGTGAGCGCCGACGGGGCAAGCCCGATCTTCATTGCGGGCGATGCCGGCAACTTCATCCCGCTGCTGCACGAGGCGACCGACGAGGGGCGAATTGCCGGCCAGAATGCCGCTCGCCTCGCGCTCGGCAGCGAGGCGCGGCCAGGCCTGCGCCGCGCACGCATCGGCGTGGTGTTCACCGATCCGCAGATCGGCATCGTGGGCGGCGGCCTGCGTGCGCTGAAACCGGGCACCTTCGCCACCGGACAGGTGAGTTTCGAAGACCAGGGCCGTTCGCGCATCCTGCTCCGGAACAAGGGCCTGCTGAATCTCTACGGCGATCTCGCGAGCGGCAAATTCCTGGGCGCGGAAATGCTGGCCCCCGCGGCCGAGCATCTGTCACACCTGCTTGCGTGGGCGCTGCAGAACGGGATGACGGTCGCGCAGATGCTCGAGATGCCGCTCTATCACCCGGTGATCGAAGAAGGATTGCGCACTGGGCTGCGTGACCTTGACGTCAAGCTGCGCGCTGCGCAGGGCGAGGTCGGAAAGGCGGCCTGATCTGCCGGAGGTGGGGCCCGCGAAGGCAGGGGGAGTAGTCACTCGCCCCTGGAGACGAACATGACCTTCGTCGTGCGTCCGGATGCGACGACGTCGATGCGCCTGTTTTGCCACGCGCCGTCAATTTCGGCACCGATCTGGTAGGACCCAGGCGGCAGCTTGAGGTAAAGCAGGGGGCCGTCGCTGACGCCGGAATGGATCTTCTGGCCGTTGCGCCGGGTCACGGTGACGGGAATGTTGGCGAGGTAGTCGCCATTACGGGCGCTGAACACGACATGCACGTTGTAAGCGGACGCCGACCTGCGCATCTCTTCGCGTGCTTCATCGCCGATTCCGCCGCTCATCCAGGGCACTTCCGCCTGCGGCGAGCTGGCGGCGTTGATTCGCTCAGCCGCTTCGCCGTCCTGGGCCCACAGCGGGGCACCGTGCAGGGCCACGACGAGCGCTACCACAAGGGCCGGCAGCCCGCTCCGCACGGACAGGCGGACAGGACGTCGGGCAGCCGGATGGCCGGGTGCTGACAGGGGATTTCTCATGGGCTGCTCTCTGAATGAATCGTGAAGTTGCGCGAACGAACAATCCGCACGCACCCGCACGCGATCGTCTGACCGCCGTGGGGGTGCCATCGCGGTACCACGGTCATTTTCGGCCTCTGAATCCCATGACAAGCGAAACGATAAAGAGGATGAGGAAAATGAAGAACAGGATCTTGGCGATCTCGACGGCACCGGCAGCGATGCCGGTAAAGCCGAGCACCCCCGCGATCAGTGCGATGACCAGGAACACCGCGGCGTAATACAGCATTTTCGTTGCTCCCCGTTAATTGAAGCCAACGCGGCAAGCATCACAGGCCTGGACTGCGACCTGAGCTGCGCACCGCATGGTCTGCGTGCGCGCCTTCAGGGTCGGGCGGAACGACGCGCTATATCTTGCCCAACAGCAGCAGGATAAGCAGGATCAGCACGATCAGGCCGAGACCACCGCTGGGACCATATCCCCAACTCTGGCTGTGCGGCCAGGCTGGAATCGCGCCGATCAGCATCAACACCAGGATGATCAGCAGAATTGTTCCGATTGACATTTTGATTCTCCCGAAAGTGAGCCGGAGCAGCGCAGCGTTCGGGAAAACTCCCGAAGCGCGCCAATGCCGCTCTTCTCGGCGCGCACGCACCAGCCGGCGATTTCCGCAGTCATCGCCCCATGCTTGACTGCAATCCTACTCACTGGAGTGCGCCCGTCTGTACGCCAGCGCACAGACGGCATGCCTGGTGAGGAACAGGATGCGTACCAGAGGAGCGCCTGGGCTTGGACGTATGGCCATCCGCCTGCAAGGACATGCGTGTTCATGTCAAAAGCGAGCGCGGCAAATCGGTTCCTCATCGATGGCGATGCTGCGGCAGCAAGTCCGGCCGCGACTGTCGTCCCGCCCATTCATTCACTCCGGGAGAAATGACGATGAACGATCTGACCCATGGCCATGGCAATGTCGAACAGCTGAAGGACAAGCTGGTGAAGGATCTGAAAAGCGTAGGGGCCGATGCCGACGGCCTGCTGAAGGAGGTCGCCAGTTCCACCGCCGAGGAGTTCGCCGCGGCTCGCACGAGGATCGAAGCAAAGCTCGGCGAGGCGAAATCCAGACTCGATACCTCGCGACATGCGGTTGCGGAAAAGGCAAGGCGCTCCGCAGACGCCACGCATGAGTACGTGGTGGAGAACCCCTGGAAAGTCCTCGGACTTGCCGCGGCGGCGGGAGTCATCGTCGGAATCCTGATGAGCCGCCGTTGATTCACGGGCTGGCCGAGGGAGTCGATTCAGGGTGCAACGTATCGGCGGGGCGTCGGAAACAAGAGGCAAGAAGCAAGAAGCAAGAAGCAAGAAATCCTTTCTTATGCATCTCTGGAGAATTCATCATGAAACAGTTCGGCAAATATCTTTCCGCATTCTTCCTGGCCCTCACGCTGGTGACGGCAGTGGGTTGTTCATCCACCCCGAAGCAGGAGGGGACCGCTGAGTACATCGACGACAGCGTCATCACGACCAAGGTGAAGGCGGCGATCCTCAAGGAGCCCTCGCTGAAAGTCGCGGAGATCAACGTCGAGACATTCAAGGGCGTCGTGCAACTGAGCGGCTTTGTGGCCGAGAAGGCCGACATCGGCAAGGCCGCCGACGTGGCACGCACCGTGGGCGGCGTGAAATCGGTCAAGAACGACCTGCGCCTCAAGTGAGGACGGACCGTCGCGGACTGCTGTCGAACCCTGGGTTCGGGAGTGGCTGCGACGGTGTGCTGCTGTTCATCGGAGTTCTTTCGCGGCGAAACTGCTGAACGAATGGCACGACACCTCTTGTGAATCCCCCGTAACATTTCGCGCGCAGGCGCGAGCCGCACGCTGAGGTGCGAGGAAAATGAAACGCTCCGGCGACATTCCGGCTGCAGCGCCCGTGAAGCCGGAATCCCAAACCGGTGCAGGAGACGATGTCGCGGAGTCGGTCGTCATCCCGGCTGCAGTTACCGATGATGCGACCGCGCTCACGGTCGATGCGGGAACGGATGCGAAGGGCTTGGCGCTGGGCATCCTTGCCACCGTGGCGGTGGTGTTCGCGTTGGAGTGGGCGCAGGGCTTCTTCATCTCGATGCTGCTCGGGATCCTGTTCGCGTACACGCTGAACCCGCTTGTGGTGTGGCTCGAGCGGATCAGGGTTCCGCGCGTGGCGGGTTCCGTCGTGGTGATGGTGGGGGTCGTGTGTGCGCTTGGCCTGGGGACATTCTCCTTGCGCGGGCAGATGCAGACGATCCTCGATCAGGTGCCCGACGCGGTCAGCAAAGTGTCGGCCGGCCTCAACAGTCTGCGCAAAGGCGAGGCGAGCACGATGCAGAAGGTGCAGACCGCGGCGAGCGAGATCGAGAAGGTCACGAGCCAGGCTGCAGGCATGGGCACCACGCCGCGCCAGCCGGCGACGCGCGTCGTCGTCGATTCACCCGGCTTCAAGCTCGGCAACTTCCTTTTGGTGGGCTCCATGGGGGCCGTGGGGCTGATCGGCCAGGCAGCCATGGTGCTGTTCCTGACCTTCTTCCTGCTGCTCTCCGGCGATACCTACAAGCGGAAGCTGGTGCGCCTCACGGGCCCCTCGATCTCGAGCAAGAAGATCACCGTACACATCCTTGACGACATCAACGAATCGATCCAGCGCTACATGTTCATGCTGCTGGCGACCAATGTGCTGGTGGGCGTGCTCACCTGGATCGCGTTGCGCTGGGTGGGGCTCGATAACGCCGGTGCCTGGGCCGCGGCGGCAGGGCTGCTGCACATCATCCCGTACTTCGGTCCGGCCGTCGCGGCTGCCGGCATCGGCATGGCGGCCTTCATGCAGTTCGACGTCCTGTCGACGGCCTTGCTGGTCGCGGGGGCGACAGTGGCGATCGCGACCTTCGTCGGCACCTTCGTCACCACCTGGATGACCGGCCGGATCGCCAAGATGAACACGGCCGCCGTTTTCGTCTCGCTGCTGTTCTGGGCATGGCTGTGGGGCGTGTGGGGCTTGTTGCTGAGCATTCCGATCACCGTCATCGCGAAGGTGGTGACGCAGCATGTGGAGGAACTCGAGTCGGTGGCGGAGTTGCTTGGAGAGTAGCGGTTCCGCGCGCGTGATGCGCTGCCCTTGTTGAGGTTTCATCTTCTGGAAAAAGGCCCCTGAATTGAACGCCGGCACGAAGCTCATCGCATATTTGCAGCAGTTGGAGACGCAGCTTCGCGCCGGCGGCTGGCCACGGACCTCGCCCGACGAGGAACCGCCGCTGCGATCGGAATTGTTCAGCGCCGATCAGATGGAACAGCATGGCAAGGCGCTCGCGGCGGCGCACCGGTTGGCCCCGGGGCGCGGTCCGGATCAGCTTCTGGGGCGACTGGCGGCGAATGAGAGCGCCCTGGTCGGCGTGTGCAGGCTGCTGACCGTTGCGGTGACGGAGAACCGCCGCATCACGCCGGCTGGGGACTGGCTGCTCGACAATTTCTATCTCATCGAAGAGCAGATCAGCACCGCCAAGCGACACCTTCCCAAAGGCTACAGCCGGGAGCTGCCGCGGCTGGATGAGGGCGCATCGGGGGAGTCGGCCGGACGGCCGCGCGTCTATGACATTGCGCTGGAGGCGGTGGCGCATGGCGACGGTCGCGTGGATACCGAGAGTCTCAGCCGCTTCGTCGCGGCCTACCAGAGCGTGACGGCCCTCAAGCTGGGCGAATTGTGGGCGGTACCGATCATGCTGCGGTTGGCATTGATCGAGAATCTGCGGCGCGTCGGCGTGCGTATCGCCGCCGGGTGGGCGGAGCGGAATCTGGCCGATTCGTGGGCGGACCAGATGACGGAGACCGCCGAGAATGATCCGAAGAGCCTGATCCTGGTGATCGCGGACATGGCGCGTTCGGATCCGCCGATGGTCAGCGCGTTCGTCGCCGAACTCGCACGCCGCTTGCAGGGGCGGGGGCCCGCACTGGCCCTGCCGCTGACCTGGATCGAGCAGCGCCTCTCCGAGTCGGGCCTGACCATCGAACAGATGGTGCAGTCGGAGAACCAGCAACAGGCCGCCGATCAGGTCTCCATCAGCAACAGCATCGGCAGTCTCCGCGTTCTGGGCGCGATGGACTGGCGCGACTTCGTCGAAAGCATGAGCGTCGTCGAGCAGACATTGCTGCAGGACCCGGCCAACGTCTACGCCCGCATGGATTTTGCCACCCGCGACCGCTACCGCCATGCAACGGAAGCCATCGCGCGGAAAGGTCGTCTGACCGAGGGCGAAGTGGCGCGCAAGGCAGTCGAGCTGGCGCGCGCCGGCGCGGCGGTCGACCTCGGCGGCGAGGGCATTGATCGGGCAGGGCACGTCGGCTACTACCTTATCGACCGGGGCCTGCCCGCGCTCGAGCAGGCGGCGGAAGTCCGCCATTCCGGCCTCGAGGCCTTGCGCCGGACGGTAGGCCGGGTTCCGCTGATCACCTATCTGGGCGCGATCGCGCTGATCACCTTGATCCTCACCGGCTGGCTGCTGACGCAGGCGCTTCGCGCCGGCACATCCGTCTGGGCGCTGCTGCCGATTGCCTTCGTCGTGGTGCTGGCGGTGAGCCAGTTGGCCGTGGCGCTGGTGAACTGGCTGGCAACGCTGCTGGTGGCGCCGCATCCGCTGCCCAGGATGGATTTCTCGGACGGGATCCCGGCGCAATCGCGCACGCTGGTGGTGGTCCCGACCATGCTCACCAGTGCGCAAAACGTCGAGGATCTGGTCGAGGCGCTGGAGGTCAGGTTTCTGGCGAATCGCGATGCAAGCCTGCACTTCGGTCTGCTGACCGACTTTCTGGACGCGCAGCAGGAGTCGCTCCCCGAGGACGGCCCGCTGATGGCGTTGGCGCGGACGCGGATCGAAGAGCTCAACGAGAAGTACGGCAGCGGCGAGGGCTGGATCCGGGGCGACATCTTCTTCCTCTTCCACCGGCCGCGGCGCTGGAACCCGCAGGAACGGGTGTGGATGGGACATGAGCGCAAGCGCGGCAAGCTCGCGGACCTGAACGCGTTGTTGCGGGGACGCGTGCGCGATGATGCCGGCGACCACTTCTCGCTCGTCGTCGGGGATACGGCGATCCTGACCGGCGTGAGGTACGTCATCACCCTCGATACGGACACGCAATTGCCGCGCGATACGGCGCGGCAGCTCGTCGCCGCGCTGGCGCACCCGCTGAATCGCGCGCGCTACGACAAGGACAGATGTCGCGTGTGCGAGGGCTATGCCATCCTGCAACCGCGCGTGTCGGTCAGCCTGCCGGGGACGAACCGCTCGCGCTATGCGCGTCTGTACGGCGGGGAACCGGGCATCGACCCATACACGCGCGCGGTGTCGGACGTCTATCAGGACGTGTTCGGCGAAGGCTCGTTCATCGGCAAGGGGATCTACGACGTCGATGCGTTCGAGCAGGCGCTGGATGGCTGCTTTCCGGAAAATCGCATCCTCAGTCACGACCTTCTCGAAGGCTGTTACGCGCGCGCCGGGCTGTTGAGCGACGTGCAGGTGTACGAGGACTATCCTTCCCGCTACAGCGCCGACGTGAGCCGCCGTCATCGCTGGATCCGGGGCGACTGGCAACTCGCGGGATGGTTGCTGCGGCGCGTCCCGGGCGAGGGCGGCTGCCGCCGGCCGAACCCGCTGTCGATGCTGTCGCAGTGGAAGCTGGTCGACAACTTGCGCCGCAGCCTCGTCCCGACGGCGCTGACGCTGGTCTTGCTGTGCGGATGGACGTTCCTGGCGCCGGCGTGGTTGTGGACGCTGGCGGTGATCGGCATCCTGCTGATTCCCTCGGTGTGCGCCGCCATCGTCGATCTGTTGCGCAAGCCCGATGAGGTGCTGCTGCGCCAGCACCTCGCAGCGGTTGCGAACTCGGCGGCACGGCGCTTGATGCAGGTGGGGTTCGAGCTGGCCTGCCTGCCGTATGAGGCGTTCTTCAGCCTCGATGCGATCGTGCGCACGGCCTGGCGCATGTTCGTCGCGCGCAGACGGCTGCTCGAATGGAAACCGTCGAGCGAGGTCGATCGCGAGCTGGCCGGGCGGGGCCGCAGCGACGCTGCCGCGTGCTGGCGGTCGATGTGGGCGGGCCCCGTACTTGCCGCGGTGACGGCGGCCTGGTTGGTGGTTGCAGAGCCGATGGCGCTGGTGGTGGCGGGGCCGATCCTGCTGTTGTGGTTCGCGTCGCCCGGCATCGCGTGGTGGATCAGCCGCCCGCTGGCGCGCCGCGCGGTGGCGCTGACGGTCGACCAGACCCTCTTCCTGCGCGCCCTTGCGCGTCGCACCTGGGCGTTCTTCGACGCCTTCGTCGATGCGGACGATCACTGGCTGCCGCCTGACAATTATCAGGAGTATCGCGTTGCCGCGGTCGCGCATCGCACGTCGCCGACGAATATCGGGATGGCCTTGCTGGCGAATCTGTCCGCGTACGACTTCGGCTACATCCCGGCCGGGTTGCTCCTCGAGCGCACGGCCAATACCCTGCGCACGATGGACGCGCTGGAGCGGCACCGCGGGCATTTCTACAACTGGTACGACACGCAGACGCTGAACCCTTTGCCGCCGCTGTATGTGTCGACCGTGGACAGCGGCAACCTCGCCGGCCACCTGCTGACCTTGCGTGCCGGCCTGCTCGCGCTGGCCGATGAACCGGTTCTGGCTGGGCAGCTGTTCGACGGCCTGCGCGACACGCTCAGGGTTTTCGCGGAGGTCGCCGAGTCGGCGGACAAGGCGGCCGCGGGCCGGCTGGCGGAGTTCAGGAGCGCACTGGAAGCCGCCGCCGCCGCCCCCCCGGATACCCTCCCAGCGGCGCACGCCACGCTGACGCGGCTGGCGACCGGCGCTGGCGAACTCGCCGCACGGGTTGTCGCGAGCCTCGATGTCGGGGATGGCCCGGCGCCCGAGCGCGCAACGAAGGGCGCGGATGCCCAAGGGTGGGCGCAGGCGCTTGCCCGCCAATGCCAGGACGCGCTGGATGAGCTGGGTTTCCTCGCGCCGTGGCTGGCGCTGCCGGCGGCAACGGATGGGGGGGAGGCGCATGTCGCCGAACGCGTCGCCGAGGGTGTCAACCCGAGCGGCATCCCGACCCTGCGCGCACTGGCGGCGGCAGGGAGCACCCATGCGCAGGACAGGATGGCGCTCATCGAGCGCCTGGCGCTGCAATGCGGCGAACTGGCGCAGATGGACTATGAGTTCCTGTTCGACAAGACACGGCACCTGCTGACCATCGGCTACAACGTCCAGGAGCGCCGACTGGATGCGAGTTACTACGACCTGCTCGCCTCCGAAGCGCGTTTGTGCAGTTTCGTGGCCATTGCCCAGGGGCAGATGCCGCAGGAGAGCTGGTTCACGCTTGGACGCCTGCTCACCGCCACCGGTGGCGAGCCGGTGTTGCTGTCGTGGAGCGGTTCGATGTTCGAGTACCTTATGCCGCTGCTGGTGATGCCGAGCTACGACAACACGCTGCTCGACCAGACCTGCAAGGCGGCGGTGGCGCGCCAGATCGAGTACGGCGCCCAGCGCGGCGTTCCGTGGGGCATCTCGGAATCCGGCTACAACACCGTCGACATGCACCTCAATTACCAGTACCGCGCCTTCGGCGTGCCGGGGCTGGGACTCAAGCGCGGGTTGGCCGACGACCTGGTGATCGCGCCCTATGCCTCGGTGCTCGCGCTGATGGTGGCGCCCGAGGAGGCGTGCGTGAATCTGCAGCGACTCGCCGCCGAAGGCTTCCTTGGCAAGTTCGGCTTCTTCGAGGCGATCGACTACACGCCGGCCCGCCAGCGTCGCGGGCAATCGCACGTGGTGGTGCGCTCCTTCATGGCCCACCACCAGGGCATGAGCCTGCTGGCGCTCGCCTACCTGCTGCTCGACCGCCCGATGCAACTCCGCTTCGAGTCGGACCGTCTGTTCCAGGCAATCATGCTGCTGCTGCAGGAGCGCATCCCGAAGGCCACGGCCTTGTTTGCGCATACCGCGCAACTCTCGGAAGTGCGCGCGACGTCGGTCGCGGCGGAAACGCAGATCCGGGTGTTCAATACCCCGCATACGCCGATACCCGAGGTGCAGCTGCTGTCGAACGGCCGGTATCACGTGATGGTCACGAACGCGGGGGGTGGTTACAGCCGCTGGAAGGACCTCGCCGTCACGCGCTGGCGTGAAGACGGCACCTGCGACAACCGCGGAACCTTCTGCTATGTCCGCGAAGTGACCGGCGGGGCTGGCGGCGAGTTCTGGTCGGCCGCCTATCAGCCGACGCTCAAGCGCCCCGCGATGTACGAGGCCATTTTCTCCGAAGGGCGCGCCGAATTCCGCCGCCGCGACGCGGTTACCGGCGGCGACGGCGATTTCGAGACCTACACCGAGATCGTCGTGTCGCCCGAGGACGATATCGAGCTGCGCCGGGTCCGCATCACCAATCGCTCGGGGCTGCGCCGGGAGGTCGAGGTCACGAGCTACGCCGAGGTCGTGATCGCGCCGCCGGCCGCCGATGCGCTGCATCCGGCGTTCAGCAATCTTTTCGTGCAGACCGAGATCCTGCGCGAGCGGTGCGCGATCCTGTGCACGCGCCGGCCCCGCTCGGCGGGCGAGCAGGTGCCGTGGATGCTGCACCTGATGGCGGTGCATGGTGCCGACGTCGGCGAAGCGTCCTACGAGACCGATCGCCTGCGCTTCATCGGCCGTACGAGGAGCGCTGTCGATCCGCTGGCGATGGGCGAGTCGGGCCCGCTCTCGGGCACCGACGGATCCGTGCTGGATCCGATCGTCGCCATCCGTCATCGCATCGCCATCGATCCGGAACAGGCGGTCACGATCGACATCGTGTCGGGCATCAGTGACACGCGCGACGCGGCCGTGAGCCTGGTCGAGAAATACTTCGACCGGCACCTCGCGGACCGCGTCTTCGACCTGACCTGGACCCACAGCCAGGTGGTGCTGCGGCAGCTCAATGCCAGCGAGGCCGACTCGCAGCTGCACGCGCGCCTGGCCAGCTCGGTCATCCACGCCAATGCCTCCCTGCGCGCCGATCCGGCGGTGCTGATCAAGAATCGCCGCGGCCAGTCGGGGCTGTGGGGTTACGCGATCTCCGGCGACCTGCCGATCGTGCTGCTGCAGATCGGGGACTCGGCCAATATCGATCTCGTCCGCCAGCTCGTGCAGGCCCACGCCTACTGGCGGCTCAAGGGACTCGCGGTGGACCTGGTGATCTGGAACGAGGAGCACTCCGGCTACCGGCAACGCCTGCAGGAACAGATCATGGGGCTGATCGCCTCCGGAACCGAGGCGAGCGTGATCGACCGGCCGGGGGGCATCTTCGTGCGGCCGGCGGAGCAGATGTCGGGCGAAGACCGCATCCTGCTGCAGTCGGTGGCGCGCGCCATCATCACCGACGGCCGCGGCACGCTGGTGGAACAGCTCGACCTGCGTCCCCTTGCGGAACCACGGCCGCCGCGCTTCGTGCCGAGTCGCGCGCAACGCATCGAAGGTTCGTCCCTCGCCGCGCCGCCGCGCCGCGACCTGATCCTGTTCAACGGGCTCGGCGGATTCACGCCCGACGGGCGCGAGTACGTCATGGCGCTCGCGCCCGGCGACGTGACGCCGGCGCCGTGGGTGAACGTCCTCGCAAATCCCCACTTCGGGACGATCGTGTCGGAGAGCGGCGCGGCCTACACCTGGAGCGAGAACGCGCACGAATACCGCGTCACCCCCTGGCACAACGACCCGGTGAGCGACCTGGGCGGTGAGGCGCTGTACCTGCGCGACGAAGAGACCGGCCAGTTCTGGTCGCCCACGCCGCTGCCCGCCAGTGCGGAGTCGTCCTATGTCGTGCGCCACGGATTCGGCTACAGCGTCTTCGAGACGCGCTGCGCGGGCATCTGGTCGGAGCTGTGCGTCTTCGTGGCGCTGGATGCCCCGGTCAAGTTCTCGGTGTTGAAAGTCCGGAACGAATCCGGGCGTCCGCGCCGGCTCTCGGTGACCGGCTACGTCGAGTGGGTGCTCGGCGATCTCGCCGCGAAGTCGGCCATGCACGTCAGCACCGAAATCGACCCCCGCAGCGGTGCGCTCTACGCGCGCAACCCGTACAGCATGGAGTTTGCCGATCGGGTGGCCTTCTTCGACGTGGATGACCCGACGCGCAACCTGAGCGGCGACCGCACGGAATTCCTCGGGCGCAACGGCACGCTGCGCAATCCCGCGGCGATGAGCCGTTCGCGCCTGTCCGGCAAGGTGGGCGCAGCCCTGGACCCCTGCGGTGCGATCCAGGTGAATTTCGAGCTGGGCGACGGGCAGGAGCGCGACATCGTCTTCCGCCTCGGCGCAGGGCGCAACGTCGAAGATGCCGGCAAGCTCGTGCAGCGCTTCCGCGGCAGCCTGGCCGCGCGCGGTGCGCTGGAAGCGGTGCAGCTGCACTGGAAGCACACGCTCGGCGCGGTGCAGGTGGAAACGCCCGATCCGTCCGTGAATGTGCTGACCAACGGCTGGCTGGTGTACCAGACGCTGGCGTGCCGCATCTGGGCCCGCAGCGGTTACTACCAGTCGGGTGGGGCCTTCGGTTTCCGCGACCAGTTGCAGGACGTGATGGCGCTGATCCACGCCGAGCCCGCGCTGGTGCGCGCGCACCTGCTGCTGTGCGCGAGCCGTCAGTTCCAGGAGGGCGACGTCCAGCACTGGTGGCATCCGCCGGCAGGCCGGGGGGTGCGCACGCGCTGTTCCGACGACTACCTGTGGCTGCCGCTGGCGGTGTGCCGCTACGTAACGGGCACCGGCGACGTCGCGGTGCTGGATGAGGCCGTGCACTTCCTCGAAGGCCGCCCGGTCAATCCGGAAGATGACTCCTACTACGATCTGCCCGGCCGCTCGGTCGACGTGGACAGCCTGTACCAGCACTGCGTGCGCGCCATCCGCCACGGCCTGCGCTTCGGCGAGCGCGGGTTGCCGCTGATCGGCGCCGGCGACTGGAACGACGGCATGAATCTGGTGGGCATCAAGGGCAAGGGCGAGAGCGTGTGGCTGGGCTTCTTCCTGTGCGAGGTGCTCAGGCAGTTCGCCGGGGTGGCGCGGGCGCACGGTGACGCAGCCTTCGCCGAGCTGTGTGCGGAGGAGGGCGCGCAGCTGCGCCGGAACATCGAGCAGCATGCCTGGGACGGCCAATGGTACCGCCGCGCCTGGTTCGACGACGGCACGCCGCTCGGCTCCGCAGGCAACGTCGAATGCCGCATCGATTCGATCTCGCAGAGCTGGTCGGTGCTGTCCGGGGCCGGCGACGCGGAGCGCTCGCGCATGGCCATGAAGTCGGTCGACGACCACCTCGTGCGCCGCGACTACGCGCTCGTCCAGCTTCTCGATCCGCCCTTTGACAAGTCGAACCTCGACCCCGGCTACATCCGCGGCTACGTGCCGGGCGTGCGCGAGAACGGCGGGCAATACACCCACGGGGCGATCTGGGCGGCGATGGCGTTTGCCGCGCTGGGTGACGGCGCGCGTGCGTGGGAGCTGCTGACCCTGATCAACCCGGTCAATCACGCGCTGTCGGCGCAGGGCGTCGCCACCTACAAGACGGAACCCTACGTGGTCGCGGCCGACGTCTACGCGCTCGCGCCGCACATCGGCCGCGGCGGCTGGAGCTGGTATACCGGCTCGGCTGGCTGGATGTACCGGCTGATCGTGGAATCCCTGCTGGGCCTGAGCCTGGCGGGCGACACCCTGCATCTCGCCCCCTGCCTGCCCGCGGACTGGCATGCGTACAAGATCAACTACCGCTATCGCGACACCGTCTATCACATCGCCGTCGCTCAAATGCGTGTCGGCGACGAGCGGGAAAGCGGCGTGACGAGCGTGACGGTGGACGGCGTCGAGCGACCCGACAAGGCGATTCCGCTGGTCGATGACCGGCAGGAACACCTGGTCGAGGTGCGCGTGCATGCGAAATAACGGCCTGGCAGGCGCCGCTGCTGTTGCTCCATTGATGATCGAGCGCTGAAGGCATGGCACGACGCAGGCGAAATGCCCTCTTGAGCCGATCCTTCCAGCGGGCACTGACGGCGATGACGCGGACGGCGATTCGCGCCGGTTCGAAGGCGATCACCCGGGCGCTGAAGGCAAAGCCCGCGCGCAAACCCGCAGCGGCGAAAAAACGCGCGCCGGCGAAGCGTGTCGTGGAAAAGCGCAGCGCGCCAATCGTCGGCGACTGGAGCGCGGGGCTCGCCATCGGCACTGCGGGCGCCCGGCGCTACTGGCTCTACAAGCCTCCCGGCGTGCGGCGCGGCGAGCGCCTGCCTCTCGTGGTGATGCTGCACGGTTGCTGGCAGGGCGCGGAAGCCCTGGCCTCCAGCAGCAAGATGAACCGGATCGCCGCGCGCGAACGCTTCTTCGTGCTGTATCCCGAGCAGGACCGCATCGCGAATGCGCAAGGCTGCTGGAACTGGTATGACACGCGCTCCGGCCGGGCGCAGGCCGAGGTCGGCGCCATCCATGCCGCGATCGATCAGGTTTGCCAGCTGCACGCGGTCGACCCGGAGCGCATCGCGCTGGCCGGGCTATCGGCGGGTGCAGGGATGGCCGCGCTGATGGCGGCCCATCACCCGCAGCGTTTTCGCGCGATTGCGATGCATTCGGGTATCGGAACCGGCGTCGCGCATTCATCGGCCACCGCCTTGCGGGCCATGCGCGGGCGCCGGGTCGCAGGCAACGCGCTCGCGCCAATCGCTGCCGGAACACGGTCGCCAGCCTTGCTGGTCATCCACGGCACCGCCGACTACGTCGTCGCGCCCGGCAATGGCGCCGAGGCGGCACGGCTGTGGGCCGCCCGGGCGGGTGCGAAGCCGGGCACGCCGCGCACCGTGCAGCGCGGCACACGCTACGCCGCAACCATTACCGACTACCGGGCGCGCGGCCAGCTGGTCGCGACCCTGTGCGAGGTCAACGGCCTCGGCCATGCGTGGAGTGGCGGCGCCGCGGGCCAGCGCTACAGTGACCCGAAAGGCCCGGACGCGTCACGCATGATCTGGACCTTCATGGCCAAGCAGTTCGCCCGGGGCGCCGGCTAGTGGCCGGCATCGAGCAATCAGACGGACCCGAGCCGTCGCCGCAGACGCGCGACTTCCTCCTGCAGATCGACCACCAGGGCGGCCAGTTCCGGCACGGCATCGAAGGCGGACTCGAGCTGCCGCATGCGCCGGGCCCGCGTCAGGTCGTGGCTGGCGAAGCGCCAGTACGTCATCTGCACCGAACCGTCGCCGAGAAATCCGGCCTCGACCCGCTCGACAATCCACTGCGGCTCGACCCCGCAGGCTTGCGCCGCCTCTTCCAGGGTCAGGGTAACTTCGTCGACCAGGACGCCGGTCACGATCTCATTTTGCGTCACGGCTCACCCCCTCACTTTTCCGCGGGGATCGAAGTCCAATTCCCGCGCCATCGTTGCATAGAGCTCGCGGGCCTTGTCGCTGTCTGCCGGAGGCAGCACGACGTCCAGCACCAGATAGAGATCGCCCGGCGACGCTCCCGGAATCCCGCGTCCCTTCAGGCGCAGCCTGCGGCCGTTTTGCGACCCTCCCGGCACTTTCACCTGCACCGCACCCGAGGGCGTGGGCGCTTCGATGGACGCCCCCAGCGCGGCTTCCCACGGCGTCACCGGGAGGGTCTGAAAGACATCCCGCCCCTCGATCCGATAGCGTGCGTCGGGCGCGAATTGCACTTCCAGAAACAGGTCGCCCGCCGGGCTGCCGCCCAGGCCGGGGCTGCCCTGGCCGCTCAGGCGGATATGCTGGCCTTCCTTCACGCCTTTGGGAATCTGCACGTGCAGGCTGTGCTCCCTGACCCCGACGCGGCCGTGTTCATCCGCCTGGGGGACATGCAGGGTGATCGTCCGTGTTGCCCCGTGATAGGTGTCGGCCAGATCGATCAGTATCTTGGCGTGACGGTCCTGGCCGCGCATCCGGAAATCGTCGGCGCCATGCCGGGCGCGGCCCGTGTGGCCGAACAGGTTGGCGAAAAAGTCGCTGAAATCCGCATCGTCCGTTGGCGACGGACCGCGCCCCGAAAACTCGAATCCCGCGTCCCAGTCCGGTGGCGGCTGAAACTCCTGACCGGCCCGATAACGGCTGCCCAGCTGGTCATAGGCCGCGCGCTTTTCCGGATCGGAAAGCACGGCGTTGGCCTCGTTGACCTCCTTCATGTGCTTTTCCGCTTCCGGCTCCTTGCTGACATCCGGGTGGTACTTGCGTGCGAGCCTGCGGTAAGCCTTCTTGACCTCATCGGCGGTCGCGGTCTTCGCCACACCGAGGATCTGGTAGTAATCCCTGAATTCCACGCTCACAGCTCCTGAATCGATTGGCGTTGCACGGTCTCCGCTCAGTCCGTGGCGGGGAAGCGGTAGAGCAGCGCATTCAGGTAGCGCGCCACCTCCTCGATGTCCTCGTTGCCCCAGCCCGCCCCGGCGACATCCTGCCAGCGGCGCACTTCCAGCCTGAGGCTTGCCCAGTCGGTGACGACCCGCTTGTCGCGCCAATGGACATCAAGGTTGTGGCAGCCCTCGCAATGCGTCGCGTACAACAACTCGCCCCGGGACGCGTCGCGAGGGGCTTCGGCGGCACTTGCGAGATTCCCGAAGAGCATGAACGGCACGATGAGCATCGATATCCGGCGCATACTTTTACCCCTCCCAAATATGGGTCTCGCTTTAACTATAGATCGGCGATTTCGTCCCGCATTGCCGGCCCGAAATATAAGGCTTGACTCTCAGCCCAATGGGGCCACACTGTATGTGCGTGCTGCGTCGCAACATAAAAACTGGTACACGAAGACAGCGAGCAACGCTGAGCTGATTTCATTCCAGACCACTTTACGCGGCAATTCCCACAAGGAAAGTAATAATGCAAACCACCACACCCGAACAAATCCGCGCCGCCAAGACCTACACCAACGCCCTGATGGCGCTGTCGCAGGTCGCCTTTTCCGGCGTCGAGCGCCTGACCGCCCTGAACCTGAATGTGGCCCGTGTCGCACTGGAAGACGGCTTCGCCGCGTCGAATAGTCTGCTGCAGGCGAGGGACGTCAGCGAACTCAAGAACCTGCAGACCACGATCAACGCTCCGGCAATCGAGCACTGCGCGGCGTACTTCCGCAGCGTGCAGGAGATTGCTGCCGATTCGCAGCAACAGGTCGCCCAGCTCGTGACGTCGTACTTCGCGACACTCGGCTTCGACGCGACTGCCAAGGCCGGCACGAATGCGGGGTTCGACATGTTCTCCAAGTTTGTGAAGGACACGAACAGCATGTTCGAAGCCAACGCCAAAGCGGTCGGCGACGCAACGACGAAAATGATGGCGCCGGTGACGTCTCACCCGAAGAAGGCTGCGTAAGCCCTCGGGCAATAGTAAGTAAGTAAGGAAGGAAGAAGCCCCGCGAGTCGGGGCTTTTTCCATTCTGCGCCGACGCTTACGCCTGGTCCGACACGTGATCGGCGAGGAAGCGCAGGAGCGCAGCAAGGACCGTGAGCAGCACCGGGCCGATGATGAGGCCGATGATGCCGAAGGCCGAAATGCCGCCGATGATGCCGACGAATACTGCGAGCATCGACACCGGTGCCTGGCTCGAAATCAGCAATGGCCGCAGCAGGTTGTCGGAGATCGACACGCCCAAGCCCCAGATCAGCAGGAAGATCGCCCAGCCCCACTCGGCGTTGGCCGCCAGGACAAGAACCCCCGGCACCCACACGAGCGCTGCCCCGCCGATCGGCAACAGTGCCAGAAGTGCGGCCATCACGCCGAAGACGACCGCAGAGGGCAGGCCCGCCATCGCGAAGCCGATGCCCACCAGAGCCCCTTGGGCAAGAGCCGTCAGTCCGGTGCCGTAGACGACGGCACGTGTCGTGCCGCCGATCAAATGGAGCAACTCGCCCTTGCGCTGTGCCTCCATCGGGACCAGGTGCACGACGCGGCCTAGCAGCTTCGGGCCGTCGCGCAGCAGGAAGAAGAGCAGGAACAGCATCATGAAGAAATGGACGACGGTACCCACGGCGCTGAGGACAAAATTTCCGCCCGTCGCGGCCAGCGACTTCAGCAACATCTGGGTGCCGCTTGCCAGCCAGCGTTGGAGCTGTTCGGTAGTCGCAGTGAAGTTCTGGCGCAGCCATTCGACAAGACTCCCGATGATGGGGTATTGCTCGAGCTGCGCGAGCAGATGGATATCGAACCGCAATTCCTCGGCCTGGAGACGGGTGATCAGCTCCGTCACCTGATTCGCGAATGCGATGCCAAGGCTGACCAGCGGGCCTGCAAGGATGACGGGAACAAGCACGGTGATGATCCCGGCTGACAGGTCGGCGCGTCCTTTGAGCTTGCGGGTCAGTCTGCGATGCACCGGCGCCAGCAGAAACGCGAGGCAGATGCCCCACGCCAAGGCACCCCAGAAGGGCGCCAGCATCCAGTAAAGGGCGAGTGCGAAGAGGGCCGCCACGACAATTACGAAGGCCTTGCGATAGTCGTCCACGCGTGCTCCTTGGGTAAGTCCGGGCTTCCCGACGCTTGCCGCCAATTCTGCCCCTGATCGGCGCGCTCGCGAAATGCCCACGACACACCCCGTCATCTTTTCCGCCTGCACGACCCCCGATGAGGCATTTGCACGACTTGCACCGCGATGTGTGCCGTGAAGCCTAGTGTCGAAGAATTTGACACGTGCCGTCGAGTCATCGATGCGGTGTCGATCACTCCGGTGAAATAAATGCTTGGAGCATAATCAGGGCGCGCGATGGGAAGCGCTCAAGGCGGATTTCAGCGTCCACGCGATGCGCACGAGCGGCCACATCCAGCCGATCGCACCCCCTTGCTGCAAATGGGCCAATTGACCCAAGCCTTCGCCCCCATGCGTCCATGTCGTCCAATAATCGTCAAATGCGGCGATTTCCTACACACCCCCCGGTATTTCATGGGCGACATTTCCGTCCCCAATGCGCATCGAGAACGATGAGCGTGACGCAGCAGGCGAGGGTGCTGCGAGCGTTTTCGAGCGTCAGTCCATGACCATGTCTTCAAAAAAATACATAGGAATTTTTAGATGGCGCGCACGAATGCCAGAAGCATATTGTTACATCACGACACACACCGGCATGGATACACCCGACGATTGGCATCATTCATGCATCCTCTCCGTGCGTAAATGGCTCGGGCGAAATGCAGACTGATGCAAATGGGTTGGCCGGGCATTTCCCTGGCGAACCCGATCAGTGGTTGCGGTCCGGGAACCCGAGCTGGCATGCGGGACGTACCCGAGCAGGAGGCAGGGCTTGCGCCACGGTCTCCGATGCCCGGAATGCGCAAGTACGGCCCGGACTTCGAGGTTGGTCATGGAAAAGCGGAAGGGCGTATTACTCGACAGCAACGGCATGGTCCGTGCCGGATTGAATGATCTGGGCCTCCCCGATTGGGATTTCGCGGTCGCGTCGACCGTCGAGGCCGCCAACAAGGTATTGGCGGGAAGTCATCCACTGGTCGGCCTGGTGGCCTTTACCTCACCGCAGTCGTGGTCGCCCCGCGAGCTGGAATCCCTGATCGCCCGGCATGACATCGAATGGATCGCAATCCTGGGCCGCGAACTGCTGCACAACCAGAGCCTGGCGCCAATGGTGCTGCGCAGTTTTCATGACTTTCACACGCTGCCGCTGGACCGCGATCGTCTGGTCATGACCTTGGGTCACGCGCATGGCAAGGCGCTGATCTGCAGGAGCATCGTCGAACAGGACGATGAGATCGGGCGGTACGGGATGACCGGACGCTGCCCGAAGATGCTCCAGCTGTACCGCCAACTCGACAAGATCGTGACGGTGGATGCCCCGGTGCTGATCGGCGGCGAGTCCGGCACCGGCAAGGAACTGGTCGCCCGCGCCATCCATCATCACTCGGAGCGTGCCAACGGGCCGTTCGTCGCGATGAATTGTGGCGCGATCGCGCCCAATCTCATTCAATCCGAGCTTTTCGGGCATGAGCGCGGGGCCTTCACCGGTGCGCACCAGCGCAAGATCGGCAACGTCGAGGCGGCCAACGAGGGGGTGTTGTTCCTCGACGAAATCGGCGACCTGCCGCTTGACCTGCAGGCGAACCTGCTGCGCTTTGTGCAGGAAAAGACCATCGTGCGGGTCGGCTCGACCGAGCGGGTGCGGGTGAACGTGCGGGTGATCGCGGCGACCCACAGGGATCTGAGCCGCGCCGTCGCCGAAGGGCAGTTCCGCGAGGACCTCTTCTACCGGCTCAACGTGCTGCATCTCGGCGTCCCACCGCTGCGCGAGCGCGAACAGGATATTGCGCTGCTGGCAACCGCCATCTTCAAGGCCAACCAGCATCAGAAGAGTCCGCAGGTGAAAGGCTTCAGTTCGGAAGCGTTCCGCGCGATGTGCGGATACCCGTGGCCGGGGAACGTTCGGGAACTGATCAACCGTGTGCAGCGCGCGATGGTCATGTCCGAAAGCAAGCTGATCAGTGCCGCGGATCTGGGACTTCCCTCGTCGGACGTCGATGCATCCGGTCAGACCCTGGATGAAGTCCGCTCGACGGTGGAGAGGGAAGTCATCGAGAGCAGCTTGAGCAGGTACCAGAACAATGTGTCGGCAGTGGCGCGCCACCTGGGCGTTTCGCGCGTCACGCTGTATCGCATGATCGATCGCCTGAAGATTGTCCTGTAGCCCAGCGGGCCGCAGCCTGGCCTTGGTCGAGCACGAGAAATGTGGGGGAATCATGAAAGCACTGGCACATCGTCAAGGACGGATGCTGGGATGCAGTCTGGCCGGCCTTGTGATCGCCACCTGCGGCTCCGCCGCCCATGCCGATGAGGGGAGCTTCACGGCATCGATGGCAGCGCTCAAGGAGCGGATCGAGGAGCAGGCCCGTCAGATCGAAGCGCTCAAACGTGATCTCGCGCAGCAGCAGATGCTGATCGACGGCATGCAGCGCACCCGCGATATCGGCGAGGTCAGGGGGCGGGGAACGGCATCGGCGGGCGCGGTCGCCGCGCCATCAGCGACGCCGCCCGAGCCGGTTTCCCCGCCGCGTCCCCCGCAGCAGCTGGCGCAGGCGCCGAAACCGGTCGGGCAGGCGCCCGAACGCCCCAAGGAGAACCGCCCGCCCGCGGTCGCGCCGATCTTCGAGCAGCCCGGTGTCCTGACTCCGCCGGGCAAGTGGTTGGTCGAACCTTCGCTGCAGTACGCCCACTCATCCAGCAATCGCGTCGCGCTGGTCGGATACACGATTATCCCGGCGATCGTGATCGGACTGATCGACGTGCGCGAGGTGAAGAGCGACACCTTCATCGGCGCATTGACGGTGCGGCGCGGAATCACCAACCGCTTCGAACTTGAAGCCAAGATTCCCTATGTATATCGCACAGATACCAGCGTCAGCCGGCCGGTCGGCGCCGGCGCCGCGGCCGATACCTCGTTCGACGTCGATGGCCACGGCCTTGGAGACATCGAATTCACCGGCCGCTATCAGCTCAACGACGGGGGCGCGGAGGATCCGTACTACATCGCCTCGCTGCGGGTCAAGACGCGCACCGGCAAGGACCCCTTCGAGGTCAAGGTCGACCGCACGATACGCGGCACCACCGGCACCGGGCTGCAGACCGAGATGCCGACCGGGTCCGGCTTCTACACGGTCCAGCCAGGGCTCACCGTGCTCCTGCCGTCCGACCCGGTGGTGTTTTTTGGCGGCGTGAGCTATCAGCACAGCTTTGCGCGCGACAACGTCAAGCAGAAGACCAATGACGGGGATCTCGATCTGGGGAAAGTGGAGCCGGGCGGCGCGGTTGGCTTCAACTTCGGCATGGGCCTCGCGCTGAACGACCGATCGTCGTTCAGCATCGGCTACGATCACCTGTCGGTAGGCAAGGTCAGGGTAGGCGGGCGGCGGCCGACGACTTCGATCCGCGCGCAATTGGGAACCTTGCTGCTCGGCTACTCGTACAGGCTCAATTCGGGCAATACGCTCAATCTGACGATCGGCGCAGGGCTCACCGAGGACGCGCCCGATCTCCAGCTCACCCTGCGCATGCCGCTCCAGCTCTGAGGCAAGGCCTTCGGCAGCTTGCCCCCGGGCGGGCTGCCGAATGTCCGGAGCGCACCTATCTGAAAAGCGCGCTGTTAACCGTGCTTCTGAGCGAGTCGCCGATACGGTTGGCCTGCAGCATGTCCATGCTGTTCACCGTGGCGTTGATGGTCGTGACGGAGAGTATCGTCTGATCGTTCAGGGTGTTCTGGATCACCGTCGCGAAGGCACCGGACGAGATCATGCTCGCATCGAAGGTGTTGTTCGGCCCGTTCTGGATCAGGCCGACAGTGCTTCCCACCGTCAGCGCCTTCGCGGCTTCCGCGCTCCCGCCGACCAGCGTGCCGAGATCCGCAACGTTCAGGCTGGTCGTGCTCAGCAACTCGCCGTTGATATAGACGAGACGCTCGATGCCGAAGGACAGCATCAGGCCGCCGGGGGTCTCGAATCCCCCCCTCAGGCCATCCATCACCGCGTCATCGAGCACGGTCACGCCGGCAAACAGGAGAGATTCTCCTGCACCCGGGGAATTGATCCCGGCAAGGCCACCGGATTCGGCCTGATCGGGGGCTCGCGCGCCGGGCGAAGCGCGCTCGATCCGATCCGCACCCTGCGGTGCCGGGATCAATCCCGGGTGTTGCAACGCCGCAGCATGCTGCGGAACCTGTTCGGCCACGTGTCCGAAGCGCCCGGGCTGGAGGGCGTCCTGCTGAACCGGCATCGCGAGCCGCGGAATTCCTGCCGCCACGACGGCGCAGGCGAGCAGTCTGTAAAGTCGTCCCGGCCGCGGCGCGATCATGGTCGTTTCGCTCAATGGTCCATCGGGCCGGGACGGAGCATCTGCACGTCCATGCTGTTCGCCCCCCGAACCCCGTTGCCGAGTGGCGCCGCCGGTCGTACCTGCCAGTCCCGCTCGCGATTGAAGTGCGCGAGATCGACCCTGTTGTTGATCACGAGCAGGATGCCGTTTGTCCAGAACTTCTCGAAGTCGTTGCGACGAAGCACGCGCGTGCCCAGGGCAGGGTCGCCGATAACCACCGCGTTCGGTCGCACGCCTTTCACGACGACAAAATGCGAATACCCGTTCTCCTTGACCAGCGCGATCGCCGGCACGGCGGCCTCGGCCAGTTGGTCGAGCGATACGCGCACACCTTCGGCGCGGAAGCCCTTGCCATCGAGAAAGAGCTTCATGTCAAGCATGGAAAAGCCCTCGCGCTGAATCTTCGCCTGGTCTCCGCGTTCGAACATATGTTTGAAGACCTCGACCTCGTCGACTTTCAGACCATAGTGATGCGTCAGCAAGGTTGCGACCGCCGCCGAGCCGCAACTGAAGTCATATTGCTGGCGCAGCGTCGACACAAAGCGCGCGCCCTTGAGGCTCGTCACCGGTACCGCGTAACTGTTCCCGGCCGGGCCCAGTATCCCCGGCGAATCCGCGAGGGCAGGCTCGAGCAGGCAGCAGGGCAGCATGAGGACGGAAAACCACGCGCGGACGTTCATCGCCGCCTCGTCAATTCACTTCGACATTCAGGATCACCGCATTCTGGATCAGGACCCCGTTTCCGCTGTTCTGGATGAACATCGGCACCCCGCTCGCACCGGCAAGCGCACCGCCGGTAATGAGGTTGTGCCCGGTTGCGGCATCCGAAACCGAAATCTCGCTCACCGCGCCGATCGCGCGTATTTCACTGCTATGCGTGTCGGCGCCGCCACGCAGACCGGAAAGCGCCGCCTCATCGAGTACCGGCGCTCCCAGCAGCCTTGACGCCGGCTCCTGCACCGAGAGTTCCTCGGCATCACCCAGCATCACCAGGTCATCGGCCCACGCAGGCACGGCCGTGCCGTACATCAGCGCCAGCGCGATGCCCAGGGCGAGCAAGTGCAGTACCTGTTTCATGGCTTGACTCCTCGACTGCCAATGAAACCGGGGGAAGGTTCTCGGTTCCCCCGGCTCTGCGCGCGCGAGTTACCTGACTGTCAGGTTTGCCTGCACATTCACGCTTTGCTGCACCAGTGCACCGATGCCGCTGTTCTGGGCATTGACGATGATGCCGGCGCCGTTGGTGAAACTGCCGCTGATGGTATTGGACATGTTGAAGGTCCCCGCATCGACCATCGCGGTGCCGCCGGCTCCGCCCATGCCGCCTTCGCCACCGGTGCCGGTTCCGCCCGTCGCCATTCCGCCGGTGTTCGTGCCGCCGTCGCCGCCGGTACCTGCGGTGTTGGTGCCGCCGTTGCCGCCACTGCCGCCATTGCCGCCTGTCGCGCTACCCGTCGAGGCATCGCCGCTGGTCGCCGTACCGCCGTTGCCGCCGGCTCCCGCGGTATTGCTGGCCGTGCCGCCATTCCCGCCGGTTGCCGTGCTGCTGCTGGCGCCCGCCGTCGAGTCACCCGCGGTACCATCCCCGCCGGTTGCAGTCGCGCTACCCGGCAGAGGGGACGGTGTAACCGTAGCCGCCCCGCCGGACGAACCGTTGCTGGCCGTCGTATCGCCAACCGATGCGCTGCCGTCACCACCGTTGGCTCGCGCGGGACCCGCATTGCCGCCGGTTGCGCCGGTTGCGCCGTTTGCCTCGCCGGTCGACGCAGTGCCACTTGAACCATCGCCGCCATTGCTGCCAGCACCGCCGCGCGCGCCGGATGCCGCACCACCGGAACCACCCATACCTGCAGCTGCGCCGCCCGTCGCGTCGCCTCCGCTGCCAGCCCCGCCGGCTGCGCCCGCTCCGCCGTTGGCATTGCCGTTGTTCGTCGCGATGTTGCCGAGACCGCTCACCGATACACCGCTGACCGTACCGGTCAGTGTCGACAGGGCCATTACGTGCGTCGTGTTGAACGCGTTATTGAAATTCGCCGTCGAACTCGAGCCATTGTTGGCTGCCGTGCTGCCGAAACCCTCGGCCGCCGCCGTGCCTTCGTTGTCGCGGTTGTCGCCGTCGGCGCTGCTGGTGTTGGTGTGCGTCGAATTGTCGTTGCCCTGATTCGAGCTGTCGGCGCTGTTGGTGGAGTTGTTATTGCCCTGGTTCGAACTGTCGGCACTATTGGTGGAGCTGTTGTTGCCCTGGTTCGAATTGTCGGTACTGCTCGTCGAATTGTCGTTACCCTGATTCGAACTGTCGGCGCTGTTGGTGGAACTGTTGTTGCCTTGATTCGAATTGTCGGTGGTGGAGCTGTTGTTGCCCTGGTTCGAGTTGTCGGTGTTGCTCGTCGAGTTGTCCTGCGTCGCCGTCGAGAACTCGTTCGCCTGCGGGCTGGTGTCGCCCCCCTGCGTTGCGGTTGCGGTGGCGGTTTGCGTATTGGTGTCCGTGACATCGCTGACGGTATTCACGGGATTCGCCCACACCTGCCCGGCGAGACCAAAGGCCAGCCCGATTGCGGCTGAGATCAGAGTCTTCCTCATCGTAATTCCCCTTCGATAGCCAGAGCCGGCACCATGCCAAGCCCGGTGGCCACGAATTCGCAAGACCCGTGCCGTATGCTTTTTATGTTCGCAACTTATTGATTAAAAGTGATATGTCTGAATTCGTAATGCATTTGGGGTGGCCGCGCAGCGGCAACGCTGTACAGACTCTGTACAGGCGAACCCCGACCCCAGCTCGTCGCCATCCGAGAAGCAGGCATCAAACCATTGATTCATAAAGGGCTGGACACGAATCGCGCGACAGGATTGAGGTGTTTCAGTGGTGAAACACTCTTGCGCGCCGGCCATCGACAGACCTTCCCATAGGACGGCCAGGCAGGGCGCCTGGGCCGGATCACGGTTTGAGGTCCGTTCGCAGCGAGCGCTGAGCAGCGGCCGAGTTCAGCGAAGGTTGAAGTTGCCGCCCCCGAAGACCCCGATCAGTCCGATGAGGATCAGATAGATCGCGACGATATAGTTCAGCAGTCGGGGCACGACGAGGATGAGAATCCCGGCGATCAGCGCGACCAGCGGAGCAAGAGCCAGGTTGATGGTCATGTAGGCTTTCCCTTTCAGTCATTTCTTCGACAGTACGGCGAAAGCGATCACGCACGCGCCGCCACCGATGAGCAACCAGCCGACGAGCGGCGGTATCGAGACCGTATGCGTGCGTTCGGCGGTCGCCGTGATCGGCCCGATCTGGAGGATGTTCTCGGTCGTCGTATAGCTGTAATGGTCGTAGCCCAGAACGGCTGCGCCCATGACAATCAGTGCGACTCCGGTAATGAGTAGGGCTTTCATGGTTCGTCGATCCCTGGACTTGCGCCCCGTTGATGAGAATGTTGCCGTCCGGCAAATGATATTTACGCCGAAAACGGCGTCGGCTCTGTACGGTTCCGCACAGAAGGGCCCCGCTGCGGGAGTCAGTCCCGGGGTTCACCGTCTCCGACAGTCCTTGTGCTGCAGTCGATCCGTGGCGCGGCGGTGCCGGGACACACACGCGCGCGGTTGTGTTCGCCAGCGAACGGAACACGGCGCGGGTATCGCGTATTTTCAAATCGCACGTCCAGCTGACCGCGAATCTCCCCAAGAGAGCGGTTGTTGACCAACACTCCAAAGGAATTCAGATGAAGTACTCGATAATTTTTTCAGCGGCATTGATGGCGCTAGCCTTGAGCGCGTGTGAAAAGTCGACGGTCGTGACGCCGGCCCCGGCTCCGGCTCCAGCGCCCGTCCCGGGACCCGCCGGCCCCGCAGGTGCCCCTGGCGCCACCGGAATGACCGGGCAGATGGGGCCCACCGGGTCGACAGGATCTACCGGGGAAACCGGATCGACCGGGTACACCGGAGCACAAGGATCAACCGGTTCCACCGGCGATACCGGAGCCCAGGGTGAGCGCGGCAAGACCGGTGGCGACACCGTGATCGTCGTTCCGCCTCCGGCTCCCGCGCGTTGAGATCCGCCTGGCGTTGCCTCGGACTACGCCACCCACGGGTGGCGTAGTCCGTTCAGGCTTCCTTCTTTGCGCGGGCGGCAGACTTCCCCCGGTGGGACGCCAGCGTGTCGCGAGCGGGATGCAGCCATGCTAATGGCATGGGCAGCGCGGCTCGGCCAAGCCGACTCTCTGCGAAGGGGCCAATAGTTCCTTGTTATACTAGTAATGATAAGCCCCGTTTATTCCTGATGACTGAAATGAGAGACCCGTACGAAGTTCTAGGTGTTTCGCCAGTCGCATCTCTCGATGACATCAAAGCGGCCTACCGCAAGGCGGCCCGTCTTTACCACCCCGACAGGAACCCCTCGGCCGACGCGTCGGCCCGTTTTCGGGAAGCCCAGACGGCTTACGAATTGCTGGGTGACGATGCGAAGCGCCGCGAATACGATGCGCTGCGCCGCCGCAACCTGATCGACGACCCACTGCAGGAAGCGACCTCGCTGTGGAATGCGTATATTGAGAAAGTGATTACATGACGTCGTTCTATTTTGAAGATCTTTCCGAGCGCTACAACAGCGAGCTGGATGACTTGCGCACTGATTCGGAAAACAAGAACGTGCTCAACCTGCGTCTGCAGGAAAAGCGTCAGTGCTTCAAGGATCTGATGCCCATGATCGAGGAGGCGCCGGAAATGGTCGCGCCCGCGCTGCATGGGGCGTATGCGTTCAACGACCGCAGGATTCTTGACCGGGCGGCCAACGCCACCCCGGGGCTCGGTCGTTTCCCGCGCTGGGCGGAGATGGAAAGAACCCTGGATATCCAGCCGTGGGCGCGTCCGCTGATCGAGATGTGCCTGGAGACTGCCGATGGCGATGTCTTCCTGACCTCCACGGCCGTGCTCGAGTGGATGCTTACCGAAGACATCCGCAGGCCTGACGCCCCAGCCCAGGCCGACGAAGAAGATGAAGACGATACGGAAGACCTCGGCGAAGCCGGTGAAAGCTGGATGACCGAACAAGGTTTCGATACCCCTGACCGTTGAGCACCAAGTCCATGACCCATCCTGCCGTCATCCAGACCCAAGCCCTGATCCTCGCCGGCGAAATCGCCGAGGCGGAATCGCAACTGGTCGCCATCGCCGAAACGCAGGGCGACCAGGCGCTGGTGAGCGTCCTCGACGAACTGGCGCCAAAGGATCTGTTGGCCATCATGCGCGAGTTCGACTCCAGCAAGGAGTCCGTGATCAACCTGGTGGTCAGTCCCGAACAGTTTGTCGACGCGATCCTGCTCGAACGCAAGTATGGCGAGCCGCTCGAGAAGTACGTGCCGCGCCTGCGCAACACCATGAATGCCGTCATGCACCGGGGGGCAGGCGCCTGCGTCGAGATCCTCGAATGCCTGACCGAACGCGATGAAGGCATCCGTCTGCTGGCGGACTACTTCACCGACTACTACGATCTGCTGCAGAACTTCGCCTTCCACGGGCGCTTCGAAGACGACTTCGATCTCGAGAAGGCCATGGCGCCCAAGCGGACGCACTCCTTCGATGCGGAGGAGCAGTTCGACGAGATGGAGCAGGGGCTTGAAGCCGGTGACTCGATGGAGCTGGCACGTCCGAGCATGTCGCGCTCCGAAGTGGCTGATGGCGACTGGATGGAAACGGCGTGGGTGCTGCGCCACGAATTCCAGGACAGCTTCGAACTGCTGATCATCGAGGTCCAGGATCGCATGCGTCGCGAAATGGAAGCCGCGCATGTGCCGCCGCCGGTCGAAACCGGCGAGCCGGGTGTGCCGAAGATTCAGGAAGACGAAGAAGAGTCCGCCATCTGATAGGGAAGCGCGAAGCCGTTGTGCTTCGCGCGCCACACACGAATGTCCAGCAATACCACTGTCGCAACCGTCGATGCCCGCCCGTATTTCGAGCAGGTGCTCTCTTATGCCGTGAACCAGCGCGTCATCGACGATGAGCGCCTGGCCGCCATCGGACGCGAAGGCGCGAAAGGGATCGTTCAGCTGGCCGGCTTTTTCGGCACCGCCAACCTGCGCCCCGAGCTCGAAGCGGCGCGCACCCGCCTGGTGACCCTGGTCAGCCTGGCGCTCGAGTCCGCATCCGGCGGAAAAGTTGCGGCGGCCGCCGACCAGCTGCGCCAGAAAACGCTCCTTGCCCTGTCGAAGGCTGGAGCCGACGCGCTGCGTGCCTTGCTGAAGCTGCCGGAAGACCTGATTCTGGAACCGCCCGCCGCGGTCAGCCAGATCGAAAAGCAGATGCTGTCCCTATGGACGCTCGACGAGCCGATGACGCATGCCCGGTACCAGGAGGAAATGCAGCGGCGCGAGGGCATCCTGGCCCAGCACGAACTGAGCTACTGGCTGGCCGGTAAGCTGGGCGTGTCGCGCAAGGATCTGCAGATGAACGAACCCTGCGAGGCGGTCATCAACAGCGCACTGCTGGTGTTTTTCGTCGACAAGAAGCCCGGCAAACTGTTTTCCACCGGGCAGTTCATGGAACTCCATGCATTGGCCTGCAAGAAAAGGAAGCGCGATTTCCCGGCTCTCGACGAATGGGCCGAAGAGGCTCCGGCGGCGATCCGCGGCGTGCTGGGTGACGCACGCGAGAACTTCCTCGGCAAGCTCTTGCCGACGCTCAAGCAGCACCCCGCCGCGGATTTCATTCCGAAGGAGGAGGTCGGGCCGCTGTCGGGATATTTTTTCTTCAACACCTGCGGGCTCGACGAGCTGACGCATCACGACAAAGAGACCGAAGACGCCTGGCGGAAAATCACCGGTGGCAAGGGCGAACACCCGGATGTGATGTGCACCGTCCTGTTGATGGTCGCGACCGGCCTGGAGCCCGGTCCCACGTTGCGCAAGAAGGATGCGATCGGCGTCTGGGAAGGTTTCCGCAGCTCGGGCTTCGACGAGGCGGCGGTGTCGCGCTTCATCCAGCAGGTCGTGCCGTTTCAGTATCAGGCCGACGTCAGGCATCTTTGGTCCGAAGACCTGGGGCCCGATGCCCGCATGCATCTCAACGACGCGGATGAGCATGACGTGCTGGCCTACCTGCACGAGACGTGCAGGGCGACCTACAAACTGCGCTAGCAGTCCGTCGGACTACGTCACCCACGGTGGCGTAGTGTTCCCTTTTTCGCACGCGCATGATCAGGATTCGGACACTTGCGCGCTACGTCGCGCGCTCTTGCCCATCGTCCTGCATTGCCAGCAGGATCAGCTGCGTGTCGCCGCTCCTGCCGGCTATGCGGCGGGCATTGAGCGATATCCTGCGTCGCCCGATGGCGGGGAAGACCTGTTCGACCACGTAACCTTCAAAGCTGCGGTCGCGCGGCAAGATTGTTTCCAGCAGTTCCCGTAGTGGGGGGATGTCCCACTGGCCGTTGCCGACGTCGTAGAGCGGGCGGCCCAGGGTATCTTCGGGCGTGACGCGGAAGTTCCGGTAGAACGAACGGCTGGCGGAGACGATCTTCAGGGCCCCGTCCAGCACCAGCAGCGGTTCGCGTACCGTATCGACGATGCCTTCGGCCAGATCCCGCGCCGTGTGCACCGCCGCCTCAGTTTCGACGCGCCTGCTGATGTCCGTGAAGGTCAGCACCACCCCCTCGATGACGTTGTCGACGGTCCGATAAGGCATGATGCGCGCCAGATACCAGGCGCCCCTATCCGTGCGAAGCTCGCACTCATAGGGGATCAGGCTGTCGAGGACGGTCTGTGCGCGGGCGAGCAGGTCGTCACCTTCCAGTTCGGAGTTGATGTCACCCAGCGGCCGCCCCACATCGGAGCCGATCAGGCGATAGATCCGCGCCGCCTCACGCGTAAAGCGGCGGATGACCAATCGCTCATCCAGGAAGATCGTGCCGACGTTCACGTTGTCGAGCAGGTTCTTCATGTCGTTCTGTATGCCCGTCAGTTGCTGGATCTTGGCGTGCAGCTCTGCATTCACCGTCACCAGCTCTTCATTGACCGACTGCAGCTCCTCCCTGGATGTCTCCAGTTCTTCGTTGCTCGACTGGAGTTCCTCATTGGTGGACTGCATCTCCTCGTTGGACGCCTGCTGTTCCTCGATGGTGGCCTGCAGGCTCTCCCGCGTGTAGGCCAGTTCCCGTTCGAGGGCCTCTATCCTCTCGTTCGTGAGCGACGTCGACTCGCGTTTGCTGCGTTTCCGCGTGCCGGGTGCGCCGCCCGAGATTTCCTCGAAACTGATCACCAGCACGGTCTCGCCGGCGTCCGTGTCCTGCACGGGGCGCAGACTGAAACTCACCGTCTGTACCTTGCCATTGGTGGTGACGGCGACTTCCCGGCCCAAGGTGGCTCCCCCCTGGCTGGTGGCGTGGAGGATTGCCGCACGCAGTTCAGGTGGCAGTGGCTCGCGCGCCATCTCGACCACATTGAGCGTGGCCTGGCCGGGAGCCGGGCGCAGGAAGTTTCCGGTGTCGCCGTGAACATAGAGGATGTTGCCCTTCAGGTCCGTGAGGACCGAAGCCGGCGCGTAGGATTGAAGCAACACGCGTCGGGTCAGTTCGGCGAAGTTGGTTTCCTTGGCTCTTTTCATGACTTCCTCGGGCGCTTTGCCCCTTCTATCCGCGGCCCAGGACAAGCCATTGGCCAGCACCGTGCGGGCAGAGGCGACGGAGTGGGTGGCACGATAGAACTTCCATTTGCGGTCTTGCGCCGTGAACAATCCGGTGTGGTTGCCGATGCTTTCCGAGGGCGAGAGAAACAGTATTCCGCCTGGTTTGAGCGCGTAATGGAACGCCGGGATGAGACGGTTTTGCAGTTCCGGCTCCAGGTAGATCATCAGGTTGCGACAACACAGCAGGTCGAGCCGGGTGAAGGGAGGGTCCTTGATGACGTTCTGGACGGCGAACACCACCATTTCGCGAATTTCCTTCCTTACCCGATAACCCGCATCGTCCTTGAGAAAAAAGCGGTGCAGCCGGTCAGGCTGGACGTCCTGGACGATATTCGGCGGGTACACGCCCGTCCGTGCAGCGCTGATGGCATCTTCATCAAGATCCGTTGCATAGAGTTGAACCTTGAATGCCTGCTCGCGCTCGTCCATCAACTCGCGCAGCAGGATCGCGATCGAATAGGCCTCTTCGCCGGTGGCGCACCCTGCCACCCAGATGCGCAGCACATAGGCCTCCGGTTTGTCCCGCAGCAACAGCGGCAGGATCTCGCGCTTCAGCGTGGCAAAGGCCTCGGCGTCGCGAAAGAAGCTGGTGACGTTGATCAGCAGTTCCTTGAACAGCGTCTGTATCTCGGCGGGATTTTCCTTGACGTAGCGGGCATAGACCTCGATGTCCTCGATGTCGTGCTGCGCCATGCGCCGCTCGATGCGGCGGCCGATGGTGCTCTTCTTGTAGAGCGAGAAGTCATGGCCCGTCGCGGTGCGCAACAGCATCAGGATGCGGCTCATGGCGCCGACGGCCGCCGGCGTCGGTCGATCTTCCGTACGCCGCGCAGTGCGGCGGATGCCTGCCAGTAGCGCGCGCGGCATGGCGTCCGCGGCCAGCACAGCGGTCGCGTAGCCCGACCGGATCGCACTGGCAGGCATGCCGTCGTAGCGGGCGTCGGCAGGATCCTGCACCAGCGCGATGCCGCCGGCCCCCAGGATGGCACGCAGCCCGAGGGCCGTCGGTGCCCGTGCCGGACAGGATGATGCCGACCGCCTTGTCGCCGCGGTCTTCTGCGAGGGAACGCAGAAAGGCGTCGATGGACATGCGCAGGCCGCGCGGCTGATCCGGGACGCTCAGCTGCAGCCTGCCGTGAAAGATCGCCATGTCGCGATTGGGCGGAATGACGTGCACGCGGTCGGGGGCCACGATCAGCTGATCCGTGGCTTCGACCACCGGCATGGTGGTGGCGCGTTGCAGGATTTCGGTGAGCAGGCTGGCGTGGTCCGGATCGAGGTGCTGAACCAGCACGAAGGCCATGCCGCTATCCGCAGGCATCCGGCGGAAGAACTGCTCGAAGGCTTCCAGGCCGCCGGCAGATGCGCCCATGCCGACGATGGAAAAATTTCCGGGGTCCATTCTCGCTGCGCGCAGGTCGGGGAGGGCGCCCGTCGTGGCGGCAATCACGGGAGTCCCGCTATCGGGCGCTTCAGCTACCTTGCTGTTTGGCACCAGGTTTCCTATCCGCACGGCGCGGAATGACCGAACCGGAATCTTACTCCAACCGGATAAACCGCCATTCAATACTCATCAACCGAGCTTGTGCTCCATGACGTAACGGGTGACCTCGGCATTGGACTGCATCGCGAGCTTTTCGAGCACGCGCGAGCGGTAGGTACTGACGGTCTTGACGCTCACATGCAGCGTCTCGCCGATCTTGGTGAGTGGAATGCCCTTGCTCAAGAGCAGCAGCACCTCCATCTCGCGCGCGGAGAGCGCTTCGTGGGGAAGCCGCTTGCCGCGGCTCACCGTGCCGGCAAGGAGCTTCTCCGCCAGCGCGGGACTCACGTAACGGGCGCCCGTAGCGACCGCGCGAATCGCGGTCAGGATCTGGCCCGGCGGGCTGTCCTTGTTCAGGTATCCCGAGGCACCGGCATTCAGTGCAGGGACGGCGAATTCGTCTTCGGAGTACATACTGAAGATCAGGACCGGCAGATCCGGCCACTCCCGCTTCACCCGCTTGAGCACTTCCAGCCCGTCCAGGTCCGGCAGGCTGATATCCAGCAACACGACGTCGCACACCCCTTGGCGCACGAGCGCAAGCACCTCCTCGCCCGTGGCAGCCTCCGCGGCGACCTTGAGATCCTCGGTGGAGGCAAGAAACTGCCTCAGGCCGCTGCGAACGACCGCATGATCGTCTGCAATCAGCAGGTTGACCTGTTTCATCGCTTCCCCTTAGCTGTCGAGGGGGATCCGCAGCATGAGCTGTGTCCCCTTGTCCGGTCGGCGGCCGATTGAAAGCGTCCCCCCCAGGTGCTCGGCACGTTCGCGCATGCCCATGAGGCCGAAGGAGTCCGGGCGCTGCAGGTCGCTTTCCGCGATACCCGAGCCATTGTCGACCAGTTTCACGATCAATGCGCCATCATGCTTGCGGACGTTGATCGTCACCTTGCTCGCGCCCGAGTGCTTTGCCACGTTGGTCAGACCTTCCTGAATGATGCGAAACACGGCGGTATTGCCGAGCTGCGACAGGCGCACGTATTCCGGTAAGCGAAGCACCGTGGCGATGCCCGTGTTGCGCGAGAACTGCGTGACGTACCACCTGATCGTCGCAATGAGGCCCAGTGTGTCCAGCGTCGCCGGGCGCAGGCTGCTGGAAACGCGTTTGACCACGCGCAGGGCCGCGTCCGCCTGCTCGAGCAGGCCAGCGAGCTTCGTGCGCAGCGGTTCGGAGCTCGCAACCTCTTCCGCGGCGATCGCGAGGCCGAGTTTGAGCATCGTCAGCGTTGCGCCGAGTTCATCGTGCAATTCACGCGCGATCATCGCGCTCTGCTGTTCCCGCAGCGTTTCCAGGTGCAAGCCGAGTTGCTTGATGCGCTCGGCGGTCCTTTTCTGGTCTTCCGCCGCACGCTTGCGCTCGCTGATCTCGTCGTGCGTCACCACCAGCCGGACCGGGCCATCGCCGGGAAAACGCGTGACATGCATTTCGAACCAGCGCGAGGTCGCGGGGGTGCGGCATTCGTATTCGAGCGAAAAGGTCTGGCGTTTTCCCGCCAGCAGATCCTGGATCGCATGGTGCACACCGGAGGTTGTTTCGGGGGACCAGCAGGGCATTCGGAAAGGCATTGCGAGGCAGTCCGGACAGCCGCCGGACCGAGCCTCGCAGTCGCCGGCGTCAATTGTCCATTCGCGCCACGTCCTGTTCGTGGCGATGATCCCCCCGTGCTCGTCGAGCACGCACAGGCTGGACGACAGCGAGTCGATCGTCGCGCGCGCGAAGCGCTCGGCTTCGGCAAGCGCCTGCGAGCGGGCTTCGACCTCGGCCGTGCGCTCGACAACCTTCTCCTCCAGCATGTCGTTCAGCCGCAGCAGGGCGGCCTCGGCATGCTTGCGTGCCGTGACATCGGTCACGGCGCCCACCAGTCGTACGACGCGGCCGGCGGCGTCGCGCACGAGGTGGCCACGATCCGCGACATACCCCCAGTGACCATCCTCATGGCGGACGCGGTATTCGACCTGAAACTGGTTCGTGCGCGTTCTCAGCGCGCTCACGATCGCCGGCCGGATCCGGCGCAGGTCCTCCGGATGCACGTGCTGCCGCCACCAGCGCCGGTCAGGCCTGAAGTCGCCCGAAGCGATGCCGCAGACCTGCGGCAGATCGCTGCTCCAGTAGAGCGAGCCGGTGCGCCGATCCCAGTCGTAGATCCCCCCCGACATCGCCTGCATGGCCATGCGCAGGCGCAACTCGCTCTCGTTCAGCGCCTCCATCCGCTTCTGCTCGGAAATGTCCGTCAAGGTGATGCGCACCGCGACCTCGCCAGCGTTCGAGGTCACCCCGATGCCATCCACCCGGCCATGAAAGCGCGTCTTTCCCCTGCGCAGAAGGTGCAGCTCGCAATCGCGGCTGTCGGAATGCCTGGCCACGTCAGCAAGATAGACATGCCAGCGGTCACGGTCCTCGGGCAGCACGAAGTGCGCGAAGCGCCGGCCCAGCACCTGCTTGCGTTCGGCCCCGAGCAGCTTCGTCGCGGTCAGATTGATTTCATCGATGGTCCCTTGGCGCGTCAGGGTCAGATAGCCTACCGGCGCGAACTCGAACAGATCGACGTAGCGATCCCGTGCTTCCTCGAGCGAAAGCTGGGCGTTGCGTAACGCCGCGTTCTGTCTCTCCAGTTCGACCTGATGAACCCTGAGCTCGTGCAGGAGTTCGTCCGGCAAGGGGTGCGGCGCATCTGCGGCGGATGTGCCTTCAGGCTGCGTCGCGGCCCGGCGGACCGATTGCACGCCGTCATCCTGCAACGTGCTCATATGCCATTCCCTTCAAACCGCATGTCTCACCCCCGGTGCCTCATCCGCCCTGCAGACCTGGAGCGCTCCAGGCAAACCCGCGGAACAACCCGAAACCGATATCTACACCATTTTCGCATCGCTGCATGTAGGAAAAACCCGACATCGCATGGGCTGAATTCCGACATCGATCGGGCGCGCGGCCGACAGAATGTCATAAGTGGAAATGGCATTATTCAACCCCTAAATAGAGTACGTTCCCAGCGGTCCGCTGCGGTGAGGGAATCACGAGTTCAAAAATCAATTCGATTCCTCAGCATCACAGAGTGTTCTTATCAAAGCGTCGCGAGCACTCGTCAGCGCAACCGAACAAACGACAGATCGAAAAATGGCGAGGTGGCAGGGATGCCGTCGCCGGGGTTGAGTCGATGCCAAGAAAATCGACCGCCCCTAATGCCTGCGTCGTGTGGAGGAGACAAACGTGCAAGCTGTTCACAAGCAGATCATCAGAAAGATGACAGAAGCCGACTCCGGCTCGCCGCCAACCTGTCACAACCAGGCTGGCGATTGTGGTCGTATGAGTCTTGGTTATTACTTCGTGATGCCGAGGATACGCACGAAGAACGGCCGGAAAGCCGTCGACGCCGGCAACCTGCGTGCGTTCGGGCCGTTTGACAACCCGGACCTCGCGCGCTTCATCGCCACCAGCGCGCGCGCCCTGGGGGTGCTTGATCAGGACGCAGCCATCCAACCCGTCGCAATCATGGAGCCGAGTCAGGCCCGGTACATGCAGCGCAAGTCGCGTCGCCATCCGGTACCGACACGATCCGTTGGCGCGTCGACGAGCGCACCCCATTGACATCTTCCTGTCACGTGCTGAAAGGCCCGGGCGCGCGGCGTCATCGCGCCTGCCGATGACTGGTGACGTTTCACTACCCTGATATCACCCCGCTGCCGACCCGAAGGTTCGAGTCGGCGGCTTCGCTGCACGCAATCTGAACGTCTTATTCAAGAGGAAACTGCTACATGAACTCGATCAGCTATCTGCAGAAAGTTACCGAGGCTGCCAGCGACAACGGTGAAGTCTTCAAGGCGATCTTCGACGTCTCGCTGAACGCGACCCAGCAGATGCTGGCGCTCAACGGTGACTTCGTCCGCACCTTCATCACAGCCGGCACCACCCCCTCGGCGCACGACGTGCACGAGCAGATGAGCGCTTACATGCAGGGGTTCGAGCGCGCGAGCGAGTACTTCCGCAACGTGAATGAGCTCTGCGTGAAGACGCAAGCCGAAATCGCCAGCGTGAGCGCACAGCGTGCGGCCGAAGTCACGCAGGCGCTGGTTGCGCAAGTCGATAACCTGTTCCAAGGATCCCCGCTCAAGACGGCCGGGATTGCCGACATTCTGAAGTCGACATTGAGCAACGCCGGCACCGCCTGCGAAAACATCATCAACACCTCGCGCGAGGTCGCCGAATCCACCATGACGGTGGCGACGCAGGCGCTGCAGACGTCCGCCGACGCATCCCGCACGAGCGCCCGCTCGGCCCGGAAGTCCGCGTAATTTTTTTTCAGCCTGCCGCGGGCGGTGTCATCGCCCCGGCAGGCCTTCCTCCGTCAGCTTCGGGGCTTCGGCACCGGGTGGGTGCCAGTTCGCTGCCGTGTCGGCGCAGAGCTGTGCGAGCTGCCCGAGCACGGTTTGCACCGCGCGATTTGCGGCAACAACTCCGCCGTAGGGCGTCTCGTTCGCGGCATCGACGCTCTCATCGAATTCGCGTGATCCCAGAATCCGGCGCGTCCGGTTATCGACGAGATAGGCGCGCATCGTGAAACGCACGCGACTCGGCTGGCTGGAGAAATCGTGGTGCAAGCGGGTGATCTCGGTGTCGAGGCGCAGATCGCCGGTCGCGGCACTCGGCGTCAGCACGACCGCGCGGAATGCCCCGCTGGTTTCCACTGCAGCGACGATAAGCGGCGCGACCATGCGTGCAGGCGTATCGACCCATTCGCTGCGCGCAAAGTATTCGAGCTTGTGGGCCTCGCGCACGTAGATGATGCGTTGGCTGTCGTAACCCGATACCGCGTGCGGGGGATTGACGATCAGCGTGGGGCCCCTGACCGACAAGGTCGCCGGATGACGCATTGCTGCCCGGGCCTCTATCCGTGCGTCGTCGAGCGAATAAAAAGCGGGCGGCGGCGTCGCCGTCTGGCGCAGTGTGCCGCAACCGGCGCCGAGCGCCAGCAACAAGCCGGTGGTGCATAAGCCGGAAAATCGTGCGAGGGATGGATTCATCATGGCCGTTGTTGTCCTGAGGGGATTGCGGTTTCCGACTCTCCCGGCCCGTCCGGCACCGGCCGGCGTCCGAACAGGAGTCCGGCGGGGTTGCGTTCGGTTTGCTCGGTAAGGCGCCGTAGCGAGGTCGACAGGACACTGAGTTCCCCGAGCAGCCGCTCGAGTTCTGGCAGCGTTTCCTCGCCCAGGCGTTTCAGGTCGGCTCCGGCCGAATCGACGGTCTTGCCGGCGCTGACACTTGTGCGGGCGACCTCGTTGCCCATCTTCTCGATCGCCTCGGCGCTGCGCCCGATGCGATCGATCACGGGGCCGGCCTGCGCGCTGGCACGCGAGCTGTTCTCGAACGTGCGGGCGGCGTGGGTGATGCCCGTGTCGAGTTCCTCCTTGCGTGCGGCGATCGTGCGCGCGACGGCAGCGATGTCGGCGAGCGCGCTGGTGAATGCCGCACGGTTTTCGTCACTGAGGATGGCATTGATGCTGGTCGAGGTGCTGTCCAGCTTCGCCAGCACGCTCGTGAGCACATTCTCCAGTCGTGCGGCGAGCGAGGGTTTGGTGCGGATCACCGGGTAGGGACTGCCCGCGGTGGCGCGAAGGAGGGGCGCATCCTGCGTGCCACCGCTGAGTTCGACGTAGGCAATGCCCGTCAGGCCCTGCGTCTTGAGCACCGCGACGGTGTCCTCCTTGATGGGCGTGCCACGCTCGATGGCGAAGATCAGGTTCACCCGTTCCGGGTTGGTCGGGTCGAGCTGAATCTGCCGCACCTTGCCGACATCGACACCGTTGTATTTGACCGGCGCATTCAGATTCAGGCCGGCGACCGATTCGTCCATGATCGCCAGATAGAGGTCGTATTTCTTCTGGAACGCGCCGCCCGAGGCGAGCCACAGTATGCCCGCCACCAGCACAGCGCCGAGGACGAGGACGAACCCGCCGACGACCGCATAATTGACTTTGTTTTCCATGATGGCTATCCGGTTTGCCCGCTGGTGTGCACGTCGGCCTGCTGCTTGTCCTGCTCGTGCGCCGCTCTCCCGCGCGGGCCGTCGAAGAATTTCCGGATGGCGGGGTTGTCCATCTGCGCGAGCTCGGACATCGAACCGACGCCTTGTACCTTGCCTTCGGCGAGGACGGCGACGCGGTCGGCGAGCTGCCACAGCAGGTCGAGGTCGTGCGTGATCATCACGATGGTCAGGCCGAACAGCTCGCGCAGCTTGTGCACGAGCTGGTCGACTTCGCCGGCGCTTTCGGGGTCGAGGCCGGCGGTCGGTTCGTCGAGAAACAGCAACTCCGGGTCGAGCGCCAGCGCGCGCGCGAGTGACGCGCGCTTCCTCATGCCGCCGCTGAGTTCGGCGGGATATTGCGCGCCGACCTGTGGTTCGAGCCCGGTCATGGCGAGCTTCGCGGCCGCGATCTCGTCGATCAGCGCGTCATCCAGCCCGGTGTGCTCGCGCAGTGGCAAGCCGACGTTTTCCTGCACCGTCAGCGATCCGAACAGGCCGCCATGCTGGAACATCACGCCCCAGCGCCGGCGCAGCGCAAGGGTTTCACCGTTCGCGTCGCCACCATCGAGCGCCTGCAGATCGACGCCGAGGACCCGGATCGAGCCGGTGTCGGGGCGATGCAGCAGGATCATCTCGCGCAGCAAGGTCGATTTGCCGGAGCCGCTGCCGCCGATCACCGCGAAGATCTCGCCGCGGCGCACTTCGAGGTCGATGCCGGAATGCACGACGTGGTCGCCGAAGCTCGTCGACAGCTTGCTGATCTCGATGACCGCGTCGGTGGAGGGCGTCGGGCTTGGCATGTCAGAGGTCCAGCGCACTGAAGGCGACCGAGAACAGGGCGTCGGCAACGATCACGAGGAAGATCGACTGCACCACGGCGCGCGTCGTCTGGCGCCCGACGCTATCTGCGCCGCCGCGCGTGCGAAAGCCCTGGAAGCAGCCCACCACGGCGATGATGGCGGCGAATACCGGGGCCTTGCCGACCCCGATGAGATAGGCCGTGACGCTGACGGCCTTGACGAAGCGATCGAGAAAATCGCCGAAGCCCACGCCCAATTGCGCGCGCGCCATGAGCATGCCGCCGAATACGCCGAGCACGTCGGCGAACACGGTCAGCAGCGGCAGCGCGATCAGGAGCGCGAGAATCTTCGGCAGCACCAGCACATCCAGCGGCGCGATGCCGAGCGTGCGCATGGCGTCGATCTCCTCGGTCACTGCCATCGTGCCGATCTGCGCCGCGTAGGCGGAGCCGGAGCGCCCGGCGACGATGATGGCGGTGATCAGGGGCGCGAACTCGCGCAGCATGGACAGGCCGATGAGGTCGGCGACGAAGATGTTGGCGCCGTACTGCCGGAGCTGGTCGGCACCCTGATAGGCGACAACGACGCCGAGCAGGAAGGACAGCAGCCCGACGATCGGTAGGGCGTCGAATCCGGCGCTGCGGATGTTGTACAGGATCGGTCGCCACCGGACTCGCGCCGGGTGCGCGATGCATCCGCCGAGCGCGAGCGCACATTCCCCGACGAAACTCAGCAGTGCGAAGCCCTGTTCGAGGGCGGCTTGCGTGCTCCGGCCCACAGCTTCAAGCGCCGATGGGGGCGCAATGGCAGACGCGGCGAGGGGGCGTTCCTGATCGGCCATCTGCTGCTCGATCGCCTCGAGCAGCCGGGCGAATTCCGGGCGCAGGCCATGCAGCCGCAAGGCGTTGCCGTCACCGCGCAGTCGCTGCAGGAGCTTTTGCAGGACCCAGGCGCCTGCAGTATCGAGCGCCTCGATGCGCGCACCGTCGACGCGCAGTTCCTGGCCGGCGGGGGCGGAGATCGCGTCGAGTTGCGGTGCGATTGCGCCGATCCCGCGTGCGGTCCAGGCGCCCGAGAGCACGAGTTCCTGCGACGACGAATGGGCTATGGCGGCGGGGGCCGCCGACATGGGATGCATGGATGCACTCGAGACTGGATGCATCCGAGGATAGTTGAAATATTTTGCCGCGTTTGTTCGACAGCGCACATATGCCGCGCATCGCGGAGCACTATCTGCCGGTCGGATAAATATGCAACTGCCGGGAATTGTCCGTACGTGCGCTGTCGAACGGAGAACTACCTGGCGGAGGCCGATAATTGCCGGCATCCAAGCTTCGTATTCCGGAGAATATGCCTGCATCGCCTCGCATGACGCCATGACGCTACGTTCTTCTCTCAAGTGGATCGCCGGAGTCGCGCTCGCGCTGATCGCGCTGACGGTCCTCTTTGTCGCGGTTTTCGGCTGGAACTGGTTGCGCGGATCGATCGAGCGCACGGCACTCGAGAAGACGGGCCGCGAACTGGTGATCGGCGGCGATCTCGCCATCGAGTTCGGCTGGCCGCACCCGCGTCTGCATGCCGGTACGGTGACATTCGCAAACCCGGCCTGGGCCAAGGAAAAGCAGATGGTCGCTGCGGAGGCGTTCGAAGTCTCGATCGATCTGCCGCAACTCATGCTGCGAAACATCGTGCTTCCCGAGGTCCGCCTCAGGCGTCCCGTCATCCTTCTCGAACAGGGGAGCGAGGGGCGAAAGAACTGGCTGCTCGACCTCGAGCAGCAGGACGAAGGGGCGAGTATCCAGATCGACCGCCTGATGCTCGATGAAGGAACGCTCGGCTATGACGATGCCGCGCAGAAGACCAGTATCCGTGCGGAGGTATCGACGTCGGACGCCGGGCCGTCGGAGGGCGGACTGCGCTTTTCCGCCCAGGGGCAGTTCAAGGGTCTGCCGCTCAAGGCGAGCGGCAGCGGCGGGCCGGTGCTCGGACTGCGCGACGAGCGCACGCCGTATCCGCTCAAGGGCGAACTCAGCGTGGGCCGTACCGTCGTGAAGGGCGAGGGGACCATAACCAGCCTGCTGAAGTTTTCCGCGGTGGACATGCAACTCGCCGTGAGCGGGCAGAACATGGCGCAGCTTTATCCCCTGCTCGGCATCGCCGTTCCGGAAACGGGCGCCTATGCGACGGCCGGGCATATCGTGCGCAGCGGGGAAACGTGGCGCTACGAGAAATTCTCCGGCCGCATCGGGGCTAGTGACATTGCCGGCACGGTGCAGGTGGTCACGGGCGGCAAACGCCCGGCATTGGAAGCGGATGTGGTTTCCAAGGTGCTCGATCTCGCCGATCTGGGCCCCTTGATCGGCGCCAGGCCCGGTCGCCTGGAGGCCGCCCGGGAGGCCGCGCCGGCGCCTTCCGAGACGACTGCGCCCACGCCTGCGCGAGCACGCGTGTTGCCGGACATGCTTTTCAAGACCGAGCGCTGGGATACCGTCGACGCCGAGGTGACGCTCAAGGCGAAGACGATCCGCCGCGCCGAGGAGCTGCCCCTTGAAGACCTCGTGACCCATCTGAGCTTGCGCGATTCGGTCCTGCGGCTCGATCCGCTCGACTTCGGCATCGCCGGCGGCCAGCTTAACGCCGTGATCACGCTCGACGGGCGCAAGGACCCGATTGCGGCGCACGCCAAGGTGAAGGCGCGCAAGATCCTGATCGCGAAGCTGTTTCCGACGGTCAAGCTGACCAAGGCCAGCATCGGCCAGATCAACGGCGAATTCGACCTCAAGGGCAACGGCGACTCGGTCAGGCGCATGCTTGCGAGTTCCAACGGCACGCTGGGCCTGGTCGTCGCCGGCGGCGAGATCAGCAGGCTGATGATGGAGCAGATCGGCCTGCATCTGTGGGAAATACTCGAACTGCAGGTGCGGGGTGACGAACGCGTGAAGCTGCGCTGTGCGGTGGCCGACTTCGACGTCAAGGAAGGGATCATGAACAGCCGGGCGCTGATCTTCGACACCGAGATCACCACCATCCTCGGCACGGGCACCATCGATCTGGGGGAGGAGAAGCTCGATCTGACGCTCAATCAGAGAACCAAGGATACGAGTCCCGTAGCCTTGCGCAGCCCGATCCTCATTCGCGGCAGCTTCGCCAGGCCCGAAGCCGGTGTCGACAAGGGACGGGTGGCGGCACGCGCGCTCGGCGCAGCGCTGCTCGGCATGGTGAATCCGTTGCTCGCCCTGATTCCGCTGATCGACGCCGGCCCGGGACAGGACAGCGACTGCGCCCAACTGGTGCGGGACGCCAGGACTTTGTCGGAGTCAGCGAACAAGTAAGGCGGGCCTTGATCAGGCTGAGACCGACCGGGTGTTCATCTCGGTCTCGCAGAACTGGAAGTTGTTACGGCCGGTCGCCTTGGCGTGATACATCGCGGTATCCGCGCCTTGCATCAGGGCTTCTGCGTCGGTGCCGTGGTCGGGATACACGCTGATGCCGATGCTTACGGTGACATGAAGTTCGTGTCCGCCGATTTGCTGCGCCTCGGCGAGTGCGGCCAGCACATTGTTCGCGACGTGCGCTGCATCGTGCGGGCTCGCTATCTCGGACAGCAGGATCACGAACTCGTCACCTCCCTGGCGGCATACCGTATCGGTGGTGCGCACACACTTCGCCAGGCGACCCGCAACCGATTGCAGCAGCTCGTCGCCGATCGCGTGCCCGAGCGAGTCGTTGATGTGCTTGAAATTATCCAGGTCGAGGAACATCAGCGCGACCTGCTTGCCGTGCCGATGGGCCTGCCCGATCGCCTGCGAGAGCCTTTCGGTCAGCAGCATCCGATTCGGCAAGCCGGTGAGGAAGTCGTGTTGGGCCTGATGGGACATCTTCTGCGCCATGGCGTGGGCCTTGCTGACGTCGTGGAAGACGATCACGGCGCCGATGGCCGCGCCGGCGCGGCTGTGGATGGGGGCGGCGGAGTCCTCGATCGGGGATTCGGAGCCGTCGCGACGGACGAGCATGCAATCCGCACTCAGCTTCACCGTCTCGTTGCCCGCGATCGCGCGCAGCGCAGGGTTCTCCAAAGCGTTGCCCCCTTTGCCGTCCATGATCGTGAACACCTCCGGTAGCGGCCGACCGAGCGCATCCTCGCACGACCAGCCGGTCATCGTTTCCGCGATCGGATTCATGTACGTCACCTTGCCCAGAAGGTCGGTGCTCAGTACGCCGTCGCCAATGGAGTTGAGCGTGACCTGGGCACGCTCCTTTTCCTCGAAGATGGCCTCCTCGGCCGCTCGCAACAGGAGTTCCGTCGACTTGCGCTCGGTGATGTCCTCGACCGTCTGCACGTGACCGTGCGCCCATGCGCCGTCGCGCATGGCGGCGCCATTGACGCGCGTCCACACGACACTCCCGTCTTCACGCAGAAAGCGGAACTCCGTCTCGAATGGATCCTGGCCTCGCGCTGCGTCGCGCCACTCGGCAAGCACGCGCTGGCGATCGTCCGGGTGCACCGCCACGCTCCAGTTCGTCCCCAGCGTTTGCTCGAGCGTCAGCCCCGATATCCTTTGATACGCCGCGTTGGTATAGGTACACCCACCCTGAGCATCGGAGACGAAGATGCCCAGCGGGGAGGCATCGCTCATGGCACGGAAGCGCGCCTCGCTGTCGCGCAGCCGCTCCCCGGAAGCTTTGCGCTCGATCACGTAGCGCAGCGCACGCGGCAGCCAGTGGGCGTCGATGTGGCCTTTGGCGAGATAGTCATGGGCGCCGCGCTGCAAGGCGAGGCGCGGGGTTTCTTCGTCCATCGCGCCGCTGAGGACCAGGATCAGGGCGTTGGGCGCAGCCAGGTGCACTTGGTCGAACGCCTCGATACCCTGGCCGTCGGGTAGCGTCAGGTCGAGCAGGACCACCTCGATACCGTCCCGCCCGAGTCGTTCGAGCGCGTCGGACAGTCGCGTCACCCATTCGACGCGAAACCGGTGCTCGTCCGCGCTGGCGAGCGCCGTCTGGATCATGCCTGCATCGGCGGGGTCGTCTTCGACGAGCAGGACGGTGGTTGGGGGCGTGTTCATGGCATTGATGCTCGCGGCGATAGTGGGTGGCGCCAAGGGTCGTTGGTGGCGGCCCGCTGCGACGAGTGCCCGGCCCTGGTCATTTCTCGGCAATGGGCTTTGTGGTGAACAGGTAGTCCCGGAGCTCCTCGGAAAACTTCGGATCCTTGCGCCGAATCCACTCCAGCAACATGGATGCGTGCTCCTTTTCCTCGTCGCGGTTGTGTTCGAGGATGGCCTTCAGTTCCGGGTCCTGGCTCGCATCGGTGCGTTGGTTGTACCAGTCAATGGCTTCCAGCTCTTCCATGAGGGAAACAATGGCACGGTGCATATCACGTGTTTCCGCGGATAGTTCTCCCAAAGGCTCGTGGTAACCGACGCTGGACATGGTGTTCTCCTGATCACTGCGGGTTCCTGGCAAGGAACGTGTGGGTTGGGTGCGAGCGGGTCGATAGTCGCTGAACTCGCGGCGCGAGCAGGGGTGACCCGGCGCTCAGCGCGGCGGCGTTCCCTATAGCGAGTCGCGGCCCATCTGCGACCGCTCGTGCGCGTCGCTTCCTGCTTCTTCGTGCGTATCCGCAGTGCCGCCGCTCGGGCCGGACTGTCGCGTCGTGCGCAGATTCCCTTCCCAGGTACAGCCCATCTCATCGCAGCGGTAGCGGTGTACCGGCACAAAGACGCTCAGCAGCAAGTCCACGAACCGTCGCGGGACGCGGTACACGGAGCCCATGCAGCGCGGGCACGCGTGCCGGTGTGCGGACCGGTAAATATCGTTCGGGTGATGCGTGTCGATTGTGGGGGCCGCGCTCATCGCCGTCACACCCCGATCCCGCGCGAAGCGCAATGGTGACACCGCACCCCGACCAGATTCCCGATCGATGACGACGCCCTTCGAGTCGTCATCCGCCGTCGTGACAGTCATGGTGTCGAGACCACGGGCGCTACCACGCTTCCACCCTCGTCCTCCCAGTCGGCCAGGACAGCCTTCTGGCGGCTCTTGCGCGTGTGGCGAAGGCGGTCGGCCATGAACTTGGCGAACACGGGTGCGACCGCGGCGTTCCCGACCAGCACGGCCGGCAGGATGAAATGTTTATAGCTTGTCATGATCGGAGTCCTTTCAACGAGGTGCGCGGAGCGCACCGTGGGTAGCGAACAGTCGTCGGACCTTAGTCCTTGTTGCTTTCCTCGAAGCGTTTGATCTGCTCCTCGGCTTCGTCCTTCGAGATGCCGTAGGCTTCCTGGATCTTGCCCGCCAATTGGTCGCGCTTGCCGGCAATCACGTCGAGGTGATCGTCGGTGAGTTTGCCCCACTGCGCTTTCACTTTTCCCTTGAACTGTTTCCAGTTGCCTTCGACGATATCCCAGTTCATTTCAGCTCCTTGCGGTTGGGGGCCGACTGGCGGAATTGCCAGCCGGGCATGCATCGATGCTGGCGATGCAGGTTCAAGGTTATGCGCGTGATGAGGTGCAGTCGGTACGCTGGCGCACCGAAGTTCGTGCCCGATGGTGGTTACGGCGTTTGCGGCAGGCCGTTCGCCCTGCGACAGGTTTTCGTGGCAGGGCGGACGGGCGCGTGAAGCGGGCCGAATCAGCGCCGGATGTGCGCTGTCGTACAGACGGTTCCTGTCTACGGAGTAGTGTTGCAGCTCAGGACAGGGTGAAGACTGCCGGTACAACCGGTGGTCGCCAGGTAGTCCCGCAAAGGAATCCGTGATGCAAGCTGGTCTGCTCGATCTGCCCTGGTGGGCTTATGTGCTGGTTACGCTGGGCCTGACCCACGTCACCATTGCCTCGGTAACGATCTTTCTCCACCGCCACCAGGCACACCGTGCGCTGGCCCTGCAACCCGTCGTGGCGCATTTTTTCCGCTTTTGGCTGTGGCTTACCACCGGGATGGTCACCCGGGAGTGGGTGGCGATTCATCGCAAGCACCACGCCACCACCGAGATGGCGGACGATCCGCACAGTCCGCAGGTCCATGGCATCTGGAAAGTCCTGCTGGAGGGGGCCGAGCTGTATCGGCTGGAGAGCCGAAATGCGGCAACGCTCGCGCAGTACGGCCGCGGCACGCCCGATGACTGGATCGAGCGCAGGCTGTACACACCTCACAGCGCGCTCGGCGTGGGCATCATGCTGATCATCGATCTCGTGCTGTTCGGCCCGATCGGCCTCACCATCTGGGCGGTGCAGATGCTGTGGATCCCGATTTTCGCCGCGGGCGTGATCAACGGCATCGGCCACTACTGGGGTTATCGCAATTTCGCGCCGTACGACGCGTCCCGCAACATCGTGCCGTGGGGCGTCCTGATTGGTGGCGAGGAGCTGCACAACAACCACCACGCCTACGCCAGTTCCGCGCGGTTTTCGAACCGGTGGTGGGAATTCGACGTCGGCTGGATGTACATCCGCGCATTGGGGATCGTCCACCTCGCGAAGGTGCGCAAGGTCGCGCCCCGCATACGCTACACCGCACTCAAGACGCACTGCGACGCAGACACCCTGCAGGCGGTCATCACCCACCGTTACGACGTGCTGGCGAGGTTCGCCAGAACCCTGCAGCGGACCGCTACGCAGGAAATCCGCAGGCTGAGGGACGGCGCAGTGCCCGGCTTGAAGGATTCCAGCGCGCTGAAAGCGGTCAGGCACTGGTTGCAGAGGGATGCGCAGGCCCTGCCGGAAAAGGAACGCGCGGTCCTGGAACAAGCCCTGCATTCCAGTCCGGTGTTGAGCACCATCGATTCGATGCGGCAGGACCTTACCGCCTTGTGGGGTCGATCCGCCGCATCGAAGGACCAGTTGGTCAGGCAGCTGGAAGACTGGTGCCGGCGCGCCGAGCAAAGCGGCATCGACGCCTTGCAGGAGTTTTCGCGGACACTGCGCCGCTACGACTCACCGTCGCGCGGCATGCAGTGACCCTTTCGGGGCAAGCCTGCCGTGGGCCGGCATTCCGCCCACGGCGGATCACACGCCCCAGGTGACGGGAGCCTTGTCCACCAGCGAGCGCTCCAGCAGTTCAAGGAGCGGAAGCGCACGCTGGGCGAGCTGAATACCGTCATCGGCCTGGCGATCGTCATCCTCGTCGGCGTCGGGCTGCTCCCGCTTCGTTGACCTGTCCGTTTCGACCGCGGCCCGCAGGGCGGCGATCGCGCGCGGCAGCTGTTCGACGGTGAAGATGCCCTTGTCCGCGTCCGGATCCTTGCCCAGCACGCTCAGCAGCTCCTTGCCGTTCTCCTCGAACATCATGACATCGCCGCTGGCGGCGGACGTGAAAGTGATCAGCATGATGGTGTCTCCTTTCCTCTGCGTCGTTCAGTCCTTGTCTTCTTCCCGATGAGTGGAAGTCCGAGGTGCGCTTCAGCTGCGCCTGTTGACAGCATAGTCAGTCCTGAAACGCCTCGTCGGTCCACACCTTGAATCCCTTCAGGGTATTCCGGCCGAAGCTGTTGCTGATGGCGACGTCGGCGGCGTCGCGGCCGCGGGCGATCAATACGCGTCCGATGCGCGGCGTATTGTTGCGCGCGTCGAAGGTGTACCAACGGCCGTCGAGATAGGCCTCGAACCAGCCGGCGAAGTCCATCGGCCCGTAGGGCGGCGGCGTGCCCATGTCGCCGAGGTAGCCGGTGCAATAACGTGCCGGGATGTTCATGCAGCGGCAGAACGTGATGGCCAGGTGCGCAAAGTCACGGCATACGCCGGTGCGCTCCTGGAAAGCCTCCCAGGCCGTCTTGCTCGAGCGCGCGTGCTCATAGCCGAAGGTGAGATGTCGATGCACGTAGTCGCAGATCGCCTGGACGCGCGCCCATCCGGTCGGCGACCTGTGGAATAGCTCCCACGCCATCTCCGACAGACGATCGGTCTCGCAATACCGGCTCCCCAGCAGGAACAGCAGCGTCTCGTCGGGCAGTTCTTCCACCGGCGTCTGCCGCGCCTGCGGGACGACCACATCCGGCTGCCCGGAGTCCCTGATGAGGGCATCGGTGGATAGGCGGAGTTGGCCCTTGGGGGCGACGATGCGCGAGCACCAGTTGCCGAAGCTGTCGCGGTAGGCAGTGAGCGGGATGGGCGGGTCGGCGATCAGGTAGTCGGGGATGATGAAGTCGGACACCCGCGAGTAATGCACGCTCAAGCTCAGGATCATCGGCGTCGGTTGCGGGCAGTCGTAGATCAGTTCGTAGCCAATGCGGATTTTCATCTGGGTCTCCTGCGGAGTTCATCCTGCCCCGCGGTTTCAAGCATCATGGTCACGGGACCGCCCAGTCCAGGCTGGGGAGTCGGCGGAAGACTTCACGGGTGCCTTCACTCCATTGCCGGCCAAGCTCGGTGAAATATGCATTCCCCTCCTCGAAGCGGCGCTGCATGTCCACTGCGAGACTGTCCCGCTTGTAGCACAGCAGGTCGATCGGCATGCCGACGGACAAATTGCTGCGCATTGTCGAATCGAACGAAACGAGGACGCATTTTGCTGCGTCGTTCAGAGAGGTCGAGCCGGTGATCACCCAGTCGATGATCGGTTTGCCATATTTGGTTTCACCCGTCTGAAGATACGGAGTCTGCGTGCTTGCCTCGATGAAGTTCCCCTCTGCATAGATCCGGAAAAGGCGTGGCGGCTCGCCCTTGATCTGGCCGCCAAGAATGAACGAGGCGTTGAAGCCGACATCGCTGTCCGCCAGATGCTGGCCATCGCGGCGATCGACGTCCCGCATGGCGTCCGACACGAGCAGGGCGGCATCGAACATGGACTCCGCGCTCCACAGGTTGGGTGTGCCATCCTTCGCGCAGCGTTGCTTCAGCAGGCTGATGACGGCCTGCGTCCCGGCAAGGTTTCCGGAACTCAGGAGAACGATGACCCGGTCGCCAGCGCGTTCGAACAGGCTCATCTTGCAGAAGCTCGCAAAGTTGTCGACGCCGGCGTGCGTGCGCGAGTCCGACGCAAAGATCAGTCCGCTGTCCAGCATGACGCCTACGCAGTAGGTCATGAATCTTCCTGGCGATTCGCCTGTCCGGAAGCGAGTGTTACGTACCGACCACACCCGCCGTGCAGCCTCGGTGCGGGGCTATTGGGGTCGCCGGATTCGTAAGTCATTCTGTGCTCCTGTCGAAAGTGTTCGGTAAAAGCCTGTTTCCCATGCGACGGGCTGGCCGTGTCTGGCCGGCTGGCCAATCAGGGGCAGTGCCAAGTCGATTCAGATGGCGTCCTTGATGTCTTCCTTGAGATCGCCAATCCCCGCCTGGACCTTGCCGCTGATGTTCTGAATCTTGCCTTCCCGCTCCAGCTTCTTGTCGCCGCTCACTTTTCCGGCAACTTCTTTCATTTTTCCTTTCGCTTCTTCGATGCGACCTTTCACTTGATCCTTGTTCATGGTTCTCTCCTCGTGGTGGTGATTGACCATGTCCTGAGCGGTGCATCCGGCATCCGCAGCTCGTCATTAATCAGATTAGGGACGTGACCCGATATGGTCTGTACGGTGGTGCGCATAGCGAGCTGCGCGCAATGATCCGAGTGCCCCGCCAATTCGCAGACGATAAAAGTCGGTAATTCAGCGCGAGCGGCGCGACGGCTATTTCTTGTCGCCTTTTGCGGCGTCCTGGATGCTGTCGCCGGCCTTCTCGATCGACTCTCCAACCTTCTCGGCCGCCTTGTCGACTTCCTTGCCAGCCCGCTCTGCCGGGCCTGCTTCCTTCTGACAGCCGGGCAGCGCTGCAAGCAACGTAGCCATGACCAAGGCTGCGCCGAGCGTCCTTGCGTGTTTCATCATTCGTACCTCCTTGTGGGCCACTTCTTGCCCGACAGCGAGCGAGACCATCTCGGTCACGCCCCCTGCGGGATCGGGGTGAAAGGCGGCCGCGCGGCACAGCCGGGCAGGGCTGCCACTACGCGCGTCGATCGTCATTTGCCGACTTCGTGGCCGATGACGCCGCCGACTGCAGCACCGCCGACCGTTCCGACCGCGCTGCCGCCTGTAAGAACCGAGCCACCGATGGCGCCGACTCCGGCGCCGATGGCTGTGTTCTTGTCCTGTGCCGACATTCCGGCACAACCGCCCAGACCGAGCATTGCTGCTGCGGCAACTGCACTGAGCGCGAATCTCTGAAGCGTTTTCATGGAACTACCTCTTTCCCAACATCGTGTTTCCCGTGCTCGTACATCTTCGAATGCGACTGATTACATGCCGAACTGCGTTTTCGCTTTCATCAGGCAGTCATCCTTGGCGTTACCCGCAAATGCATCGCACTTTTCCTTTGCGACCTTGTACTCGGCCTCACGCTTGTCCGCAGTGGCGTCCTTGCGGGCATCGGTAGCCTGTTCGCTTGCCTTGCTGCGTGCCTCGGCGGTTTTTTCGTCAGCCGCGACATTGGCCTTGGAGGTCGTCTTGGCGGCCTCGGCGTTGGCCTCTGAGGTCTTCATCTGCGCCTTGGCGTCGGCCTTCGCGGTGACTTCGGCAGCCTTCGCTTCCTTCACGCACACATCCTTCGTGTTGCCGGCCATGTCATCGCAGCGTTCCTTCGCCACTGCATAGGCGGTCTCGGCCTTGGCGACGCTCACGTCGTACCGGGTTTCCCGGCTCGGCTTGTAGCTCGCCTCGAGTTCCGCCTTGGCGACCTTTTCCTTGCCCTTGGCCTCTTCCACGCAGATATCCTTCTTGTTGCCGGACATCGAGTCGCAAGCAGCCTTGTCGGCCTTGTACTGGGCTGTGATCTTGTCCTTGGCGGCCTGGTAATCGGTCTTTGACATGCCTTCGGCCATCGAAGCGCCGCTGAACGCCAGTCCGAGCGCAATCGCGATCACGTTAATGCTGAGTGCGTTCATTTTCGTTCCTTCATCTGGTGAGCTTGGGAGTGATGCATTGGTGTGCGATGCCTTACACACCATTCTCTTTGCCAGGACCGCGCTGCTTTCAACCTCTGGACATCGCCGCGGTGTTGACACTGCATGCTGCTGGCTCCGATGACTTCAGGTTATGCAGATCGCCCGTTACCGTCTGTCTCCTGTCGCACATAGGCGGCGCAAGCTCGTGCGCCCCACGGCAAAGCGGCCCGAACGGGCCGCCTTGCGCGGGTTCTGGGGTCTGCTGCGTCGAAGGCTCACTCGCGCGGCTCGCCGCGCTCATTTACCGTGACGGTGCGTCCGGGGGGCGCGGTCATCTGTACGCGATACGCCTGTCCCCTGAAGGCATAGGTCACATCCCAGTATTCGGGGCGGGCCTGGCTGGGTACGTTCTCGCACCGTCGCACATCCTGGGCGTACGCCTGCTGTCCGCCGTCGTTACGACCGACGTTGGCGCCGACTACGGCTCCCGCGACGGCACCACCGGCTGTCGCGAGATCCCTGCCGCGTCCGTCACCGATCTGGTGGCCGAGGATGCCGCCAATCACGGCACCGGCAATGGCGCCGGGAACGTTGGCGTTGCTGCGGTCCTGATCGACCGCTTCACGCTCGACCCAGCAGCGTTGCTCGGGCGGTCCCACCACCGCGCGCACACTCGTTACCTCCGCCTCGTACAGGCGTTCGTCATTGCGCCGGCGGTAGTCACTGGAGACGACGGGAGCCGGTGCATAACGATGGTCATCGATGCGCGCGTCGCGGCTCACCGTTCGCACCGATGACACGCTGTTGTCCAGGCCCATCGCTGCCAGGGACGGATACCTGCCCGGACGCAGGACGACGCAGCGACCGCTGAAGCGGACGTCTTCGCATACTTCCCAGCGGCCGCTGGTAACGATGACCGACGAGGAGCGGTCGTTGAAACCATTGCGCTCGAAGTTGCCGATCTGTTGCTCGGTGCTGAAGGACCGGCCCTGGAAGCCTTCACGTTCGTAGAAGGTGACTTGGGCGTCGTCACGATCATTGCGGTTCGCGTTCGGGTCGGGCGCATAACGGTCCTCGTCGATGCGCGCATTCCTGTCCAGCATCCGCGCCGACGAAATGCGGTCGTTCAAGCCCATGGCGGCCAGCGACGGATACCTGCCGCGACGCAGGACGACACACTGGCCTCTGAAGCCGGCGTCCTCGCAAACCTCCCAGCGGTCGCGCGCGACCACGACCGACGAGGCCCGGTCGTTGAAGCCGCGGCGCTCAAAGTTGCGCACCCTTTCCGTCGTGGTGAAGGAACTGCCCCTGAAGCGCTCACGTTCGTAGAAGGTGACCTGTGCGGCCGCTTGTGTGGCCATAAGCACGCCGGCCACCGCCAGCGCCATTCTCAGTATCGAAGTCATTGATGTCTCCTGTAATGGGTTGCGCATACCGAAGCCGCTCAGGCGCCGCGGTATTCCATCCAGACGCGCGACACAATCCGGCGTGGCCGGACCTCGGATCCCGTTGCTGGAATTGCAGATCCTCGCCGTGTCCGCGCTCGCACATCGGTGCGCCGGGCAACAACGTAGTCGGTGCCAATGTCACCCACTACCGGGGCGCAGTCTGTTCGGGAGCATACATAGCGAGCGCGTTTGCCCTCCCACCGAACCCCCGTGCGATCGCGCCGGATCAAGGTCCCGACGGCGTCGCCAGGGGTCACGACTCGCCGACGGTCTTGGTGTGCTACCGAACAGACGGTGCGCTCGGTGCCAGGTATGCTTTTTATCGTCTTCTTGACCGAGCGCCGGCTATGACGTCGACCGCTTCTGTCAATCCTGACGGCGTAATCCCGCTCAAGGAACCATCATGAAAACGCAATCTCTCCGCTTGCGGATAGCCACCTTCCTGGCTGGCGTCGCAATCCTGGCCTTCAGCGGCTGGGTAGGCGCGGACCCGCCCTCGCGCGTCGCGCGGCTTGCCTACGCGAGCGGCGCAGTGAGCATGTCGCCCGCGGGCGACAGCGAATGGGTTCAGGCCACGGTCAATCGCCCCCTGACCACCGGTGACCGCCTCTGGGTCGATGACGATGCGCGCGCCGAACTCGAGACCGGCGGAGCGCTGGTGCGCATGCACGCCGGTACCAGCGTGTCCGTCCTGAATCTCGATGACCGCATCACCCAACTGCAATTGACCCAGGGCGCATTGAATGTGCGCGTCCGTCGTATCGCGCCAAACCAGGTTTTCGAGGTCGATACGCCGAATCTGGCCTTTACCTTGCGCGAACCGGGGGCATACCGGATCGAAGTCGATCCCGACGACGATGTGACCACGATCTATGTGCGCAGGGGGCAGGGCGAGGCGTACGGCGACGAAGCCGCTTACGTCATCGATTCTCGGCAAGCCTATCGATTCACCGGTACCAACCTGCGCGAGTACGAGTATGTCGATGCGCTGCGACCGGACGACTTCGACCGCTGGTCGAACAGCCGTGACCGTCGCTACGACGACTCGCGTTCCGCCCGCTATGTCTCGCAAGATGTGATCGGTTACCACGACCTCGATGAGCACGGCAGTTGGCGTGCCGACGCGACTTACGGCAACGTGTGGTACCCGGATCGCGTGGCCACCGGCTGGGCGCCATATCGCGACGGACATTGGGCGTGGATCGACCCGTGGGGCTGGACCTGGGTGGATGACGCGCCGTGGGGCTTCGCGGTATCTCACTATGGCCGCTGGGCCCATGTCGGTGGAGCCTGGGGTTGGGTGCCCGGTCCCGTGCGCAGCAGGGCCTACTACGCCCCGGCGCTGGTCGTGTTCGTCGGCGGTGGAAACTTCCAGCTCACGATATCGAGCGGCCTTGTCGGCGCTGTCGCGTGGTTCCCGCTGGCGCCGCGGGAGGTCTACCGACCTGCGTATCGGGTCAGCCGCGATTATTTCGAGAATATCAATCGCAGCAATACCGTCGTCAATAACACGGTCATCAATAATTACTACAAGAATACGAACGTGACCAATGTGGTCTACATGAACCGCAGCGTCGAGGGTGCCGTCGTCGCCGTGCCGACGACCGCGTTCGTGCAGTCGCAGCCGGTATCGAGGGAGGCACTGCGGGTATCGCGGGAAACGATCGGCAGTGCACCGCTGGCGCTTGTTGCGCCGCTTGCGCCGACCGAGAAGAGCTTGCGCGGCGCTGCTGCCCAAGGGGGCAAGCCGCCTCCGCGTGCACTCGAACGACGTGTCGTTGCGCGGACTGCCCCGCCGCCGGCGCCTGTCGGATTCGTGGCACAACAGCAGCGACTGAGCGCCGAGCCAGGCAGACCGCTCGATGAGTCCGTACGCAAGGAATTGAGGTCCGCAGCAACCGCGCCGGCCCCCGCCGTCAAAGTCATCACCCGGAAGCAGGATGGGATGCCGCGTTCGCGTCCGCCGCAGGCAGCGGCTCGTGCCAAGACGCCCGATGTCGGCGCAAGGTCCGAACAGCGGGGTAGGGCGGATCAACGTGAAGAACCCGTAGCACCGCAGGCGGAACCGCCGCAGCGTGCGACGCAGCCCCAGATCACGCCGCCGCAAGCAGCGCCAGCCGCGCCCGCAGCGCAACCGCGCGAACCACGCGGCAGGGCGGATCAGCGCGGTGACGATGAGCAGCGGGGCAGAACGGAGCAGCGTGGAAACGATGAGCAGCGCGGACAAACCGTCGCCCCGCGGCCCGCATCACCGCAACGCTCCGCCGAGCCAGAGTCCGCTCCGCCGCGCGCGATGCCAGCCGTGCCTGCGACACCGGCCACGCCCGCGACCAGAGCGACACCGGCGGTGCCCGCAGTGCCCGCCACACCAGCCGAGCCGGCAGCACAAGCACGCGAACCACGCGGAAAGTCCGAACAGCGTGACGAGCGGGTGCAGCGCGAACAGCGCGAACAGCGAGAACAAGCGGTGACGCCGGCCCCGGCGCCAGCCCGACGTGTAGCGCCGCCCGAGGAGGCGGCCCCGCCGCGAGCAGCGCCCGAGCGACCTGCAGTGCAGTCGCGCGAACCACGCGACAGGTCGGAACAGCGTGGGAATGGTGCCCAGCGCGAGCGCGAGAAAGCCGCCGTTCCGTCGCCCCCTCCGCCCGCCGCACAACAACCCGCGCAACGGGCGAAGCCCGAGCCTGCGCCGGACGCGCGGCAAGCTGAGCCGCGTCCGGCTGCTGCTGCACCGAAGCAGGCCCCACCACCTTCGCAGCCGGCGCCAGCGGCGGAGCCGCGTGGTCAGGAGCCCAAGCCTGCCGCGGGCAGGGGGCGAGACAAGAACAAGGACAGCGAAGAACAGAAGCTGGAAGAGGAACGGCGCGAAGAACAGAGGCGCAGGGACGAGCGGCGCAACTGAGACACCGGTCGTCTGCGGCGCCGCAAGAGCGGCGCGCAACTGCCGCCGCGTACATCGACCCGTCGCCCGGCTCGAACGTGTGCTTCACCAACGGAAAAATGCCCTGCACAGCAGGGCATTTCCTTTCAGGGACCACGTGCCGCGATCAGTACCGCTGCAGCACGCCATTCCTGATCCGCACCCGGTCGCCGACGCGGAAGTCGGTATTGCTGCTCCTGTCCAGGATCATCGATTGGTACGTCCCGTCATCCATGCTGATCGTGACCTTGTAGGCATCGTCCCCCCGCTGCACTTGTTGGCGTTTTTCCAGCTCGTGGCCGACATACGCACCGCCCGCGGCGCCGATGACGGTTGCCGCCGTGTTGCCGCTTCCGGACCCCACCTGGTTGCCAACCACACCCCCGACGACGGCGCCGGCGATGGTGCCCAGGCCGATGCCTCCGGCACGGCCCGTGTTGTCGGAACTCATCCGTTCAACCGCCGACACCACGCCATAGCCGGAGGAGGCCTCTTCCCGATTGCTCACCCCGGAGCTGGCCCCATAGGGTTCGTTGTAGGGGGTTGCGCATGCACCAAGCGTCAGCGCCGCAACGACGCCGAGCACCGATCCGAATTCATTGATCGTCTTCATGATTAATCTCCTGCCCATTTTGAATTAGGGTCGCGCGCCGGCCGGGCTGGCCCCCGCGATCGTTACGATGAGCGACTCCACCCGAGTCCTGCTGCTCACCACATTGCCGACGTTCTGTACCCCTTTCGCCGCGCATGTGATGACACGTTTCACTGCGTGCTCGGTTCGGGGCAAGCCGCCGATCTTCATGTTGATCATCCCCTTCTGCCGTCCGTCGCTCTGTACGGTCGCGCTCATGCCGTGCTTGGGGAGTGTCTGCCAGCTCGATCACCGGAAAGCCGATTTTCTGCCGGACGACCTGCGCAATGTGCGGCAACGTACGAAGGAGGCCGGGCAACTCGCGTATCTTTGTCCCATGTCCTTCGCTATCTGGGCGCTCATCATCGGCGTGCTGCTGATCACGATGGCCCTGTCGGGCACATCGCTCAAGCGGCTCCCCCTGAGCACCGCCATGCTCTACCTGGCCGCCGGTTTCGGGCTCGGCCCCGCCGGATGGGCGCTCCTGTCGCCCGATCCGCTGACCTACGCTGTCATCCTTGAACGAGTTACCGAGCTGGCGGTGCTCATCTCCTTGTTCGCCGTCGGTCTCAAGCTCGGCCTCCCGATGTCGGACAAGGGCTGGCGTCTGCCAGTGCGTCTCGCGCTCGTTTCGATGACCATCACGGTGGGGCTCATCGCGGCGATCGGCGTTCTGGGTCTCGGCCTTTCGCTCGGCGCAGCAGTCCTGCTCGGGGCGATCCTCGCACCTACCGATCCGGTGCTGGCGTCCGACGTGCAGGTGCTCGAGGCGGGCGATCGCGACCGCTTGCGCTTCAGCCTGACGGGTGAGGGCGGCTTGAATGATGGCGCCGCCTTTCCCTTCGTGATGCTGGGACTCGGCCTGATGGGTCTTCACGACCTGGGCACGGGCGGCTGGCGCTGGCTGGCCGTCGACGTGCTGTGGGCGATCGCTGGCGGCCTGCTGATCGGCGGCATGCTGGGCACGCTGATCGGGCGGCTGGTCGTCTATCTGCGCAGCCGCCACAAGGAGTCGGTCGGTTTCGACGAATTCCTCGCGCTGGGACTCATTGCACTGGCCTACGGGCTCGCCGTGGTCAGCTACACGTACGGCTTCCTGGCCGTTTTTGCCGCGGGCCTCGCTCTGCAGCGAGTGAACGAACAGCCGAGGCGGATCTCCGATGCTGTGCTCCTGGAAACGGGTCTTCGGGGCAAGCAGGCCGACGAGGTGCTTGCCACCCATGCGGACTACGCCGGCGCCTACATGATGCAGGCAGTGCAGGGCTTCAACGAACAACTGGAGCGGATCGCGGAGGTGGCGGTCGTCCTGGTGGTCGGCGCGATGCTCTCCTACACCTACCTCCCCGCCAGCGCCGCCTGGATTGTCCTGCTCCTGTTCCTGGTCGTGCGTCCCCTGTCGGTGTGGCTTGGATTGCTCGGTGCGCCCGTGTCACGCGACCAGCGCATCCTGATTTCGTGGTTCGGCATCCGCGGCATCGGCTCGATCTACTACCTGATGTACGCAATCAACCATGGCCTGCCGCGTCCCCTGGCGGAGGAAATCATCGCCCTCACGCTCACCGTGGTGGCCGTCTCCATCGTGGTTCACGGCGTATCCGTGACGCCCTTGATGGCTCACTACGCGCGGCGCAAGGCGCAGCGCCAGGGGCGGCGGAAAGACGATTGACGCCCCCTCTGCCCGTCTGGCGAGTGTTCGTCGCGGCGCGGCTAGAGCGACTTCAGGTACTCCACCAATTCGATCTTCTCCTGTCCGGTCAAGCCTAATCCGAAGTGGGCGTTATAGTGGTCGACGACTGCCCCCAGGGTCGCGAAGCGCCCGTCGTGGTAGAAGCCGCCGGTCGTGTGGGTCCACAGGCCCTTCAGCGGTGCGGTGCGGTAGCGCCTGTCCGGCGCCCGGTTTGCCTGGAAATCATCAATGCCGATTTCGGCCGGCGTATGCATGTTCCAGCCCGGCTCGGTAAACGTTGGGGGAACATGGCAGCTCGCGCAGCCTGCCTTGTTCTCGAAGATCTGCTTGCCGCTCGCGGCGGCGGCGGCGTTGAAACTGCCTGTCGGCGCAGCCGGGGCGGGAATCGCGAGCTGGTAGAAATGCAGCGCCGGCAGTTTCGGGCTGATCAGGTCGGGGTTGCTGCGTACGTCGCCGAAGCCCGCGCGGGCTGCAACGGGAAACTGCACCGGGTCGTTCAGGCGCGGATCGTAGAACGTTCCCTTGCCGTGCATCTCGAGATTGGCGACGAAGGCATTCCAGTGCGGCACCGAGCCCCAGCCGGTCCAGGTGTGGAGGTTGACTCCGGCCAGCCCGAACACCGGGGGAATCAGCGTTGCGGCGGTCTTGCCGTCGGGTCGGAAGCCCTTGCCGTCCAGGAACAGCGCGGCGTCGAACTTCCCCGGTCCCCAAGCCGTGACGACCTGGCGCACGGTCGCCTCGTCGACCTGGAGCAGTGCGGCCACGGCGCTCAGGTCCGGCGACAGATTGATGATCGCGCCGACATTGAGGTCGCGGTTCGCCCAGCCGTCGAGCCGATGACCGATCCCCGGAGCGAGCGAGTTGTCCACCGCGGTATGGCAGAGCGCGCATTGGATTCCGACGGAGCGCAGGTCGCGCCCTCCGTCAAAGAACCCGGTCACGCCGATGACCGCATTCAGGCGCAGCAACTCGACAGTCACCGCCGGATCGTCCAGATTCACACGCCCGCCCTTGAGGTCGTCCACGAGCTTCCCGGGCAGGGCATCGACATCGATCTTCAGCCCCACGGCGAGCGCAGTCTTCGGGCTCACGCCCGGGCCGACGCCACCAAGCGGCGCACCCTTGACCGCCTCGTGCAGCTTCAGCGTGTCGCCCCAGAAGGCCTCATCGCCGAAGGTATCGAAGCGGAAGGTCTCCCTTCCCTCGGCCAGTGTCTGCTGCGCGCGTCGGTCCATCTGCTGGTCGAGCTTCTTGCCTGACAGCGCGACGTCGTCCGAGACGGCGATCGTCTGACCTGACAGCGCCAGGGCTGCCAATGACGGGACTGCAAGAATGTATTTCAAATAGCGTTTCATCATCCTCTCCATGCGAAGATTAAGCCTTGCCGCACCACGCGCTGCGCGTCATTGCTTTGCGCCGCCCGCTCGACAACGACGCGATACGTGAGATCGAGGTCCAGTGCGCGCCCATCGCCTTCCGGGCGATGCTGGTCCTTGCTCGCTCGAGGTGCCTTGCCGTTCCTCTCTTCCTGCCGTGGGCAGATAAGAATTGAGCTGAATCCCTTGCCGCGTCTGTTCGCTGTCGCGCATATAGGGAATGAAACGCCTATAAAGGAAATGGGTATTTGGCGAGTGGAGGATTGCGTATGGATGACTTTCATGACCCGCGCCAGAACCACCTTCTCGCCGCCCTCCCGGGCGACGACTACGCGCGCATCGCTCCCTATCTGGAACTGATCCCGATGGAGCTCGGCGAAGTGCTGTACGAATCGGGGACCCAGATGCGTCACGTCTATTTCCCCACCGATGCGATCGTGTCCCTGCTGTATGTGCTGGAAGACGGCGCCTCGGCCGAAATCGCCGTGGTCGGCAACGAGGGGATCGTCGGTGTCTCCTTGTTCATGGGCGGTGAAACGACGCCCAGCCGGGCCGTCGTGCAAAGCGCGGGCCGCGCCTATCGGCTGTCGGGTCAGGTTCTGAAGAAGGAATTCGATCGGGTCGGGGGGCGTCGCTCCGGCGCACTGCATAACCTGCTGCTGCGCTATGCCCAGGCACTGCTGACCCAAATGGCGCAGACGGCGGTGTGCAACCGCCATCACTCGCTGGACCAGCAACTCTGCCGCTGGCTGCTGCTCAGTCTTGACCGTTTGCAGGTGAACGAACTGGTCATGACCCAGGAACTGATCGCCAACATGCTCGGCGTGCGCCGCGAAGGGGTCACGGAGGCGGCTGGCAAGCTGCAAAGGGCCGGCGTGATCGAATACCGGCGTGGCCACATCACCGTCCGCGACCGGCCGGGGCTGGAGGCGAGGGCCTGCGAGTGTTATGCGGTGGTCAAGAGGGAGTTCGATCGCCTGCTGCCCGAGGTAGAAGAGATCCTGTAAGCTGGCACCCGCTTTTCGTCGGACGGTCTGGAGAGACGAACCGGTCGGGTTGGAGTTTTCCGCGGCTTCGCGGTCATAATCGGACTTCCAATACGACGGACGAGGAGGTTCGCGATGCCTGCAATTCCCGATGTGGAATCCGTCAAGGCAGTGCTGCGCCAGGTGATCGATCCCGAGGTGGGCGTCAACATCGTCGATCTCGGGCTCATATACGGCATCGACATCACGCCCGAGCAGGTCTCCATCCGCATGACGATGACCTCGCCGGCGTGTCCCATGGGCGACATGATCATGAGCGACATCGATGCCGCGCTCGATGCTGCGTTGCCGCCCGAGATTGGTGTGGTGGTCAATCTGGTGTGGGAACCGCCGTGGACCCCCGAAATGATGAACAAGGATGCGCGCGGTCATTTCGGCTGGTAAGGACACCCCGAGAGATCGACGGAGCAGGGAATACGGAGGTGGGGCGTCGTGAGTTCTGATCCGCGGCTGGTGCCGCGCGTGGTGTTGCTGGTGCTGGGGATGCTGTCGCTCGTGGCCGGTGTCGGCGCCGGCTTGGCGCGCCTGGGCGCAGACGTCCCCGCTCTCGCAGCGTCGCTGGCCGGGTGGCATGCCGCCCTGATGGTCTGCGCATTCTTCGGGACGGTGATCGGGCTCGAGCGTGCCGTAGCGCTCGGACACCCCATCGCCTATGCGGGGCCTCTGGCCTCGGGGCTCGGGGGCATCGCATTGCTCGCCGGTTTGCCCCTCCCGTCGGCGCAACTGTTGTTTGTCCTCGCCTCAGTGGTGCTCGTCGGTGGCGCGATCGCGGTCGTGCGCCGGCAGTCGGCCCTGTTTACGCGGACCCTGGCAGTCGGGGCAGGGTGCTGGCTTGCAGGCAACCTCGCCTGGGTCGCGAGCGGCATGATCCAGCCTGCGATTCCGTGGTGGCTCGCATTTCTTGTGGTGACGATCGCCGGCGAGAGGCTCGAGCTCACCCGCTTCCTGCCTGCGCGCCGCGAGGCTGCGCCGCTCTTTCGCATCGCCGTCGCGGCCACGCTCGGCGGCGCCGTGGCGGCCTGGTTCTCGCCCTTCGGGCTCGTGTTGTTCGCGGCCGGCCTTTTCGCGCTGTCGCTGTGGCTGCTGCGCTACGACATCGCGCGGCACAACGCGCGGCAACGCGAGCTTGTGCGCTACATCGCGCTCTGCCTCCTGTCCGGCTACGTGTGGCTGGCCGTGGGGGCCGCGATCGGGCTCGCGGGCGGCTTCGCGCCCGGCCATCTGCTGCGCGATGCGGCCTTGCATGCGATCGCGCTCGGTTTCGTGTTCGCGATGGTGTTCGGCCATGCCCCGATCATCTTCCCGGCCATCGCGCGGGTCCGGATTCCCTATCATCCGGTCTTCTACCTGCCGCTCGTGCTGCTTCACGTCTCGCTTGCGGCGAGGATTGCAGGAACGCTCGTGGGCGGCGGTGCAGCGCCCCTGCTGCTGGCGGGCGGGCTCGTCAATGCGCTCGCCCTCCTTGCCTTTATATTGACGATGGTGGGGAGCGTGCTGCGCGGCCGTCTGGCCGGCCGAGGCTGAAGCCGGGGACGTGTGCGACAACTGCTAGAATTGCGCCCTCCCGTTCCATTACATGCATCCTGCACAAGAAATGAAGAAACTCGAATCAGCCTTCGAACACATGCTCTTCGCCAGCCGCTGGCTGATGGCGCCCGTCTACTTCGGGCTGATCCTGGCGCTGATTGTGCTTCTCGTGAAGTTCGGCAAGGAAGTCTGGTTCCTCTTCAGCCACATCATGAGCGCCACCGGGTCGGAGATGATCATCGGGGTGCTGTCGCTGGTCGACATCGCGCTGATCATGAGCCTGCTCATCATCATCATGTTCAGCGGCTACGAGAACTTCGTGTCGAAAATGGAGGATCTGCATTCGCATACCGACCGCCCCGAATGGATGGGGCATATCGGATTCTCCGACCAGAAGATCAAGCTGATCGGCTCGATCGTCGCAATTTCGGGTATCGAGCTGCTGAAGGCCTTCCTGAACGTCGACAACGTGACGGACCGCCACCTCGCGTGGATGGTCGGCATTCACGTCGCCTTCCTGGTGTCCGGCGTTCTCTATGCCCTGATGGATCGTCTGCAGACCAAGGGGCACTGACGCCCCGCGTATACGCCCGTGCGAACGCGCAACGCGGGGGCTTGCTAGACCTGCAGGCGTTCAAGCAGCTCGCGCTCGACCTGCAGGATCTGACCGTCGAGCGCGAGGCGCCCTCCGCTGATCAGGAAGGTATCCTCGGCGCGCTCGCCCAGCGTTGCAATCTTCGCCGTGTGCAGGCGGATCTCGTGCCGCGCGAGAACCTCGGCGACCGAGAACAGCAGCCCGGGGCGGTCCGCTGCGACGAGGGACAGGATGAAGTGCTTGCCCGGCTCGTCCGGCTGGATGCTGATCTGCGGGGTGATCGGGAAGTGCTTCATCTGGCGCGAAAGCCTGCCCTGCGTCGGGCGGTCAGACCTTCCCGGATGGATCAGCCGTTCGGTCAGATCATGTTCGATCAGCTGGATGACGTCGCGATAATGTGCGGTGTTGCCCGGATCCTGCAGGATGAAGCTGTCGAGCGCATAACCGTGACGCGTCGTGTGCACCTTGGCGTCCAGGATCGAGAACCCCAGCCGGCCGAAGAAACCGGTCATGCGCACGAACAGGTCTTTCTGGTCGGGGGTGAACACCATCACCTGCACACCCTCGTCGCCGTCTAGAACCCGGGCCTTGACCACCGGCTCGTCGCTCTGCGGACGGAAATAAAGGATGCGCGCGTGCCATGCGATCTCTTCGGCGGAATGGCGCATGAAGTAGACCGCGTCGAGCTGCGTCCATAGCGCTTCCTCGATGCCCGGGCGCAGGCCGTGGTAGCGCAGCAGCTCGCGGGCGTCCTCCTGGCGGTCGTCGAGTCCCAGCGCCTGCTGCGGCGTCGCGCCGCGCAGCAGGCGCTGCGTGGCGAAGAACAGGTCTTCGAGCAGCTTGCCTTTCCAGCCGTTCCAGACCTTCGGGCTCGTGCCGCGAATGTCTGCATGGGTGAGCAGGTAGAGGGCGGTCAGGCGCCGTTCGGTCTGCACGGTGTCGGCGAACCGGCGGATGACCTCGGGATCCGTCGTGTCCTCCTTCTGTGCGACCTGCGACATCGTGAGGTGGTGTGCGACCAGCCACACGACGAGCTCCGCGTCTTCCGGCGGCAAGTCGTGGTGCTCGCAGAATTCGCGCGCGTCGCCCTTGCCCAGCTGGGAGTGATCGCCGCCGCGCCCCTTCGCGATGTCGTGGAACAAGGCAGCGATGTACAGCAGCCAGTGGCGCTCGAATCCCAGGATCAGCCGCGTCATCAGCGGGTATTCGTGCGCGTGCTCACCCATCGTGAAGCGGCGCATGTTGCGCAGCACCATCAGGATGTGCTGATCGACGGTGTAGACGTGGAACAGGTCGTGCTGCATCTGACCGACGATGCGCCGCCACGCGGGCAGGTAGTGGCTCAGGATGCCGTACTGGTTCATCCGCCGGAATTCATGCACGATGCCGCGCTTCTGCTTCAGCAGCTCCATGAACATCGCGCGGCTGGCCGGATCAGCGCGGAAGGCCGCATTGATGCGCGTGCGGTTCAGCCACAGCGCACGCAGCGTCCGTGCGGTCATGCCCTTCAGCTCCGAGCGCTGCTGCAGCAGCAGGAAGCATTCGAGGAGCGCCAGCGGATGGCGCTCGAAGGTGTCCTCGCTGCGGATGTCGAGCAGTTCGCGTACCGCCTGGAAGCGCTCGTTGATCACGAAGGCGGCGCCGCCGCGGTTGGGGAAAATCTCGGCGCCGTAGTTCTGAAGCAGGATGGTATTGGTCTGCGTGACCTTCTTCGCGTTCACGTAGTACCGCTGCATGAACACTTCGGAGGCGCGCTTGGCTGCGGTCGCCTCGACGCCGAACGCACGCGCGAGCCTTTCCTGGTGGTCGAACAGCAGGCGATCCTCGGCGCGACCGGTCAGATAGTGCAGGCGGATGCGCACGTGCTGCAGGAAGCGCTCGATGCTGCGCAGTTCGCTCGCCTCCGCGCCGGTGATCAGGCGCCGCCGGGCGAGGTCGCGCCAGTTGCGCCCTAGCCCGGCGGCGCGTGCGATCCAGCCCAGCATCTGCAGGTCGCGCAGCCCGCCCGGGCTCTCCTTGCAATTCGGTTCGAGCGCGTACGGGGTGTCGTTGAAGCGCGCGTAGCGGTTTTCCTGTTCGAGCTGCTTTGCCTTGTAGAACGTGCGTACGTCGAGCTGAGCCTGGTAGCGCCGCACGAACTCCTCGAAGAGCTCCGCGTTGCCGTCGAGCAGCCTGGCTTCCAGCAGGTTGGTCTGGACGGTGATGTCTTCCTCGGCCGCCTCCAGACACTCGTCGAGCGTGCGCACGCTCTGGCCGATCTCGAGGCCGACGTCCCACAGCGCGCCGATCAGGGTGCTGATGCGCGCCTGCAACGGGCTGTCGGCCGGAATCGGCAGCAGCACGAGCAAGTCTACGTCGGAGTGCGGAAACAGTTCGCCGCGTCCGTAGCCACCCACGGCAAGCAGCGCGACTTCGCCGGGCATGGCGCACGCCCGCCACAGGTGGAGGATCGCCTCGTCGACCAGCTGGGCGCGCCCCTTGAGAACGGTCGATGTCGCCGGATGCGCCTCGTAGGCGGCGCGGATGCGCGCAGTTCCGTTGGACAGGTGCCCGCGGGCATGCGCGAGCGCCGCCTGGAAGTCATCGATCGACATGGCGCTCATGGCTGCTCCCGGTGGTTCGCGCTTACCGGATCGATGGCGCGGCAATCGCGGGGGCAGGCGGGCAGCCCGCCGACAGCGTCAGGACTTCGACGCCGGTTTCCGTGACGAGCACTGTGTGTTCCCACTGCGCGGACAGGCTCCGGTCCTTGGTGACGATGGTCCAGCCGTCGGGAAGCTCGGAGATCGCCGCCTTGCCGGCGTTGATCATCGGTTCGATCGTGAAGGTCATGCCCGGCTGCAGCTCCGGGCCGGTGCCCGCCTTGCCGTAGTGCAGGACCTGCGGCTCCTCGTGGAACTTGGTGCCGATGCCGTGACCGCAGAACTCGCGGACGACCGAGAAGCCGTTTCCTTCCGCGTGCTTCTGGATGATCTGGCCGATGTCGCCGAGCCGGGCTCCGGGCTTCACGACCGAGATGCCCAGCCACAGGCATTCCAGCGTCACCTGGCACAGGCGCTTCGCGAGGATGGAGCCGTCGCCGCCGACGATGAACATCCTGCTCGTGTCGCCGTGGTAGCCGTCCTTGATCACGGTGATGTCGAGGTTGACGATGTCGCCCTTCTTCAGCGCCTTTTCGCCGGGGATGCCGTGGCACACCTGGTGATTGATTGACGTGCAGATGGACTTGGGGTAGGGCGCGTATCCGGGCGGTGCGTAGTTCAACGGTGCGGGAATCGTCTGCTGCACGTTGACCATGTACTCATGGCACAGCCGGTCCAGTTCGCCCGTGGTGACTCCCGGCTTGACGAAGGGTTCGATGTAGTCGAGCACTTCCGCCGCCAGCCGGCCGGCAACGCGCATTTTCTCGATTTCGTCGGGTGTTTTTATGGTGATGCTCATCTGTGCAGGGGTTGGCGCGTAAATGAGAAAGGCTAGCGCATGGCGGAAGCCGCGGCAAATCCGATGCGCGGCGGCCACGCCTGCCCGCGCGTGCGGGCATCTCGATCTTGAGTGGGGTGGCGCGAACCTGCTATCATCTTGGGCTTGTCTGCCAATGGTGGCAGGCAAAATCCACACGCCCGGCAGAATGCCGTGAGGGTCCGTCGAAAAGCCATGTGCTCGGGACGGTTCGGGTCATCCTGGAATGACCATGTCGGGCGGAGGCTCAACCCTTATAGTTCGGAGTAGTACAAATGTCCGTCACGATGCGTCAGATGCTGGAAGCCGGCATCCACTTTGGTCACCAGACCCGCTTCTGGAATCCGCGCATGGCCCCCTACATCTTCGGCCAGCGCAACAAGATCCACATCGTCAACCTCGAGAAGACGATGGTCAAGTACAACGAAGCGATGGACTTCGTGCGCAAGCTGTCCGCCAATCGCGGCACCATCATGATGGTCGGTACCAAGCGCCAGGCGCGCGAGATCATCGCCGAGGAAGCCGGTCGCGCCGGCATGCCCTTCGTTGACGAGCGCTGGCTCGGCGGCATGCTCACCAACTTCAAGACCGTCAAGCAGTCGATCAAGCGCCTGAAGGACATGGAGGCGATGGTCGAGGACGGCTCGATCGAGCGTCTGTCCAAGAAGGAAGCGCTGATGGCCTCGCGCGAAATGGAAAAGCTGCAGAAGTCGATCGGCGGCATCAAGGATATGGGCGGCCTGCCGGACGCGCTGTTCGTCATCGACGTCGGCTACCACAAGATCGCCATCACCGAAGCCCAGAAGCTCGGCATTCCCGTTGTCGCGGTGGTCGATACCAACCACTCGCCCGAAGGCATCAACTACGTGATCCCGGGTAACGACGACTCGTCGCGCGCAATCCGCCTCTATGCCCGCGGTGTCGCCGACGCCGTGCTGGAAGGTCGCAGCCAGGTGCTGCAGGACATCGTCGCCGCGGGTTCGGACGAATTCGTCGAAGTCGACGAGTCGGCTTCGGGTGAGCAGGCCTGAGTTTCCTCGGCCCTGCACGCAGGGCCGATAAGCATACGAATTTGAGGAGTTAGCATGGCGGAAATCACCGCAAGCATGGTCAAGGAACTGCGCGAGAAAACCGACGCGCCCATGATGGAATGCAAGAAGGCTCTTACCGAGGCCGCTGGCGACCTGGCCAAGGCTGAAGAGATCCTGCGCGTGAAGCTCGGCAGCAAGGCCACCAAGGCAGCCTCCCGCGTTGCCGCCGAAGGCGTCGTCGCGATCAACATCAGCGCCGACGGCAAGCTCGGCAGCATCCTCGAGATCAACTCGGAAACCGACTTCGTCGCCAAGAACGACGAATTCCTGAAGCTGGCCGCCGACTGCGCCGCCCTGGTTGCCGAGCGCAATCCGGCCGACGTCGCTGCGCTGTCGGCACTGCCGCTGGGTGACGGTACGGTGGATTCCGTGCGTGCTGGCCTGGTGGGCAAGATCGGCGAGAACATGACGCTGCGCCGTTTCGTGCGCGTCGAAGCCAAGGGTCGTCTGGCGTCCTACATCCACGGCGGTGCCAAGATCGGCGTGCTGATCGACCTCGTCGGTGGCGACGAGCAGATGGCGAAGGACCTGGCCATGCACATCGCCGCGTCGAAGCCGAAGGCTCTGGACTCTTCGGGCGTCGCGCTCGAACTGATCGAGTCCGAGCGCCGCGTTGCGCGCGAGAAGGCTGCCGAGGATGCCGCCAAGTCCGGCAAGGCGATCCCCGAGGACATCCTCGCCAAGCGCGTCGAAGGTTCGGTGCAGAAGTTCCTGAAGGAAGTCACGCTGCTCGGCCAGCCCTTCGTCAAGGACGACAAGCTCACCGTCGAAGCGCTGCTCAAGTCGCGCAATGCCTCGATCGCGAGCTTCACGCTCTACGTCGTGGGTGAAGGCATCGAGAAGAAGGTGACCGACTTCGCCGCCGAAGTCGCCGCCCAGGCTGCTGCAGCCAAGAAGTAAGAGGTCCATGATGAGTGTCGCCGCCTACAAGCGCATCATGTTGAAACTGTCCGGCGAAGCCCTGATGGGTGACGACGCGTACGGCATCAACGAAGAGGTGGTCAGCCGCATCGTCGCCGAGATCGCCGAGGTCACGCACCTTGGCGTTCAGGTCGGCGTGGTGATCGGCGGCGGCAACATCTTCCGCGGAATGAAAGGCGCTGCGTCCGGCATGGACCGCGCCACCGCGGACTACATGGGTATGCTCGCAACGGTGATGAATGCGATGGCGCTGGCCGACGCATTCCGCCGCGCCGGCGTTGAGGCGCGCGTGCAGTCCGCGCTGCGCATCGACCAGGTGGTCGAGCCGTATATCCGCGGGCGCGCCATCCGCCACATGGAGGAAGGCCGCGTCGTCATTTTTGCGGCCGGTACCGGCAACCCGTTCTTCACGACCGATACCGCCGCCGCGCTGCGCGGGTCGGAAATGGCCGCGCAGATCGTGCTGAAGGCGACCAAGGTCGATGGCGTATATACCGCCGATCCGCACAAGGATCCGCTGGCCAAGCGCTACCACCGCATAAGCTTCGACGAGGCGATCGGGCGCAACCTCGCCGTGATGGACACCACCGCGTTCGCGCTGTGCCGCGATCAGAAACTGCCGATCAACGTGTTCTCGATCTTCAAGCCGGGTGCGCTCAAGCGCGTCGTGATGGGCGAAGACGAAGGCACGCTGGTTCATTCCTGAGGATTCGAGAATGATTGCCGAACTCAAGAAATCGACCGAGCAGAGGATGCAGAAGTCGATCGACGTGCTGAAGGCCGACCTGAGCAAGGTGCGCACCGGTCGCGCCCATACCGGTCTGCTCGATCATGTGATGGTCGAGTACTATGGCAGCCCGGTTCCGATCAACCAGGTCGCCAACGTCACCCTGATCGACGCACGCACGATCGGCGTCCAGGCCTGGGAAAAGCCCATGCTGGGGAAGATCGAGCGGGCCATCCGCGACAGCGACCTGGGCCTAAATCCGGCCAACATGGGCGAGATGCTGCGGGTGCCGATGCCGGCGTTGACGGAAGAGCGCCGTCGCGACCTGACAAAGGTCGTGCGCCACGAAGGCGAGAACGCCAAGGTGGCCGTGCGCAACCTGCGCCGCGACGCCAACCAGCAGCTCAAGGATGCGGTCAAGGACAAGACGATCTCGGAAGACGAGGAGCGTCGCGCCCAGGACGACATCCAGAAGCTCACCGACAAAAATATTGCCGAGATCGACAAGCTGCTCGCACAGAAAGAGCAGGAACTGATGCAGATCTGATCCCTCCGGGATCGGATCCGATGGCGGGATACCACGCGGGAGGCGCATGATGGCGCGTAAACCCTTTACCAGCTCCACGCGCGAAATCCCGGAGGTCTCCGGCGTTCCGCAGCACATTGCCATCATCATGGATGGCAATGGGCGCTGGGCGCGCAAGCGCTTCATGCCGCGCGTTGCCGGTCACGGCAAGGGCGTCGAATCCGTTCGCGCCGTGATCCGGGCATGCATGGCGAAGGGCGTGTCCCACCTGACGCTGTTCGCCTTCAGTTCCGAGAACTGGCGCCGGCCTGCCGACGAAGTCTCGTTCCTGATGCAGCTTTTCATGCGTTCGCTGCAGAAGGAAATCGATCGCCTGCATGAAAACGGCATCCGCTTTCGCGTCATCGGCGAGCTGTCCCGATTCGAGCCCGGGCTCGTCGACATGATCCGGCGCGCGGAGGATCTGACTGCGCGCAACGAGCGGCTCACGCTCACGATCGCCGCCAACTACGGCGGGCGCTGGGACATCCTGCAGGCCGTCGAGCGCATGCTCGCGAAGAACCCCGAGCGCCGTTCGGGATTCACCGAAGAGGACCTGAACGCAGAGCTGTCGCTCAACTACGGTCCTGAGCCGGACCTGTTCATCCGTACCGGCGGCGAGCAGCGGATCAGCAATTTCCTGCTGTGGCAGCTCGCCTATTCCGAGCTCTACTTCACCGACACGCTCTGGCCGGATTTCGACGAGAAGGCGCTCGATCTGGCGATTGCGTCTTACAGGTCGCGCGAGCGCCGGTTCGGGCGGACCAGCGAGCAGTTGTGCGATTCCGAAAAATCCGCGAAACAGGAAGAGGCAAGCCGGGATTCGGCGGATCATGCTTAAGACCCGGGTCATTACCGCATTCGTGCTGCTGGGCGTCCTGCTCGGCGCGATCTTCTTCCTGCCGCCCCTCGGGTGGCTGGCGTTCGCCAGCCTGATCTGCGGCGGGGCGGCGTGGGAGTGGGG
>NZ_WTVS01000248.1 GCF_012911005.2 Aromatoleum toluolicum | reverse complement strand
GCGCGAGCTTGAACTTGACCTGTACGTCGTCGGCCACCATGGAGGTGTCGGCCCACTCGTTTTCGCCAATCTTGAAGGCCAGCCGCTTGATGGGCAGCGCGCCTGTGGCGGTGGTGGTGGTGCCGTTCTGGGTCAGCGTCACGGGCACCACCACGTTCTGGCTGTTGCCCTTGATGGTGAGCGCTCCCGCCACTTCAAACTTGCCGCCGCCCAGGGCCTTGATGCTGGACGACACGAACTGGGCCTGCGGGAACTTGGGCACGTTGAACCACGCGGGCTTGGGCAGCTCTGCATCGGTCTCGCGGGAGCCCAGCGTGGCGCTGCCGGTGTCCACCGTGAAGGCGATCTTGCTGGTGGCCAGTTTGGCCGGGTCAAACGCTACCTGGGCGCTGAACTTCTTGAACTGGCCTTCCAG
>NZ_WTVS01000247.1 GCF_012911005.2 Aromatoleum toluolicum | reverse complement strand
TTGCCGGCCCGGTGCACGACCTCGACCCGGTCGGGGTGCTCAATGGCGAGCTTGTCGGCGACCTCGCCCGTGCCGTCCGGGGAGTTGTCGTCGGCGACCAGCACCTTCAGGCCGGGCAGGGGCAGCGCGAGGAGCCGTTCGACCAGCACCGGGAGGTTCCCCGCCTCGTTGTAGGTGGGCACCACGACGGTCAGACGTGCGTCCCGCCACGGGGCGGGCAACTGCACGGGTTCGATCATGACGGACATCCTCGGTTTGCCGACAGGGTCACCTGAGAGGGTAGCCAGTTGGCCCTTCCGGGTCATAACGGCTCCCCGTTCCGCAGCGTGACTGCCCGCGCCGGCCGCCGGCGGGACGCGCGCCTCAGCGCAGGCGGCGGGCCAGACCGGCGGCCGCGAGGGCGACCGTGAGGAGG
>NZ_WTVS01000246.1 GCF_012911005.2 Aromatoleum toluolicum | reverse complement strand
GCACACAGGCATTGGTGGCGCCGTCGTAGTCCTGCACCTGCACCGTGCCCGTGTAGCCTTGGTCTGCCAGCTGCTGCACGATGGCGCAGGCGTCTTGGTAACTGCCACCACCGCCGCTGGCCAGCACGGCCGCCCCGGTGGCGATCGCCTGGAAATCGGTCAGGCCATAGAAATAGACATTGCCCATCGGGCCCCCCTCTCTTATTTGGATGAAAAGCACGATATCCGAGCCCCGTCGAAAGTCAATGACCGGGATACCACGGGGGGATCGGCACCACGGCAGGGCCTGCACTCTGGTTTACGGCGGCATCATCGCCTATGCTGTGCACCAAGTTGTTTTCCGCTACCCCCACCATGAGCACCCCCGAAAAATCCCCCGTTTACGGTACCGAAGACCTTTTGATCAGCCTGTGCA
>NZ_WTVS01000245.1 GCF_012911005.2 Aromatoleum toluolicum | reverse complement strand
GAGGTGATGAACACCTTTTCGCCGTTGACGATGTACTCATCGCCCTCGCGCCGCGCTGTGGTCTTGAGTTGGGCCACGTCGGACCCGCCACCGGGTTCGGTGATCGCCAGTGCGGCAATCTGCTCGCCCGCCAGCACCGGTGGAATGACCTCGGCACGCACCGCGTCGCTGCCATGGGCCAACACGGGCGGCAGGCCGATGTTGTGCGACAGCAAGCTGGCCAGCACACCGCCGCTGGCACCGTGGCGGCTGAGCGCGCGCCACAGCGGCAGGCGCAGCAGGTAGCTGGCGGGTGTGCCGCCGTACTGCTCTGGGTAGCCCAGGCCCAGCAGGCCCAGGTCGGCCGCGCGGCGGTACAGGCTGCGGGGGAATTCACCGGCGGCATCCCACGCGTCCACATGCGGCGCGATCTCGGTG
>NZ_WTVS01000244.1 GCF_012911005.2 Aromatoleum toluolicum | reverse complement strand
CACATCGACCAATCCCTCGCGAACCGACTGCTGGCCCTTTTGCGGCCTACAGAGCGGTCGCGCCTGCTGTCCGTTGCCGAGTGGGTCGAACTGGAAAGCCAGCAAGTATTGGGGCGAGCGGGTGAACGACTCAGCCATGTGTACTTTCCCACCAACAGCATGATCTCTTTGCTCTCCAACCTGGAGGGCGCGCGGCACTTCGAGGCCGGACAGATCGGCTTTGAGGGCATGTTGGGTGCCAGCGCAGGGCTTGGGGTGACGGCCTCGGCCTTTGATGCGGTGGTTTCGGGGGCAGGCCAGGCATGGCGAATCCAGCTGGATGCGTGGCGCAGCCATTGTTTGGCCAGCCGGACGCTGAGCCTGCTGACCACCCGCTATCTGTATGTCGAGCTATCGCAAATGGGCACGATGGTGGCC
>NZ_WTVS01000243.1 GCF_012911005.2 Aromatoleum toluolicum | reverse complement strand
GCTGTTGAGCAGGCCGCGCGTGCCGTAAACACATTTCTCCTGCGCGTCTTCATCCTTGAAGGTGCCGAACATCCGGTCCCATACGATCAGGATGCCGCCGTAGTTCTTGTCCAGATAGGCATCGTTGACGGCATGGTGCACGCGGTGGTTGCTGGGGCTGCAAAACCAGCGGTCGAACCAGCCCAGGCGTCCCACCTGCTCGGTGTGCACACAGAACTGGTAGAGCAGGTCAATCAGCGCCACCACGCCGAACACCAGCGGCGGAACGCCCGCCAGTGCCATGGGCACATAAAAGATCCAGCCCAGCAGCGCGCCCGAGCTGGTCTGGCGCAGGGCGGTGCTGAGGTTGTAGTCCTGGCTCTGGTGGTGTACCGCGTGCGCGGCCCACAGCACCGCCGATTCATGCCCCATGCGGTGG
>NZ_WTVS01000242.1 GCF_012911005.2 Aromatoleum toluolicum | reverse complement strand
AGGTGCGCAGCGCCGAGGCGCTGGTGCGCTGGCGGCACCCCCGGCTCGGCCTGCTGCCCCCGGCGCGGTTCCTGCCGCTGGCGGAGGAGACGGGGCTGATCGTGCCGATCGACCGGTGGGTGATCCACGAGGCGTGCCGGGCCGCCGCGACCTGGCGGGACCGGGCCCCGGACGCGACCGTGGCGGTGAACATCGCCGCCGCGCACCTGCGCCGCCCGGACCTGATCGCCACGGTCAGCGAGGCCACCGCCGGGGCCGGCCTGGCGCCCCGGGCGCTCACCCTGGAGCTGACCGAGTCGGCGCTGATCGAGGGCAGCGACACCGTGCTGGAGCGGCTGCGCCAGCTCCGCGAGCTGGGCATCCACATCGCCATCGATGATTTCGGCACCGGCTACTCGTCGCTGAGCTACCTGCACCAC
>NZ_WTVS01000241.1 GCF_012911005.2 Aromatoleum toluolicum | reverse complement strand
AAGTAGGCTACTTGCAGGTTCGCTCCCTGCCGGATGGTGCCCTTGTCGGCCTGCAGTTCGCCCAAGATAATCTTGAGCAGCGTGGTTTTACCGGCGCCGTTCGGGCCGATCAAGCCCACTTTGTCCCCGCGCAGTATCGTCCCGGAGAAATTGTGAACGATGGTTTTGTCGCCGAAGGCTTTGCTCACTCCTTGCAGTTCCGCCACGATCTTGCCCTGGTAGCCGTTGGAGCTTCCGGTGGCGACATCCATGCGCACACTGCCAACGACCTCACGGCGAGCCTCCCGCCGGGCGCGTAACTGTTCCAAGCGGCTGATACGGCTCTGGCTGCGGGTGCGGCGCGCTTCCACACCACGCCGAATCCAGATTTCTTCTTGTGCCAGGAGCTTGTCGGCCTTGGCGGCGATCACTGCCTCCTG
>NZ_WTVS01000240.1 GCF_012911005.2 Aromatoleum toluolicum | reverse complement strand
TTAAGAGACAGCTGCGTTGCTGGCGGGCCGCGTCGAACAGCATGGTCCAGGGCATGGCCAGCAGGTCGCTGCAGTGGGTGCGGGCACCGGGCAGGCCGGGCGCGCGCAGGGGTTGCGGCACCAGCTGGCGGGCCATGCTGTTGGCACCCACCACGCAGCCATCGGCGTCCAGCGTCAGCAGGCCGTCGCCTTCACCGCCCAGCGGGCAGCCCGGCCAGTTCACGCGCAGCAGCAGGGCATGGGGCAGTTGCAGCAGCAGTGCGTCTTCCATGGCGCGGGCCGACCGGGCCACCAGGTGGCGCAGCTCGGGCCGTTCGGGCACATCCACACCCGTCAGGTCCAGCATGCCCATGCAGCGGCCCTGGGGGTCGAACAGCGGCGCTCCGGCGCAGCTGTAGCTGGCGTTGTCGTCAAAAAAAT
>NZ_WTVS01000023.1 GCF_012911005.2 Aromatoleum toluolicum | reverse complement strand
GGTCTATCCTCCCGCGAGCCCGGCCCCGTTTTCCATTCATCGAGACGATCAATGCACTGAATTCCCGAAATTGATTCAAATCATGGAGCGCCCCGGCCCCGCTACCGAGAATGCGTGCAACCTTCGGGTTATTTCTCAATCACTCGGATGCATGACAAAACAATGAGGGACAAACCATGAGCGGCACATTCACTAAGGCGATGGCCCGCAACATCTTTTACGGCGGGACAGTGTTCTTCTTTCTGCTATTGGTGGCATTGACGTTCGACACCATGGGCGGTCTGCCGAAATCCGACAACCGTGCGAACCTGACGGAGTCGGTCCTGCGTGGCAAGCACATCTGGGAAACACGCAACTGCATCGGTTGCCACACGCTGCTGGGCGAAGGCGCGTACTTCGCTCCGGAGTTGGGCAACGTCTATCCGCGTCGCGGCGCCGAGTTCATCAAGGCGTGGATCAAGTCGCAGCCGACCGGCACGCCGGGACGCCGCCAGATGCCGAACTTCAATCTTACCGAGCAGGAACTCGACGACATGGTCGCCTTCCTGAAGTACACCTCGGAAATCAACACCCAGAAGTGGCCTCCCAACATCGAGGGCTGAGCGCAGCGAATCGACAACTCCAAGGGAATTCATAACTATGAAATATTCATCTCAATCGGTTGCGCTGCCATACTTCATAGCAGCCATCGGACTGTTCGTCGGCCAGATCATCTTCGGCCTGGCAATGGGTCTGCAGTACGTCGTCGGCGATTTCCTCTTCCCGGAAATCCCGTTCAACGTAGCGCGGATGGTGCACACCAACCTGCTCATCGTGTGGCTGCTGTTCGGCTTCATGGGCGCCACCTACTTCCTCATTCCCGAGGAGGCGGAAACGGAGCTGTATAGCCCGAAACTCGCATTGCTGATGTTCTGGATCTTCCTGATCGCGGGCGCGGCGACGATCCTCGGCTACCTGCTGGTGCCTTACTCGACGCTTGCCGAGATGACGGGCAACAACATCCTCGCGACGATGGGACGGGAGTTCCTGGAACAGCCACTCCTGACCAAGATCGGCATCGTGATCGTGGCGTTGGCCTTCCTGTTCAACATCACGATGACCATGCTGAAGGGCCGCAAGACCGTCATCAGCATCGTGCTGCTGATGGGCCTGTGGGGTCTGGCGATCTTCTTCCTGTTCTCGTTCTACAACCCGGGCAACCTGGTCAAGGACAAGTTCTACTGGTGGTGGGTTGTGCACCTCTGGGTGGAAGGCGTGTGGGAACTGATCATGGCCGCCATCCTCGCCTTCGTGCTGATCAAGGTGACCGGTGTCGACCGCGAAGTGATCGAGAAGTGGCTGTACGTCATCATCACGCTGGCGCTCGTCACCGGCCTGATCGGTACCGGCCACCACTACTTCTGGATCGGCACGCCGTCGTACTGGCAGTGGCTCGGCTCGATCTTCTCGGCGCTGGAACCGATCCCGTTCTTCGCGATGACCGTGTTCGCCTTCAACATGGTGAACCGTCGCCGCCGCGAGCATCCGAACAAGGCTGCCGTGCTGTGGGCGCTCGGTACCGGCGTGATGGCCTTCCTCGGCGCAGGCGTGTGGGGCTTCCTGCACACCCTGGCTCCGGTCAACTACTACACGCACGGTTCGCAGATCACCGCGGCGCACGGCCACATGGCCTTCTACGGCGCCTACGTGCTGGTGGTGCTGACGATCATCAGCTACGCGATGCCGCTGCTGCGCGGTCGTGCCGCCAACAGCGAACGTTCGCAGGTGTGCGAGATGTGGGCGTTCTGGCTGATGACGATCTCGATGGTCTTCATCACCCTGTTCCTCACCGCCGCCGGCATCCTGCAAGTGTGGCTGCAGCGCGTGTCCGACACCCCGATGCCCTTCATGGCGGTGCAGGACCAGATCGCGCTGTTCTACTGGATGCGCCTGTGGGCCGGTGTGGTGTTCGCCGCGGGCCTCGTGACCTACCTGGCGAGCTTCTTCGTCAAGGGTGATAGCAAACCCCTGATCCACGCCTGATGGATCACTCGCTCCCGGCCCTCCGCGGGGCCGGGAAGCGATTCCGGGGCGGCTTCGGCCGCCCCTTTTTTATTGCGGCGGGGCATTTGGGGTTTTTTCCCCACCTCTTTGTTGCACCAAGTCCGGGAGTTAACCGGAATCAAGGTTCGGCGCACCTCCCCTTCGTAGACTGGGACACATGAATACATGCGTCCAAACACTCGTGAGCCCGCCGCCCTCCCTCCGGGCCGTCCCTTCCGACGGCCCCGCCCGGCGCCTGCCCGGCGACCTGGCGATCTGGTTCTTCATCCTGGCCGAACTGCTCGCCTTCGGTGCCTTCTTCATCGCCTATGCGTTCGCGCGCGCGAACAACGTCGAGCTGTTCAACGAGCAACAGCTGGCGCTGGACCGCAATGCCGGGGCGATCAACACGATCCTGCTGCTGACTTCAAGCTACTTCGTCGTGCGCGCGGTGCAGGCTGCCGAAGCCTCCCAGGGGCGTCGCGCGGCAATGTGGATCGCCGGCGGCATCGCGTGCGGCGCGGGCTTCATCGTCGTGAAGCTGTTCGAATACGCGGCGAAGTTCGAGGCCGGCGTGAGCCTGTCGTCGAGCACCTTCCACATGTTCTACCTGGTGCTGACCTTCTTCCACTTCATGCACGTGATCCTGGGGCTGGTGATCCTCGCGGCCCTGTGGAACAACGCGCGCAGGGGGCGCTACGGCCCGGGCAGCATGAACGGGATCGAGACCGGTGCCGCGTACTGGCACATGGTGGATCTGGTGTGGTTGATCCTGTTTCCGCTGGTCTACGTGATGCGCTGAGAGGTACGAAACGATGCAAACCCACCAATCTTCCGCCCACGCCCTGTCCCACTCCGATCACGGCACGCCATTGCGCGCCACGGTGATCTGGGCCGTGCTCATCGCGGCAACCATCGTGACCTGGAGCGTCGGCGAGAGCGGCACCACCGGGCCCGCGATCGTCGGCCTGCTGTTTTCTATCGCCTTCGGCAAGGGCGCCCTGATCATCCTCGACTACATGGCGCTGCGCCGCGCCCCGCTGATGTGGCCGCTGCTCGCGCTCGGCTGGATGACGCTCGTCTGCGCCCTGATCGGCATTGCCTACTGGAAAGGACTCGCCGCATGATGCTCGACACGCCCCACCTCGACGTTCCCTTCTACCAGCCCGCCGGCGACGAAATCGACGTCTTCGAGCATGCGTGGAAGAACCGCCTGCCGCTGCTCATCAAGGGCCCGACGGGCTGCGGCAAGACGCGCTTCGTCGCGCACATGGCGGCGCGCCTCGGTCTGCCGTTATACACCGTGGCCTGCCATGACGACCTGACCGCGGCCGACCTCGTCGGCCGCCACCTGATCGGCGACGGCCAGACCGTGTGGTGCGACGGCCCCCTGACGCGCGCGGTGCGCGAGGGCGGCATCTGCTACCTCGACGAGGTCGTCGAGGCGCGCAAGGACACGACCGTGGTGCTGCACCCGCTCGCCGACGACCGCCGCATCCTCCCGATCGACCGCACCGGCGAACTGCTCGCCGCACCGCCTTCCTTCATGCTGGTGGTGTCGTACAACCCGGGCTACCAGAACCTGCTCAAGGGCATGAAGCCGTCGACGCGGCAGCGCTTCGTGAGCCTGCGCTTCGACTTTCCCGCCACCGAGCGGGAGGAAGCCATCCTCGTGGGCGAGTCGCGCTGCGCGCCGGACCTCGCTAAACGCCTGGTGTCGATCGCGCATGCGCTGCGCACGCTCAAGGACCAGGATCTCGAGGAAGCCGCGAGCACGCGCCTGCTGGTATACGCGGCTCTGCTGGTGCGCGACGGCATGGACCCGGTGACCGCGTGCCGCGCGGCGATCGTCGAGAGCCTGACCGACGACCCCGAAGTCGCCGACGCGCTGATGGAGGTGGTGTCGGCCACCTTCGGGCGCTGACACCGTCCCCGGGTCAATCGGCCTAAGACCATGTCCGCCCAGGAGCCCGACCTCCTCAAGGAGCAGATGCCCGGCCCGCGCCTTGCGATCCTCGCCGAGGCGCTGTTCCTTGCGAACCTGCTGATCGCGCCCGGGCTGGCCTTCCTCGCGTTGCTGGTGCTGTGGCGCCGCCACCGCGACAGCGCGCCGCTGGTGGTGCGCAACCACCTGCAGCAGACGGTCATCGCGAGCATCTACGGCGGCGCGATGCTGGTCGGTGTCAGCGTCGCGATCTTCCTGCTCGGGGGATTCGACGATCCATGGTCGTGGGTGCTCGGCATTCTCTACTTCGTTTCCTTTCACGCCACGCTGGTGATCTTCGGCGTCGTCGGACTGAATCACGCGATTCTCGGCCGCAGCTGGCAGTACCCCTTCATCGGCCCGGATCTCTACGAGTAAGTCCATGAACGCCCCGCTTCCCTCCCTGCTGTCCGCGAATCCCGACGTCGAGGCGAAACCCGCCCGGCGCGTGATCCCCATCGCGAGCGCGAAGCCGATGGGCCACAACCGCACGCAGAAGAAGCGCATCGCCTTCCAGATAGCCTTCTTCACGCTGTTCATCCTCGCCCCGGTGTTCGACATCCTCCGCTACGACCTCGCCGCGGGCCACGCATGGCTGCTCGGCATGGAATGGCGGCTGGGCATGGACGACTTCCTCGCCGGACGCATCGGCGCGCTCGAAGCGGGCGCGAACGTCATGTTGCGGCTGTTCGTGCCCATCGTCGTCGGCGCGGCGGCCTTCCTGTGGGTGTCGTGGAAGTGGGGACGCCTGTACTGCGGCTGGCTGTGCCCGCACTTCTCGGTCGTCGAGACGATCAACAAGCTGATGCAGAAGGCCTCGGGCAAGCCCAGCGTGTGGGTCAAGGAACCGCTTCCGCCGTGGAAGGCGGACGGCACGCCGTGGCGCGCGGACGCGCGCTGGTGGCTGGTCGTCGTGCCGGCAGCGGTGTTCTTCGCCTTCCTGTGGGCGGTGGTGTTCCTGACCTATCTGCTTCCGCCGGCGGAGATCTACGGCAATCTCTTCGGCGGCGAGCTGACGCGCAACCAGACGATCTTCCTCACGGCCGGCACCGCGGTGCTGTCGATCGAATTCCTGTTCGCACGACACCTGTTCTGCCGCTATGCCTGCGCGGTAGGCCTGTTCCAGAGCCTGGCATGGATGGGCAACCGCAAGGCGATGGTCGTCGGCTTCCAGCGCAAGCGCGCCGCCGACTGTGCGAACTGCCTGCCGGACCGGCAGTCGGCCTGCGATGCCGTGTGCCCGATGCGGCTCACGCCGCGCAACATCAAGCGCCTGATGTTCACCTGCACGCAGTGCGCGCAGTGCGTGGAGGCCTGCGAGCAGAGCCAACGCGACAACCCGCAGGGTCCGCTGCTGCAGTGGGTCAGCAACGAAGCCGCACGCCAGAACGAGGCCGGATTCCGCTCCGGCAAGGAACGCTAGCATGGAAGAAGCCGTAGGCAAGATCTGGCACCGACTGATCACCCGCGCCGCGGTCGGCAACCACCCCGACGCGGTCGTACGGCTCAAGGACATCGAACGCACCGCGGGCGTGTTCTTCCGCGCGTTGGGGGGCGATCCGGGCCTGCGCGTGGCCGCGGCAACCAACGACGAGCATGGGGCGCGGCGTGGCCTGCTCTCCCGCATCGCCGGCGCCGGCGACCGCGCGGCGCGGGCGCGCATGGACCCCTCCACGCTGCGGCTGCCGCCGGAGATCGACGCCTTTCCCGAAAAATCGCTGAACCGCGATCTCTACCTGTGGCTCGCTGCGCTCGCCGCCGCGCACGAAGGCCTCGCCGCCGAAGGCGACGACGAGGCCGACCGGGACTTCCGCCGCAACCAGTTCGCGACCTGCGCCGCGCTGCATGCCTGGCCCGGACTTGAGCCGCGCTACCGGCGGCTGGTCGAGGCCTATCTGCCAAAGCGCCCCAAGCCCGAGAAGTTGCCGCCGCAGGAGGCCGAGCGCGAGCGCGCGATCCGGCGCGCGCTAGACGCGCCAGGGACCGTGTTCGCGCTCCCGGCAGTGGCGCCGGGCACGCCGCCTGCTCATCCCGTGCTGCTGTGGCTCACCGGATCGCTGGCCGCTACGGGAGGCACGACCCGCCGCAGCGGCGCCGATCCCGAACAGACCGCGGACGGTGGCCCGCCGAACTTCGAGGAATCGGAGCGCCGCGCCCACCGCGCCGAGCAGGCCGACATGCCGAAGGAAAAGAACGGCCTGCTGCTGATGTTCCGCGCCGAAAGCCTGCTCGCGATAGCGGAGTTCCTGCGCATCAACCGGCCTTCGGACGACGACCCCGACCCGAACGCCGCCGATGCGGCGCGCGACCTCGACCACCTGTCGCTCACGCAGGACACGGAGCGCGTCGCCTCCAAAGTGCGCTTCGATCTCGACCTGCCGTCGGCAGCCGAGGACGACATCGTGCTCGGCCCCGGCATTCCCCTGCCGGAATGGGATTACCGCAAGGGCGTGCTGCTCGAGGACCACGTGCGCCTGGCCGAACTCGCCGCACGCGACGCCCAGCCCTGCCCGCTGCCCGAGCACCTGCGCCGCACCGCGAAGCGCCTGCACCAGCAGTTCGCGGCGCTGCAACCGGGACGGCGCTGGATCAAGGCGCAGGTCGACGGCTCCGAGCTCGACGTCGACGCGGTCGTGCGCGCGCAGACGGACCGCGCCGTGGGCCGCCACCCCTCGGACCAGCTCTGGCTGTCGCTGGAAAAGCGCGAACGCGATCTCGCCTGCATGGTGCTCGCCGACCTCTCCCTGTCCACGGACAGCTGGGTGTCGAGCGACGCACGCGTCATCGACGTGATCCGCGACGCCTTGCTGCTCTTCGGCGAGGCGCTCGGTGCCACGGGGGACCGCTTCGCCATCGCCGGCTTCTCCTCCGTGAAACGCAGCCAGGTACGCTTCCATCGCCTGAAGGACTTCGGCGACCGCTTCGATGATCGCATCCGCGGGCGCATCAGTGCGATCAAACCCGGCTACTACACGCGTCTCGGCGCCGCGATCCGGCGCTCGAGCCAGATCCTCGCCGCGGAGCCGGCCGCGCGGCGCATCCTCCTGATCCTGTCGGACGGCAAGCCCAACGACCTGGATCTCTACGAAGGCCGCTATGGCATCGAGGACACGCGCGTTGCCGTATCCGAGGCGCGCAAGCTCGGTCTCGTGCCTTTCTGCGTGACGATCGACCGCGAGGGCGCCGGCTACCTCCCGCATCTCTTCGGCCCGGCCGGCTTCGCGGTGATCCGCAAGCCGGAAGAACTGCCGGCGCGCTTGCCCATGTTCTACGCCCAACTCACGCGGTGATGCCATGCCCTTGACCGACTGCCTGCGAGAGCGACCGGGCCCGCCCGTGATGCCGCACGCGGACACCGAGAACCTGTGCCGCCTGCTCGCCCATGTCCCTCTTCTCGAAGGATTCGACCCCGGCGAACTTGCCCGCTTCGCGCGCGGCGTGCGCGAACAGAACGTCGACAAGGGCGCCGTGCTGTTCCACCGCGGCGACCCCTGCCACGGCTTTCACCTCGTGCTGTGTGGCCAGATCAAGCTCGCCTTCACCTCCGCCGAAGGCCAGGAGAAGGTCATCGAGATCATGCGCCCGGGCCAGAGCTTCGGCGAGGCGGTGATGTTCATGGAAAAGCCCTACTTCGTGATGGCACAGGCCCTCACGGACAGCCGGCTGCTGCACATCGCCAAGAGCGTGGTGTTCGAGGAGATGGACCGCGATCCCACGTTCTGCCGCCGCATCATCGCCGGCCTGTCGCAGCGCCTGCACCACCTCATCGCCGACGTCGAGACCTACTCGCTGCTCTCCGGCCGTGAACGCATCGTCGGCTACCTGCTGCGCGAGGAGGAAAGCAGCGGCGAACCGGGCCTGTGCGGACGCGTGTCGATCCGCCTGCCGACCAGCAAGGGCACGATCGCCTCACGGCTCAACCTCACGCAGGAACACTTCTCGCGCATCCTGCACGAACTGGCCGAGGCCGGCCTGATCGTCGTCGAGGGGCGCACGATTCATATCCCGGACATCGAACGCCTGCGCACCACCGGCGCCCGCTACTGAGACGCACCGGCACCGGACGGCGGCGTACGGAGATGTGTCGAAAGTACTAGCGGCGCCGCGAGCGGTAACTGATAATTGATTCCCGTTTTCGCACACACGGAAATCATGAGCGTCACTGACAGCTGGCAGGAATTCGCCGCATCCGCCGCCAAGCAGGCCGGAAACCTGCACGTTGCGTCTGTCAGCGACAAGGTGAGTGAACTGCACCTGCGCATCCACGAGCGCTATCCGGCCATCGCACGCATCGCCGTCGCGCTCTACGACCCCGAGATGCGGCGCCTCAAGACCTTCGTCGCCAGCAACGAAGCGGGGATCACGCCGCTGAACGGCTACGAGTGCCCGATCGACAGCGTCCCCTCGCTGCTCGCGATCGCCGAAAGCGGACAGGCGCGCGTCCTCAACGACCTCAGCAAGCTGCCGGTGTCCGACACGACGCACTCGCGCTGGCTGCATCACCAAGGTTTCCTGTCCAGCCTCACGCTACCGATCCGGCGGGGCGAGCAACTGCTCGGCTTCCTGTTCTTCGACGCGCGCGAGCGCGACGTCTTTTCGGACCCGGTCGTCGCCGACCTCCTGCTCTACGGCCATCTCATCGGCATGATCGTGACCCAGGAGCTCGCCACCGTGCAGATGCTGGTGGGCGGGCTGCGGCTGGCGAGCCAGTTTGCCCACGTGCGCGACCTCGAAACCGGCGCCCACCTCGACCGCATGGCGCGCTATGCCCGCCTCATTGCACGCGAGATCGGCCCATCGCACGGCAAGACCGACGACTACGCGGAGAACATCTTCCTGTTTTCCGCGCTGCACGACATCGGCAAGGTCGGGGTGCCCGACCGCATCCTGCTCAAGCCCGGCAAGCTCGACGACGTTGAGCGCGAGGAGATGCGCCGGCACGTCATCGTCGGGTTGCAGATGGCCGAGCGTCTGATCAGCGACTTCGGCCTCGCATCCCTGTCGAACATCGACATGCTGCGCAACATCGTCATCGCGCACCACGAACGCCTGGACGGCAGCGGCTACCCCCACGGCCTCACCGGCGACGCCATTCCGCTCGAAGCCCGCATCGTCGCCACCGCCGACGTCTTCGACGCGCTGGCCTGCGCGCGCAGCTACAAACCCGCCTGGACGCTGGCCAACGCCTTCCAGGAAATCGAACGCATGTCGGGCACCCAGCTCTATGCACCTGCGGTACAGGCCCTGCTCGATTGCCGCGAGGAAGTCGAAGCGATCTATCAGCGCTTTCAGGACGCCAGCCTTAAGCTATAATCCGGCCCGCGCCGGCATAGCTCAGTTGGTAGAGCAACCGCCTTGTAAGCGGTAGGTCATCTGTTCGAGTCAGATTGTCGGCACCAATGGATTCAAAGACTTATGGCAACCTGACAGGGTTGCCATTTTCATTTCCTGAACCGATTCTTGGATATCGGGTAGGAATTGGACAGGAACAGAATCAACATGACGCATCGCGACCCGCTGTCATGAAACGCACGAATTAGCTGAGATCCCGCCGATGACGTCGCCAACGATCGATTTCCGGGCCATTCGGCCTCATCACGGTAGCCAGCATGGCGGGTTCGAGGAGCTCACGTGCCAACTCGCCGCGCTCGACACTCCTGTCGGTCTGCCCTTCCATCGCAAGGGTGCCGGCGCCGACGCAGGGCTTGAATGCTATCGCGTCGAGCGCGATGGATCGGAAACGGGTTGGCAGGCCAAGTATTTCTTCCAGCTTGGTAGCGGCGAAGGCGGGCAGCTCAAGGAGTCCTTCGATAACGCCGCGGCCAAACACCCCGCGCTCGCCCGGTTCATCGTATGCCTACCGTTCGACTTGTCCGACGGGCGCATCGACGGGCGTAAGTCCGAGCGGGATCGCTGGGACGACTGGGTGACCGCACGCCAGGCCTCGATCGCGCCACGCGTGGTTGAGATCGAGCTCTGGGGTGCCTTCCAGCTAACCGAGCGGCTATCGCGGAACGATCCTCTGCATGTCGGGCGCCGAACCTATTGGTTCGATCTCCCGCATTTCGGGGCCGACTGGTTCAGGGACCGTTTCGCGATCGCGCGCGCGGCTCTCGGTCGCCGTTACACGCCCGAGCTCAATGTTGAGCTACCGATACGCCAGACGCTAGCCGCCTTCGCGCGCGATCCCGATTTCGCACGCCGGATCATGGATTGGGCGGATGAGGTGGACGAGGCGCGGCATCGCTCACTCCGCGAGATCGGCGCGGCATTGGAAGCCACGCATGCCGATGTGGCGACGCTCGACGACCAAGCGGCGGCTCTTTCAGCGGCGATTCGCGCCGCGCGGCTCGGTCCCACAGACCCGCTGCCACTCACCCATTGGCGCACCATGATAGCGACGGCCACAGCAACACTCGACCGCTGCTGCGCGGCGATTTGGGAGCGGCGCCGGCTGCCCGGGGGCGACCGCGAGAGCGTGCGTAGCGCTCTTTATCATGCCGAGCATCTGCGCGAGGCGCTCGACCGCATCGCCGAGGCGATCGACGCATCCGGGATCGGCCTTGCCAATGCGCGCCACTTGCTGCTCAGCGGAGAGGCGGGCGTCGGCAAGTCGCACTTGTTCGCCGACGTCGCCGAGCACCACATCGAGTGCGGCTTTCCCGCCGTGCTCACTCTCGGAGGCGCGTTCAGCGACGGCGAGCCGTGGCGGCAGATCGCCGAGCAATTGGGGCTCACCAACACCCCGCCGGACGCGATCCTCGGCGCGCTTGACGCCGCGGCTGAGGCCGCTGGCACGCGCGCCCTGGTAATGGTCGACGCGATCAACGAGCGTAACGGCATCGCCGTCTGGTCCGAGCGGCTCGCCGCGTTCCTCGCCGTTGCCAACCGCTTCAGCCATGTCGCGCTTCTGGTCTCGTGCCGCACCACCTTCGTTCCCTATATCGTGCGCGACCTCGACGCGGCCACGCTGCCCCGGCTCGAGCATCCCGGCTTCGCGGGGAGGGCGACCGAGGCCGCGCGCCGCTATCTCGACCAGCGCGGCATCGTGCGAATGGCAGCCCCGCATTTCGCGCCCGAGTTCGAAAATCCGCTGTTCCTGCGCACCTTGTGCGACATGCTCGAGCGCCGTGGCGAGCGCGAACTGCCACGCGGCCTCGCCGGCGTGTCGAGCGTGTTCGATTTTTATTTCGGTGCCGTCGTCGAGACACTCAATCAACGCATGGGGTTGGCGCCCAGGCTTAAGCGTGTCGAGGCGGCCCTCACCGCGCTCACCGAGGCGATGGTCGTGGCGGGGTCCGGCTATCTCTTGGTCGACGCGGCGAACGCGATTCTTGAGAGTGTCCACGCCTCAAGTGGCCGCGCTGAGCAAAGCCTATTCTTCCAGCTCGAAAGTGAGGGCGTGCTCGCGGTGGAGCCGGTGGGCGATGACGATGCGATCGTCGAGATGGTTCGCTTCACCTTCGAGCGGCTGAGCGATCATCGTATTGCCGAGCGGCTGCTCGACACTCATGTCGGTAACGGCGATCCCGCGCCGGCCTTCGCTACTGGCGGCCCGCTCGCGCCTTATGTGGCCGGTCGAGACTCATACCGCTTCGCGGGCGTTGCCGAGGCGCTCGCCGTCCAACTGCCCGAACGCTACGGCATCGAGCTCATCGACGCGGTCGATGACAAGTTCGCCCACTGGGATCTCGTCCACGCCTTTCGGCTCAGCCTGCTATGGCGCCGACAGGACGTCTTCACCGAGCGAACCCTCGAACTGGTCGAGGAGTGGGCCGAGGCGATCGGCGGTGATGCGGTGCTCGAGACGCTGCTCGCAGTCGCCACCGAACCCGACAATCGCTTCAACGCTGACCATCTCGACCGTTGGCTGCGGCCGCTGTCGATGCCAGCGCGCGACGTTCAATGGTCGACCCGCGCCACGCGCGTCATTGAGGGCGGCGATGATGCAATCAAGACGTTGATCGGATGGGTACTCGCCAATGGCCTTGAGCAGATCGAGCCGGCTCGCGCGCAGCTCGTCGCGATCACGCTCGCTTGGCTCACCAGTCTCAGTCATCGTTGGGTCCGCGACATGGCGACCAAGGCCCTCGCGACGCTGCTGGTCGATCGCCGCGAGCTCGCCGCCGCGCTGATCAATCAATTCGCGGATGTTGATGACGCCTATGTCGTCGATCGCGTGCTCGCCGCCGCCTATGGTGCCGCGACGCGCCGTTCGAGCGATGAGGGCCTCGCCGAGCTCGCCCGCGCCGCCTTCGCGGCGGTGTTTGCGCGTAATCCGCTGCCGACCCACGCGCTCGTTCGCGACCACGCGCGCGGCATCGTCGAGCTCGCCGCCAGCCGCGGTGTCCTGCCTACCGACGTACCGCTCGATCGCGCCCGCCCACCATACGCCCGCGGCGCCCCACTCGAGATGATCGGCGAGGCGACGTTGGAAACCTATGTCCAAGACTATGGCGGTCGCTTATTCCACGATGAGATTTGTAGCTCTGCAGTCAAGGACGGCGATTTTGCACGCTACGAGATCGATCCGCTTGGAAGCGATTTTCTGCGCTTGCCCCGCGAGGAACACGGCCGATCGATGCGAGAGATCTATGAGGCGTGGCACGCAGGCGTTGTCGCGCCGCATCCAGATCGCGAAGCCGCGCTCACGTGCGTGATCGAGATCGCGGGACGCACATATGGGATGGCACACGACTTCGCGATCTGGGATCGTCGCAGAGCCCTCGATGAACGACTCGAGACGCGCCGCGCCGCCGAGAAGGAGCGCGAGGACGCGATCGGAGAGTTCGAGCGCCTGTTGGACGAGAACGAGGTTCAGGAATTTCGGATTCGCGCGGCCGGCTACCTGCGCGGCCCGATGTGGGACGAGGACGCCGCGGCCTGGAACCCGACCTATGCCGGTAAGCAGTCGCGTCACTGGGTCGCGTGGCGCGCGCATGAGCTTGGTTGGACTCCCGAGCGTTTCGCCGAATTCGACCGCCAGATGGCCAGCCATAGCCGCATGGAGCACCGCGTCGAGCGCATCGGAAAGAAATATCAGTGGATTGCCTTTCATGAACTGACCGGACGCCTGTCCGACATCGCGCTCGTAGACGGCGGCTTACGGGGCACCCCTGAGTTCTACCGCGGCCCATGGCAAGTTCGTACGCGCGAGATGGATCCGACCATTCTCGTGACCCGGACCAAACAGCGCGACTCGGACCGGCAAGGCGCAACTTGGTGGTCGCCCCATGCCTCGCGCTGCCGCAACGATCCGCCCGAGGCGCGCATCGCGTGGATGGAAGACCAATCGCGGGATATGCCCGACCCTGTCAAGCAGATCGACGTCACCGATCCCAATGGTCGGCGCTGGCTCGTGCTCGACATAAGTGTTGGCCGCAATCATCTTGTCATGGTCGACGGCGAGCGCGTGATTCACCGCATGACTTGGCACAAGGTCAAATCGGTGCTGGTCGCGCGCGATAATGTCGAGCGCTTGGAACGGTTGCTCAAAGGCTCGGCGCGTGACCGCGACCACCTGCCCGAAGTCGACATACGCGGAAATGGCTACCTCGGCGAATACCCTTGGCATCCCATGTTCGCGAACGTCGATGGCAGTTGGGAGATTGGAAAGCGTGGCGCGATGCCGATCCAAGCAGCAGTCGCCGAATGGTATGTCGAGCGCTCAGGCCACGATTATTCGGTCGAAGATAGCTTCAATCTTACGATTCCCGCTCCGGCGCTGGTGCGTGGCCTCGATCTTCGCCTCGCCGACGGACGCTCTCTCGCCTATGCCACCGCTGATGGCAGCATCCTCTTTAAGGATCCGTCCGCCGACGAGCCCGGATTCAGTGCGGCGGTCGTTGATCGTGACGCGATGCGCGCCTTCCTCGACGCCGAGGGGCAAGAAATTGTATGGATTTTCACTGGCGAGAAGAGCGCCCATGGCGGGCGGCGTCACGGCAATGGATGGGGCGGGATGCTCAACTACTGGGGCATCTACCGATTTAATGGCGACTCTATTCAGGGGACGCTCAACTTCGGACGCCAAAATGCATCACCCGAGCAGTTGGCGGAGTTTCTGGCTAATCCGTGATGAAGTATGGCTATGCGATCGCTGGCGAGGTATGCGTCGTGATGCCAGAATATGACGATGCCCGCTTCGACGTCCGATCTTGCCCCGCTTGCCATACTCAGCCCGCCCGACGCAGTGCCCTCCGCGCTTCCCGTCAGCACGCGCGTCCAACAGCTACCGTTCGGTGAGCTGAGTTGGGAAAATTTTGAGCGTCTCTGCCACCGGCTGACCGCGCTCGACGGCGATGTCGAACATTGCGCACGCTACGGGCGACAGGGCGATGCGCAGGAAGGCATCGACATTTTCGCCCGCCAAGCGGATGGCCGCTACCATTGCCTTCAGGCCAAGCGTAATCGGAGCTTCGGCGCGGGCAAGCTGCGCGAAGCGGTTGACCTGTTCCTCGCCGGCAGTTGGGCCGCCCGTGCGGTCCGCTTCACCATCGTCGTCCAGGCGCCGCTTCGCTCAATTGCGGTGCAGGAGGAAATCGAACGCCAGGCGGAGCGGCTTTCCGCGCGCGGCATCGCCTTTGCGGCGCTTGATGGCGAGAACCTGACCGACCGCCTTCGCGGCCAGCCGTTGCTCGTCGACGATTTTTTCGGGCGCGCCTGGGTCGCAGAGCTACTTGGACAGGACGTTGCGGACAGCCTCGGGGCACGGCTCGACGGCGCTGCCTTCGCCCGCGTCCGCGCACAGCTTGCCCGCGTTTATGAGGCCCAGTTCCAGTTCGTCGATCCCGGCAGCTTCGGATCGATCAGCGACGAGGATGGCCGGCCCGCGTTAACCTTGCTCGAACGGTTCCTTAAGCCCGACATGCTGGTGCGTGAGGCCGCGCGCGCTCCCGAGCGCGCCGATATCGCCGGAGCCGAGCGTGAGCGGAGCGCCAGCGGCGCCGCGGCATCGCCGTCGGTCGCGGCGCCCGACCTTACTAGGCCGAGCGACGCCGTCGCCAACAGCCGCGTGCGGCGCCTGCCGCTTGTCGAATGGCTCGGCGACGGCCAGCGCTTGGTGCTGCTCGGCGACGCTGGCTGCGGCAAGAGCACGCTACTGCGTGTTGTCGCGCTCGATCTACTCCATGGTCAGGCGCATTTCCCCGAGCTCGGGGTGCGCTGGGGGCAGCACATTCCGGTCTATCTTCCATTCGCGCGCTGGTCCGCGCAGGTTGCCCGCGACGGCAATGCGATCGGGATCAAGGAGATCGTCCGGCGCTCGCTAGAGCAACTTCTCACCCGCTCGATCGTTGATCTGCTCGATCGCGCCATTGATGACCAGCGTGTCCTACTGCTCATCGATGGCCTCGACGAGTGGAGCAACGAGCAGGCCGCCCGCGCGACGCTGAGCACGCTCGTCGCAATCGTTGAGGCGCATGGTATCCCCGTGATCGTCTCCGGTCGGCCCCGGGGCTTGAGCCGCATCGGCACGCTTCCTGCTAACTGGAAGCGCGGTACTATCGCGCCCCTGTCGGCCGTCCAGCAGACGGCCATTGCCGAGCGCTGGTTCGAACGCTATGCCGCGGCCGCGCGGGACGGCTTCGGCCCGTCTGAAGCCACCCTGCGCACCGGGCGGTTCATGGCCGAGTTGGCGCGCGATGCCAATCTGGGTGCGCTCGCCGCAGTGCCGTTGCTGCTCATCGGCCTCGTGACCCTCGCGCTACGCGGACAGATCCTTCCGCGTACCAGGGGCGACATTTACGACCAGCTAGTGCGCATCTTGCTCGAAGTTCATCCTGACCGGCGCGCGACGGCCTCGGGCGATACTGAGCCGCGCTTCCGCCACGCGACTGATCCCGATCAAAGGCGCGCGGCCATCGCCCGGCTGGCGTACGCGGTGCGCGAGCAGACGGGCGGTGACGGCATGCAGCGAGCCACCGCCCGCGATATCCTGCGCACCTATCTCGCCTCGCCGGAAGGTTTTGAACTCGCTGACGCGGTTGCCGCGGCTGCAGCCGGTGAGATCCTTTCCGTCAATGCCGAGACCCAGGGGCTTATCGTCGAGAAGGCTCCCGGCGAGGTCGGGTTCGTCCATGCGAGCTTCGAGGAGTTCCTGGGCGCCGAGCATATCGGCGGCTGGCCGTTCCGCGACATCGAGGCGTTCGTGCGGGCGCACGCCAGCGAGGGGCGCTGGCGCAACGTCATCACCAACCTTCTCGGCAGCATCCAGCGGCGTGATGAGTTCGACCGGCTAGTCGCGATCATCGAGGCGCCGGATTCCGACGAACTCGCGGGCTTCCACCGTCAGGTTCTGCTCGGCGACATTGCGTTTAGTGCAACGATGCGCTCGCCCTCGACCGCTCGGCGGCTGGCACTCGCGACGATGGACCGGGTCGAAACCGAGGACTGGCTGCTAGCCCGCCGCGAGGCATTGGCGTCAGTGCTGAAAGGTTTCCCTGATCCCACGCTCAAGGCGGACATCGAGCAGCGCCTCAGCCGCTGGCTGCCTGCGCGGCTTTCCTATCAACGCGCGTCGCTGATAGGCGCGTTCGGCGCATGGGAGCCGACTGCACAGCTCCAAGACCTTCTGTTTCAGGCAATGCACGATGAAGATCGCGGCGTTCAGCGTGCCGCAGCGGCCGCCTATGCGGAGGCCTTCTCGTCCTCGGCCGACGCCTGCCAGCGTCTGCTCGATGGATTGGCCCGCACGCGTGATCTTGCAACGGCTGCTGCGCTGCTCGAGGCTTTGGCGCTCGGCTGGTCGGGCTCGCCCAAGGCAGCGCCGTTGTTCGAAGAGGCCTCGCACTCGCACAGGGCAGAGCTGCGTCTGGTCGGTATCTTCGGGCTCGCTAAGATAGGTGCGGCAAACGACGAGGCGCGCGATGCCGTGCTGCATAGCCAGTATTTCTGGTCGGGCGTCTCCTATCCGCACCGCGAGCTCGCTGCTGCAATGCTTATCAATTACTGGCCCGGCGACGAAACGCTCATTGAAAGCGCGCTCAAGCGTGTGTCGCGCAACTCCGATTCGCTCTGGGAGCACGATGTTGCCTCGGCCTACCTTTTGGAGTCGCCCGTCGATCGCGCCGATGTCCGCGCATGGATTCTTGCGGAGCTCGGCAGCAAGTTCCCCTTCAACGTCATCGGCGACGAGCGACGAATCTGGTCGCAGGTCGGCCGCTTCGCCGCTGCGGATCCCAAAATTCGCGCTGCCGCCAACGCGTATTGGTGCGAGCCCAAGAACCGGATCATCGGAATGTACAAGATCCGACACTATGTCGCACACACCGCCGATGCACCAGTCGCGGCCGCGCTGATTGGGGTCCTTGGTGAAAAAAAGGAACAGTTCAACCGGCATTGGGCGCTGAGCGCACTGCTCGTCGGCTGGGGACGTGACCATCCCGAGGTCAAGGCCGCCATTGATGCGCTCGCGGACGCGGCCGACGAAGATCTCGCCGATCTTGCCGCCTTGCTTCCTGAGATCGTGGCCGACAAGGCTGTGGCGCGCGAGCGGCTGATTCGCATGGGTACGCGAGCAGACGTACGACGTGACCTGCTCGCCATTGGACTGGAAGAATGCGGCTGTAACGGGGCCGACAACGAAGCCGTAGCGGCGATCCTCGCCTTTCCCGACCAGGCACGCGGTCTGTACGACGCGTCCGACACGTTGTTCCGCGCGTTTGGCGCGCATGCCAACGTCCGCATGCTCGCGCTGGAGCGCGTCCGTGAGGCGGACGGGCCGCTTGCGGCAATCGCCGCGGGCTACGCGGAGGACCCGGAGTTCGCGCCGGTGTTGTTCGCTGCGGCTGTGCCCTTGCCCGTCGATTTGCGCACGCAGGTCGTCGAGGTTGCCGCGACTGGCGGCACCGGAACGGCGCTTGAGGCGGTGTTGGGTCGGGCTATGTGCGAGACTGATCCCGAGCTGCGCGCACGCATTGTCATCGCCCATCACCGTGCCCTGCCGCTAGAGGCGCACGACGCAGCTCGGCAAGAGCTTCTTGCCAAGGCGGTCGCGGTCGGTCCTGACTTTGAATCGGTCCGCGCCGCGGCACTCGCCGGGCTGGCGACCATCGGAGCACTCGACGCGCTGGCGACGCTTGACGACGGCGGCAAGCCGGTCGCGCTTGAGACCGGCAGATCCAGTCAAGGCATCGCCGCGGTCGAGCGGTTGGTTTGCGAGCGGTACGCCGAGTTCGAAGCGGCTTTCGGTGACAGTTTGCCCGAACGGTTCAACTCGTTCAGCCGTGGCAGCCAGCTCGCCAAGATCCTTTCTGCCGCGCCGGGTGCCTCGCCCGCCGCCCGAGCGGCGTTCCTCGCGCTCGCCGAGCGTGGCGAGATCCCACGTACCCCGCGCGCTCTGCACGCGCTCGCGGCCGAACGCCCCCGCAGCGACCTCCTGCTCGCGCGCTGTTGGGACACGCTCGATAGCCGCGATCACAGCAACGACCGCGCGATGGTTAATGCGGATGTCGGGCTTATTCTGCGCAACCAGTTCTCCGGCGACATAGGCGTGCGTCAGCGTCTTGTCGAGCGGTATAAGAATACGCCGGTCACCACGACTGCGATCCCGCTTGCCATCTTCGCGCCCGACGCCGAGGAACTGCCATTTCCCATCGAATTCGATGCGCTCGGTCGCGAGTTTGCGGACTGGACTGTGGCCGTTCATGTGGCCGCCTGCCGTGCCGACAACGCCACGTTTTGCAGACTGCTTGCGGCCATGGTGACTCGACGGTGGCGCTCAGAATTCGATGCGCAGCAGATAACCAATCTGGCGGTCGAGGAAAGGCTCCAGCGGGACGCTGAGCTTGAAGGCATGCTGAGCATGAGGATCGGGAAGGACGTCAATCCGAGCATCAGTGGCAGCTTTGCCCGTTATCTGGCGGCGTCCGGCAAGCTTAGCCCCGAGACGCGCGGCAAGGCGCTCGATCTTCTTCGGGTATTGGGCATGAATCAGCGCCTGCCAGTCGCGGGCTATGACGCGATCGCCGACCAATGGCGGACAGTACGAGCAACCCTACTCGACGCCGTCTCCGCTGGGCTCGAGCTTGGCTGATAGCTGATCGTCATCGCGTTTGTAGGATCTGCAGCGCGAGCTGCTAGACTTCGGTGTTGCCGTTCAAATTGCCGGCGTTTGCCGAGCACAGGCCGTATGATCGGCGAATGACGCTTCCGCAGCGCGCTGCCGGGCGCTCCTTCTCCAGTCCGGCCGCCAGACCAGCGTCCTTCAGGAGGTGTTTTGACCGCCCTCGCGCTTGCCGCCGTCGTCGTCGTCACCATAGCCCTGTACGGGGCACTTCGTCGGTATCGGGCACGAGGCGCTGCAAGAGCCAGGCGGCCGCCGTCGATATGCTTTTGGCATAGCGATGAGCATGGCGAGTTCACACACATCATGGTGCAGGCGCCGAACGGCCACCGCGAGGCCGGGTCCGAGAATGAATTTGATATTCCTCCGTTTCTCCGCGCCGACCAGGAGGCCGCCAAGGACGACATCTCCCGGTAGTGGGCGAACGCCAGAAGAGCTCCACTTCCCACCGCCTTGCCCGCCGATCACGGACTGGCTCGCCCGTGCCGATCACGCGCCCGTCCGAATGAGCCGATCATCAACGGGCTCCCGCGTGTCGGTCGGTGGTAGACAGGGCGACGATTAGTTCCCGTTAGCTACTTTCTCCATCTCGGAAACGACGAGATCGACGAGCTCGCCCGGTTGGTGCTGCAGCGCCGTGGCGAGCTTGAGTATCGTGGTGAGGCTCGGCTGCTGCTGCCCGAGCTCGAGCAGACTGACATAAGTTCGGCGCAGATCGGCCTCAAGCCCGAGCTGCTCTTGCGTCAGCCCTGCCCGCCGTCTGGCTCGCCTCAGCACTCTCCCGAACGCCGCCGCTGCGTCCAACCCGACTCCTCCCACAATTGGAGGAATCTGCCGGTGGAGGTACACTTTCGTCTTCCCACAATAGTGGGAATTTGACGACAGGACACGTAGAGCCTCGCCACCGCACTTGGGGGTGGCCCTACATCTCGAGCCCGATCAGTTGGATTGAACGCGTGTTGGAGAGCCGCCTCCGTGGAATCACCACGCTCGACAGCCAAGGACACGAAACGCGGATACGTTGCGGTAACTTCGGCTGGCCAAGGCGGCAGAGAGCTCGATCTTGCCTGGCTCGCAGGCATTCTTGATGGTGAAGGCAACCTTCACGCGCTGGTGCAGGAGAAGCGAAGCGGTCCCAACAACCGCCTGCGTTTCCTCTGCCCCAAGATCCGCATCACAAACACCGACATGCGGATGATCCAACGAATCTCGGAAATCTACGTCCGGGAAGGGCTCACGTTCTTCTACACAATCAACCGCGTCTCCCGGTACAAAAACCGGCGACCGACATGGAAAGACCAGCTCGAGATCACTGTAGGCTCTCAGGCAGGTGTGGCCAAGCTGCTGCGCCTAGTGCTGCCCTACCTCGTCGCTAAGCAAGTGTATGCCTCTATCTTTCTGGAACTGATCGAGTGGGTCCAATTGCAGCCAAAGCGCGGGCGCCTGTCACGCGCCACCGAGAGCTACACGGACCAGCCGCAGTTCGCCGCGTATCTTGAACGGCTCGCCAAGGAGCGCGCTTTCTACATCGACCCGTCAACGACTACGCTCAGGGCAGGCGAGAGCTTGGTGATGTCGTCTGAGCTTGTGAGGGATGATGCCCCTTGACTAGCATTTTGGTTATGAGTGATGTGCCAAAGAGCAACGGCGATCTCAGGTCCGAACCGGCTGTGGGTATCGACAATTTGTTGGGGCCCTGGCCGTTTACTTGTGGCCAGATGGTACATCGGCGGCCGTGCTGATCGAGAGCAGGGCACCGTACTTGCACAAGGTCACCCCGCCCGCCAATTGGGGCCCGCGGGGCGCAAAATGCCCCCCACTGCTGGTCACATCGACGGCGAGGGGGCACCAGCGACCAAGCATCACTGGCGCCGTTTTCGGGGTTTACGGCGCAGCGCTGGCGAGCGCCGAGTCGATGACGGACTGCGCCTCGGCCGGGAGGTTGTCTCCGTGCCACTGCCAGGGGATCCCTTCGTAGCGGGTGTGTTCGGCCTTGAGTTGGTCGAGCACAAGGCGGTCGAACCCCGCTTCCGTCAGTACCTCCAGCTCGGCGCCGCGCAGGGCGTGGTGCGCCGCGCCGCCCGCTTTTTGGGCCGCCATGATGCGCAGCGCCTGGTAGTTGGTCTTCCCGGGCTCGTCGGGAGGCGGCATTGAAGCCGCCCTGGCGGCTGTCTCGGCGATCTTGCGCCGCCAGTGCAAAACGCCGGCTACTCCGCTGGGTGAGGCCGGCTGTACAGGGGCCAGCGTAGGATGTGCGGCGCGCTCCCAGAGGGCTCGCCGAAGGGCGGCGTAATCGGTCGGATCCTGGTCCGAGGCCTCGTCGTTGCACGGTGTCCGGGCCTCCAGCGCCCCGATGCGTTTGGTCAAGCTGTTAGTCATTGCTTCGCCTCCAACGCCCGCACGCGGGCATCCAGTTCTACAAGTTCCAAGGCGCGGCGGCGGCCTTCGAGGAGTGCGGCGAGTGCTGTCCCTTCGGATGGCATCAGCTCGCCATCAGCGACCGCCTGTACCACTGCCGCAGCCGCGGCAGCAACGCCGGCGGCATCCGCGACCGGCGGAAGGGCAATATTGATGGGGCGCTCGCGCGTGGGGGGAATCAACTTGTCGACCACCAGCTTTGCCGCAGCCAGATCGCCGCCGCGTGCGAGCTCGACGACAGTCTTCGCGATATCTTCGATACCGGACTCAAATAGCCCCAGCGCCAGCGTAGTCGCGCGGTGGCGGGTTCCCCGAGGCTTGCCAGGGTTGCCCTTGGCGAAGCGGCCGCATGCGTCACGCTTGCCCGCATTCGGGCCGCATTTACGGGTCTCGTCGGTCATTTTTTCGATCTCCTATTTTGTCGCCTTGGTCATAGCGGTCGGGCTCGTCTGCGGGTGTCAGTAATTCCTTCGATCAGCGCTTTCGCGCGTGCATGATCAACTTCGCCACGGCCAGCAGGCCTGCGCTACGGTGGAGGTCGTTCGCGTCTTCGCCGACGGTCGGGCTCATCATCCAAGGCAAGCCGGTCGTGCGTGCCGCTTGCTCTCCCGTGCCTGAGACATCGTGATCGGCGAACACCATGCGCCTGCCGCACGCGATCCCGGCGACGTAGGTGAGGTTCTGGGCGCTGAAGCAGACCATGACGCTAATATCGAGCCGCAACAGTCGAATAGCCGCCGCGATAGACAGGCCAGTCACATAGCCTTCGCACAGAACAAACTCGGCCGCGCGCCGCGGACCGATCACGAACACGGCCCCCTTGGCGCGCATGCCGGGCAGCATCTTCTTCTGCCAGCGGTTGTCTTCGAGGCGGATGACTTGCGCGCCGAGGAGCGCATTCGTTGTCACGTCGCGCATCGGAATAGTCAAGCTTCCGTCCGGCAATACCAGTCCCTTCACCTCGGGGAAGCCCTTGGCCTTCAGGTAGCCGTGCGTGTCGGTCGCGGCCTGCGCGATCAGCTGCGCGGCCCGCGCGGAGGCACGTTGCTGATCGAGCAGGCGAGCTTCGTCCGCCGCTTGACGCTGTGCTACCCACTGCGCCTTGTCCGCCTCCGTCCACGGGCGAGCGGCCGGGTCGTTCCACCACTGGACGGGCTCGCCGGTCTCCCAGTTCTGCACCCAGCCGCGCGTGCCATCGAACCAGTACGCGCCGTTCTTCGAACGCGGATGGGCCGTTGTCGGGCAGCGGCAGATCCGATCGCTCGGGTGGAGCTCGCGAATCTCGACGTCATGGGTCCGAGCAAAATTGATAAAGCCGCTCATGCCGTCCCCCTCCCAGAGACGCCAGAAGAAACCCCGGAGAGATGGCTCTCTATAAAGGTGCCCCGGGGCGGGACGATCAGACCGGCGAAAACGGCGGGTTTTGTCCCGCCCCGGGACGAACTCGAAAACTCGGCCGAATTTTCTGCGGCCGTTCGTCCCGCCCCGGAACGTTCGGACCCTATTTCGTCCCGCCCCGGGGTCACCGTTTTTATTTTTGCCTCCTTCCGGTGCCCGGTCGCCGCCCCTTTTCGGCTACGCCGCCAGCTCGCCGGCTTAGCCTCGGTAGGCGGGTTGGCCAGTCCGCCCCCCGCGCCCATGTAGTCGATCGTGCGGTAGGAGCCTGGGCCCTCGTCGAGCTTCCCGAGGTCGCAATCGAGCGGGTACAGGGTGACGGCGAACAGGCTGCAGTCGAGCCTCGATCCTTGGCGGGTGCGCACGAGCAGGCCGTGGTCGAGCAGTTCCTGCACGGCGGCGCCGAGGCTCGACTTGCTGCTCCAGCCGCGGACAGCCATTGCCTTCGGCGTGAGGCTGATGTCGCCGTTGCGAGTGGCATTCGGGCCGAGCTTAGCCAGGCAATCGAGCAGCAGCTTGGCGCCATGCGGGCTCAATTCGGCGCACGCCAGGCTGCGGAGAAACTCGAGGCCGAGCGGCAGCCAGGAGCCAGTAACGGCGACGCGGCGCTTGCGGGTCTTCATGCCACACACCTCCGGCTGTAGGCGATGTTGATCGAGCGGATCTTGTTGGCGACGTTGCGCGTGATCGGCACCGCGGGCGTGCCTTCAAGCGTGAAGGTCTGCGGCGGTTCGGCGCCGGCGATGTCGCGGTAGAGGTACCGGGCGCGGCCGTATTGCTTTGCCGGAGCGGAGTACTCGCGGGCGTAGGCGACAACCTGCTCCCACAGGTGGCGGTCATCGTCGGCGTACTTTGTCTTGCCGATGCGGATCTCCCGCATGACGCCGGCCTCGTGTTCGATGTCGCACTTCGATTTCGCCTCGTGGCCGCACGACATGCACCGGCCTGCGAACGGAGTGAAGCCGCATGCGGGGCACGCCTTTGGCACGGTCTCGCCGGACTCGCGGCGGATCGTTCGGTCCAGCTTTTCCCCGTCATCCAGCGCGACCAGGCCGTTGTGATAGACGTTCTCGAAGTCGGCCGCGAAGCGGATGATGTTCCCGGAGAAATCGAGGAGGATGCAGTCGGTTTTGCGGGTCGCGGGCGAGGCACGCAAGCCGCGCCCCCACATCTGAATGGCCGTGCTCAACGATTTACGCAACGGTCGGCAATCGCACACGCAACCGACGTCAGGCACGTCGAAGCCTTTGGCCAATGCCTCCACGGAAATGAGGACCCGGATGGCACTGTCCGGCTTACGATACTCAGCGAGCAGCGCCCTACGGTCCTCGGGCTTGGTGTGTCTCGAATAGACCGCGGCCATGATTCCGACGCCGTTGAACTGGCGTGCGATTTCCTCACAATGGGCGATGGTGGCGCCGAAGACGATCGTCTTGCGGTCGGAGGCGAATCGCGCCCACTCGGCCACGACGTCACCGATGATCACCATCCCACGCTCGGCCGCCGCGTTCTCGGTCCACTCACCGCCGGAGGTTTCGGCCCCAGTCATGTCCGGCCGCGTGCACGAAAAGACGCGCATGGGCACGAGAACACCGGCGCGGACGAGCTCTGCCATGGTCGTCGCATTGACCAAGCGCGAGAAGATGCGGCCCAAGCCATGCGAGAAGGGCGTCGCGCTCAGACCCACCACCGCTGCGCGGGTGCGCATCACGTGGTCGGTCCACGTCGAGTACATGGAGTGGCATTCATCGATGACAATCACATCGGCCGTAGGCCAACCGCGCGATGCCAGCGTTTGGACGGAAGCGATCTGGAGCGGCATGGACGGATTCGTCCGCCAGTGGTCGGCCATGATGATCCCGTGATTAACTAGCCCATAGCGGTCGGCGGTTTCGCTCACCTGTTGGATCAACGCCTCGCGATCGGCGACAAACAGGGCGCGTCGGCCCTTCTGCAGGGCCTCGTGGCACACTCGCAGGCCCAAGTACGCTTTGCCCGCCCCAGTCGGCGCCATCGCCAATTGGCACCGATGCCCTTGGCGGATGCCGTCGCGCAGGGCCTCGTGGGCGATGACCTGAAAATCGCGTGGTGGCGGAAAGGTGATATTCGAGTCGATTTTCGGTTCGAAAAGCGTGAGCGTCATACCGTCACCTCACGCTTCTCGGCCGCCTCGGCCTTCGTTCTCCAATACTTCACGGCGCGGACGGCCTCGTTCTTTTCGTTCGTCAGCCCGCGATTGCGCTCCTCGAGCATACAAACCTGCTTGCGGTACTGCTCAGCTTCGGCGAGGGCGGCGGTGACCTTGTCGTCGGCCTCGACGATGCGGGTCATTGCCTCGTTGTCGGCGACGGCATCCTCGAGGTTCTTTGCGAGCTCTGCGTTTGCAGCGCGCAGGTCCGCTACCTCGGCGCGCAGGCGCTCGACCTCGCCCGGCTCCGGCGCCACCGCCGGCGGCTCGTCGGGCTCGGCTTGGTCCGCCTGCTGCTGCGGCGTGACCGACTTTTGGGGGGCGTTTTGTATCGCGAAAGAGGGCGCAAGGGCGGTGGGCTGCTGGCCGTCGACGTTGTCGGCACGGGGGACAGCGTGGGGATCTTCGTCATGCGCGACCGGAACGCCCTCGTCGGATACGGCCGGCTCGATGCGAGCGGACTGCGTGAAGATCGTGCCATTGCGCTCGACCGTGCGGGCCTCTATCTGGCGAATTTCGCCAGATGCTTCGAGTTCGGCACGCACTGCAGCCACCGTCTCGTGATGAACGCCGCAGCGGCGCGCAATCTCGCGATCTGCCCACTCCACCCACTCGGCGTCGCGAAGCAAGATCTCGATCTTGCGGTGCTTGTCGGCGCGGGTTTCGCGCAGGCCGTGACGGGTATTGGCGCTGAGGCCGTAGAGCACAGCGTCACGCTTGGCGCCGTTGCGAATTTCGGCCAGGATGGTCGGGTAGCCGGCCTGCTTGGTGCCGTGGTAGCGGTGGAAACCGTCTGCGAGCCAGTGAGCGGCCCCATCGAAGAACACCACAATGGGGGGGAACTTCGCCTGCTCGGCGGCCGCCTCGGCATACTCGGCGACGGTATCGAGGTTGATTTCGACGCGCGGCTGGGTACCTCCGTCGAGGCGGATCAGGGAGAGTTCGAGAGACTTGCGAACGGGAAGGCGCGTTGCGATAGCGCTGGCAGGACGGGCGGTATGCTCAGACATGAAGCATGCCCCCGCGATTGATGATCCACTTCGCCACTGCTTGGGAGATCAGCCCCGCCGCGGCGGAGCGAACGATCATGGTCTTGATGATGGCGCGCGCTTTCATCTCAGGCCACCTCCCCGCGCGCAACGGCTTCAACCTGATCGGCCGGCCAAGCCAAGAAGCGGTTGGCGCGCTTGACCGGCGTAATGCCGAGGTAATTGCCACCGCGGCACAGCGCCGCACGCAAGGTCTGGGGCTTGACCTGCAGGAGGGTTGCAGCCTGTTCAGTGGTATGTGCGCGCAGGATCGACCCGCGGTCGGTGCGCTGATGGATAGGGGGCATTGCGAACTCCAAAAAAAATTTGGGTCGCTCGCGCAGCCTGAAAAAACAAAAGCGGCAGCACGAGCGTATCTCGTGCCGCCGCTTGGTCGCACACCACCAAACTACTCGGAATCCCTAGCGTCGGGGCAAAGACTTACGGTCCTGCCAGCGACATCCCTAATTCCGGCTGCGGGGTTTATGTTATCCAAAATTCCGCGATATGCAACGGTGCCTCGGACCGCATTCGAGTAACGACGCGAGGTCTTCCCGCGTTTCGTCAAGGTAGCGTTATCGCAGGCTCATCCTGCCTAGGGCCGTTTCGGCTCGGCGTTAAGATTTGCCGGTGGAGAGAGAGAGGAGCAGCGGCCAGATTGCTCTTGGCCGTACCCACCTTCGCGCGCAGTACCCTCATGTGGAGGAGGCGCGGGCGGTGAATGAAAATGTACGCGGGCCCGAATGCCCCCGATCGGCTCACGTGGAATTACATGGAACAGTTCACGGCAGGACGCGCATCCTGGCCACCTGCTCTGCGCTCGGCAGTTCGATACCAGCCTGCTCGAGAATCCATTCCTCGATTTTTGTGTGCCACATGCGCAACAGGTCCAGTGGTCGGCGCCGATAATGCTTTTCCGCGATAGCGCTCGGCTTGTGCCCCATGATCTGCGCGACGATACCAGCGGGAGCCTCCACCCACTCGGCAAGCGTGGCGAATGATCGGCGCAGGCCATGCAGGGACAGATGCGGAAGGCCAGCGGCACTGAGTGCTTTAACGTGCTGAATGCGTGGCTCTTGCAGCCGGCCGGACGCAGCCGTGGGGCTGCTGAAGACCCACGGCAGGGAAACCTGCTCACCGTCGCGAACGATGGTTCGGCGTGGCAGTGGAACCAGCACAGAAGCCACGTAGGGTGTCAGCGGAATGGTGCGCTCGCCCTCCACCTTGTCACGGATGGTCAGACTCTTCCATTTGAAGTCGACGTCCTCCCATCGGAGACCGGCAAGTTCTTCGCGCCGCGCACCGGTCAAGAGCAACGCCTGCAGATACGCCGCGATGATCGGGTTTCCGATCTTCTTGACCTCGAGAAACCACCCCGCGAGTTGCTCGCGCTGCAGGCAGTCATCCTTAGCGCGAGCCCTGGGTAAGGTGTCGCGTGCCATGCGGCGATTGCAGGCGTCCGAGTGCGTGACAGCGCAAAATTCAGGCTGATCGCCACACCAACTGAGAAATGCGCGCAGGGCCCTATAGGTCTGCGCAGCCTGTGTCGGCGTGCGCTCGGCTAGTGGCTCAAGCCAGGCTTTCACCTTTTCAGCGTCGAGCTCGCAGAGGCGTATGGCGAGCAGCGGATAGAGCGGACCAGGCTGTACCGTTTCGGATTCCCCCTTGCGCCGCCCCCTGCCCCGCGGCTCTCCGCCAGCTTTCGCCATGGCAAGATGGTTACGCATATGGCGCTCCCCCCACTTCGGGCCGCGCGCCTCAAGGTACGCAGCCCACGCCTCGCCCACGGTTACCGCCTTCGCTGACGCATCGCGGGCCTGCGCCTCCAATTCTGCAGCGCGTGCGGCCCTTTCCCTCTCGTCTTGGCGCGCCTGCTCTTGGATCACGTCGCGCGGATCCCTGCCTTGATCAACGAGCTCCTGCCATGCTTGGGCCTTGCGGCGCGCATCTGCCAGTGCAACCGCTCCGACCTCACCGATCGTGATCCGGATGTCCTTGTAGTTCAGGGTGCTCATGAACACGAACACCTTCGATCCGGTCGGCCGCGCTCGCACTGCGAGATGCGACTCCGTGTCGCGCAGCAAGGCCTCTTTCGGGGGACGGAAGTTGGCTACCCTTGTATCAGTGAGACGTTCCCTCGGCATGGTGATGAGCCCCGTTGAAAGATGTCGGAAGTGCGCTGGGTAGGAATTGGGTAGGAATACAATCAATCCCCCTTCATCCCCATCAACGTCATTATAATATGTTTTTGTTGCACATCAGTACCTTACGAATTTATATCAACACGGATCAATGCCAAGAAATATGGGTTTTTACCGCCTTGTAAGCGGTAGGTCATCTGTTCGAGTCAGATTGTCGGCACCAGACAAATCAGAGCGATAGCCCGATCCTGATGGTCCGGCTACGCTGCTTACGGGCACTGCGTCCGCCCCGTGTAAGCAATTTCACCGAGGCCCTGCCGGGCAATGCGTGCTATTCACCGGGACACTCCGGTTGTGCGCGGCCGTCATGTCGAAAGCGCGTCGGTCAGACTGCGAGTAGTTCAGGAGCGCGCTTCACTGCGGGGATGCCAGCACTACGCGCCTTCGAGAGGTCATAAGCAGCCTGCTGGCCGAGCCACACATCCGCGCGACCGCCATTTTCGACTCCGAGCCAGGCTTCGATTCGAAGCGCCATTTCCGGCGAGATGGCAGCGCGGCAGTTCAGCACACGCGACAACGCAGCGCGCGTCACGCCAAGCTGCTCGGCAGCTTCCGTAACGGTCAGTCCGAGAGCCGGCAGCACGTCCTCGCGCAAGGTCTCACCAGGATGCGGCGGGTTGTGCATGGTTGTCATTTCAATTTTCCTCAGTGGTAGTCCTGGTAATCCACCAGAACGGCGTCCTCTCCCTCAAATCGGAACGTCAGGCGCCAATTGCCATTTACCGTCACGGCATAGTGACCGGCAAGGTCTCCCGCGAGCGGGTGAAGTCGCCATCCCGGCACATTCATATCCTCCGGCGCTCGGGATAGATCCAGCCTCACAAGCAGGCGCTGAAGCCTCGGCGCGTGGTGCGGTTGAATCCCTGCCTCGCTGCCACTCTCGAAGAACGCCTGCAGCCCCTTGTGGGCAAAGGTTCTTATCATGATCAAGTGTATAGCGTAGCGTTTCGCTTATCAACATTTGACGACGAGTCTCAGTCTCGCGCCTTCCGTCTGCTCGTCCGGTTGCTCGATGCCGATCTGCACCAGAATCGAACCCTCAACCTCCGTGTGCCACTGGCGCAACATGTCGCAGCAAAGTGCCTCGGCTTCGGCACGTGGTATGTTGTGCCGATTCGATTCAGCGTCGCGACGCAATTCCATTTGGATATTATCGCACTACCTTCCATGCACGATGATGAGCGCGTTTGACCATCGGTCGCAGCGCTGGAAGGCGCGGGACATTCCTGCTTGCCGTAAGGCAGCGGATGCGAAGCAGAGATGCAGGGTGATCGTCAGGCATGATCCCTGATCGCCTTCGCCTGACGGGCCTTTTTGCCTCCCTGCCCTGCCTCCGCCGGCGCGCAGTGTTCGCCTCAGTGCGTAGGCGTCTTACGTGCGCGTTCTGAGCGCCACGCCGCGAACGCCTCGGCGCGGATCGGTTCGCTGATGACATAGCCCTGCGCGACGTCGCACCCTTGCGCCGACAGGTGTTCCCACCCGGCCCGGTCCTCGACGCCCTCCGCGACGACCTCGAGGTCGAGATCATGTGCGAGGTCTATGGTCGAACGGACGATGACGTTCGAATCATTGTTCGAGAGCATGTCCTGCACGAAGGACTTGTCGATCTTGATCGCGTCGACGGGCAGCTTCTGCAGGTAGGCGAGCGAGGAATAACCGGTGCCGAAGTCGTCGATGAACAGGGCGCTGCCCAGGTCCTTCAGTCTGTGCAGACACTCGAGACTGCCTTGCGGATCCTGCATCAGCGCGCTTTCGGTGAGTTCAAACTGGATGTCCCCGGCGTCGGCGCCCCAAGTCGCGAAATGATTGCGCACGCGCTCGATCAGCTTGGGATCGCGTAGGTCGCGCGCGGACAGGTTCACGGCCACCGGCACGCTCAATCCCTCCTGACGCCAGACGTAGCTTTGCCGGAAGGCGGCCTGCATGACCCAGTCGGTGAGCGGGCTGATGAGTCCGCTGTGCTCGGCCAGACTGATGAATTCGTTCGGCCACAGCGTTCCGCGCTGCGGATGCTCCCACCGCACCAACGCTTCGACACCGCACAACTCGCCATTCGCGAGCCTGGCCTTGGGCTGGCAGTAGAGCCGCATCTGGCCGGCATCGATCGCTCGGTGGAGATCGCCGATGAGCGCGAGCCGCCGCGCACATTCGCGGTCGCGCCCGCCGGTGTAGAGGGCATGCCCGTGGCCCTGCTGGCGCGCCTGGTGCATCGCGACATTGGCGCGGCGGATCAGGGCGTCGGCCTCGGCGCCGTGGCCCGGGAATACGGCAATGCCGATGCTGCCGCTCACGTCCAGCATGATTTCGCCGAGCGGAACGGGTTCGAGCAGCTCAGTCAGCAGGCGCTGTGCCGCGCGTGATGCAGCCGCGGCGTCCGCGTGCGGCAGCAGGATCGCGAACTCCGACTCGCCGACGCGGGCGACGCCGGAAGCGTCCTGCACGACGCGCCGGATGCGGGCGGCGACCTCGCACAGCATCAAGTCGCCCTGCTGGTAGCCGAGCGTCTCGTTCACCTCCGGAAAGTGGTTCAAGCCGAGCACCAGCAGCGCCAACGGACCGCTGCGCGCCATTGCGGCGTCGATCTCGGCGACGAGGCGCATGCGCAGCCGCCAGCGATTCGGCAGGCCGGTGAGCGCGTCTTCCTCGGCCATGCGCTTGATCGTCTCCTGCGCCTCCCGATTGCGTTCGCGCAGGCGCAGCGTTGCGATGCCGAACGAGAGGTCGTCGGCCAGCTCGCCCAGCAGGTTGGCTTCGGCCTCGTCGAAGGCGTCTTCCTCGGTGGCGGCGATCGTGAGGTTGCCCAGGACCTCGTCGCCCTGCCGTAACGGAAACGCGCTGACCGCAGCGATCCCCCGCCGCAGGTCTTCGTCACGCCACGGGGCAAGGGCTTCGTCCTTCCGGATGCTGCGGCCGATGCTGGGCTGCCCGGTACGGATTGCGACGCCTGTGGCGCCATGTCCACGTTCGCCCTCACCCCATGTAAGACGCTGCCAGTCGAGAAACTCGCGATCGATACCGTGAAACGCCATAATCGCCACACTCTTCGCATCGTCGTGCTGTGCATACCCCACCCATGCGAAGCGATAACCGCCTTCCTCAACGATGATCCGGGAGATGTCCTGCAACAGGCCTTGCTCCTCGGTGGCACGGACGAGCGCGCGGTTCGCCTCGCTGAGGGTCTTGCGTGCGCGGTTCACACGGCGCAGGGCCTCCTCGACGGCGGCATGGCGCTCGGCCTTGCGCAGGACGACCATGCCGTAGGCGAGCGCATTGGCCGCCTCCTGCAGGAGATCGATGGAGCCGACGGCGAAGCCGTCCGCGCGCATGCATGCGATCTGCAACGCGCCGAGCAGTTGCGTTCCGTCGCGCAGCGGCAACACCGCAAGAATCGACGCGAGCCCGGCCGGCGCAAGGAACGGCCGCCCGGCCAGCAAGGCTTCTCGCGCGGCCGCACACCACGGCGAGTCATCGAGCACAAGGGTCTCGTCGCCGACGTCGTCCAACAACGGCATGGACCATGCGATGCGCTGCAGCGTGCGGCAATCCGCATCGGCGTGACTGACCGCCGCGAACCGGAAAGCCGTCGCATCGACGACCGCCCGGCAGACATCGCGCAGCAGTCCGGGCTCATCGGTCGCGGCGCGCACCGCCGCGTTGGTCACGCGCAGCGCGGTCAGCGCGCTGCCAAGCTCCGGCGCTTCCGCGTGCGGATGCGTCGCCGCCATTGCCTCCTTAAGCGACAACTGCTCGTCCATCGTCATGGCACGCCCCTGATCAGCTGCTGGCCGCTCGTGCTCGGGTCAGCGCCGAAGTTAGACACTTCATGCACCACAAGGTTGGTGCGAGCACAAAACGGCGAGACCCTGCCCCGTGCGTCTCCGACGACACGCGACGGGCTTCGCGCGCTTCCGCCGTCACGCACTCAGAGCTTGTAGCCGATCTGCCGCAGCAGCTTCTTGCGCGCTTCGATCTTCTCCTCGTCCTCGATCCCGAGCGGCGGGTAGCCGTCGACGACGCCGATGATGCCGCGCCCCTGCCCCGTTTCCGCCAATAGGACCTCCACCGGATTCGACGTCGCGCAGAAGATGCGGCATACCTCGGGCACCTGCTTGATCGCGTTGAGGACGTTGACCGGATAGAAGCCTTCGCCGAGGAAGACGATGAAGCTGTGCCCCGCACCGATCGCCTGCGCGTTGGCCTGGGCCATCAGGACCATCGCGTGGTCGGTTCCCGACCAGCGGATCAGGCGATCGCCGGACGCTTCGCAGAACGCGAGCCCGAAGCGGATGCCCGGAACCGCATTCACCAGCGCTTCGTGGATGTCCTCGACCGACTTGATGAAATGCGTCTGGCCGAGGATGAAGTTGATGGGCTCGGGCTTGTCGATCCTCACGGCAATCAGGTTCATGGCGGTGCTCCTCCTCGCGTCCCGCCGCGGAACCACGCTGCGCTGCGACGACCCTCTCCGGGGCGTCCGTGGGCGGCTGTCGATCTCAACATAGCACGCGCCAAGCGGAACACAGGCTCCGGCGAGCGCAGCCGTCAGGGCAGCTTCGCGCCGCGCGCCGCCGTGAACAGCGCGTACCACTCCTCGCGCGAGAGCTGCACGGTGGCCGCCGCGGCGCAGGCGCGAATACGCTCGGGGCGCGTGCTACCGATCAGGGGCTGGATGCCGGCCGGATGGCGCAGCAACCACGCGAGCAGGATCGCCTCCGGGGCGGTGCCCTTCTCCGCCGCGAATTCGCCGACGAGCGCGACCGTCCGCCTCGTCGCCTCGTCCGTCTGCACGGAGGAATCGAGGAAGCGGGTTCCGCCGAGTGCCGCCCACGCCTGGACCCGAATGTCGAGCGCGCGGCAGTAGTCGAGTGTGCCGGCGACCGGAGGCGGCGCGTCGCCGTGATTGTGGGTCACGCCCTCGTCGATCAGCGACGCATGCGCGAGGCTCAGCTGGAGCTGGTTGACCACCAGCGGTGGACGCACGTGCCGGCGCAGCAGCTCAATCTGCGAGGCCGCGTGGTTGGAGACGCCGAAGTAACGCACCTTGCCGCTCGCGTGCAGATCATCGAAGGCACGCGCGACCTCCTCGGGTTCGGCGAGCGGGTCGGGCCGATGCAGCAGGAGGATGTCGAGGCGATCGGTCGCGAGACGGCGAAGGATGCGCTCGACCGAACCGACGATGTGCGTGTAGCTGAAGTCGTAACGCTTGGGCTCGCGCGGCCCCGCGGCTATGCGAATGCCGCATTTTGACTGCAGGACGATGCGATCGCGCAGGCCGGGGCTCGCCGCGAGGATCTCGCCGAACACCGCTTCGGACTTGCCCGCGGCGTAGATGTCGGCGTGATCGAAGAAGTTGATTCCGGCTTCCAGGGCGGCTTCGACCGCCTCGCGGGCCGAACGGCGCAGTTCCGGGTTAAGCGGCGAATCGTCCATCGCACCGCCGATGTTCATGCAACCGTACGCGAGGCGCGAAAGCCGCAGGTCGGTGCCGGGGATGAGGAATGTTTCCATTCTTGTGAGTCCTTCGAGTCATTGAACGCCGTGCGTCGAATTCGCGCACGGTGCGGGCGCGGCGGCGGTTTGTGTTCTCAATGCACCGGCGCGGACACGGCGCCAACCGGCGGCCGGCTCGCCGCGAGGACCGCCGCTTGCCGGGCGATCGCGACAGCGACCGCGGCGAGCGTGGCGAGCACCCAGTCGAGCGACAGGTAGCTCGCGACGCGGCCGAGGATCACCGGCCCGAGAAGGCCACCGAGCGCGCCGAGGCCGGCGATCAAGGCGAGCGCCTCCCCGCCCATCCGCCCGGCGACCGAGAAGATGACCGGCGCGGCCGCGGCGAGCCCCAATCCGGTGACGGCGAAGGCGAGCATGGCGACCGGCAACTGATGCAGCCAGGCCGCCAGCGCGAGGGCGATCGCACAGACGATGGCGCCCGTGCGGACGATGCACAGCGCGCCATGACGCGTGACGAGACCGTCCGAGAAGAGCCGCCCCACCGCCATCGCCCCGGAAAACAGCGCGAGGCCGATGCCGGACAGGCTCTCGTTTGCGTTCAGGCTCTGGTTGAGATACACCGAGGCCCAGCCCATGACGCCGCTTTCGAGCACGGTGCACCCGCACAACAGCACGCCCAGGCCGAGCCAGGATTCGGGGGCATGATGCACGGCGACGGGCGTGGTCGATCGGGCGGCCTCGGCCTCGAGCGTCGCCGCAGCGGCGCGATGGATCAGCGCAGCGACAAGGCCGACCGCGGCCATGTGCAGCGGCAAGCTGACGGCGAGCGCCGCGAGCAGGCTGCTGATAAAGGCCGACAGCACGCTGCCGATGAAGAAGGTGGCGTGCAGGCGTCCCATCATGCGCGTACCACGCTGCAGTTCCCACTGCGACGCCTGCTGGTTGATCGCGACGCCGACGCCGTTGTAGATCACGCCCTGCGCAAAGAGCCCCGCGAGCAGGCAGGGAACCCCGGGCAGCCAGGGGATGACCGCCAGCACGATGCCGCCGGCCGTGCCGAAGCGGTGCAGCATCCCGCGACCGCCCCAGCGTGCCAACAGCCAGCGGTTGAGCGGATAGGCCAGCACGCCGCCGAGGCCGGTGGCGAACAGCGCCCAGCCCCACTCCGCGTTATCCAGGTTCCAGCGGTGATAGAACTCCGGCTGGCGCGTCATCAGGACGCTGCCCACACCACCCAGCGCGGCAAAACCGGTCACCAGCGCCCACAGGGGGCCGGCAGGGAACTTCAGCATGATGTCCTCGTGACAGGAAAACGGGGGAAGCGAGGCGATCGAGGATTCAGGAGCCCCGATACGCGTCGAGCTCGAAGCGCTCGATGAAGGCGCGCACGACACCGTTGGTCCAGCCGAAGCCGTCCTGCACCGGATACTCGCCGCCGCCCGCGTCGAGCGACAGGTCGCACACGTCGTACTTTTCCATCACTTTGCCTGTGCGGCGCCACACCTGGTCGGCCAGACCGACGAAACGGGTTGCGATCTCGCGCGCGAGTTCCTCATATCCGTAGTCGAGCAGCCCCTGCACCGCCACCCACTGCAGCGGCGCCCAGCCGTTCGGCGAATCCCACTGTTCATGCGAGTCGGTCAGCGTTGTCACGACTCCGCCCGGCCGCAGGAAGCGTTCGGCGACGTTGCGCGCGACGCGTGCGGCTTGCGCCTCATCCGCGAGACCACAATAGAGGGGAAACACGCCGGCCAGCGACCAGCATCCGCTCTGCGCTCCGTCGCGCCACGACCAGTCGAAGAACCAGCCCCGGTCTTCGTTCCAGCAATGCTTCACGACTGCTGCGCGGCGACGTTCCGCTGCGAGCCGGTAATCGACGGCACGGGGCTCGTCCAGCTGCGCGAGCCAGTCGCCGAGCATCCGCTCGATGCGGAATAGCAGGCAGTTGAGGTCGACGGGGATCAATTCGGTCGTGCGGATGCTATCCAGCCGCCCATCCTCATCGCACCAGCGGCTGCTGAAATCCCAGCCCGACTCTGCGCCGGCGCGCAGGTTGCGGTAGAGCTCGTCCTGCTGCTGCGGGGCCGCGCGGGCATGGAGTTCGACGTCCTCGGCGAAGGATTCCTCGCGCGGCGTGTTGCGCGCGTCCCAGTAACGGTTGAGCAGCGCGCCGTCCGCAAGGCGCACCGTGTGGCGGTCGGGCATCGCGCGACCGTTGTGCGGTGCCGGCGTGCGCGACATCCAGTAGGCATACTCGCGCTCCGCTTGCGGCAGGTACGGCCGGATCGCGTCGATGCCGCGTTCGCGCTCGAGCAGCCGCAGCATGAAGGCGAACATCGGCGGCTGCGAGCGGCTGAGGAAGTAACTGCGGTTGCCGTTGGGGATGTGGCCGTGCGTGTCGACGAGCCACGCGAAGTTGCGCACCATGTTCTCGACGAGGTCGAGGCGTTTCGACGCGAGCAGGCCCAGCATCGTGAAGTAGCTGTCCCAGTAGTAGATCTCGCGGAAGCGCCCGCCGGGTACGACATAGGGATGGGGCAGCGGGATCAGCGAGCCGTGCGGCGCGTCGGCGCGGTCGGCGGGACGCGTGAGCGTCGGCCACAGCCGGTCGATGTGGGCGGCGAGGCTTGGCGCCGGCCGCACAGATTCGGACATGCCCGCGCCCTGCCCCGGCAGCGCGAAACGCCTGCGCACGAAATCGCCGACGAGCGCGTTGAACTCGTCGCGGATCCGCTCCGGCGGCGCAAGCGGGACGCTGTCGGGGAAAGTCTTCGAATCCTCGAACACGCGCGCGAGCTGCACGGCCTCGAACAGTGCGCCCGAGGTCTGGAGTCCGTTTTCTGTCACTTCTTTTCCTTGTCGCGCGGAACGGTCACGACGGATTGCGTAGGGCGGATGAGCCGCGCAGCGGCGTTATCCGCCACATGGGCGTCAAACACCGGGCATCCGGCGATATGCGCTTCGCACTTCCGCCCTGCGGTCCTTCAGTGCATCACGTTCGTGCGTGCCGGCTCGGCAAAGGTGATCGGGGGCGCGTCCATGCCCGGCAGGCGGCTCGCGCCGTTGGCGACGGCGCGACGTGCGAAGGCCTGGCCCGACTCGTCGAAGAGGTGGCAGTGCTCGGGCGGAAGCGAGTAGCCGACCGTGTCGCCGGCGGCAATGTCCGAGCGGCGCGAGTCGCGCACCACCCACGGCTCGCCCAGCTTGCCGCTGTCGAGGTAGTGGTAGGTCTCGTTGCCCATGTGCTCGACGAACAGCACGTCGGCGAGGTTCGGCGCCTCGGCGACGCTGCCCCACTCGATGTGTTCGGGGCGGATTCCCAGCTTCACCTTCGTGCCTTCGGCGCTGGTCGGCGTGGCGATCGGGATGACGAGCTCCTTGCCGCTCCACAGGCGCACGACGCTCTCGGTCTGCCCGGCGTGCACGAGAGTCGCCGGCATCAGGTTCATCTTCGGCGAGCCGATGAACTGGGCGACGAATTCGTTGGCCGGGTGGTCGTAGAGTTCGAGCGGGGTGCCGACCTGCTCGACGTTGCCGCGATTCAGGACGACGATGCGCTGGGCGAGCGTCATCGCCTCGACCTGGTCGTGGGTGACGTAGATGATCGTGGACTTCAGGCGGCGGTGCAGTGCGGCGATCTCCATGCGCATCTGCACGCGCAGCGCCGCGTCGAGGTTGGACAGCGGCTCGTCGAAGAGGAAGAGCTTCGGCTCGCGCGCGATGGCGCGGCCGATGGCGACGCGCTGGCGCTGGCCGCCGGAGAGATCCTTCGGCCGGCGCTGCAGCAGCGGCTCGAGCTGCAGGATGCGGGCGCTCGCCTCCACGCGGCGCGCGATCTCGTCCTTCGGCAGCTTCGCGAGCTGCAGGCCGAAGGCCATGTTTTCGTACACGCTCATGTGCGGGTACAGCGCGTAGGACTGGAACACCATGCCGATGCCGCGCTCGGACGGCGTGTCGTCATTCACGCGGGTGCCGTCGATGTACATGTTGCCGCCGGAGATGTCCTCCAGCCCGGCGATCATGCGCAGCAGCGTCGACTTGCCACAGCCGGACGGGCCGACGATGACGACGAATTCGCCGCTGTTGACCTGCAGGTCGATGGCCTTGATGACTTGGGCGGCATCGCCGTAGCGCTTGTTGAGTTTCTCGAGTGTCAGTTGTGCCATGTTCGTATTCCTTGTCGGGGTCGGGGGTCGCAGGTCAGCCTTTGACGGCGCCAGCGGTCAGGCCGCTGACGATGCGCTTCTGGAAGATCAGCACCAGCGCGATGATCGGGATGGTCACGACCACCGACGCGGCCATGATGTGCCCCCACGGCAGTTCGTATTGCGAGGCGCCCTGCAGCATGCCGATGGCGACCGGCACGGTGCGGTTCTCGTTGGAGATGATGAAGGTCAGCGCGAACATGAACTCGTTCCACGCGCCGATGAACGCCAGCAGCCCGGTCGTCACCAGCGACGGCCCCATGATGGGCGCGAACACCTTGGTGATGATGACCCACAGGTTCGCGCCGTCGACGATCGCCGCCTCCTCCAATTCCACCGGCAGCGAACGCATGAAGGTCGTCAGCACCCACACCGTGAAGGGCAGCGAGAAGGTCGTGTACGACAGGATCAGCGAGCCGATCGAGTCGTACAGGCCCATGAAGCGTACCAGCTCGAACATCCCCGACAGCACCGCGACCTGCGGGAACATCGACACGCAGAGGATCGTGAAGAGGATGTACTTGCGCCCGCGGAAGCGCACCCGCGCCAGCGCGAAGGCCGCGGTGATCGATACCAGCAGGCAGATGCCGACGGTGATCGACGCGACGAGGAAGGAGTTGAGCAGGCTGCGCCCAACGCCGTTCTCGCCCAGCGCGCTGACGTAGTTCTCCCAGTGGAAGGTCGTCGGCAGGTAGTTGGTCAGGAACAGCTCCTGGCCGGTGCGCAGCGAGGTCAGCACCGCGTTGTAGAAGGGGAACACGCAGATCACGCTGACGACGAGCGCCGTCAGGTAGATCCAGAACTTCTTCCCCAATTCCCTTTGTTGGCGAGTGAGCTTCATTCCCGTGCCTCCTTGCCTTCGTGACTGAAGCGATTGATCCACAGGAAGCAGGCAGCGATGCCCGCGACCATCATGAACACCAGCACCGACGCGGCGGAGCCGACACCCATCTCCTGGAAGGACACCATCTGCTCGCGGGCGTAGCCGGAGATCGAGATCGTCGCCTCGCTGTTGGAGGTCAGCACGTAGATCAGGTCGAACACGCGCAGCGCGTCCATCACGCGGAAGATCAGCGCGACGATCATCGCCGGCATGATCAGCGGCAGCGTGATGCGGCGGAAACGCTGCCAGGCGGTGGCGCCGTCGACGCGCGCGGCCTCGTAGAGGTCGGACGGGATCATCTGCAGTGCGGCGAGCAGCATCAGCGCCATGAAGGGCACCGTCTTCCACACGTCGGCGATGACGACGGCCCACATCGACAGGTCAGGTTCGGCGATCCACGCCAGCGGCGCAGCGATCGCACCCACGCGCTGCAGCAGATCGTTGATCACGCCGTACTGGTCGTGGAACATCCAGCCCCACATCTTCGCCGTGACGATGGTCGGGATCGCCCACGGCACCAGGATCGCCGCACGCACGAGACCCTGGCCGCGGAACTTCTCGTTCATCAGCAGCGCGAGCAGCATGCCGAAGAACAGCTCCAGCGACACCGAGCAGGCCGTGAACCACAGCGTGTTGCCCACCGCCTGCCACCACAACGGGTCGGCCAGCACGCCGAAGCTCTCGCCCTCGGCGAAGTCGAGGTAGTTCGCGAACCCGACGAAGTTGTAGTCCTCGGGGGTGTCCATCGCGGCGTCGGTGAAGCTGTAGAACACCGTGCGCAGCAGCGGCCAGCCGGCGACCGCGAAAAGCAGGATCAGCGCCGGCGCGACCAGCACCCATGCCGCGCGGGCGCGGCGCTGCTGCAGGCTGCGCTTGCGGCCCGGCGCGCTCGCCGTCGGGGGCGGTGCGACCGCGGCCGATGGCAGCAGGCTTTCGGAATTGTGAGTCATCGTTGATACCTCGTATTAACCCGGCCAGCAATCGCGTGAAGTCCGGCTGAGTGCTGCACGGTAGCCCCCTCCCCTTCAAGGGGAGGGTTGGGGTGGGGATGGGTTAACCAAACGCCGCAGAAACCCATCCCCCACCTAACCGGTAGTCTCGGCTTCGCCTCGCCGCTCCGCAGGCGGCGAGCAGTGCTCGCCGAAACCCCTTCTCCGCCCCCGTTGAAGGGGGAGGAACGATGCGCCGAAGCTGTCACGCCGGCATCGCAATCACTTCCACTCGCGGCCCTTGATGCGCTTCAACTTGTCTTCGAGGTCGGCCACCGCCTGTTCGCCGGTTGCGCGGCCGCTCAGCACGTCGTAGCCGGCGTTGAACATCGCCTTCGACACCTTCGGGAACTGCGACCGGGTCGGGGTCGAGGGGCGCGGCACGGCGTTCGCGAACACGTCCTTGAACTCCGCGAGGTACGGCGCCTTGGCCTGCACCTCCGCGTCCTGATAGGTATCGACGCGGGCCGGCGGGATGCCCAGCAACATGAAGGCGCGCTTCTGCGTTTCGGCTTCCGACAGGATGCGCACAAGCTTGATCGCCGCGTCCGGGTTCTTCGAATAGGCGCTCACGCTCCACTGCCAGCCGCCCAGCGTTGCCGCGTGCAGGCCATCCTCGCCGCCCTTCGGGATCGGAATCACACCGACCTTGCCCTTGACCGGGCTGTTGTCCGCCTGCGTGAGCACGTAGGCGTACGGCCAGTTGCGCATGAACAGCGCGTCGCCGTTCTGGAACACCGCGCGCGACTCTTCCTCCTGGTAGCCCATCACGCCCTTCGGCGCGATCGTGCCGACCCAGCTCGCCGCGGTGTTGAGCGCCTTCGCCGCCTTCGGGTTGTTGATCGTGATGTTGCCGGCCGGATCGACGAAGGTGCCGCCGTTGTAGGACGCGACCCATTCCAGCACGTCGCACGACAGCCCCTCGTAGGCCTTGCCCTGGAAGACGAAGCCCCAGAAGTTCTTGTTGCCGGCCGCGCGCTCGGCTTCCTGGACGGTCTTGGCGATTCGGGTCAGATCCTCCCAGGTCTTGGGCGGCTGCTCCTTGTGCTTCGCGAGCAGGTCCTTGCGGTAGTACATCATGCCGGCGTCGAGCTGGCCGGGCACGGCCTTGATGCGGCCGTTGACGATGTTGTTCTTCCAGTTGTTCGGGAAGAATGACGGCTCGAGGTCCTTCACCTTGTCGGTGAGGTCGAGCAGGTGCTTGTCGAGCAGGCCGGTCCAGATCACGTCGATCGACAGCACGTCGACCGCGTCGGCATCCTTCGCGGCGAAGATCTGCTGGTACAGCGCGAGCTTTTCGTCCGAAGCGGCAGGCATTTCGACGAAGGCGAGCTTGTGCTGCGTCTCCTTCTCGAAACGTCCCTTGACGTGCTCGCAGTAGGGCTTCATCGCGCCGGAAACGTTGCACGCCATCTTCAGCGTGTCGGCGTGGGCGACAGGGATGGCGCCGAACATCAGCGCGGTCAGGGTGGCGGGAAGCAGTTTCTTCATGATTGTGTCTCCTCCTTTTCTCGGGTTCCGGTAATACGTTTGCGGTTCGGGCTCAGCGCACGCGATACACGCGGGCCTCGTAAGGGCGCAGCGTCAGTTGGCGCCCGTCGCCATGGGCGGCGACGGCGTGGTTCGCGAGCAGCAGATCCTCGTGGCGCAGCGCGAAGCCGTCGTGCTCGACGCGGGCGTCCTTTCCGGTGAGGTTCGTCAGCACGACGATCTGCTCGCTGCCCAGCGTGCGGGTGTAGGCATAGACCTGCGGGTCGCTCTCCATCAGCAGCGCGTAGCGCCCATGCACCAGCACCGGCTCGGCCTTGCGCAGCGCGATCAGGCGGCGGTGGTAGTTCAGGATCGAATCGGGGTCGGCTTCCTGCTGCGCGACGTTGATCTGCGGGTAGTTGGGATTCACCTTCAGCCACGGCGTGCCGGTCGTGAAGCCGGCGTTGGCCGAGGCGTCCCACTGCATCGGCGTGCGCGAGTTGTCGCGCGACGTGACCGCGAGCGTGGCGATGATCTCGTCGGCCGGCACGCCTTTCTCCCGCTGCAACGCGTACTCGTTCTTCGCGAACACGTCATTGAAGTCGGCGATGCTGTCGAAGCGGGTGTTGGTCATCCCGATCTCCTGGCCCTGATAGATGAAGGGCGTGCCTTCCATCAGGAAGTACATCGTCGCGAGGGCGGTCGCGCTCTCGCGCCAGTAGTGCTCGACGTCGCCCCACTTCGACACGATGCGCGGGATGTCATGGTTCTCAAGGAACAGCGCATTCCAGCCCACGCCGTGCAGCGTGCCCTGCCAGCGCGAGAACACTTTCTTCAGCGCGACGACGTCCAGCGCCGCCTGCGGGTCCTGCGCCCACAGGTGCAGGTGCTCGAACTGGAAGATCATGTTCAGCCGGTTGCGGTCGGTTCCGACCCAGTCGCGGGCCTGCTCGGCGGACACGCCGTTGGCCTCGCCCACCGTCATGATGTCGTAGTCCGCAAAGCTGTTCTGGCACAGGTTGTCCATGTAGTCGAGGACGCCATCGACGTTCATGTGCATCGGCAGGCAGGACACGTGGTCGAGCCCTTCCGGATTCGGCATGTCGGGCAGGCCGGCGACCTTCTTCATGTGGCTCACGGCGTCGAGACGGTACCCGTCGATGCCCTTGTCCAGCCACCAGCGCACCATGTCGTTGATCGCCGTGCGCACTTCCGGGTTTTCCCAGTTCAGGTCGGGCTGGCGCGTCGAGAAGAGGTGCAGGAAGTATTGGCCCGTCGTTTCGTCGAACTTCCACGCCGAACCCTTGAAGATGCTTTCCCAGTTGTTCGGCTCATTGCCTTTTTCACCCCCCTTGCCATCCTTGCCGTCGCGCCACACGTACCAGTCGCGCTTCGGGTTGTCCTTCGACGAGCGCGACTCGATGAACCACGCGTGCTCGTCGCTGGTGTGATTCACCACCAGGTCGAGGATCAGGCGCATGCCGCGGCTGTGCACCGCGTCGAGCAGGCGGTCGAAGTCGGCCATCGTGCCGAACTCCTTCATGATCGCGTGGTAGTCGGCGATGTCGTAGCCGTTGTCGTCGTTGGGCGACTTGTACATCGGGCAGATCCAGATCACGTCGATCCCGAGCGCCTTCAGGTAGTCGAGGCGCGCGGTGATGCCGTTCAGGTCGCCGATGCCGTCGCCGTTGGAGTCCATGAAGCTGCGCGGGTAGATCTGGTAGGCGACCGCCTCCTTCCACCACTGCGTCTTCACGACCTTGTTGTGCTGTTCACTCATTGGGGGATTCCTCTCGTCAGGCTGCCCGCGCGCCGAGCGCGAGGGCGAAGGATTCGTAGGGGCGCAGCGCGAGCGTGTGGCCCAGCTCGCCGCAGCTGTCGTAGTTGCTCACGAGGCATTCGCCCCGCACGCCGCGCAGCCCGTCCGGCAGCTCCAGCTCGACCGGCTCCGCGAAAAAGTTGCTGATGACGACGATGCACTCGCCGCCGAGCTTGCGTTCGTAGGCGAAGACCTGCGGGTGCGCCTCGAACAGCGGCCGGTAGTCGCCGTGCACCATCGCCGCGCGCTCCTTGCGCAGCGCGATCAGGCGGCGGTAGTGATGAAAGATTGAATTCGGGTCGTCGAGTGCTGCCGCGGCGTTGATCTCGCGGTAGTTGGGATTCACCTTCAGCCAGGGCGTGCCGGCCGTGAAGCCGGCATTGACCGTGTCATCCCACTGCATCGGCGTGCGCGCGTTGTCGCGGCCGTTGGCGTAGATGCCTTCCATCATCGCCGCGTGCGGCACGCCCGCCGCGGTGCGCTCGCGGTAGAGGTTCAGCGACTCGATGTCCTGGTAGTCGGCGATCGAGTCGAAGCGCACGTTGGTCATGCCGATCTCCTCGCCCTGATAGACGTAGGGCGTGCCCTTCAGGAAATGCAGCGCGGTCGCGAGCATCTTCGCGGACTCGACGCGGTAGCGGCCCGGATCGCCGTACTTCGACACCGCACGCGGCAAGTCGTGGTTGTTCCAGAAGAGCGAGTTCCAGCCAGTGTCGGCGAGCGCGGTCTGCCACTTCGTGATCACCTTCTTGAACTCGCGCAGGTCGAAGGCACGCGGCTTCCACTTGCCCTCAACGGGGTCGTGCGTGATCGTGATGTGCTCGAACTGGAACACCATCGACAGCTCGCGGCGCAGCGGATCGGAGTAGAGCTTCGCGATCTCCGGCGTCGCGCTCCACGCCTCGCCCACGGTCAGCACGTCGCGCTCGCCGAAAGTCGCCGCGTTCATCTCACGCAGCAACGCGTGCAGGCGCGGGCCGTTGGTGGTGACGCCAGCATCGACGTCCTTGCCGATCAGGTCGATGACGTCCATGCGGAAGCCGCCGATGCCGCGATCGAGCCACCAGTTCATCATGCGATGCACTTCGCGCTGGACCTTGGGATTCGCCCAGTTCAGATCCGGCTGGCGCTTCGAGAACAGGTGGAAGTAGTACTCGCCGGTCGCAGCGTCGAACTCCCAGGCGCTGCCGCCGAAGCAGGAGCGCTGCACGTCCGGGGCCGAGCCGTCGGCCTGCGGCGCGCGCCAGATGTAATAGTCGCGGTAGGGGTTGTCCTTCGACTTGCGTGCCTCGACGAACCACGGGTGCTCGTCCGAGGTGTGATTGACGACGAGGTCCATCACGATGCGGATGTCGCGCCGGGCGGCCTCGGCGATCAGCGCATCCATCTCTTCAAGCGTACCGAACTCCGGCGCGATGTCGCAGTAATCCGAGATGTCGTAGCCGTTGTCGTCCATCGGCGAGCGATATACCGGCGACAGCCAGATCACATTCACGCCCAGCGTGCGCAGGTAATCCAGCCTGGCGATGATCCCGGCGAGGTCGCCGATGCCGTCGCCGTTCGCGTCGCAGAAGCTGCGCGGGTAGATCTGATACACCACGGCGTCGTGCCACCACTTCGTTTCCAAGACCCTGCTCCTCGCTCTGCGCCCCGCACGACACGTGCGCCGGGGACATTGAAAACCCGCTCTTGATGAATATGTTTGATGAAGCTATAAAATCTTCCAAAGCGGTTTGGATCGTAATCCGAAGCGCTTTGGATGTAAACTGTTTTTTGTGTGAGGAATCCGCTCCCGAAAACTCGCTAGACTTGGGTCATAGCGCGAGCCGTCCGCAAACGGCCCATGGATGCCCGATACGGGCCGAAGGAACGCCGATGAAGGTCAATCTGAAAATGCTGTCCGAGTCGCTCGGACTTTCCCAAACCACCGTGAGCCGTGCGCTCAACGGCTATTCGGACGTCAGCGAGACCACGCGCCAGCGCGTCATCGAGGCCGCAAGCCAGCTCGGCTACCAGCCCAACCCCCAGGCGCGGCAGCTCGCCACCGGCCGCGCCGACGCGATCGGCATCGTGTATCCGTTCGGCGCGAGCGACATCGGCGACATGCGCTTCGGCGAGGTCGTGTCCGGCCTCACCGAACGGCTCGCGGAACACCGCATCGACCTGCTGATCCATTCGTCGCGCCCCGACGTCGAGCTCGACACCTACCGCCGCCTCATCGATGGCCGCCGCGTCGACGCGCTGATCGTTGCGCGCACGCGCCTGGACGATCCGCGCATCCGCTTCCTGCAGGAGCGCAACTTTCCGTTCGTCGCCTACGGCCGCACCGAAACGGCGCTCCCCTATGCGTGGTTCGACTTCGACAACGAAGCCGGTGGCCGCATGGCCGCCCGGCGCCTGCTCGAACTGGGCCACCGCCGCATCGCCCTGATCCACGCGCCGCTGGACCTGACCTTCGCGGCGCAGCGCTACAAGGGCTTCATCACGGCCTTGCGCGAAGCCGGCCTCGAACCCGATCCCGAACTGGTCATCGAGGCCCCGCTCAACCGCATCGGCGGATACCAGGCCGTCGGCAGACTGCTGGCGATGAAGAAGCCGCCCACCGCGCTGCTGGTCGACAACAACGTCGCGGGCGTGGGCGCATTGCGCGCCCTCGGGGACAAGGGCTGGAAACCCGGCAGCGGGATGTCGCTGATCGTGTACGACGGCATCCCGTCCGAGATTCCGCTCACCTGCACGGTGACCGGCGTGCTGCAGCCGACCGGCGAATCGACCGGCCGCGCCCTCGCTGATCTGGTGCTCGACGTGCTCGCCGGCAAGCCGCTCGCCGACCTGCACCGCCTCGGGCAGCCGTGCGTCGGCGCGGGCGAGACGGACGGCCCGCCGCCCGCCCCTGCCCGACGCCCGCGCGCGAAGGCGCTCGGCTAGCCCGCCCCCGGCGTGGCCGGGGATGGCTGCCCATGAGGACCGCGTGCTGCGGCGGGGCTCCATGGTTTCACCCTGTTCAGGCCTTCAGGCTCAGAACCACACCTCCATCTGCGCGCCGACCAGCCACTTGCTGTCGCCGGTGAATTTCGTGCTGCCGAAACCCTCGTTCGCGCTGCCGTCGTAGGTGAAACCGTTCAGATCCTTGTCCCAACCCATCCACGTGGCGAAGAGGCGCAGCTCGGGCCGCGCAAAGAAGCCGGCGCCGGTGTCGAGCTTGAAGGTCGGTGAGACCGTCAGCTTGTAGAAGTTGCCCCTCGCCTGGGTGAAGGTGCTGTCCAGATCCATGTACTGGAAGCTGCCTTCGTACTGCATCGCGAAGTTCTTGTTGATCGCGTTGGTGAAGCGCAAGTTGGCGGACGCCCACTTGTACTCGTCGCCCTTGTTGAAGCGATCCTTGCTGACTTCGGCCATCAGCGCGGGCGAGACTTTCCAGTTCGGCGCGAGGTCAGTTACACCGAAGCTCATCACGCGAAGCGCCTGAGCGTCTTCCAGCAGATTACCGACCGCGCCGAGCCGCTTGACCTCCGCCCCCAAGCCCCGACCTGCCAGCACGCCGGTCTTCGAGAAGCCATCGGCGAACCCGTAGAAGCTCGGTGCATGATAGGCGAACAGGCCGTGCAAGCCGCTGGTCGCACGGTCGCTGCCGTTCACGTCGTTGTTCTTCGCATGCATGCCGTTGAGCATGAACTGCCAGTTGCCGACGTAGTTGTTCATCGTGAAGACGTAGCTCTTGATGCCTTCGTCGTCCTCATTGAGGAAGTCGCGGCCGTACACCGACACGTTGGTTTTCCAGTCCGGCGTCACCTGGGCGTCGTAGCCCCCCGCACCGGTGCCCGAAAGGAAGACAAAATCGCTGTCAAAGAAATGGATGTCGAAGTTCTTCTTGTCGAAGCGCTTGCCCGCCCAGATCGTCGCGTTCTCCAGCGCCGTGCCCTTGAAGGTCGGAAGGTTGCCCATTTCGGCATACGCCCAGCGAACGTTGATGCCGTTCTCGCCACCGGTCCAGTCGTTGTTGCTATTGACGCCGTCGGCGAGCATGAAGCCGAAGGTCGCCCAACTGCCGTCATCCGAGCGGAAGTTCTTCAGCAACTTCGCTTCGGCATAGGTATCGGTCTCCAGGCCCAGGCGGCCCACCGCGCCACCCAGATTGCCTGCCGGCGTGATGTAGGGGCCTACCCCCTTCACGGTGAACATGTCGCTGTTCGACACGGTGCCCGAGCGCGCGTAACCGTGGAATTCGAAGGACGACGCGGTTTCGGCCGCCGCCTTGGTCAGCGGCGCCTGCGCATCGCTGGCCGCCTTCGCCGCCGACGCAGTGGTGTCGGCCTTGCGTGCGACTTCGCCGGCCTGCTGGGCGCTGCTGCTCGCCTGCTGCGCGGCGGCCGTAGCCTGCTGGGCCGCAGTGGTCGCCTGCTGGGCGGCCGTGGTCACCTGACGCAGCATTTCCTCGAGCCTGGCAATGCGCGCCTCGAGTTCCTCGACGCGCGTCGGCTTCGTCTTGTCGGCCGCGGCGGCGCTTCCGCAGAAAGCCAGCGCGATGCCGAGAGCGATGGCGGTTTTCTTCGTAATCATCCTGGTTGTCTCCTCTTCCTCGATTTCTTCGTGCCCTGCCGCCCGCCACCACACCTCTATGGGCGTGTGCAGCCGGACGGAAACGTTTGTCGACTTGCTCTCCGGACGCGGACCGGCCTCGCCAGATCCGTGTTGATGCGAAGTGTAGTATTGCTACTTTCGGAGTGCAAATACTTTGTATCTATTTCACAAAGAAGCCGCTGAGGAGACGTGCCAGAAAATACTGGATTGCATACTGTTAGCGCTATATATCGAGTTTTTTGCGCATTTTTCGGGGCTTTATCGAATCAACCTAAAGCCGATTCTGAGGATGTGTATTTGTTCCAACTACACAACTTTCTTTGGCGCTTTCCTCCCGAAAGCGCTTCCGGTACAAGGCCAAGACGTTCTCCGACGCGCTGGCACGGCGCGTTTGGGGGCTCGGAACATCGCCCGCGCGAATAATCGATCAGTCTCTGGCGGAAATCCTGCCGGCGCCGAGGGCCAGCAGCGCGGCACCGATGACCACGACCGAAAGGGCCGCCGTCAACGAACTGGCATGCGCGAGCCCGCCGATCAGCGGCGGCCCGACCATGAACCCGCTGTAACCGATGGAGGTCACCGACGCAATAGCCGCGGCGCGGCTCACGCCCGGAACCCTGGTCGCGGCGTTGAAGAGAATGGGTGCGACCGGAGCGAGACCCGCCCCCACCAGTACAAATCCGACCAGCGCGACCCATGGCGTTGCCGACAGCAATACGGTCGCCATCGCGACCGCCGCAAGGCTTGCTCCCGCACGGAGCACCACCCGCTCGGGAAATCGTTCGCGCAACGCATCGCCGCCAAAACGCGACAGGGCCATCGCCGCCGAGAACACCGCGTATCCGAGGGCTGCGTCCGCCTGCGGCATCCCCAACTCCTGCTTGAGGTACAGCACGCACCAGTCGTACATCACCCCTTCGGCAATCATGCCCGCCAGGATCAGCAGGCCGATCAGCAGCAGGACGCCTCTCGGCCAGACGAAGTGAGCCTGTCCCTCACCACCCGCATGCGTGTCGAGCATCCCCCGCGCCGCGGCGCCGACCGCGAGAGCGAGCCAAGCGCCGATCCCCGCGAGCTGTGCCGCAGGCGCGACGTCAGCCCGCAGCAGCACCGCAACGGCGGCTGCGCCCGCCATCCCGCCGACGCTGAACATACCGTGCAGATTGCTCATGATGGCGCGCCCCGTGAGATGCTCCAGTTCCGACCCCTCGCTGTTGATCGAAACATCGAAGAGACTCATCCCGGCACCGAACACCAGCGCAACCGGCAGCAGCAGTGCGAAGCCGGGCAGCACCAGCACGAGCGCGATGGCCGCACACATCGCCACCCCGCCCCCGAGCACCACACGGCGGGCACCGAAGCGCGCAACCACCCGGCCGGCAAACAACAGCGTGGACACAGCACCGAGAGCGGCCGCGAGCAGCACGATGGAGAGCTCAGCCTCATCGAGCGCATAGCGCTGCTTGACGGAGGGCAGGTGCGCGCCCCACGCTCCTGCGAGAACGCCGAGGACGGCGAACTGCACGCGGGTCGCCCAGCGCGCGCGGCGCAGCGGTAGATCGCGCACGCCAGCGAGGTTCGCCGCCCCCGTGCTCATGCGGCGATCCTCACCGGCTCGCCGCTGCGGGCACTCGCGTAGATCGCGTCGAGGATCTCCATCACGATCAGGCCCTCCTCTCCGCTCGCAGGATGGGGCCGCTCGTCGAGGATTGCCGCAGCGAACTCATGCATCGCCGAAGGCGCATCGCCAGTCGGCGGATGCAGGTGCAGGTCGAACTGCGCACCGTTCTGCTCGGTGAACACATGGGCATCGAATCGGTATCCTTCGTCGAGGTTGTGCTGCAACAATCCTGCCCGGGTACCGAGCAGACGCGTTTCCATCAATTCCGCCTCGCCGATGTTCGCCGCCCAGGACGCCTCGAGCACGAGCGTCGCGCCATTGTCGAAGCGGATCAGCGCCGCCGCCAAGTCTTCGACGTCGAAACGCTTGCCGGACTTCTCCGCGAGCTCCCGCGCGATCGGATCATACGTGCTGCCCAATACCCAGACCGGCTTGGGATACCCCATCAACCACAGCGCAAGGTCGAGACGATGCACGCCGAGGTCGATCAGCGGCCCGCCGCCCGCAAGCGCCTTCGTGCCGAACCAGCCGCCGAAACCGGGCAGCCCGCGGCGACGGTGCCACACCGAGCGCCCGAAGTAGAAGTCACCGAAAAGTCCCGCATCGACCTGCGCCTTCAGGGCCCGCGATTGCGCGCTGAAGCGGTACGAGAAGTTGATCATCAGGCGTTTGCCGGCGCGTCGCGCGGCAGCCAGCATCTCGCGCCCTTCGTCGGCGTTCATCGCCATCGGCTTCTCGCACAGCACGTGACAACCGGCTGCAAACGCGGCGATCGTCAGCGGTTTGTGGAACTTGTTCGGCGTGCATACGCTCACGACATCGAGATCCTCGACGGCAAGCATCTTCTCGGCATCGGTGTAGCGCGCAACGATGCCGAACTGCTCGCCGACGGTGGCGAGACGCGCCGCATCCGTATCGGCGATCGCGACCACTTCGACCGCCGGATGCCGGCGCCAGCCCTCGATGTGCATGCGCCCGATCCCCAGGCCGATAACCCCGATCCGCAGCCGCCGTTCGTCCGCTGCCGGAGCCCCGGCCGCCGCTGCGCGGGCACTTTCCTGGTAGCCGCTCATTTGCCCTCCCCCTTTTCCTGCACGATCCCGACGCGTGCGAAGGCGCCCGTCTTCGGCGAGAGCTTCTCAAGTGGCGGCGACATCGGGCAGCGGTCGGCAATGCGCACGCGCGGCGCAGCCCATCGCACGGCGTTCGCGATCACCCGCTGCACGCTGGCATCGTGGTAGGTCGGATAGGCCTCGTGCCCCGGACGGAAGTAGAAGATTCGGCCGTGGCCGCGCTGCCAGCACAGGCCGGAGCGGAACACCTCACCCCCCTCGAACCACGAGATGAACACCGTTTCGTCCGGCGCTGGCACGTCGAAGCGCTCGCCGTACATTTCCTCGCACGGCAGCTCGAAGTATTCGCCCAGCCCGGCAGCGATCGGGTGCGAAGGTTCGACCACCCACACTCGCTCCTTCTCATCCGCCTCGCGCCACTTCAGCGAGCAATTCGTGCCGAGCAGGCGGCGGAAGATCTTCGAGAAGTGCCCCGAGTGCAGCACGATCAGCCCCATGCCTTCAAGCACGCGGCGCTGGACGCGCTCGACGACGGCATCCGAGACCTGCTCGTGCGCCTTGTGGCCCCACCAGACCAGCACGTCGCAGGCGGCCAGCCGTTCTTCGTCGAGGCCGTGTTCGGGCTGATCAAGGGTAGCGGTGCCGATCTCGAGCGGCAGCGCACCGGCGTTGAGGGCCGGCGTCTCGCGCAACGCGGCGGCAATGGTCGCGTGCAGCCCTTCGGGATAGATCGCGCGCACGGCCGGGTTCTCGCGTTCGTGCTGAAACTCGTTCCAAACGATGACAGAAATCTTTGATCCGATCATACTTTTCTCTCCTGGGAATATGCGGCGCCGGCAATGGCGCGCTCTCCGGCGACTCCCGCTGCACGGGGGATTCAGTGCCACCGGATGCGTAAAGACTAAGTTCCGGCGGTCCCACCCTCAATCGGAATCACTGCAAAAAATCCGCAAACGATGTCAAAAAACCTGGAATGCCGTCAGGCGTGGGGCCGCATCGACGGTCCGCGGCTAGCCAGCCCGGATCAGGCACGGCACATGCGCGGCTACCTCGACGACTTCCTGCGCCGGATCGCCGCCGGCTCCCTCCCGCTGCGACTGCCTGGCACCGTGGACGATTCCGTCCCGCGCGTCGATGGCCACTTCCACCTCGTACCCGAGCTGTTCCTGCAGGTGGCCGGCTCAACGCGGTTCCGCTTTCCGCACACCGAGATCGATCTCGCGGCGGGCGAGGCGCTCGTGGTGCCGCCCCGGCTGCTGCATGCCGAGGAGGTCCGCGCCGGGGCCGACGGCGAGCCCTTCTGCAACGTCGTGATCTATGCCGAGGCGCCCTCGCTGAGCTGCCACATCGCGCACGAGGAATCGCCAGGGAGGCCCGGCATCCTGCACCTGGAAGTCCGGCATCACACGCGGGCGGCGCACATCCACAACTGGCTCGGGGACGCGGCGCGGCTCGCGCGTGGCGTAGATGGAGCGACGGATGCCAGCCTTCCGGCCTGGACGGACGTTCAGACGCGCGCCCTCGTATCGGCCGCACTCGCGGGTGTGCTTCAGGCGCTCGACGAGGTCCAGGCGGAGGTCCGCCCGGAGCCGCCATTAGTGGCCCGCGCGCGCGTGCTGATCCAGAATCAACTGGGCGACCACACGCTGAGCGTGAGGCGCCTGGCCGGGCAACTCGGCTGCACCGCCGACTATCTTTCGCACCTTTTCGGGCAGACCGCCGGAGAACACCTGGTCGCCTACATCAATCGCCAGCGCATGGAGCGCGGCGCGCGCTTGCTGCGCGAAACCGGCATGGCCGGCAAGGAGATCGCCTGGGCCTGCGGATTCGCGACCCAAAGCTATTTCATCCGCAGTTTCCGTGCGTATTTCGGCTTGACACCGAAGGCTTGGCGAAGCGGTCACGGCGCGCAAGGCTAAGGGGCCGACGCCACTGCGCCGCCTGCGGCCCGCGACCGACAGACAGGACGGCTTCCGATGCGCTCACGCCCGGGCAAGCCAGCGACCCAGCAGCCCGCTCAATTCGGACGGCGAGAAAGGTTTGCCGAGGAAGTCGTCCATTCCCGCCTCGCGGCAACGCTCGAAGTTCTCGTCGCGCTCGCCGGCCGTGAGCGCGACGATCGCCGTGGGGGTCCGGCCGCGTTCGCGCTCGTGCTCGCGCCACGCGCGACTCGTTTCCCAGCCGTCCATGCCGGGCATGCGGCAATCCATCAGCACGATATCGAGGTTCGCATCGTTACGTGCGACCTCAAGCGCTTCGTGGCCCGAGGCGGCAACCTTCACTTCGCAGCCCAGCGCTTCCAGCAGGCCGCAGCTCGCCTCGCGGATGCCCGGATCGTCGTCGACGAGCAGGACCCGCCCGACGAACTCCGCCCGCCCCGAGCGCGCAGAGCCCTCGCACCGCAGCCACTTCACGAGCGTCCCCAGCAGCACGTCGCGCTCCACCGGCTTCGACAGGTAGTCGTCCATGCCGGCCTCGAGGCACTTGTCGCGGTCCCCGCTCATTGCGAATGCCGTCAGGGCGATGATCGGCGTGTGGCGCGCCGAATCCTCGAGCAGGCGGATGCGGCGCGTCGCCTCGTAGCCGTCCGTGCCCGGCATCTGGCAGTCCATCAGCACCAGGTCGGGCTTCCACGCGTGCACCAGTTCGACGGCCTCGTCGCCGTTGCGCGCCGACCGCACGACGCAGCCGCCTGCGCGCAGGTATTCGCCGAGCACTTCAACGCTTATCTCGACGTCGTCCGCGAGCACGACCCGTACGCCCGCCAGGCGCGCCGCGACCGCGTGCGGCACGGCTCGCGGTACCGGAACGGGCAGCGGATCGCCCAGCGCAAGCGGGAGCTCGAACCAGAAGGTGCTGCCCGAGCCCTCGCGGCTCTTGAGGCCCAGCTCGCCGCCCATCAGCCCGACAAGCTGCCGGCAGATCGTGAGGCCCAACCCGCTGCCGCCGAACGTGCGCGTCGTCGACGAATCGGCCTGCCCGAACTTCTCGAAGATGCTTTCCTGGCACTCCCGCGCGATCCCGATGCCGGTGTCGCGAACCTCCACCCTGAGACGCCCTCTGCCGGCATCCATCGGCAACCAGCCGATGCTCAGCGCGATCCCGCCGACGGGGGTGAACTTCACCGCGTTGCCGAGCAGGTTGTCGACGACCTGACGCAAGCGCACCGGGTCACCTTGCAGCAGCGGCGGAATGTCCCCGCTCCAGGAGATCTTGAAGCGCAGCTTCTTGCGCTCGGCAGCAGCCTCGTGGATCAGCGCGACATCGCCGAACAGCGAACGCGGCTCGAAGCTCTCCGGCCGGATCACGAGCTTGCCCGCCTCGATGCGGGAAATGTCGAGGATGTCGTTGACGATGCCCAGCAACTGCCGCGCGCTGTCGTGCGCGAGGCGGACGTAGCGGTCCTGCTGGTCGGTCAGGTTCGCGTGACGCAGCAGATCGAGCACGCCCAGAATGCCCGTGAAGGGCGTGCGGATCTCGTGACTCATGTTGGCGAGGAAGTCGCTCTTCGCACGGCTGCAGGCCTCCGCACGTTCGCGCGCATCACGCACCTCCGTTTCCGCCGCCTTGCGCTCGGTGATGTCGTCGAAGGTCAACACCACACCGCGACCGAGATCGTCGGGATCGATCGCCTTGCACGACAATGCGGACCAGAACAGCTCTCCGCTGCGACGACGCATTTGCGTTTCCATGCGCAGCACCTCGCCTGCCGCAAGCGCGGGCAGCACCCGGCTCGCCAACTGTTCGTGGGATCGCGCATCGGGAAACAGATCCGCCGTCCTGAGACCGATCAGCCCGCCTTCCGAATAACCGAAGATCGCCGCCATCTGGCGATTGGCCCGCGTGATGCGGTGGTCGGCGGGGTTGCTCGTATCCACGTAGGCGATACCGACGGCAGCCGCATCCAGGGTGGTCTGCTGGACCGCCTCGAGCCCCTCCTTGGCGCGTCGCAGCCCGACCTCGGCCCGGCGCGCCTGCAGCAGCGCCCAGCCGAGCATCCACATAAGAAGGGCAAAACCGGCAACGATCGCGGCAATGATCAGGCGCATGCCGTCCATGCGATCGGCAAGCTGCGCGTTCAGCGAGGACAGCACCCCCCAGCGGTCGAGTTCAGCCTCCTCGAAATCGCCCGCCAGCCGGCGCACCTCGCGGACGACCTCGGCGAGCTGTTCGTCCGCTGCAGCGCTGTCGAGCATCGCCACGCGCGAAACCGATTCGCGGATCGGGGCGATTCGGCTCAACAGCGAGCGGCGCAGCGCGGGGTCCGCGTCCTGCCCTTCCGCGCCGTAGCTCTCCGCGAGTGCGAGCGCTTCCGCGGCGCGGGCGAGGTGCTGGCTGCGCTTCAGGACGTCGTCGCCGGCACGTTCGATGCGTTCCTGCGCATGGCCGAGAAAGTAGCGCGCCTTCAGCAGCGTGCGTGCGCCATGCACGGCGTTGAAGTTGGCGCCCAGGAACACCTCATGCAGCGTATTGAAACGCGCGAAACCGATCATCAGCATCACACCCGCCAGCACCGCGACGACGTAAATGATGAAAGGCAGGCGCTGCGCCCCCTTCGAATGGTCCTTCAATCTGAACGTCCCCTTGCGGTCCGGACACGCCGGCGGTTGTAGCTGCTGCAAACCCCTCTTATCATCACGGTCATTTTCCACTCAGGACACCCGATGGACAATATGCGCGGCCGCAATTTCCCGCTTCGGCGGCGTCCGCGCCTGCTGCGCCGGATGCGCCTGTTCGCGTCAGCGGCGTACGTGGCGATCGCGTGCAGCGCGGCGCCGGCGTCAGCCACGATTTCCGACGGCGAAGTGCGGGTCGGCCTGCTCGTGGACATGAGCTCCATCTATGCCAACATTTCGGGGCACGGATCGGCGACCGCCGCACGGATGGCGGTCGAGGACGCCGGCGGCGAGGTCACCGGCCGTCCGATCAGACTCGTCGTCGCGGATCACGGCAACGATGTCGTCCGGGCGGTCGAGACCGCGCGCCGCTGGCTGGACGAGGAAGGCGTGGACGTCATCGCCGACGTCGTCGCCTCACCTGCTGCGCTGGCCGTGCAGGAGCTCAACCGCACGCGCGGCGCGGTGGTCTTCTACAACGGCGTGATGACCTCGCAGCTCACCGGTTCCGCCTGCGCCCCCACCGGCATCCACTGGATGTACGACGGCTATGCCTTCACGACCGCGATCGGACGCGAGCTCACGCAAGGGGGTGCGCGCTCGTGGTATTTCGTCACCGTCGATAACTCCTTCGGCCAGAATGTGCAGGCCGACCTGACGAAGGTGATCGCTGCCAACGGCGGCCACGTGATCGGCGCGGCGCGCCACACCCTGGGGCAGGAGCAGCTCTTCGCCCAGCTCCGGCAGGCTGCGCAGTCCGGCGCCGACGCGATCGCGCTGGTCAACGCCGGCGACGACATGGTCCGCGCCGTGCGCCAGAGCTACGACCTGCTGAGCGTGAGCAAGGGGCAGACGGTGCTCGCGGCGGTCGCGACGACGCTCAACGACGTGCACCTGATGAAGCCGCAACTGGCCCAGGGCCTCAAGCTTGCGCACGCCTTCTACTGGAACCGCGACCCGGAGGCGCGCGCCTGGTCGGAACGTTTCCGCGCGCGCACCGGGGCGATGCCCAACGACATGCAGGCCGGCGTGTATTCGGCGCTGACGCACTACTTCAAGGCCGTCGCGGCGAGCGGCAGCGACAAGGGCACGACCGTGGTCGCGAAGATGCGCGAGTTGCCGATCCGCGACCCAATCGTGCGTAATGCCCGCCTGCGCGAGGACGGCCGCATGGTGCACGACACCTACCTGATGGAAGTGAAGAAGCCCGCCGAGATCACCATCCCGTGGGACTACCTGCGCATCTTGCGGACCATCCCCGCCGAACAGGCCTTCAAGCCGCTTGCCGAGGGCGGCTGCCCGCTCGTCAAACGCTGAACTGTGGAGGATTGCCCCCACCTGCCGCAACGGTAATCGACCGCGAGGACAGATCCCGTTCGGACCGAGCTTGGCGAGGCCCGCCAAGCCCCTTCGACGGGCTGAGGGCGAACGGTTTCAGTCCGTTGCCGCCTTGATTGTCAGCTCGCGTGCGACACCAGGGCTCCCGCGTCGCCCGCGTCGGGCGAGCGCCGCGAGCCCGGAAGCCCCGCTCGCCGCACGCCACCGCGTACCGCGACGCCGACCGCCAGCACGTCCAGCATCAGCAGGTGCAGGATGCGCGAGATCATCGACAGGTGGGTCGTGATGTCCTCGGAGTGATCGACCGCGAGATTCACGGTCGCCTTCTTCGCGAGCGGCGAGTGGCTCGCGGTGATCGAGATCACCGCAGCGCCGGCCGCGAGCGCGAGATCCACGGCGTGCAGCAGTTCCGGCAGCCGCCCGGAACTCGAGATCGCGACCACCACGTCGCCGGGCCCCAGCAGCTCCGCCGCCATCGCTTCCAGACGCGGATCGGCATAGGCGACCGCCGGGATGCGGAAGCGGAAGAACTTGTACTGGCCGTCGAGCGCCACGACGCTGGAGTTGCCCGCACCGTAGAACTCGATGCGCGCGGCCTTCTGCAGCAGTCCGATTGCCCGCTCCACCGCCGCGGGGTCCAGCCCGTCGCGCAGGCGCAGGATCGCCGACACCGTGTTGTCGAGCACCTTCGCCGACAGGTCGGGCGCGGCGTCGTCAGCCTTCACTTGGCTGTGGCGCACCGGCACCGTGCCGGTGAGGCCCGAAGCAAGCTTCAGGCGGAAATCGGACAGGCCGGTGAAGCCCATCGTTCGGCAGAAGCGGATCACGGTCGGCTGGCTCACGTCGGCGTGGTGCGCGATATCCGCTACCGGATCGTTCACGAAGCTGCGCGGCTGCTCCAGCAGCAGGCGCGCGACGCGCTGCTCCGCCTTGCTCAGGTTAGGCAGCGCGGCGCGCACCTTTTCGATCAGCGGACTGCCACCGGTACCGGCCTGCAAGTGGTGCCCGAGGATGGTCGAAACGCCCTGCAGGGCGGGATACGGCGCGGTGATCAGGTAGGTCGGGATGCGTGCGAGGTAGTCCGCAAAGCGCCCCTTGGCCTCGAAACGCTGCCGGAAGGGCGAGTGCTGGAAGAGCTCCCCCAGCCGCGGCACGACGCCGCCGCCAATGTAGATGCCGCCGACTGACCCGAGCGTCAATGCGAGGTCGGCCGCGACGGTGCCCAGCATCGCGCAGAAGCAATCGACGACTTCCGCGCATAGGGGATCGCCGCCCGCGAGCGCGCGCGTGACGATGTCGCCCGCACTCAGCGGCTGCACACCCGCCACGCCATTGCGTTCGGCGAGCGCGCGGTGGATCAGTTCCAGACCGGGTCCGGAAACGAAACGCTCCGACGACACGTGCGGCATTTCGCGCCACGCGTACTGCAGGAGGAACAATTCGCGCTCGTCCGCCGGCGCGAACGTGGTGTGGCCGCCTTCGCTGCCCAGCGTGATCCAGCGGTCCTCGGCGGGAATCAGGCCGGACACGCCGAGGCCGGTGCCCGGGCCGATCAGGCCGATCACGCCGTCGGGGGCAGGCTCGCCTCCGCCCACCTGCACCCGCTCGCCCGTCGACAGCCGTGACAGCGCCATCGCGAGCGCGGTGAAGTCGTTCACGACCAGCAGGGTATCGAAGCCCAGCGCACGGCGCGTCTCCTCGATGGAGAACTGCCAGTCGCGGTTCGTCATCTTCACGTGATCACCGTCGATCGGGTTCGCGATCGCGATCGCCGCATGGCGCGGACCCAGGCCGCCCTGTTGCCGCAGGTAGGCCTGGATGACGTCGACGATGCCGGCGTAGTCTCCACAGTGCAGAACCTCGATCGCCTCGGCGCGGCCGGGCGCGCGCTCCAGCGCAAAACGCGCATTGGTCGCGCCGATGTCCGCGAGGAGGCGGGGACCGTCTCCGAACTCCTGCACGTACTCGCGATTCAGATCAGTTTTTTCTTCGATACGCATGTCGACTCCATTACCCCAGTGCAGTCGCGACGCGACGCGACGCGGCGTGGCGTGGCGCCGCCCGTCCAGACCCGGGAGACTTTCGGCGATTCAGTCGGACCGGCGCCCCGCGCCCGACCCGTTACGCCGCAAATCGCAAGAATTGGTATTTTGACGCATCGCGGCAACGTCATATCGCCTATCTTCGAGCCTCCGGCACGCCTTCCCGCCTTCGCCTGCATCAAATGAGACACTCCATGAAGTCCTCTCCGATCGAAGTCGCACTGATCGGCTACGGCTACGCCGGCCGGACGATCCACATGCCCTTGCTGTGCGCCACCCCCGGCCTGCGCCTGTCGGTCGTCGCCTCGCGTCAGCCCGACAAGGTGCGCGCCGACCTTCCGGACGCGAGCGTCGTCGATGACCCGCTTGCCGCGCTGGCCCGTCCCGAGGTGGACCTGGTCGTCATCGCCAGCCCCAACGACTCGCATGCACCGCTGGCCGAAGCCGCGCTGCGGGCCGGCAAGCATGTCGTCGTCGACAAGCCGTTCACCGTCACACTCGGTCAGGCGCGCCACCTTGCGGCTCTCGCGGAGCGGCAGCGGCGCGTGCTGTCGGTGTTCCAGAACCGGCGCTGGGACAGCGATTTTCTCGCGCTGCGGGCGATCGTCTCCGAAGGGAAGCTCGGCGAGATCGTCCATGTCGAATCGCGCTTCGACCGCTTCCGGCCCCTCGTACGTGAACGTTGGCGCGAGCAGGATGTGCCGGGTGGCGGCCTGTGGTACGACCTCGGGCCGCACCTTGTCGACCAGGCCCTGCAGCTTTTCGGCCTGCCGGAGCGGATCGGAGGTCTGTTTGGAAGGATGCGCGAAGGCGCGCAGACACCCGACTGGTGCCAGATCCAGCTCGACTACGGGCGTCCGCAGATGACGCTGCACGCCTCGACGCTGGTCGGCGGCGGCATGCCGAGATTTGCGGTGCACGGCCGCGGCGGAAGCTGGGTCAAGTACGGACTCGACGTGCAGGAGTCGCAATTGCTCGCGGGCATGCGCCCCGGCGATCCGGGCTGGGGCTCGGATCCCTTGGCCGGCACGTTCTACCCCGGCGACGGCAGCCGTTGCGACGAGGCGGTTCCGGTCGGCGATTACGCGGCGTACTACGCCGGAGTCGAAGCCGCGATCCACAGTCGCGGGAACAATCCCGTAACACCGGCACAGGCGGTCGCGGTAATGGCGGTGATCGAGACCGCGACCGCCGCAGCGGAACAGGGGCGCATGCTGCCGCTGCCGCTGACCGATGCGGAGCGGGAAAACTGGAATGCCGGATCGTAGGGCGGGAAACGAGATCTTGGCGGCGGCCAGAACGACGCTTCGCTGCAGGCAAAAGCGAAGCGCCTCCCGCCGAATGGATCTGCCTCCGGGGGTTCGCCCCGTCCCATTCGGCGGCGCAGTGGCGAAATGAGGCCTTCGGCGCATCCGCCCTACGATCCGTGCCACGTCACGCGATCCGCAGCTCCGACGCGGGATCGAAGTACACCGCCTTCGACAGGTCGAACATAAGGTCCATGTTCTCACCCGGCGCACGCGCATGCGCCGGGTGCACGCGGCACGTGACCTCGCGCCCGTTCACCGGCACCAGCACCAGCGTGTCCGGACCGGTCGGCTCGGTGAGGCTGATCGGCATCGTCGCGGTCGCCATGTGTTCGCCGACGAGGCCCGATTCGACCTTGTGCGTGATCTGCTCGGGGCGGATGCCGAACACGACTTCCTTGCCTTCCCAGGACTTGAGCTTGCCGTTCGCCGACACCGCTGGGAAGACGTAGGTGTTCGCCCCGCTCTCCAGCCGCACGCCGTGGCCGCTGCCCATCGCCTCGACGCGAGCCGGGATGAAGTTCATCGACGGCGAGCCCATGAAGCCCGCGACGAAGAGGTTCGCCGGGTTGTCGTAGATCTGCTGCGGCGTGCCGAACTGCTGCACCTCGCCCGCCTTCATCACGGCGATCTTGTCGCCGAGCGTCATCGCCTCGATCTGGTCGTGCGTGACGTAGACGATGGTCGTGCCCATGCGTTGGTGCAGCTGCTTGATCTCGACGCGCATCTCGACACGCAGCTTCGCATCGAGGTTCGACAGCGGCTCGTCGAACAGGAAGAGCGACGGATCGCGCGCGATCGCCCGCCCCATCGCGACGCGCTGGCGCTGCCCGCCGGAGAGCTGCGAGGGCTTGCGGTCGAGCAGGTGCCCGATCTGCAGCGTGTGCGCGACGCGTTCGACGATCTTCTGCTGTTCGGCCTTGCCGACCTTGCGGATCTCCAGGCCGAAGGAGATGTTCTCACGCACCGTCATGCTCGGATACAGCGCGTAGGACTGGAACACCATCGCGATGTCCCGGTCCTTGGGGCTGAGGTTGTTGACGACGCGGTCGCCGATGCGGATCTCGCCCGAGGTCACGGTGTCGAGGCCGGCGATCATCGACAGCAGCGTCGATTTCCCGCAGCCCGAGGGGCCGACGAGGATCAGCAGCTCGCCCTTCTCGATCTCGAGGTTGATCCCCTTGAGGATTTCGGTGCCCTGGTAGGACTTGCGCACGTCGCGGATGGATAAAGCGCCCATTTTGTCTCGCTCCTTTGTATTGAAGACCAGGGCCTTCAGCCCTTGACGGCACCGGCGGTTAGACCGCGCACGAAGTACTTGCCGGCGACGACGTATACGAAGAGGGTCGGCAATGCGGCGATGATCGCCGCGGCCATGTCGACGTTGTATTCCTTGACCCCGGTCGAGGTATTGACCAGGTTGTTCAGCGCGACGGTGATCGGCTGGCGCTCGCCGGACGAGAACACCACGCCGAACAGGAAGTCGTTCCACACTTGGGTGAATTGCCAGATGATGCTGACGACGATGATCGGGGCCGACAACGGCAGGATGATGCGGCGGAAGATCAGCCAGAAGCCCGCACCGTCGATCTTCGCCGCCTTCACGAGTTCGTCGGGGATCGTCACGTAGTAGTTGCGGAAGAACAGCGTCGTGAAGGCGAGGCCGTACACCACATGGACGAAGACGAGACCCGCCGTCGAGTTCGCGATGCCCATCGCCCCGAGCGTGCGCGCCATCGGCAGCAGCACGACCTGGAAGGGGATGAAGCAACCGATCATCAGCAGGCCGAACAATAGGTCGCTGCCGCGGAAACGCCACATCGTCAGCACGTAGCCGTTCACCGCGCCGATCAGCGTCGAGATCAGCACTGCCGGCACGACGAAGGACACCGAGTTCCAGAAGAAGCCGGCGAGGCCCTCGCACTGCACGCCGGTGCACGCGGAGGACCAGGCCTTGCCCCAGGCATCGAGGTTCGGGTCCTGCGGCAGCGACAGCAGGTTGCCGGCGCGGATCTCGTCGAGGCTCTTCAGCGAGGTCGTGACCATCACGAAGAGCGGCATCAGGTAGTAGAAGCAGACCAGCACCAGCAGGCCGTACACGATCACGCGGCCGATGGTGTGGCCGGTGTTGCGGGTTTGGAAAAGCTCAGCCATGGCGCGGCCTCCGGAGTTCCGAATACATGAAGGGCACGATCACCGCGACCACGATCATCAGCATCATCATCGCGCTGGCGGCGCCGAGGCCGATCTGGTTGCGGGTGAAGGCGAAGGAGTACATGAAGGTCGCCGGCACGTCGGATGCGAAGCCCGGCCCGCCATTGGTCAGCGCCATCACCAGGTCGAAGCTCTTGACCGCGATGTGCGTGAGGATCATGAAGCTCGAGAAGAACACCGGCCGCAGGCTGGGGATGATGATGCGGCGGTAGATCGTCGGCATCGAGGCGCCATCGACCTGCGCCGCCTTGATGATCGAGTCGTCGATGCCGCGCAGCCCCGCGAGGAAGAGCGCCATCACGAAGCCCGACGACTGCCACACGGCGGCCACGACGACGGTGTAGATCGACATCTCGGGGTCGATCAGCCAGTCGAACCGCGCATTCTCGAAACCCCAGTCGTGCAGCAGGCGCTCGATCCCCAACTCGGGGTTGAGGATCCACCGCCATGCGGTACCCGTGACGATGAAGGACAATGCCATCGGGTACAGGTAGATCGAGCGGATGAAGCCTTCGCCGCGGATCTTCTGGTCGAGCAGAATCGCCAGCAGCAGCCCGACGGCGAGGCACACCAGCACGAAGGTGCCGCCGAACAGCGCCAGGTTCTTCAGCGCGAGCCACCAGCGCTCGTTCGCGAACAGCGCCTCGTACTGCACGAGGCCCGCGAACTCGTATTTGGGCAGCATGCGCGACGGCGTTACCGACAGCACCGCCGTCCACAGGATGTAGCCGTATATGAAGACCAGCGCGCAGACGAAGGTCGGCGCCAGCACGATCTTCGGCAGCCACGCGTCGATGCGATCGGCAAGACGTGGCTTCGCCTCCGCTCCCGCGCCGTCGCCTCCCGTCAGAGTCACTCTTTGAGCAGTCAGATCCATTCCCTTCTCCTCGGTCCGTCGCCGTCTTGCGTGGCGACGTCCCCGGTCGGCGCCTTAACGGGCGCCGCCGGTTCGTGATGCGTACTCGAAGCTTTCGTGATGCGGAGGCTCACTTCGTGAGCGCGGCCCGGGCAAGCTTCTCGACCGCGTCCTTCGGCTTCATGCTCGGGGAGTTGAAGAACTGGGTTACAACGTCCTGCATGGCGCCCGCGGTCGCCGCCGACACGGCCATCTGGTGGGCGATGCTGGGCACCAGCGTGCCGCGCTTGGAGGCCGCCTCGAAGTCGCGCGCCGACAGCTTCGCGCAGTCGTCGAACTTGTCGAGGTTCATGTTCATGCGCGCCGGGATCGAGCCCTTGTTGAGGTTGAACACCTCCTGGAACGCCGGACTCATGACCGCATTGGCGAGGTCCTGCTGGCCCTTGCGCACGTCACCCGACGACTGCTCGAACATCACGAGGCTGTCGATGTTGAAGGTGAAGGCCTCGGCGCTGCCGGGGGCGGCGACGCAGACGTAGTCCTTGCCCGGCACCTTGCCGGCGCTGCTGAACTCGCCCTTGGCCCAGTCGCCCATGAACTGCATCGCCGCCTTGCCGTTGATGATCATGCCGGTGGCCTGGTTCCAGACACGGTTCGACGAGTCCTTGTCGACGTACTTGCGCACGCTCGCGAAGGTCGTGAACACCTTCTCCATCGCCGGGCCCTTCAGCGTCGCCTGATCCAGCTCGACGAGCGCCTTGCGGTAGAAGTCGGTACCGCCGACGCCCAAGGCGATCGATTCGAATACGGTGAAGTCCTGCCAAGGCTGACCGCCGTGCGCGACCGGCACGAAGCCCGCCTTCTGGATCTTCTCGGCCGCGACGGGGAATTCATCCCAGGTTTTGGGGATCTCGGCCCCCGCCTTCTTGAAGACCTCCGGATTCACCCACATCCAGTTCACGCGGTGCACGTTCACCGGCACCGCGACGTAGTGCCCGTCGTGCTTCATGACCTTGGCAACGACCGGCGGGAGCAATCCGTCCCAGCCGCCCGCCTTCGCGACCGCGTCAAGATTGCTCAGCACACCCTCCGCACCCCACTCCCCGATGCTCGGCCCCTTGATCTGGGCCGCCGCCGGCGGGTTGCCCGACACCACGCGCGACTTCAGCACGGTCATCGCGTTCTCGCCGCCGCCGCCGGCGACGGCAAAGTCCTTCCACTTGTGGCCCTTCGATTCGAGGATCTTCTTCAGCTCGGCCGCCGACTTGGCCTCGCCGCCCGCCGTCCACCAGTGCAGCACTTCGAGCTCGGCGGCCTGGGCGCCCGTCGCAACGGTCAGCCCCGCCCCGAAAGCGGCGATCAGGCAGCTGCGGACGATCCCGGTATGAATCTTCATGTGTCATCTCCTTCCAATTCCCGGCCTTCCAGAGGCGCGATTGATTTTTTCCGCCCGCTGCAGGTGCGCTCGGCACCGGCAGGGGATATCGGCTGAAACTGAATCGAAGTGTAGTTCCACTACTTCAAGAAACGCAAACATTTTTGTGCCCGGATAACAAACTCCGCCTTATCAACCATCGTCGTACTGCACCGCATCATGCCAATACTGCCTATTTACACTGACTTGACCCAATCCATAACAGCTTTCATAACGCACTCGCAACATCCTATCCGCCAAGAAACCCCTCCCACCACGGCGCATCTTTCTACTTGCGTTTTTTGTAGTTCCATTACATCATAAGTCGAAAGACGCCTTTCCGGCGGATACTGCGAAGAGGTCTTCATGTCTACACCCCGTCCCCTCGATCTGGTCATCGTCGGCGGCACCGGCGACCTGGCGATGCGCAAGCTCCTGCCCGCCCTGTACCACCTGCACGGCGACGGCTTGCTCGCGCCCGAGGCGCGCATCATCGGCGTTGCGCGCGACAGCCTCGACGACGACGGCTATCGCGAGTTTTCGCGCGAACAGGCGCAGCGCTTCCTCGGCCGCGACTTCCGCGCCGACCACTGGGAGACCTTCGCGGAGCGCCTCGCCTACGCATGCGTCGATGCGCTGCAGTCGGACAGCTTCGCGACGCTCGCCGAATGCCTGGGCCAACGTCCCGACGGCCAGCGCGTCTTCTATCTATCCACCGCACCCGGCCTGTTCTCGTCGATCTGCCGGAACCTCGACGCCACCGGCCTCGTCGCGCCCGACAGCCGCGTCGTCCTCGAAAAACCGCTCGGGCACGACCTCGCCTCATCGCGACAGATCAACGACGAAGTCGGCCGGCATTTCGGCGAAGAGCAGATCTACCGCATCGATCACTATCTCGGTAAGGAGCCGGTGCAGAACCTGCTGGCGCTGCGCTTTGGCAATGCGCTGTTCGAACCGCTGTGGCGGCGCGAGTGGGTGCGCGACGTGCAGATCACCGTCGCCGAACAGGTCGGAGTCGAATTGCGCGGCGACTTCTACGACCGCGTCGGCGCGATGCGCGACATGGTGCAGAACCACCTGCTGCAGTTGCTGTGCATCGTCGCGATGGAACCACCGGCCTCGATCAACCCCGACGCCGTGCGCGACGAGAAGCTCAAGATCCTGCGCGCGCTGCGTCCCTTCACCCTTGGCGACGTCGCAACCCGCAGCGTGCGCGGCCAGTACCGCGCCGGCGCTAGCAGCGGCCAGCCGGTGCCAGGCTACCTCGAAGAACCCGGCATTGCCGCCGACAGCCGCACCGAGACCTTCGTCGCGCTGAAGGCCGAGATCAACACGTGGCGCTGGGCCGGCGTGCCCTTCTTCCTGCGCACCGGCAAGCGCATGCAGGAGAAGGTCGCGGAGATCGTCATCAACTTCCGCTCGGTGCCGCACTCGATCTTCGGCGTGCCGTCCTCGCCAATGCACGCCAACCGCATGGTGATCCGCATGCAGCCGGAGGAGACGGTCGACCTGCACCTCCTCGCCAAGCAGCCCGGCGACGTCATGCAGTTGCACCCCGTGCGCCTGAACCTCGACTTCGCCGAAGCCTTCCGCAGCCGCCGGCTGGAAGCCTACGAGCGCCTGCTGATGGACGTGATGCGCGGCAACCTGACGCTCTTCGTGCGCCGCGACGAACAGGAAGCCGCCTGGCGCTGGGTCGAGCCCATCCTAGCCGGCTGGGAGCAGTCCGGCGAGCGACCCAAGCCCTACACCGCGGGCACCTGGGGGCCGTCCGCGTCGAGCGCGCTACTTTCGCGTGACGGTCTGTGCTGGCACGAGGAAATCTGAGCCTCATCCCTAAGGCCACCCCACCCGCAACGAACCGAATCAAGGAACACCCGATGCTTTCCGCTCACCCGGATTCCTACCCCCGCCTCGTCGGCGACATCGGCGGCACCAACGCGCGCTTCGCGTTGATCCGCGCGCCGGGACAGGACATGGAAGCGATGCGCACCCTGCCGTGCGCGGATTTTCCCGGCCCGGCCGAGGCGATCGAACACTACCTCGCGACCGCCGGACTTCCACGCCCACGCTGGTGCGCCTTCGGCATCGCGAACCCGATCGACGGCGATTTCGTGAAGATGACGAACCATCACTGGGCCTTCTCGATCCACGATCTGCAGACCCGGCTCGATCTTGCCCACCTGGAGGTCATCAACGACTTCACGGCGCTGGCGCTCGCGCTACCGGCGCTGCGCGATTCCGAACTCGAACAGGTCGGCGGCGGCGCCCCGCTCGCCGGACGCGCCATCGGTCTGCTCGGCGCCGGCACCGGGCTCGGCGTATCGGGACTCGTACCCTGCGGCCGGGATTACGTGCCGCTCGAAGGCGAAGGCGGCCACGTGACGCTCGCCGCCTCCGATGCGCACGAGGCTGCGATCATCGCCTGGCTCGCGGAGCGGCATCCGCACGTCTCCGCCGAGCGCGTGCTGTCTGGCCCGGGCCTGGTCACGTTGTACGAAGCCGAAGCCGCCGTCACGGGCCAGCCCGCGTCCGCGCTGTCGGCAGCCGAGATTAGCCAGCGTGCGCTCGACGGCAGCTCAGCGCTGTGCGCGAGCGCTGTGGACACGTTCTGCGCGCTGCTCGGCACCGTCGCGGCGGACCTCGCGCTGACGCTCGGCGCTCGCGGCGGAATCTACATCGGCGGCGGCATCGTGCCGAAGCTGGGCGCCTACTTCGCGCGCTCGCGCTTCCGCCAACGCTTCGAACAGAAGGGGCGCTTCAGCGACTACCTCGCGCAGATCCCGACCTGGGTCATCCACGCCCCCTACCCCGGCCTGACCGGGGCCGCGCGTGCGCTCGAGCGCGCGGCCGGTGCGGGCACGCCTCGCCAGGGGACCTGAGCGAGGCCGCAGAGGCGGGATGAAATCCCGCCGCCAACTGCCTACTCCGCCAACTCGCTCCGGTCGCGGAAGAAGGCCAGCGCCTCCGGATTCGCGAGCGCCTCCTGGTTCTTCACCGCCCGGCCATGCACGACGTTGCGCACGGCGAGTTCGACGATCTTGCCGCTCTTCGTGCGCGGAATGTCCGCAACCTGCAGCACCTTGGCCGGCACGTGGCGCGGCGTGGTGTTGTCGCGGATCGTCTGCCTGATGCGCGCGACCAGCGCGTCGTCGAGCGTCAGCCCCTCGCGCAGCCTGACGAACAGCACCACGCGCACGTCGTTCGGATTCTGCGGCGGCCAGTCCTGGCCGATCACGAGCGACTCGACCACTTCCGGCAGGCGCTCGACCTGACGGTAGATCTCGGCGGTGCCGATGCGCACGCCGCCCGGATTCAGGGTCGCGTCCGAACGGCCGTGGATGACCAGCCCGCCGTGCCCGGTGATCTCGCAGAAATCGCCGTGACACCAGACGTTGGGGAAGCGATCGAAGTAGGCCGCGTGGTACTTGGCCCCGTCGTCGTCGCCCCAGAAGCCGATCGGCATCACCGGAAAAGGCTTCGTGCACACGAGCTCGCCTTTCTCCCCGCGCAACGGCCGGCCCGCGTCGTCCCACACGTCCACCGCCATGCCCAGCCCGCGGCACTGAATCTCGCCACGCCACACCGGCAGCACCGGCGAGCCGAGCACGAAACACGAGATGATGTCGGTGCCGCCCGAGATCGACGACAGTTGCAGGTCGGCCTTGATGTCGCGGTAGACGTAGTCGAAACCTTCCGGCATCAGCGGACTGCCGGTGCTCATCATCGCGCGCACGGTGGCGAGGCTGTGCGTCTCGCGCGGCTTCATGCCGAACTTCGCGGCGGCGTCGATGAACTTCGCCGAGGTTCCGAAATGCGTCATGTGCTCGGCGTCGGCGTAGTCGAAGAGGATCTGGTTGTCGGACGCGAACGGCGAGCCGTCATAAAGCAGCAGCGACGCGCCGGCCGCGAGGCCGGACACGAGCCAGTTCCACATCATCCAGCCGCAGGTCGTGAAGTAGAACAGGCGGTCGCCCGGCTTCACGTCGGCATGCAGGCGATGCTCCTTCAGGTGCTGCAGCAACGTCCCGCCCGCGCAATGCACGATGCACTTGGGCACGCCCGTCGTGCCCGACGAGTACATGATGTAGAGCGGATGATCGAAGGGAAGCTGCTCGAAGGCGATGTCGTCGACGAAATGGAACGGCGCGATGAACTCCGCCCACATGTGCGCGTGCGGAATGTCCTTCAGATCGTGCTCGGCGTGCACATAGGGCACGACAACCACATGCTTCACCGATGGCAACTGGCGCACGATGTCGCCGAGCTTGCCAAGCACGTCGATGGTCTTGCCGCCGTAGAAGTAGCCGTCGCAGGCAACCAGCACCTTGGGCGCCGTCTGGCCGAAGCGATCGACCACGCCCTGCACGCCGAAATCCGGCGACGCGGACGTGAACACCGCACCGATGCTCGCCGCTGCCAGCATCGCGATCACCGTCTCGGGCATGTTCGGCATGTAGGCGGCGACGCGGTCGCCCTTCTGCACGCCCATCTCGCGCAACGCGGCGACGAAGTGGGCGACGGCGCGATACAGCTCGCCGTGAGTCATGCGATTCAGCACGTGGTCCTCGCCCCAGAAGACGAGCGCGTCCTTCGCATCGCGCGAACGTAGCAGGTTCTTCGCGAAATTGAGGCGCGCGTCGGGGAACCACTTGGCACCGGGCATGCGCTCGCCGTCGACCGAGACGCGCTCGCCGCGCTCGCCGATCACGCCAGCACCGGTTTTGTCACCCTCCCAGACGCTGACCCAGAACTGTTCGGGCGCGGCAATCGACCAGTCGTAGAGCGCATCGTAGTCGGGCAGCGACACGCCCCAGCGCTTCTCGGCCGCAAGGCGGAAGGCAGTGACGTTGGCGGCGGCGATGCGATCGGCGGAAGGCGTCCAGAGCGGTACAAGGTTGTTGTCGGTCATAGGGAGCTCCATGTCGTCTCGGCGGGGATCCGGGCGGCGGGATTCGCCCGGCCCTGTTTGCAGCCCCATTCTATCCCTTGGGCATCACGCATAGCACCCGCGCGCAGTGGTCGGCGCGCGAACGACCGCTGGGATTCATGTGCACATGCTGCTCTACCCCATTCTGCGCAGAGCTTCCGGGCGATGTGCTGCGCCGTTCAGCCGGCGAGCGCAGCGACGGTGTTTTCGATGCGGCCGAAGATGCTGTGGCCGTCGGCGTCGAACATCTCGATGCGCACGGTGTCGCCGTCGCGCATGAAGGGCGTTGCCGGCTTGCCCTGCTCGATCGTCTCCCAGGTGCGCACTTCGGCGAGGCAGCAGTAGCCGACGCCACCGTGCTCGATCGACGAGCCCCACAGGTCGCCGGCTTTGTTCGAAACGGTGCCGGAGCCGATGATCGACCCCGCCTCGAGCTCGCGCGTCTTCGCGACGTGCGCGATGAGCTGGCCGAAGTTGAAGGTCGCGTCGACGCCTGCGTTCGGCTTGCCGAAGAGCCGGTCGTTGAGGTGCACGACGAGCGGCAGGTGCACCTTCGCGTCACGCCACGCGTCGCCCAACTCGTCGGGCGTCACGGCGACCGGCGAGAACGCCGACGCGGGCTTGGACTGGAAGAAGCCGAAGCCCTTGGCCAGTTCGTTCGGGATCAGGCCGCGCAGGCTGACGTCGTTCACCAGCATCACGAGGCGGATCGCCTTCGCCGCCTGTTCGGGCGTCGCGCCCATCGGCACGTCGCCGGTCACGACCGTCACCTCGGCCTCGAAGTCGATACCCCAGCTCTCGTCGGCGACGACCTTGTCGCGCGGGCCGATGAAGCTGTCCGAACCGCCCTGGTACATCAGCGGGTCCGAGTAGAAACTCTCGGGCACTTCGGAATTGCGCGCCTTGCGCACGAGCTCGACGTGGTTGAGGTAGGCTGAACCGTCCGCCCACTGGTAGGCGCGCGGCAGCGGCGAGTGGCAGGCGGCCTCGTCGAAGGGCTGCGTATCGACGGCCCCGCTGTTGAGCGCTTCGTACACCTGGCGCAGTTGCGGCTCGCAGTCGAACCAGTTGTCGAGCGCGGCCTGCAGCGTGCGGGCGATCGCCGGCACGGCGCGGCAGCGGGTCAGGTCGCGGCTGACGACGACGAGCGTGCCGTCGCGGCCACCTTGCTTGAGGGTCGCGAGCTTCACTTGAACATCTCCTTGTAGCTGCCGTCGTGCATCCACGCCGCGTGCTTCGGCGCCTTCTTGGTCTGCGCCCACTCTTCGAGCATCTCCCACTTCACGTCGTCGAGCGCCTCGAGCATCTTCGGCGACGCGGTGTTCGCGGCGAGTTCCAGGCGGTGGCCGTTTGGGTCGAAGAAGTAGATCGACAGGAACAGCGCGTGGTCGGTCGGCCCGATCACGTCGATTCCCTCCGCTTCGAGGCGTGCCTTGGCCGCCATCAGCACCTCGACCGACTCGACCTGCAGCGCGAGGTGCTGCGTCCACGCCGGAGTGTTCTCGTCGCGGCCCATCTTCGGGCGGGTCGGCAGCTCGAAGAAGGCGAGCACGTTGCCCATGCCCGCATCGAGGAAGATGTGCATGTAGGGGTCGGCCTCACCGGTGGAGGGCACGGCGTCCTCGGCGATCGACAGGATCAGCTTCATGCCGAGATGCTTCTCATACCAGCGTGCGGTTTCGAGTGCATCGTGGCAGCGGTAGGCTACGTGGTGGATTTTCTGGATCAGCATTCTTGTCTCCGTATTCGTTCTCAGGCGCCTTCGCGCGCGATCTGCATCGCCTCGCGCAGCACCGAGATGTCGCCGATGTGGTTCGCGAGCAGCAGGATCAGGCGCGCATTCACCATCGCGCTCTGCTCGTCCGTCAGGTCGCGGTGCGTCGCGATCAGCGCTTCGTAGAAGTCGTCGCCGGGCGAGAAGGCGCGGAAGTGGCGCTTGCCGGGTTCATGCAGGTTCGGTTGCGTGTTGAGGGCCATGGCGGTCTCCATCAGGCGTTGCAGGTGGCGCGCGCGACGGCGGCACGCACCTGGGCGAGGTCGAGCGCGCGCCAGCGCGCGGCGACGTGCTGGTCGGGACGGACGAGGTAGCTCGTGCCTTCGCGCAGGTCGTAACGCTCGCGCACGCGTCCCTTCGCATCGATCAGCGTCTTCAGGCCGGCGGGCGCGGTGCCGCGTTCGGCGACGACGATCGCCTCGACCGGAATCGGCGCGTCGATAAGGCTGCGCAGCGCCTGCGCGCTCGCCGCATCCAGCGCCCCCGCATCGGGGATGTAGTGCAGCAACTGGAAGCAGTTGCCGGCCGCGCCGAGCAACCATTGCGTGCCGTCGGCCATCGCGACCGGCGCGTCGTCCATCGGCGCACCGGGAATCATGTTGCCGGCGAACACGTCCGAATCGGCCGTGTTCAGGCGCGAATCGGCAAGGAAGCTCGGCACCGACAGTCGGCCGGAGTTGACCAGCGCGCGGGCGAACGGGAACTGCTCGGCGAGCCCCAGCACCGCGTTGCGGAAGGTCTTGCTGACGGCACTCTTCGGCGTGATGAAGTCCGTCGAGCGCGTCGAGTTCATGATGTTCTCGTCGGCGGCGTAGCAGCGCTCGTCCGAGTAGGTGTCGAGCAGCGTCGCCGGCGCCTTTCCGTCCATCACCAGCTTCAGCTTCCACACCAGGTTATCGGTATCCTGAATGCCGGAGTTGGCGCCCCGCGCGCCGAAGGGCGAGACCTGGTGCGCCGCATCGCCGACGAAGAGGACGCGGCCGTGGTTGAAGCGGTTCATGCGGCGACACTGGAAGGTGTAAACGCTGACCCACTCGAGCTCGAATTCCCGATCATCGCCAAGCATCGCCTTGATGCGCGGGATCACGTTCTCGGGCTTCTTCTCTTCCTCCGGATCGACGTTCCAGCCGAGCTGGAAGTCGATGCGGAAGACGTTGTCGGCCTGGCGATGCAGCAGCACCGACTGATTGCGGTGGAACGGCGGGTCGAACCAGAACCAGCGCTCGGTCGGGAACTCCGCCTTCATCACGACGTCGGCGATCAGGAAGCGGTCCATGAAGATCTTGCCGTCGATGTCGAGTCCCAGCATCGTGCGGATCGGGCTGCGCGCGCCGTCGGCGACGATCAGCCAGTCGGCGGACAGCGTGTAGGCGCCGTCCGGCGTCTCGACACGCAAGGTCGCCTTCTCCGCGTCAGGGGTCACCCCGATCACGTTGTTCCTGAAGCGGATCTCGAGGTTCGGCAGCAGGCGCGCGCGCTTGATCAGGTCGTCTTCCAGGTAGTACTGCTGGAGGTTGATCATGCCCGGCCGATGATGGTCCGGCTCGGGGCACAGGTTGAAGTTGAACACCTCCTCCTCGCGGAAGAAGGTGCGACCGACGTTCCACGACACACCCTTCTGCACCATCTCTTCGGCACAACCGAGGCGGTCGAGAACTTCAAGGGTGCGCTTCGCGTAGCACACGCCGCGCGAGCCTATGGACACCGTGTCGTCGTTGTCGAGGAGCAGCACGCGCTGCCCCTGCTGGGCAAGGTCGATCGCGGCAGTCAGGCCGACGGGACCGGCACCGACAATCACCACCGGATAGTGCCCGTCACGCGCTTCGGCGATCTCCGGCGGGCGGACGTAGTCGAACTTCGGGTATTGGAACGTGCTAAGCACGGGTGTCTCCTCCGTTTGTTTCACGTCTCCGGGCCTGCCTCTTGGCGTGCGAGGGCCCGGAGTCCGGCGCCCGTGAGGGCGCGACGCTGATCGGCTGATTGCTCAGCCGGGGTGGCAATTACGTGATGTCAGCATGAGTACTGCACGGTTACTCCCTCCCCTTCAAGGGGAGGGTTGGGGTGGGGATGGGTTAAGCAGACGCCGCAGAAACCCATCCCCCTCCTAACCTCCCCCTTGAAGGGGGAGGAAGAACGTGCCCGAGCACACGTCATATGACGCCGGCTCAACACCACCACACGGTCACTCCTGCAGCGAATGCCACATCTGCCGGTCGCGCTCGGCCGTCCAGATGCGCGGGTCGCGGATGCCGCTCGCCTCGTCGTGCGCGCGCGTCACGTCGAAGGGCAGGCAGTGCTCATAGATGAAGACTTGCCCGAACTTCGGGTCCATGTTCTTGCGCGTGTGCGCCATCGTCGCCTTCAGGTCCATGCCCTGCCCGACCGCCTCCTGTGCGCTGCGATACAGCGTCGACACGAAGTCGCGGGTGTAGGCGAGGCCCGAGTCGACCGCCTCGCGGCCGATCAGCGCCGGGCCGCGGCCCGGGACCAGCTTGTCGAATTTCATCGCGGCGAGGTTGTCGAGCGTCTGCGGCCAGTCGGCGAGGTAGGCGTCGCCGGTGTAGCAGGCCGCGTCGGCCTCGACGAGGTCGCCGGAGAAACAGATGTTCTGCGACGGCAGGTAGACGATGGTGTCGCCCTTGGTGTGGCCGCGGCCGATCTGCTTGATCTTCACTTCGAGCTTGCCCATCCACAGGGTCATCTCGCCTTCGAAGGTGATCGTCGGCCAGGTCAGCCCGGGGACGCTCTCGACCGCTTGAAACAGGCGCGGGAAGCGGCCGATCTCGGAATCCATGTCCTGCTGGCCGCGCTCGACGATCAGGTCGTATGTGTCGCGGCTGGCGATGATCTGCTCGAGCCCTTCGGACTTGTAGCCGGAGGCACCGAGCACGCGCACCGCGTGGTAGTGCGTCAGCACGACGTACTTGATCGGCTTGTCGGTGATCTCGCGCACCTTGGCGATCACGCCCTGCGCCGCGACCGGCGTGGCGGTGGCGTCGATGATCATCACGCCATCGTCACCGATGATCACGCCGGTGTTGGGGTCGCCTTCGGCCGTATAGGCGTAGGCGTTGTCGGAAAGCTTGTCCCAGCTGATCTTCTTTTCTTCGAGGTCGGCCTGCGAGGCGAATTTCTTGGTGGTCATGATTTTGGGGTCTCTGTCGGGATGGGTGGACGATATGAATCCTAGACATAAATTCGTCTATACGCAACTGATTTGCTATTCACAAATTCCAAAACCCCGACACGGTCGGCTCTGGCTGCTGCTGTTCAATGTGTGAATGCGCGACCGCCCATCACGCACTCGCCTCGATCGGCGCTTCAGCTCTCGGATAATCGCTTCCGTTTCTCGGCATACATCAACTGGTCCGCCCGCTGAAGATGGTCGGAGAGGCTCAGTTCGGATGACGGGTCACACTGCACGATGCCGGTGCTGAACGAGATCCGGTAGGGACAATCCGGTCGCAGCGTATGGTCGGCGAGGCTCTTGTGCATCCGCGCCAGGAGCACGTCCGGCTGCGACGCATCGATCGTGAACACGGCAAACTCGTCGCCACCGATACGGGCAACCACGTCGGCGTCGCGAAAGCATTGCTGCAGTATGTGCGCCATGTCCTCGATGAGACTGTCGCCGACATCGTGGCCATATGCGTCGTTGATCCCCTTCAAGCCATCGATATCGATGAAAACAAGGACGCTTGGAACCTGCTGGCGGCGGGCAAGCTTGTAACTGCGTTCGGCGTGCAGGAAGAATCCCCGGCGGTTCAGGAGGCCGGTCATCATGTCCGTCACCGAGATCCTGTGGATTTCCTCTTCCACGGAATCCCGCCTCTGCAACTCGACCGCGTGCAGGCGGGCGGCCTCTTCAATCTCGCTCGCCTTTGTAACGATCCGTTCCTCGAGCAACTTCCGCGAGCTGACATTGCCGATTGCCGCTCCCGTGATCTCGCCGAGCAGGCGAAGGGTCGGAATCAGGCGTGCGAGCTCCTTCCGGGACCCCTGCCGATACCACATCGACACCAGCGCCCCCACGGGCCTGACCGGCGGGAACGGGTATGCAATCAGGCTCGCGATGCCCAGCGCAGTGAGTTCGTCCTCACGCATGCCCGAATCCCCCGCAATCTCGGGCAGCAGGATAGGCGTGCGGTCGGACATGGCGCGTCGCGCATGGCGCAGCAACGCAGAGGCTTCCGGCGTGGGCATGGGCCGATGGTGACGGCCGAACTCCGAGACGAACTCGCGCTCGCCGTCATGCACGACCAGGAGGCTCCCGTCCGAATGCAGAAGGTCGGGGATCGCCCTCCCCGCCAGGTCGAGGATTCCCCTCAGATCGGGGGCCTGCAGGAAATCACGCGCAAGGGCAAGCAGGCGTCGCAGCACCACGGAGCTCTCCGCCGGTCCCTGAGCCATCGCAGTTCTCCCTCCGTGATTGCCCCGCGGCGTCGAGCGGCACAGGCCGGCACGGACGCGCCGCCTGGGCCTGCGACCAGTCAGGACATGACCAACGTTAGCAGAATATCGGGGTACCAGGCGCAATTCAGGCCCAGCGCCTCGTCCAGCTGGAGATCGCGCGTGCCAACATCGAGCCGCGCCGAATGCACACCGAGCAGCATCCACGGCAGATCGCCATAGCTCGGCGGCGGATTGGCCACGCGCATGACCACCGGCGCACCGCTGGTGCCACGGTGCGTGCGCGCATCCGTAAGGAAATAGCCCTCGCCCTGGAAACGCAATCCGAACGACGATGCCACCACCGCCTGACGCACTACCGGCATGTGGTGCCAGGTGTCGTGAAAGCCGAGCGGAAAGCCTACGATCAGCAGCGAGGTGCCGATTTCAACGTGATCGAGGCTCCCCGGCAGATGCGCAGATGTGAAGGCGCGATAAACGGTCGTCGCGGGCAGCGCCCCGCGATCGATCTCGACGACCGCCACGTCGATGCCGCCCGCCGCATCGAAACCCTGGCGCCACAGGCTCTGGCCATCGCGATAAAGGGGTATCGAAAACCCCGTCGATTCCGCGAGGTTGTCCGGGTTGTTGTGCAGCTCCAGTTCGATCCGGTCCGGGAAGTGCCGGGCAGGCTTGTCGAACAGCACATGCCCGCTCGTGACGAGGAAGAGGCGCTGATCGTGCTCGAAGAAGAATCCGCTGGCGTTGGTCAGTTGCCGCAGGCGATCGAAGGTGACGATCCGCACGGTCGTCAGGAGAAGGGATTCGATCATTCGCGGCGCGTCGTGATGGGTGCGTGACCGGGCGGAATCCGGCCGCGACAATGGATCTTCCTCACACTCGCGCGCACGGGATAAGTGCGATCGAACCGAACCACGCGTTCCGCGATGTGCTGGTACCGCAAAGGCTACGGGCAGATTACCACCGTGCGGCCCGCAGGGCTGCCGAGTTTCCCCGCCAACGGCATGAATGCGGGGGAATCCGGCTGCAATCCAGCGCTTGATGGCGGGAAGTGCTGCGTCTTCCCGCCATGCGCTTGCATCCTTTCCGGATTCGTCCCGAGGGAGAGGTTACGCCGCGACCTCCTCCAGCGCCGGGTAGTCGATATAGCCTTCCGGTCCGGGCGCGTAGAAGGTCTTGGGGTTCGGCGCGTTGAGCGGCGCATTGCGCTTCAGGCGCGGCACCAGGTCCGGATTCGCGATGAACAGCCGGCCGAAGGCCACCGCATCGGCCCGGCCCGATTCCACGGCCTCGACCGCCATCGCACCGTCGTAGCCGTTGTTGGCGATGTAGGTGCCCTTGAACGTCCGGCGTGCCCATGCAAAGTCAAAGCCGGGTACGTCGCGCGGACCGCCGGTGGCGCCTTCCACGAAGTGGATGAACGCGATGCCGCGCTTGTTCAGCTCCTCGACGAGATGGCCGAACACCGCCTGCGGATTGCTGTCCGACAGGTCGTTCGCGGGGGTGACCGGCGACAGGCGGATACCGACGCGGCCCGCCCCGATCTCTGCGATCACCGCGTCGATCACTTCGAGCGCGAAGCGGGCACGGTTCTCCACCGAACCGCCGTACTGGTCGGTGCGCCGGTTCGCGCCATCGCGCAGGAACTGGTCGACCAGATAGCCGTTGGCGCCGTGAATCTCTACGCCGTCGAAGCCCGCGCGGATCGCGTTTGCGGCGGCACGCCGGAACTCCTGCACGACCTCGCCGATCTCCTCGACGCTCAACGCACGCGGCTCCGGCACCTCGACCTTGCCGTTGTGCGTATAGGCCACGACCTTGGGCTTCACTGCCGACGGGGCGACCGGCTGGACACCACCCGTGAGGTCCGGGTGCGTGACGCGCCCGACATGCCAGATCTGCGCGACGATCTTCGAGCCGGCCGCATGCACCGCCTGCGTGATCGCCTTCCAGCCCTCGACCTGGGCATCCGAGTAGATGCCCGGCGTCGCCATGTAGCCCTTGCCTACCGGCGACACCTGCGTGCCTTCGCTGATGATCAGGCCCGCATTGCTGCGCTGGCGGTAGTACGCGACGTTCATCGCGCTGCCGGGAATGTCGCCGGCGGCCTCGTCGGCGCGGCTGCGCGTCAGCGGCGCCATCACGACGCGGTTGGCGACCTCGATGTCGCCGATGCGGGCGGGCTGGAAGAGCTTGCGGGTAATGGTCATGGGTCGGGCTTCCTTCGTGAATCGCAATCGGGAACGGGATCAGTCACCTGATCGACTTGGGGCGATTATGTCCATGCCTGATCCACGGGAGTAGCCCGAATCGGTGATAGCATCTATTCCACACAGGAATAATCTGGAACCGCGATGGATCGCATGCGCCTGATGGAAACCTTCGTCCGCGTCGTCGAGACCGGCAACTTCTCGGCCGTCGCGCGCGAAGCGCACACCACGCAGTCGGCCGTCAGCAAGCAGGTGCAGGCCCTCGAAAAACTCGTCGGCGCGCCCCTCCTCGTGCGCTCCTCGCGCAGCCATTCGCTTACCGAAGCAGGGCAACTCTATTACGAGCGCTGCCGACAGGTGCTCGACACCCTGGAGGAAGCGCAGCTCGAGGTGCACCGTGCCGAGCACGAGATCTCCGGCGTCCTGCGCGTCGCCGCCCCCGTCGCATTCGGGCGCCTGCACATCGTGCCCCGCCTGGCGTCCTTCTATGCGCGCCATCCGAAGATCAAGGTCCACCTGCAACTCGACGACGGCTTCGTCGATCTGGTCGCCGCCGGCATCGACGTCGCCTTCCGCGTCGGCGAACTCAAGGACAGCCGCCTCGTCGCCCGTCGCATCGGCTCCGCCCACCGCGCGACGCTCGCCTCGCCCGCCTACCTGGAGCGGCACGGCGAACCGCAACACCTCGACGAGCTGCCCCGCCACAACTGCATCATCTACACCGGCCTCACGGCCATCAACGAATGGTCCTATCGCGACTCCGCCGGCCTATCCCACGTCGTCCGCGTCGACGGCAACTTCCAGTCCAACAGCTCCGAAGCCATCCGCCAGGCCGTCTGCGAAGGGCTCGGCATCAGCTATTCGCCAATCTGGGTGTTCGGCGACGACCTGCGCGCCGGGCGCGTCAAACCCATCCTCACCCGCTACCGCGCGCCTTCGCTGCCGCTGAACGTCGTCTTCCAGCCGGCGCGGCGGCCGTCGCTGAAGGTGAACAGTTTCGTGAACTACTTTTCGGAAGCGTTCAGCCGCGATCCGGACATTGCGCAGATGCTGACCGCCGACGCGTAGACGACGGATACCCGGGCATTGCAGCCGCATCAGCAGATGCCGTAGCGGCGCAGGCGGGTGGCAATCGCCGAGTGCGAGGCGCCAAGCCGTTTGGCCAGTCGCCGGGTGGACGGGAAATCGCCATACAGGCGCTGCAACAGGTTCTTCTCGAAGTCGGCGACAGCCTGTTCGAGCGTCGCAACTTCCCCCGTCATGTCTCGCCCGGCGGGGTTTGCCGCTTGCGCGAGTTCCAGTTCGTCTGCGCCGATCACGAGCCGTTCCGACATCGTCACGGCGCGGAAGATCACGTTCTGAAGCTGTCGTACGTTGCCGGGCCAGGGACTCGCGAGCAAGGCGGCGCACGCGGCCGACGACAGGCGCATCAGGGGACGCGCCGCCTGCGCGCAGGCGCGTGCGAGGAAGAACTGGGCCAGCGGGAGGATATCGCCCGGTCGCTCGCGCAGCGGCGGCATATGCAGCGTCAGCACATTCAGGCGAAACAGCAGATCCTGACGAAAATGACCGCCGGCCACCATGTCTTCGAGCGCGCGGTGGGTGGCGCTGATAATGCGTACATTCACTTTGACTTCACGGTCGCCGCCCACCCGCCGGAAGCTGCCGTCATTGAGAAAGCGCAGCAGCTTGGCCTGCAGGTAGGGCGACATCTCGCCGATCTCGTCGAGAAACACCGTGCCCCCGTCCGCCAGTTCGAGCAGGCCGGGTTTGCCGCCGCGCAGCGCACCGGTGAAGGCGCCCGGCGAATAGCCGAACAGCTCGCTCTCGGCAAGGTTCTCGGGCAGCGCGGCGCAGTTCAGCGCAAAGAAGGGCTCGGCGCTGCGCGTGCTGCCGGCATGGCACGCATGCGCGAGAAGTTCCTTGCCCGTGCCGGTTTCGCCGGTAATCAGCAGCGGCGCATCGACGAGCGCCATGCGCGCCGCGCGCTGCTTGAGCAGATCGATTTCAGGTGAATTGCCGAGGATGGCTTCGAAACCGCCCGCGTCGTAATTCTGCAGCGCGCTCAGGCGTTCGCCCATGCGCGTGGGGGCGTGCAGGGTCATCACGGCCCCCGCTACGCGTCCGCTCGTTTCGTGCAGGGGCAAGGTCTCCAGCATATAGGGTTCGCCGTTGATCTCGATTTCGCGTACCGGCAGGTGGTAACCCCCGTCGACCATCGCGTCCAGCAGTCCCGGATCGCCGATCAGTTGCTGCATCGAGCTTGCCCGCAATTCGGCTTCCGACATTCCGCTAGCCGTGACGGCGGCGCCGTTGGCGATGATCACGCGGCCGCTGGCATCGACCGCAAATACCGGATCGGCCTGCGAGGCCAGCAGGGCCTCCAGATAAAGGCGACGTTGCGCGCCGGGGAGCATGGCGACGACATCCACGGTGCGGACGCCGGCAATCTGCAGCAACTGGCTGCGCAACTTGATGAGTCCGGCTTGCTCCAGCGCCGGTGCCTCGATGTGGATGTACGGCGGATCGACCTCGACGGCCGTGACATTGAGCGAGCGCCGCGCGAGCTCGGCCAGGATTTCATGGGCAATGCCAACGCGGTCGTCAAAGTCGATGGCAATGCGCATGCGGCCTCCTGTATCGATATCGTTCCAATGTATCGATAATAATACACAAAGTACAAGCCATTGATCGCAAACTCAATTCCATCAACAACGGGGCCATGTCCGGCGTTCCGCGTATTGATTTACGTACAACAAAAACTGCACGGGCTGCAGCTCTTCGAATAACCATCTGTTTTATTGGCACTTTCCATAGTGGCACAGGCGTTGCTAAACCCGCCTTGAATCCAGTCTGGTCACGTCGCTTCCGCCGCGCAGGACCACGGACAAAAATCAAGGAGAAGTGGCATGCATGTCCTCGTACTCGGCAGTGGTGTCATCGGGACCACCATCGCCTACTACCTCGCCCGAGCCGGGCATGAGGTCAGCGTGGTCGATCGGCAGCCGGGGCCGGCACTGGAGACCAGCTACGCCAACGCCGGCGAAGTCTCCCCCGGTTATTCGGCACCGTGGGCAGGCCCCGGCGTGCCGCTGAAGGCGATCAAGTGGATGCTGATGCATCACAGCCCGCTGGTCATCAAGCCGATGCTTGACCCCGCGATGTGGCGCTGGGGCATGTCGATGCTGCGCAACTGCACGGAGGCGCGCTACCGCGTGAACAAGAGCCGCATGGTACGGCTCGCCGAGTACAGCCGCGATTGTCTCAAGGAACTGCGCACCGACACCGGCATCCGCTACGACGAGCGCAGCCACGGCACGCTGCAGCTGTTCCGCACGCAGAAGCAGCTCGACGGGGTCGGCAAGGACGTCGAGATCCTCAAGCAGTACGGCGTGCCGTTCCAGGTGCTGGAAGGGAACGCCTATCTCGAGTACGAGCCGGCGCTGGCGCTGGTCAAGGACAAGTTCGTCGGCGCGCTGCGCCTGCCGGGCGACGAAACCGGCGACTGCTTCAAGTTCACCCAGAACCTCGCCACGATGGCCGAATCCCTCGGCGCGAAATTTCGCTTCGGCGTGAATATTCGCGGCATCGAGCGCGCGGGTGATCGCATCACCGGCGTGCGCACCGACGCCGGCGTGCTCACCGCGGACAAGTACATCCTCGCCCTGGGCAGCTACTCGCCGCAGTTGCTCAAGCCGATCGGCATCGACATCCCGGTCTACCCGGTCAAGGGCTACTCGATCACGGTGCCGATCGGCGATGCGGCGATGGCGCCCGAATCCACCATCATGGACGAGACCCACAAGGTCGCCATCACGCGCCTGGGCGATCGCATCCGGGTCGGCGGCACAGCGCAGCTGTCGGGCTTCGACCTGCAGCTGGACGCGCCCCGTCGCCGCACGCTGGAGTTCGTGGTGGGCGACCTCTTCCCCAAAGGCGGCGACATCGCCCAGGCCGAATTCTGGAACGGACTGCGGCCGATGACGCCCGACGGCACGCCGATCATCGGCAAGACGCCCTACCCCAATCTGTACCTCAGCACCGGCCACGGAACGCTCGGCTGGACCATGGCCGCCGGCACCGGCCGCGTCATGGCCGACCTGGTCGGCGGCCGCAACCCGGAAATCAACATCGACGACCTCGGCATCGCCCGCTACGCCTGATCCACGCAGTTCCTCTAAACACATACAACGGAGACAACCCATGGAAACACTTACGCAGTTCGTCACGGCGATCAATGACCTCGTGTGGGGCCCGCCGATGCTGATCGCGATCCTCGGTACCGGCCTGTTCCTGCAATTGCGCCTCAAGTTCATGCCGGTGACCAAGATCATCGCCGGCTTCGTCATGGTCTGGCGCGGACGCAAGGCGGCGCCCGGCGCACCCGGCGAAATCACGCCCTACGCCGCGCTGATGACCGCGCTGGCGGCAACGGTCGGGACCGGCAATATCGCCGGCGTCGCCACCGCCATCGCCGTCGGTGGGCCGGGCGCGATGTTCTGGATGTGGATGACCGCGCTCGTCGGCATGGCCACCAAATATGCCGAGGTGCTGCTTGCGGTGCATTACCGCGAAACCGACGACCACGGCGAGCAGGTCGGCGGGCCGATGTACGCGATCAAGAACGGACTCGGCCGCCACTGGCGCTGGCTCGGCGCGGCGTTCGCGCTGTTCGGTGGCCTCGCCGGCTTCGGCATCGGCAACATGGTCCAGTCGAACAGCATCGCCGGTGCGCTGGAAGCCGGTTTCGGCATCGATCCGTGGGTGTCCGGTGTCGTGATGGCGGTATTCACCGGCGGCGTGCTGCTCGGTGGAGTCAAGCGCATCGGCGCGGTGGCGGAAAAACTGGTGCCGTTCATGTGCATCGGTTATGTCGTCGCATCGCTGACGGTGCTCGGCATCTATGCCGACCAGATTCCCGCGGCCTTTTCGCTGATCCTTTCGAGCGCCTTCAGCCCCGCGGCGGCAACGGGCGGTTTCGCCGGTGCTGCGGTGATGATGGCGATGCGTTACGGCGTGGCGCGCGGCATCTTCTCGAACGAAGCCGGCCTCGGCACCGCGGGCATCGCGCAGGCGGCCGGCCAGACCAAGAACCCAGTCGAGTCCGGCCTGGTGGGCATGATGGGCACCTTCATCGATACCATCATCGTGTGCACCATGACCGGCCTGGTGGTGATCGTGACCGGCGTCTGGAGCAGCGGCCTCAAGGGCGCGGCGCTGAGTTCGAGCGCCTTCGTCACCGCGTTCCCGGGCTTTGGCGGCCAGTTCCTGGCCATCGCGCTGGCGATCTTCGCCTTCACCACCATCCTCGGCTGGGCGTACTACGGCGAGAAGTGCTGGGAATACCTGGTCGGCACGTCGGTCGAAAAGCCCTACCGCGTGCTGTGGACGATCTTCGTGCTGGTTGGCGCCGTGACGCAGCTCGACTTCGTGTGGCTGGTCGCCGACACGCTGAATGCCTTCATGGCGATCCCGAACCTGATCTCCCTGCTGCTTCTGTCGCCGATCGTCGCAAAACTGACGCAGGACTACTTTGCCGAGCGTCGTATTCCGGTCGGCCGGGCGGTGGCCGGCGAGGTGTCTCGCTAAGGTCCCGGTTCAACGCTATCCAACCCGACCCTTTCGTCATCGGCGCCACGCGGCGGAGCCTCGCGCTCCGCGCAATCCCGATGACGAAAGCGGGCAGGACCTTCGGCCACGTGTAATTGAAGGCAATGAAAGCGCAGACGCCGGATCTTGCGCAGATGCTGACTGCGGATGCATGTCCCGATCGGTCCGCCGCGTCTCGCACTTGATCCGCGCGCCTGCATGCCAAGCTTCAGAGAATGACCGCGATCTCCTCGCGGCGAACCAGATCGTGCTCCAGCTGCAGACCATCCATGTCGAGCGCATCATGGGCGGCGAGCAATCCGACCGGCGTCCCCCTGTCGTCCACGACCGGCATGTGGCGGAACCCGCCTTCATACATCAGATGCAAGGCGTGGCCGAACGGCTTGTCCTCGTGGATCGTCTGCACCTGCGTCGTCATGATGGTCTCGACCGACGTCGCCGCCGGATCGAGGCCCATGGCGACGACCCGGAACACGATGTCCCGCTCGGTGAGGATACCGAGCAACTTCCCCTTTCCCACCACCAGAACTGCCGAGGATTTCATCTCCCGCATGATGATCGATGAATTTCGAATCGTGCTGCCTGGTGCGACCGTGGGGAATGGGCGCTGACCAATGACTTGGTGAATGGGGCGGTAGGGCATGGCATGTCTCCTCTCGATCGAAGGATGAAGACGAACGGGTCTTCCTGCGAGCCGGTCCGGCACACGAACCCGATGAACAGGGTGTCGGCCCGGGCCGAATGACGTCGCTAACGAGCGCTGACCGCAAGGTGTTGTTCCTTGAGCACCTGATATCGGCCCTTGCGGCAATCGACGCTCGGCAGAAATCATGCAAGTTCCAGACCTTTGTAGCACGGACCAGAAAACCCAGTTAAAACAGCGCTATGCGTTACCTCAGCACTTTCGGGTTGCTGCTCTCTGCACCAGTATCGGGATGCGACGAGGCATCAGGCGCCAAATGAGTGCGCTCGGTCGGGTATCCCACTGGGTCGAGCAAGCCGATGTCACGGTGCTCAACGAGCCCTTCATTGCGCGTGGCAATCTAGCCACCGCCGGCGGTTGCCTCGCGTCGCAGTACCTGGGCAGCTGAGCTGTCGAACGCCGCTACCCCCTGCGGGGCCGGGAAATTACCGCGTCCGCGCGCCCTTCACGAACTCAAGTGAGGCGCGGAACAGTTCAATATCCTGCTCGTAGTCTGCCGCGTCGGCCCGGTCGATTTGAATCCATTCCCTCGAACTTGCCATGCCACCGGGTTGAAATGGGACGACGTCGCCCCTTGAGAACTGCAACTCGATCGCGGTGGCGGCAGGCACGCGCAGTCCGACGCCGTTGCCGCTTATGCAGGCGAACATCTTGTCGTCAACAAAGTAGGCGTCAAGTCCACTGATCTTCTTCGCCCTGACGCCAGGAAGCTTAAGAAGAACTTCATCGATTTGCGACTTTCGGCTCGCATTTGGTACGCAAGTATTCAAGGGATCTCCGTCGAGTGTCATAAAAGAACGGCTGAATAACGTCGTGTGATACGCCAGATCCGGCGGGACTGCAAGCGAATCATGTCATGGTCCGATGCAATCAAGCGGGCCCGATATTTTCAGAATGCGCCGACGGTCACCTGCCGTTCAGGCGCTGAGGGAGCTCATTGACCGCTTGTCACGTCGAGCTACAGCCGGACCCGACCCTCAAGAGACATTCGTCGTCTCGGCTCTCTAGCGGCTTCCCCGAGCGAGATTGCGGGTTACGGCATCAGGCCGATGATGCGGCGCATCTCTGTCTCGTCAAATGCGCGAAGCGTCTGGGTGCGCACGTTTCCGAGCGAGCCAACTGTAAGAAGCGCTGCCGTGGCCATCTCCTCGCTGCCCTCGCAGACCACCACCATGTCGTGGCTCCCGACTGTCCACCATGCTGCTTTGACGCTGCCCCCCATCTTCTCAATCAAGCCCCTAAAGGCCTCAAAGCGATCAGGAGATTGCTTGACTGCCCGGATGCCTTGGTCAGTGAAATTTACGAGCGTAACAAAGGTGGCCATTTTCTTTCTCCTCTGTGCGGGGTTTGGCGTCGCCCTGGGTTCGGTGCCCACTGACCTTCGCCTCCTCTAACGTAGACCGTACGCCGTCGATTGCTAGCGAAATAATGAATCGCCCTCCGCCTGCGCAGGCGCTCGTGTGTTACACGTGGGGGTTAAAGCCGTAGTGGATAGTGTGGGTTCGGGGCCGACAAACGCGGCCGGTCGGCACCTCACGCGACTACAAGCATTGGGTAAGTGCGGGCCCGTCCTTCACCGTTACGGCGTCGATCGATACCAGTGCAGTTCAATGAGCTGAGCGCCGTCGCTTGCCAGCGCTGAACGTACTTCGACGGTTGTCGGCAACCTGCGTGTCACTGAACTATCGCAGCCCGTCCGTCGATTATCTGAGTGAAGCGGGCCCATCAAATGTCTGCTTCGGAACGGTGCTGGAAGACCGGTTCTGGCCGTTATGCACAGCTGTCCATAACGGCCACGACCAGTCCTTGCTCGTTTGCTCAAGCCGGTCATCCGCCCGGCGGGTCCGACCATGTTGCTGCCGCTCGTGAATGCGCAGCGTCCGTCGAGTCATCGGCCTTATGTAGAGCTCCACATAAGGCCGATTATGTAGATGCCTCGATTATGGAGACCAAGCGATCGGAAGACGCCCAGACCGACGCACGGAGCGGGATCCGGGTGGTCGGTCCTACACATAATTACAGTCGCCGCAATGAGCTGATCCGCTAGTCAGGAGGACCTTTGTGATACAACTCCCCTTCCTCCGTCTTCGTCATATCCTTAACCGACCGGGGTTTCCGGCATGCTGGCCGTTGGCAACGGAGACGCCGCGACCTCTAGACGTCCGCGAACACGGCGGCACGATGGCAGCCAAACGCGGAAATTATGTAGAGCTCGCAGTGACACTGCGTAACCCCCTGCCCATTCGCTGCTTACCCTCAGCCGCAATCCGCCCCCGCAGCTCCACATAATCGACAGCTCCACATAATCGGCCTTGGACTAAACCGCTCGCGCGGTAGGGCATGCTGAACCGCTCCGTACGGTCATGGCGTCCCGGGTTTTATAGGCAGTGCTCTGCCAAGTTGGAGATGAGGCAATCGGCCTCGTCTTCGACAGGAGCACG
>NZ_WTVS01000239.1 GCF_012911005.2 Aromatoleum toluolicum | reverse complement strand
TTTGCTCCTTGCGGTATTTACGGCGAGCAGGTTGCAGCATCTTTATTCTCCTTTACCGTCCGCTGCTGTAGCGGGCGCGGCGACTTTGCGTACGCGCTTAACGGCGGTGTTATCAGCGCCACCAGCTTCCGCTGGCTTGTCGCTGCCGTCGGCCGGAGCGGCGTTGCCACCGACAGGACGACGTGGGCCACGGCCTGCGCCTGGACGGTCGCCACCTGGGCGGCCATCACGGCGTGGGCCGCGTGGGCGGCGCTCTTCGTCTGGACGAGGCGTTTCCACGGCGGGCAGGTCATTGCGGCCCAGCGTGTCACCCTTGTAGACCCAGACCTTGACGCCGATCACACCGTAGGTGGTCTTGGCTTCAGAGGTACCGTAGTCGATGTCCGCACGCAGCGTGTGAAGTGGCACGCGGCCTTCACGG
>NZ_WTVS01000238.1 GCF_012911005.2 Aromatoleum toluolicum | reverse complement strand
CTACGGAAAACTGTGGATTCCGCTGGTCGAGAAGTTCGGCGGCCAGCACCACGGCTACTTTATGCCCAGCGAGGGCGCCAACAACATTGCGCTGGCGCTGTTCACGTTCGAGAGCCTCGCAGCCTACGAGCGCTACCGCGAGGCGTCGATGCAGGATGCGGACTGCCAAGCGGCTTTCCGCTATGCCGAAGAGACGGGGTGCATCGTGAGTTATGAGCGGAGTTTTTTCCGCCCCGTGTTCAAGTGAGAGTTCAGGGCCAATCGATCGGGAGCCCAGCGCGCGCCCCGGCTATTCGCGCTGGATCAGCTTCCCCTCTTTGTCGTACTCGTTAGCCCAGCCAATGTGTATCGCTATCTGGCCCAACCCCACCAGCGCAACAATGGCCGCCATCACCAACACAAATGCCCGGCCGCTGTAAATG
>NZ_WTVS01000237.1 GCF_012911005.2 Aromatoleum toluolicum | reverse complement strand
GTCGAACAGGTTGCTCACGTTCAGCTTCAGCGAGGTCTTGTCGTCAAACGCGTACTCGGCCATGGCGTCCACCACGGCAAAGCCGCTGGCGTACACGGCGCGCGAGCCCTCGGGGTTCTGCTTGGCGCGGTATGTCAGGCCAGCACCCACACGCAGCTTGGAGGTGACGGCGTAGGTGCTCCACACGCTGCCGCTGTGCTTGGGCGTGAGGCCGGGTCGGTCACCCTGCACCTGCGCGCCGCCGCCGTTGGAGGCCAGCACCACGTTGCTCTTGTCGATCTTGGCCGACGGGATCCAGGTGTGGTTGAAGAACAGTTCCCATTGGGGCGTGAGGCGGCCCGCCAGGTTGAACTCCATGCCGGTGGCGTGGCGCTTGCCCGAGAGCAGTTCTTGCGCGGCAGCGGTGTCGGGGTCGGTGTTGCGC
>NZ_WTVS01000236.1 GCF_012911005.2 Aromatoleum toluolicum | reverse complement strand
GTTCACCGCCCACCACCTGGGCGCCAAGGCCATCGTCGCCATGACCGACAGTGGCGCTACTGCCTTGTGGATGAGCCGGCACAGCATCCGCATCCCCATCTATGCGCTCACCCCCAAGGTGGCCACGCAACGCAAGATGGCCATGTACCGCAACGTGCGCCCTTTGCTGATGGACACCAGTGCTGACCGCGACACTGCGCTGGATCAGGCCGAGCGCCACCTCAAGAGCCGCAACATCGTGCAAAAGGGGGATGTGTACGCCATCACCTGCGGTGAGCCCATGGGCGCACCCGGCGGCACGAACATGCTGAAGATCTGCGTGGCCAGCTGACCGATCGAAGGGTTGCTCCCTCACCGCTGCGGGTCAGCGTCCCGGGCGGGAGTCCGGCGGCGCTGGGCGGCGGTCAGTGCGCGTTGCCTTGTGG
>NZ_WTVS01000235.1 GCF_012911005.2 Aromatoleum toluolicum | reverse complement strand
GCACGAGTTCGCGGGGCGCGATGCCCTGCTGGCGGCCTATCAGGAGAACGGCATTGCGCGCGGCAGGGCGACCCTGGCGGCGTGGTTGCAGCGCCAGCAACAACTGGGCTGGCTGCGCGAGCTGGACACCGCCCAGACCAGCGATCTGCTGCTGGCGATGACCATGGCGGAGCCGCTGCGCCAGATGGCGCTCGGCTTGCTGGCGCCGGGCAGCGACATCCGCGCGCGCATCGCCGCCGCCGTTGCTCTGGTTCTGCCCGGTTTGGTGCGGGAATAGGCACACTCCTCGACAAGGAGGCTGCACCATGGCAACGGGCGAGATGACATCCGAGCGCGGAACCCGCCAAAGAGCCACCGCCAGCCAGCCCCATCACCGCCATAAAAAAACCGGGCGCCAGGCCCGGTTGTTGATGCTGGTCACTCTG
>NZ_WTVS01000234.1 GCF_012911005.2 Aromatoleum toluolicum | reverse complement strand
GGCCTCAGGGCAGCCACCACGGCCAGCGTGAGCATGGTCAGCACGTAGGTGCTGGTGCGACGAGGGCTGTGTACGCCCAGATCAACCAGCGCAATCACGCAGGCCATCGTCAACAGCACAATTTCGGGGTAAATCGCTAGCCAGCTGATGTTGTCAATCATCTCGAATCTCTCAGTTCAGTCTGGTCTGTTCAGTTCAGCTTGGTCTGCGCGACATGCTTGAGCAGTTCTGCCACCGAGGTGTCCATCACGTCGGTGAACGGACGGGGGTAGAGGCCCATGGCCAGCACCGCGATGCCCAGTACAGCAAGCACCAGGAACTCGCGGCTGTCGATGTCCGTCAAGCCCTTGACGTTGTCATTGCCCACGGGGCCCAGGTACACACGCTTGAACATCCACAGGGTGTAAGCAGCACCAAAAATCAGCGC
>NZ_WTVS01000233.1 GCF_012911005.2 Aromatoleum toluolicum | reverse complement strand
CGGCTGCGCCGGCGCCATTTGCGCTTGAGCACCCCTGCCATGAACGATCCCTCCATTGTTGACCCTGGAGGCAATTGTCCACGTCGATCACGTGCCCTGGAATAACGCCGGTCAGTTACCGCTTACGATCCGGAAGCGTATCTGCGCGACGTGCTCGGACGCATCAGTGAGCATCCGATCAACCGGATCGACGACTTGTTGCCCTGGAATCTGGGCCGCGATCAATCCGAACCCTTGCGCCAGGCGGCCTGACCATGGGCAATGTCGTACGAATTGCGAAGGCGCGGCCCGCGCCGCATCGGCGTAAGCGGTAACTGACGAGCGTCCTTGACTACTTCGAGATTTCGAAGAGATCGGATCGCAGGGGGTTGGCCGCGAAGTGCTGCTTCCACAGACGGGGGGTGAGTTGCGCGACGTCGGCAGCGGGGT
>NZ_WTVS01000232.1 GCF_012911005.2 Aromatoleum toluolicum | reverse complement strand
GCAGGCCCCGCGTGCCGCGCGACCTGATGGAGCACCAGTGCATCGGCATCCGCCAGGGCGACGAGGCCTACGGCCTGTGGCGCCTGACCACCGGGCGTGGCAGCAAGGCGCACACCGAGTCGATCAAGATCACCGGCAACCTCACCACTAATGACGGAGAGATCGCTGTGCTGTGGGCGCTGCAGGGCCACGGCATCGTGATGCGCGCCGAGTGGGACGTGAACCGCCATCTGGCCCAGGGCCTGCTGGAGCCCGTGCTGCCGCAGTACCACACGCCTGCGGCCGACATCTACGCGGTGTACCCGCAGCGGCACCAGTTTTCGACGCGGGTGCAGGCGTTTGTGGGGTTCCTGGCCGAGGCATTGGCCGCGTCAGGCTCGCTGGCAGGAGTGGGCGTGGGTGGCCGCATGGACAAGCGGCGGGCCGCGC
>NZ_WTVS01000231.1 GCF_012911005.2 Aromatoleum toluolicum | reverse complement strand
CTCTTGTGGCATACAACAAAGCAATCGCTCAAACTCCACGTCTATGCTTGTAAAGAGTACTCTGTCTATCTTGGTAAACTCTAGATAACTAGCTGGCTAGAGGTTGAAATAATATCAGAGCTTTACATTCTTCCCTTGAATCTCTTTTGGAATATAATTGTCAAGTATCCGGTAGAATGTAACTCTTCAATCAACTCTAAAAATTACCTTACCCAAATATTACAACGAGGACATTAGTTCTTGAAAGGAAGATATGACTACGCAGATGGTGTTCTAGTACTAAGAAATGAATAGAGACAAGGAGCTCCCTCTTGTCTTGTTCCTAGGTTTCTTGATACTGTTTTGAAGTCGGGACAACACAATGTCTTTGTGATACCCTCGTAAAGTACATGTTGATAATGACGGGAAAGAATTCCACACTCCAGAGGAA
>NZ_WTVS01000230.1 GCF_012911005.2 Aromatoleum toluolicum | reverse complement strand
GCATACGACACAAAGCCATCGCCATCCGTGTCGGCCTCGTCAAAGGCTGCCGCCAGGCGCGGGAACAGCTTTACCTCAGAGCGGCTGAGCTTGCCGTCTCCGTTGAAGTCCAGCATCTTGAATTCACGTTGTGCCTTCAGCTCGCCCGGGCTCACTGCCGCTGCGGGCTCTGTTGCCGCGTGTGTCTCCGCTGGAGGGGCCGGTGCTGGTGGGGGCGTTTGTGCAAGTGCTGCACAGGCTGCCAACAGGGCCACCGTCGCCAGGACCGGCCTTTGCAACCCCATGGACGCCAGGGATGTGCGAATGCGCAAAGTGTTCTCCTTCGAAGTCTCAACGGCCATGGTGGCACATGGGGGGCGATGGCGGTGGTTTGCAACCGGGGCTTTGCAGGCTTTCACCGGGCGTTGCAAGTCTTTGCAGAACTTTTCCC
>NZ_WTVS01000022.1 GCF_012911005.2 Aromatoleum toluolicum | reverse complement strand
ATGTGTAAAGCATGCCGCCAGCGTTCAATCTGAGCCAGGATCAAACTCTTAAGTTCAATCCAACAAAGCACTCAAAGAAATCATTACTGACTTACATATGAGCACTCAATCTTTGCAACATTAAAACTGCCGAAGCAGTTCGGTCGCGCCAACCAAGCACCCACACTTATCGGTTGTCCAATTTTTTAAAGAACCGCTGCCGAAGCAGCGAGAAAGAGATTCTGACAAACTCAACCGCTTTCGTCAAGCACCGCAGCAAACTTTTTTAAATCCGCTGCAGCACCGCCCCCCTCTTTCCTGCCCTCCACCGCCGCCGCCAAATCCGCCGCAGCGCTGAAGAGGCGCGAATTATATAGAGCTCAATTGAAGCGTCAAGCCATTTCCGGAAAATAGTTTTATGGACGCACCGCAAGGACATCACATGGACGACGCAGTCCGTAATTCGGCCCTTGCGGCATGGCGCTAGGGGCGCCGGGAAGCACGTTAGTCGTTGCCCGCCCTGCGCCCGAGGGCGAACAGTCGGAAGGCGTCCGCCGGCAGGGGCTTGCTCACGAGATAGCCCTGCAGGTAATCGCAATTGCGCGCGCAGAGGAACTCGCGCTGCGATTCAGTCTCGACCCCTTCCGCCGTCACCTTGAGTCCGAGGCTATGCGCCATGTTGATGATCGCCTCGACAAGCAGGGCATCGTTCTTGTCTTCGAGGCAGTCGCTGACGAAGCTGCGATCGATCTTTACCTGATCGACGGGAAAGCGCTTCAGGTATGACAGTGATGAATACCCGGTTCCGAAGTCGTCGAGCGAATAACGGACGCCCAACTGACCGATCTCGCGCATGAGGGCTTCCGTGGCATCGCTGCTCTGCATGAGCACGGACTCGGTGATCTCCAGGACAAGTTCGATCCTGTCGAATCCGGATTTCCGGCTGGCCTGCGCGATCAGGTCGAGCAACCCCTGCTCCCGGAACTGGACGCCCGAAACATTGACCGCCATCCGGAGAGGAGACAATCCCTGCTCCAGCCATTCGTTCGCCTGCCGCAATGCTTCGTCGAGCACCCATGCGCCGATCGGCAGAATCATTCCTGTATCTTCGGCGATGGCGATGAATTCGTCCGGAGCGACGAGACCACGCGAGGGATGCTGCCAGCGCACGAGCGCTTCGGCGCCGCTCACGCAACCGCTTCCGGCATCGATGATGGGCTGGTAATAGAGAACGAACTGGCGGCGCTCGATGGCCACACGCAATTCGGCCTCCAGTTGCACCCGCAGACGGGCGGCCTCCTGCATGTCCTGCGAATAGAACTGACAGCGGTTCTTGCCGAGTTGCTTGGACTGGTACATCGCGATGTCGGCGTTGCGCAGCAGGGCCTGCACGTTATCACCGTCGTCGGGGAACACCGTGATTCCGAGACTGCCCGAGACGTAACGGTTCGCGCCGGCAAGCAGGAAAGGCTCGCGAATGACCCGCAACACCTTGTCGGCGACGGCCTGGAGACTTTCGACATCTACGATGTCATCGACGACAAGGGTGAATTCATCACCCCCGAGCCGCGCGACCGTGTCCTGCTGACGGACGCAGTCCTTGAGTCGGGCAGCCACCTCGATGAGCATCTCGTCACCGACGTCGTGGCCCAGGGTGTCGTTGATCCACTTGAACCCGTCGAGATCGAGGAACACCAGACCGGCTTTCTTGCCCGTGCGGCGACTGTGCGCCAGTGCGCGCTCGAGGCGATCGTTCAGCAGGTTTCGATTGGCAAGGCCGGTGAGGGCATCGAAATTCGCCTGCCGCCAGATGACCTCCTCGCGCTGCTTGCGCCGCGTCATGTCGCTGAAGATCGATACATACTTGATGAGTTTTCCCGACTCGTCGCGCACGGCAGAGATGGTCAGCCACTGCGGATAGACGTCACCAGCCTTGCGCCGATTCCAGACCTCGCCCTCCCAGCGGCCGGTCGTCTCGAGGGTCGCCCACATGTTCTTGTAGAAGACAGCATCGTGGCGCCCGGACTTGAACATCGCGGGTGTCTGCCCGATAACCTCATCCGCCGAATAGCCCGTGATGGAGCAGAAGGCGGGGTTCACGGAGGTTATGACGCCCGCGGCATCCGCGGTCATGATCCCCTGGCTGGATGCATCGAAGACCACCATCGCCTCGCGCATCTTTTCTTCAGCCAGTTTGCGTTCGGAAACATCCCGTACGAGCGCGATGAAACCAGCCGGCGCTCCGTCGCTGCGCGAGAGCTGACTCATCGACGCGCTGAACTGCCGGACCCCGCCCGGAAGCTCCAGTGCATATTCGAATTCGTGCCGCTGGCCATCCTTGCGAATGGCCGCCAGCGCCTCGCTGACCGCGCTCGCGACCGTTTTCGGAAAGACCTCGCCGTACGCACGCCCAGGGAGTTCGTGCGGAACCATCGGAAGAAGCGCAGGATCCGGCGAATGAACCTCGACGATCCGGCCCGGCTCATCGAGCACGAACAGCTGGTCCGGTAGCGAACTGATCAGCGCCCCCAGCTTGGATTCACGCGCCGCCAGCGCGGACGTGCGCTCGTCGACCAAGGTCTGCAACCGGTAACGATGAAGTCTCAGCTCCCCCATCTGTTTCGCAAGCCAACCGAGGAGCGCACTGAAGATGAATCCCAGGAGCAGCTTGAGCGACAGCGCCGATTTGTGCGTCCAGCCGTCGATCGGCGCAACGCTGAGTGTCCACGTGCCGTTCGGCATCATGACCGCACGATCCACCGGATCAATGAGCGCCCCCTCGGAAGACGCCGCAATGAGCTGTTTCAGCCCGGTATCGGGGTGTACACGCCATAGCTGGTAATGCAACCCGCGCTTCACGAGCTGGGGCAACTGGGCCTTGTCAAGGACTTGGGGAAAACGGATCAGTACCGTGGTGAATCCCCAGAACCGCGTCCGGCCGCTCTCGGCGTCAAGGAACACCGGCAGGCGGCCGACCGCACCAATACCCCCCTGCATCAGGTCGAATGGTCCGGCGAGGGTGAGTTCGCCGGTATCCCGGGCGCGAAAAGCTTCCTTGTTGCGGGCGGGATCCGCGAGCAGATCGTGCCCTATCGCACGAGCGTTCTCGGCAAGCGGCACGACCTGCCGAATGACGCCGCCCGGCGCAAGCTGGAGGGAATCGGCACCGGGGTAGTAGCGAAGCATCTCGGTCGCCACGGCATCGAAATCGGGAACGACACCCTTCCCCTGCCTCACAAGGGCTGCGAGGGCAAACGTTGCGGTCAGGCCGTGGCGAACCGCACTCTCGATTTCGTGCGCCTTGTCGCCGCTCTGGTCGGCGATCTCGGCACGTCGGATGCGCAGGCTCTCGCGCTCCGACTGCGCGACAAACAGGGCTGCGGCCCCGAGGGCAACCACGAAGACGATTGCGCCCAAGGAGCCGGGGCGCAAGGTGGCGCCCGTACCGAACAATGACCGGAACCTCATGGTCTCGAAACCCTGCCTTCAAGAACGGGCGCAATAACGCTCGCGCGAGAAGTCGGTGGCGCGCGAGCAACGAGCCGGGCATGGATCACTCTCCGTCGCCCGGCCCGAAGCATGTTTACACTATATTACACATGGCATTTGCACAGACGCGGACCTTCGGCCGTCACGCGTCGGTGAAACGCTGCCAGCCATCAGCCCAGATGCACGGTCGCGAACTTGCGCTTGCCCACTTGCAGCACCACCGTCGTCCCTGCCTGCAGCACCAGACCTTTGTCCTCGACGCGATCGCCGTCGAGTCGCACCGCCCCCTGCTCGATCATCCGCATCGCCTCCGATGTCGTACCGGTCAGGCCGGCCTGCCTGATGACCTGGAAGACGGGCATCCCATCGGCCCCGACTGCCACCTTCACCTCGGGCATGTCCTCGGGTAGCACGCCGCGCTGGAAGCGTGCCTCGAATTCCGCGCGCGCATCCTCGGCCGCCGCGTCGTCATGGAAGCGGGCAACCAGTTCCATCGCCAGCATGACCTTGATGTCGCGCGGATTGCGCCCTGCCTCAGCGTCACGGCGCAGATCGGCGATCTCGCTGATCGAGCGGAAGGACAGCAGCTCGTAGTAGCGCCACATGAGGTCGTCGGAAATCGACATCAGCTTGCCGAAGATCTCGCGCGGCCCTTCTGCAATCCCGATGTAGTTGCCCAGCGACTTGGACATCTTGTTCACACCGTCCAGCCCCTCGAGGAGCGGCATCATCAGGACGCACTGGGGAATCTGGCCCTCGTGCTTTTGCAGTTCGCGCCCCATCAGCAGGTTGAACTTCTGGTCGGTGCCGCCGAGTTCGATGTCCGCACGCATCGCCACCGAGTCGTAGCCCTGACACAGCGGATAGAGGAATTCGTGAATGGAGATCGGCTGGTTGGCGGCGTAGCGCTTGGCGAAATCATCGCGCTCGAGCATGCGCGCGACGGTGCTGCGCGAGGCGAGGCGGATCATCCCCGCCGAACCGAGGGATTCCATCCACGCCGAGTTGAAGCAGACCTCGGTCTTTTTCGGATCGAGAATCTTGAACACCTGATCCTGGTAAGTGCGCGCATTCTCCATGATCTGCTCGCGCGACAGGGGCGGGCGGGTGGCGTTCTTGCCCGACGGGTCACCGATCATGCCGGTGAAGTCGCCGATGAGGAACATCACCTGGTGCCCCAGATCCTGAAAGTGACGCAGCTTGTTGATGAGGACCGTATGACCGAGGTGCAGATCGGGCGCGGTAGGGTCGAAGCCGGCCTTCACCCGGAGCGGGCGGCCGGATTTCAGCTTGTCGACAAGCTCGGCCTCTATCAGCAACTCGTCGGCACCCCGCTTGATCAGTTCGAGGGCTCCCTGTACGTCAGTCATGCAACTCTCCATTCAACGGGACGACAAGAAACTTTGCTAAACTCGCGGAAGTTTTTTGTCCGAAAATCCCATGCAGGCACGAAAAGTCACGATTCTAGCCGAACTCAACGGCCTCCTCCCCACCGGACGCAAGCGGTGGGCCGTCGGCGCGTTGGCCGGCACGTCGCTGCTGGGCGTCGTTGCCGCGACAGCCGTCCCCCCGGGGGCGCCGCAAACTTCGATCGTCACGCAATCGGTCGTGGAACGCCTTGGGGCGATTGCATCGCCCGTTGCCGATGCCACGGATCTGCCCTTCGTCTTCGACGAGCGCGTGCGCCCCGGCGACACGATACAGGCGATCCTGCGGCGAGTCGGCGCCAACGATGCGGAAGTCCTCGACTACCTGAACCAGCCGGAAGGGGTGCAGGCACAGAGACAGTTGCGGGCCGGACGATCGGTCCTCGCCACCGTGCAGACGGACGGGAGGATTGCATTCCTGAGCCTGCCGGTCGCGGGCGGCGACGAGCGCTACACGGTGGAGCGGACGGCTGCCGGTCTCGAATCCCGCACCCGCACGGCCGCAACACTGGGCGTCAACGTCGAGATGCGCTCAGGAACGATCCGCCAGACGCTATTCGGCGCAACCGACGCGGCGGGAGTCCCCGATAGCGTCGCGACGAAGCTTGCGGAAATCTTTGGTACCGAAATCGACTTCAGCAGCGACCTGCGGCGTGGCGACCGCTTCAGCATCGTGTATGAGTCGCTGCACGATCGGGGCATGCCCGCGGGAGCCGGCCGCATCCTGGCGGCCGAGTTCGTCAATGACGGCAAGCGCCACACGGTCGTACTGCATCGGGACGAGGACGGGTCCGACGCGTATTTCACGCCCGACGGACGAGGGCTTAACCAGGCCTTCCTGCGCTATCCGCTCGAGTTCTCGCGCATTTCTTCCAACTTCGGGGGCCGCATGCACCCGATCCACAAACGCTGGAAGGCGCACAAGGGTACGGATTTCGCCGCAGCGACGGGAACCCCGGTCAAGGCGGCATCGAACGGCGTCGTTGAATTCGCGGGCAGCCAGGGCGGCTATGGCAACACCGTCGTGATCCAGCACCGCGACGGCTACGAAAGCGCCTACGCACACCTGAACGGCTTCGCGAAGGGGCTGCGCAAGGGCCAGCGCGTCCGCCAAGGCGATGTAATCGGCTTTGTCGGATCGACCGGATGGTCGACGGGCGCGCACCTGCACTTCGAGATCCGTGTGAACGGTGTCGCTCGCGATCCGATGAAGATCGCGCTGCCGACCACCCAACCGCTCGGGAGCGCCGCGCTTGCCAGTTTCCGTCGCGACACTGCACCGCTGCTCGAGCGCCTGGCGCTGCTCGATCGTACGACGGTGGCACGCGCGGACTGATCTGCGGCACGGATAGCCCATCAAATAAAACGGGAGGCCGAGGCCTCCCGTTTTATTTGATGGGCAGCGCGCGCGTCAGGCGGAGAAGGAAGATCCGCAGCCGCAGGTGCTCGTCGCGTTGGGATTGCGGATGACGAACTGCGAGCCTTCGAGACCTTCCGTATAGTCGATCTCGGCGCCAACCAGATACTGGTAGCTCATCGAGTCGATCAGCAGGGTCACGCCGTTCTTCTCGAACGCGGTGTCGTCCTCGTTCACTTCCTCGTCGAAAGTGAAGCCGTACTGGAAGCCCGAGCAGCCACCACCGCTGACGAAAACGCGCAGCTTGAGTTCGGGATTGCCCTCTTCCTCGATCAGTTCCTTGACCTTGCCGGCTGCGCTGTCGGTGAAGACAAGCAGTTCGGGCGTTTCGACTGCAGTGTTCATGTTATCTCCTGAAGGGGTGTGCACTTTCAAATAATGCGTCACCCGACACGTTTCGTCAAAATGAGAGTGGCTATCGCCGCGATTGGTTCCGTCAGGGACTGACGGGCACGATGTCGAGCCCCTGGGTCTCCTCGAAACCGAACATGATGTTCATGTTCTGCACCGCCTGCCCGGCCGCCCCTTTCACGAGGTTGTCGATGACCGACAGGACGACGACGACATCGCCGCCCTGCGGACGATGGACGGCGATGCGACACATGTTGCTCGCACGAACCGAGCGGGTTTCGGGGTGGCTGCCCGCCGGCATCACATCAACGAACGGCTCGGCGCGATAGCGCGACTCGAACAGGCTTTGCACGTCCACATTCTGCGTGAGCCGGACATACAGCGTCGCGTGGATACCGCGGATCATCGGTGTGAGATGCGGCACGAAGGTCAGGCCGACTGCCTTGCCGGCCATACCGACCAGCCCTTGGCGGATTTCAGGCAGATGGCGATGCCCCGGCACGCCGTACGCCTTGAAGCTGTCGGCGGACTCGGCGAACAGCGTATGCACCTCCGCCTTGCGCCCGGCTCCCGAGACGCCTGACTTGGCATCGGCGATCAAATGCGAAAGGTCCGCCACGCCCGCCTCGATCAGAGGCAGGAAGCCCAGTTGCACGGCCGTGGGGTAGCAGCCGGGATTGGCAAGGACGCGGGCCGCCCGGATCTGCTCGCGGTTGCGCTCCGGCAGCCCGTACACGGCTTCGGCGACAAGCTCGGGCGCGGCGTGCGTCATGCCGTACCACTTCTGCCATTCGGCAATGTCGCGGATACGGAAGTCGGCAGCGAGATCGATGACGCGGACGCCCTTGTCGACGAGTTCGCGCGCCTGCTGCATCGCGATGCCGTTGGGCGTGGCAAAGAACACGACGTCGCAGCGGTCGAGTTCAGCCTCGGCGGGCGTGACGAAACGCAGATCGACGCGGCCGCGCAGGCTCGGGAACATCTCGGACACTGCCATGCCCGCGTCGCCGCGCGACGTGATCGCGTGCAACTGAACGTCGGGGTGACGCGCAAGCAACCTGAGCAGTTCGACACCCGTATAACCCGTACCGCCGACGACACCAACCTTGATCATGCTTTCTCCTTGGCGGGGCAATCCCCGATGCAGCTTTTAATTATCTCACCCATCGCCCGCCGGTTTTGCGCGCAGAAAAGCAAAAAGCCGCCCATCGGGCGGCTTTTTGTGCCAGCGGATACCGGGAAAAGGTATCAGCGCTTCGAGAACTGCTTGCGGCGACGGGCCTTGCGGAAACCAACCTTCTTCCGTTCGACTTCGCGCGCGTCGCGGGTCACGAAACCAGCCTTGCGCAGCACCGGCTTCAGCTCGGCATCGTATTCGATCAGCGCACGGGTGATACCGTGACGAACTGCACCCGCCTGACCCGACTCGCCACCACCGGTGACGTTCACCATGATGTCGAAGCGGTTTTCGTTCTCAGTCAGCGTGAGCGGCTGGCGCACGATCATGCGACCCGTTTCACGCGAGAAGAACTCGTCCAGGGGCTTGCCGTTGACGACGATGTTGCCGGAACCCGGCTTGATGAAAACACGGGCAACCGCAGTCTTGCGGCGGCCAGTGCCGTAGTTGTAAGTCACAGCCATTGATCGGCTCCTGTCAGATCTCGAGAACTTTGGGCTGCTGAGCGGCATGCGGATGCTCGGCACCCGCGTAGCACTTCAGCTTCTTCAGCATGGCGTAACCCAGCGGCCCCTTCGGCAGCATGCCCTTCACCGCCTTTTCGAGCACGCGTTCCGGGAAGCGCTGCTGCAGCTTGGTGAAGTTGGTTTCGTAGATTCCGCCCGGAAAACCGGTATGGCGGTAGTACTTCTTGTCCTGCGCCTTGTTACCGGTGACACGCAGCTTCTCGACGTTGACCACGACGATGAAGTCGCCGGTATCGACGTGCGGCGTGTAAATGGGTTTGTGCTTGCCACGCAGACGGCGGGCTACCTCGGCGGCGACCCGGCCAAGCACCTTGTCCGCAGCGTCGACAACAAACCAGTCGCGCTTGACTTCGTGCGGCTTGGCAGAAAACGTTTTCATTCGAATCCTCGATCTTGTCCGGCCTGGGGCAGAGGCCAATAAACGGAAAGCTCGTGATGGTAATAGGAAGCACAGCCGAAAGTCAAATCAGGATCAATGATCGGCGTTGCGGCAGCGATGGAGCCGGGACTCGGGTGGCCGCCGCCGGCTCGGACAAGTTCGCCGACACTTGTGTCAGCTCAAAGCCGCCGCCCTTGCATGATTTAGCGTAATTGATAGAGCACTTCGAGCTAATGACACTTGGCGGCTTGCGCCGATCACAGGAGCGGGAAACAACGCCCTCCTGCTAACAACGCCCTCCTGCTGCGCACCTCGGATGGGTTCATGGGCATGCTCGACGGTAGCGGCGAGAGTGCCATGTGCGACCGGCAACAGGCGGCAAGCGAGGAACCGTATCGCCGGATGCGGGGTCTGGTGCCCATATATGAAGGCTTCCTCACCTACGGCGGCAGGTCGGCGCGCGAAACGGAGGCGCTCACCGTCTGAGCCGAAGATACGATGGATGATGGCGCGAAGCAGATGTGCGGGCTCAACGATGTTGTCCGCAAGTGACCGCGGCTCGTTGCGCGAAGAGTGCAGCCGATTTCGGACCGCACCAAAAAAAACGCAGTCCTTGGAGGACTGCGTTAAATCCACACCAAAGGAGGAGGGTGGAGGAGACACGGTTTGGATCACGAAGCTCAATTGATCCGACTGGTTACGATTATCCGTAGCCGAACTCGGCGTGGCAAGATTTTTTTGTGCGTTGCACTATAAATGTTTTAATCGAAAGATAAGCATTGCTTATAAAATTACAACTCATTGACGTATATCAATTTGCGCGACGCCAGCGCGGCAGGGTTCCCTTAGCGCGAGTCTCTACCCGACAGTCAGGTTGCTCGGCATGCTGCAATGCAACAACGGCATATGGCGAGACTGGGCGACCGCGCGGGGCATTCCGGTAAAATCGCCACCCGGTCGACCAAGGGCGACCCCAATCCAGCCGACAACGGAGTCAAAGATGGAATGCACGATCAAATGGGTCGACGGGATGACCTTTCTTGCCGAGACCGGCACCGGTCACGTCGTTGCGATGGACGGAGCCCCGGAGGCGGGCGGACGCAACCTCGCGCCGCGGCCGATGGAGATGATGCTGGCGGGGGCCGGCGGCTGCACGGCGTTCGATGTGGTGCTGATCCTGCAGCGCGGCCGCCACGATGTGCGCAACTGCGAGGTGAAGCTCATCGCGGAACGGGCCGAGACCGATCCCAAGGTATTCACTCGCATCACCTTCCACTTCACGGTGACCGGCAAGGGGTTGAAGCGCGAAACGGTGGAACGCGCCGTGCACCTGTCGGCGGAGAAGTACTGCTCCGCGTCGATCATGCTGGCCAAGACGGCGGAGATGGTCCACGAGGTGACGATCGTCGACGTCGAATAAGCCTCCGGCCTGGGTAACCGGCCAGGGGACGGGGCCGCCCCCTGCCCTGCCTGCGGGTCAGACGCGATACGAGGTGGTCGTCATGACCCGCGCCATGATCTTCATGGCTGCCTTGACCGGCCCGGGAAGCTCCTGCGCACCGAGGCCGATGGCGGTGTCGGCGTGGCGCGCTTCGTCGATCTTCATCTGCCTGATGGTCTCGCGCGACTTCTGGTCCTCGGCCGGCAGCTGATCGAGGTGCCCGCCGAGATGGGCCTCCACCTGGCGCTCGGTTTCTGCGAGGAAGCCGAGGTTCCAGCGGTCGCCGAGCCGCCCGGCCAGCATTCCCAGCGCCAGCGACCCGCCGTACCACAGGGGGTTCAACAGGCTCTTGCGTCCGCCGAGTTCGGCGATGCGCTGTTCGGTCCAGGCGAGATGTTCGGTCTCCTCGTTCGAGGCCTGCTCGAGTTCGCGGCGCACGCTGGCATCGCGGGACATGATGGCCTGTCCCTGATAGAGGGCCTGGGCACAGATCTCGCCGCAGTGATTGACGCGCATGAGGCCGGCGACGTGTTCGCGCTGGGCGTCGCTGAGCAGGGTATCCGGCATGTCGCCGCCGGGTACGGGACGCACCGTGCGCGCAGGGGCGAACAGGGTGCGCAGGGCCTTGTCGAATTCGACGATGAGCTGATCCATGGGGGTTTCCTCGGTCTGCAGGCTTATTTTCCCGATTTCATGAAGGTGCTGGCTTCGCCACGCAGCCGCCGCAGGACTTCGTTGCGGTCGCGCGGCGGCACCGGGCCGTCGCAGATATGGTCTTCCGAAAGCGCCGCGCGCGGGCGATTGTAGGCGTTGCCGACGATCGGCTTCCATTCCTCGTCGCGCACCGCAGACCATTGTCCGCCGGCGCGGCCGGTTGCGTACAGGCGCCAAGTGCCGCTGGCGCAGCGGATACCTTCGTGCGTGACGTTCGTCGCGCCGCCGGCGCTGCGGATCACCAGGGTGTAGCGGACGACGCCGTCGTCGCCGACCATGATGCTGTCCTCGTCGATATAGAAGTGGTTGGGCGACGCGCTGCTGACGAAAAATTCGCGCAGACCGGTTTCGCGCGGTGGCGCGGGCAGCGTGTGCTCGCCCTCCTTCCAATCGGGTTCGAGGTCGGTGAGGAGCCCGGCAATTGCCGGGGCCGAAAAACAGACGAGGGCCACGAGGCCCCCGCGGATGATGGGTTTCAGCAGCGTCAAGCTCGCAGGTCTCCACACAAGGATTGCCGGATCGCGTCGGGTACGGGTTCCACGACCGCCGACAGGGCGGGATGATCGACACCGATCGCGAGCGCGGCACCTGCATGCAGGGCGCGGATCTGCGCAGGCGGCAGTTCGAAGCGGAGGAAGTGCACCGCGGACGTCTTCTCGCCATTGTCGCGTTCCAGGTCCTCGTCCGCAATCGCGAAGATCGGCTCGTCGCCTCCGACGCGCGCCCAGACGCGGCGTTCGATCCCGATCAGGCGGGCGAGCCAGAGTCGCCGCTGGTCCTCCGCGGGGAACTCGATCATCATCGTCGCCTTCCAGTTGCTGCCGTCGGGAACGAGCGGGTTGTAGGCGTCGAGTTCGTCCCGGATGCCGGCTTCCTCGAAGGTGCGCTCGATGCGCAGCATTTCCTGGATCTGGTAGCGGATCGTGAGTTCGTCCTCGAAGATCAGCGTGATGTGTTCGCCGAGATGCAGCGTGCGCTCCTTCTTGTGGGCGATGACGCGGCTGCGGAAGGCGGCGCGCTGGCGGGCGTAGGCTTCGAGGCTGAGGAGACTGTCGCGGGAAATGGGGTTCATCGGGTCGGTTCCTCACAGTCCGTAGGCCCTGCGCAGCAGGGTCAGGGGATGGGCCTTCTCCGCCGCGAGCGCGGTACCGCTGTCGCGGATGCCCTGCTGGATGTGGCGGCCGGCGATGGGGCAGTCGGAGCTGATGAAGTCCGGCGCGGCCTGCGCCATCTGGCGGAACACCGGGCGCCCGATCTTCATCGACTGTTCGAAGTACTCTTCCTTGACCCCCCATGTGCCGTCGTGACCGGCGCAGCGCTCGACCGTGGTGACCTCGGTACCGGGGACGAGTTGCAGGGTCTCGCGCGTTTTCTGTCCGATGTTCTGCACGCGGCTGTGGCAGGGGATGTGGTAGGAGACCTTGCCGAGCGGCTGCTTGAAGTCGGTCTTCAGCAGGCCGTCGCGGTGGCGGAGGATGAAGTACTCGAAGGGGTCGAACATCGCGTCGGCGACGGCCTTGATGTCGGCATCGCCGGGGAAGAGCAGCGGGAGCTCGTGCTTGAACATCAGCGCACACGAAGGCACTGCAGCAAGGATCGCGTAGCCGTCGCGCGCGAGCGCTGCAAGCTGGGGGATGTTCACGTCCTTCAGGCGGCGCACGCCCTCGAGATCGCCGAGTTCGAGCTTGGGCATGCCGCAACAGGCTTCCTGACGGGCGAGGACGGCCGGGATCTCGTTGTGAGCGAGCACGGCGACGAGGTCGTGGCCGATGCCGGGCTCGTTGTAGTTGATGTAACAGGTCGAGAAGATCGCGACCTTGCCCGGCGTGCGTTCGCCGTCGCGCACCGGCCACTCCGCCCGGACGTCGGCGGCGCGGCGGAAGCGGGCCGGGGCATAGGGCGGGAGCTCCCGGCGCTTGTCGACGCCGAGCACCGACTGCAGAACGGCGCGCGCGGCGCCATTGCGGTTGGCGGCATTGACGGTCTGGGCGACGACCGGAATGGCGGCGAGCTTGCCGAGCGCATCCGTGCTGGTGAGCACCTTGTCGCGCAGGCGCACTTCGCCCTTGCGGAACTTGACCGCCTTGGCCCGCAGCATCAGGTGCGGGAAATCGACGTTCCACGGATGCGGCGGAACATAGGGACACTTCGTCATGAAGCACAGGTCGCACAGGTAGCACTGATCGACGACCTTGACGAAATCCTTCTTGACGACGCCGTCGACTTCGCCGGTACTGCCCTCGTCGACGAGGTCAAAGAGGGTCGGGAACGCATTGCACAGGTTCACGCAGCGCCGGCATCCGTGGCAGATGTCGAACACGCGTTCGAGCTCGTGGCCGAGTTTGGCTTCGTCGTAGTAATCGGCCTCCTGCCACGCGATCGGGTGGCGCGTGGGGGCCTCGAGACTGCCTTCCCGCGTGGACATGCGACCTCCCTTGGCGCGCGACCTGCCGGCCGCACGGAGTGCAATAAGGGGTCAGGGCGGCCTGCGCGGCCGCCCGTGGCCGGATGCGGATGCGCCTCCGGACTCAGTCCTGCAATACGCCCAGCGCCTTCTGGAAGCGGTTGGCGTGCGAGCGTTCCGCTTTGGCGAGCGTCTCGAACCAGTCGGCGATCTCTTCGAAGCCTTCCTCGCGCGCGACTTTCGACATACCCGGGTACATGTCCGTGTACTCGTGGGTTTCTCCGGCGATGGCGGCGCCGAGATTGGCGCGCGTGGCGCCGATCGGCAGTCCGGTGGCCGGGTCGCCACAAGCTTCGAGATATTCGAGATGGCCGTGAGCGTGGCCGGTTTCACCTTCCGCCGTGGAGCGGAACACCGCGGCGACGTCGTTCTGGCCTTCCACGTCTGCCTTCGCCGCGAAGTACAGGTAACGGCGGTTGGCCTGCGATTCGCCCGCGAATGCGGCCTTCAGGTTCGTTTCTGTCCTGGATCCCTTGAGTTCCATGGTCGTCTCCTCGTTCGATGTGTCGAAGATCCGCCCCGGTCTGCCACCGGGGATGCTTGAAGCCTAGAAGGCGCGGGCGCCCAGGGAAAATTGAATGGAACTATGTTTTCGATGGTGCCCGGCTATGGGGGGATTCCGCCACGTCAGGCCGCGATCGCGGCTTCGATCTCGGCGAAGGTGCGCGCGATCTCGGTGATCATCGGCTGCGGCTCGCCGAGCTGGCGTGCGATCTGCGACGCGGAGAAGATGCCGCGGATGAGCCCGCGACCACCCTCTTCGCGCTCCAGCACCAACAGATGCTGACGGCCGGAACGCCGCAGCGTGGCGACGATGTGGCCCACGTCGGCACGCATGATCTCGCCGAGTTCGACGGCCTCGGTCTTCTCGAGCGGCGTCATGACGCTGTCGACAGTCAGTTCGCCGAGCGTCACGCCGCGGTCGCGCGCGGTATGCACGGGGCGTTCACCGAGCAGGTCGGCGACGGTGATGACGCCGCGCACGAGGTGGCGTGCATCGCTCACGAGGAGGAGCCGGACACCGCGCAGGAGCATCGCGCGGTTGGCGTCGTCGAGCGGCGTTTCGCCGGAAATGGTCGCGGCAGGCACTCGAGTGAAGTCGGTCATGACCTCGACCGCGGGAGAGGACGCGGATACCCTGCGGCTTGCATCCGTTCTGGCGACTTCGCAGTGCAAACCTGCCAGCCGCGCTTGCGGAAGCGGTTCGAATTCCCGGTTCATGAGCACCTCCCATTGCAGACGATGGCGTGGAGGGGCGCATGCTGGCCTTGCGGACATCGCATCGAGACACTGCACGCGCGCCCCGCGAACGGCGCTGTCGACGCGCGCGCCGCAGCCGGACGGAAACCGGCATAGGAGATTTGACCGGCCGCCCGTTCAACGGTTCAGCAGCAGGCGGGCAGAAACAGAAAAAACGCCGCCGCGATGCGTCCGGAAGATCCGGTTGCGTCGCGGCGGCGTCGATGCCGTGCTCAGGACTCGCGCGCTTCCGCGGCGGCCCGGTAGGCTTCAGGCAGGTCTCCGGGACGAACCCGGAACAGGTTTTTCGCCAACTCCAGCAGTGCCTGCTGATACACCTGCCGCTTGAACTCTATGACAGCTTCCAGCGGCACCCAATACTCGCTCCAGCGCCAGGCATCGAACTCCGGATGGTTGCTGGCTCGCAGGCAGACGTCGGAATCACGGCCGACCAGCCGCAGGAGAAACCAGATCTGTTTCTGCCCGCGGTAGGTGTTGCGCCATTCCCTCTTTATCCAGTGTTTCGGAACGTCATACCTCAACCAGCCGCGCGTGCGGCCAAGAATCTTCACATGCTCGGGGCGCAGACCCACTTCTTCGAAGAGTTCCCTGAACATCGCCTGCTCGGGGGATTCCCCGTGCTTGATGCCGCCCTGCGGGAACTGCCAGGAATGTTCGCGAATCCGTTTGCCCCAGAACACCTCGTTGCGCGCGTTGACCAGAACGATGCCGACGTTCGGGCGATAGCCTTCACGGTCGAGCATGATCAAACCTTCAATTCATGAGAGTTGTAGCGATTTTTTCACACTTACCCTGCATTGGAAAGGCGCGACCCGTGGCATGTTCCCGTTTCCGAAGCGCTTTTTGCCACGCGCGGGCCGGAAATTGCGCCAGCCCCGAATGTGCAGCACGGCGCATACCCGACGCGCACGCGACCGGCTAAAATTGGTGGTTTGCCCAACCGACAACCGCGGACTCAAGAATGCGTGCCAGCCAGTATTTCATCTCCACCCTCAAGGAAGCCCCCGCCGATGCCGAGGTCGTCAGCCAGAAGCTGATGCTGCGTGCGGGCTTCATCCGCAAGGTTGCCGCCGGCATCTACAGCTACCTGCCGATCGGCCTGCGCGTGATCCGCAAGGTCGAGGAGATCGTGCGCGAGGAGATGAACCGCGCCGGCGCCCTCGAACTGTCAATGCCGATGGTGCAGCCGTCCGAGCTGTGGGCCGAGACCGGCCGCTGGGAGAAGATGGGCGAGGAGATGCTGCGCTTCAAGGACCGCCACGAGCGCGACTTCGCGCTGCAGCCGACCTCCGAGGAGGTGGTGACCGACATCGCGCGCCAGGAGCTGAAGAGCTACCGCCAGCTGCCGAAGAATTTCTACCAGATCCAGACCAAGTTCCGCGACGAGCGCCGTCCCCGTTTCGGCGTGATGCGCGGGCGCGAATTCACGATGAAGGACGCCTACTCCTTCGACCGCAGCATGGACGCCGCGGGCCGCAGCTACGACGCGATGTACGCGGCGTACTGCCGCATCTTCGACCGCCTGGGCCTCACCTACCGTGCCGTGGCGGCCGACACCGGCGCAATCGGCGGCGACCGCTCGCACGAGTTCCAGGTGATCGCCGACACCGGCGAGGACGCGATCGTCTATTGCCCGGATTCGGACTACGCGGCGAACATCGAACTGGCCGAGGCGCTGCCGCTGCTGGCGTCGCGCGCCACACCGACGCACGGGCTGGAGAAGACGCCGACCCCGGGCAAGGCGACCTGCGCCGACGTCGCGAAGCTGCTCGAGGTGCCGCTCGCGACGACGTTGAAGTCGCTGGTGCTCGCGACCGACGACGTCGACGACAAGGGCCGGCCGGCCGGCGTGACGGTGTGGCTGCTGCTGGTGCGCGGCGACCACGCGCTGAATGAGGTCAAGGCGAGCAAGCTCGAGGGCCTCAAGGCAGGCTTCCGCTTCGCGACCGAGGCCGAGATCCACGAGCACTTCGGCTGCAAGCCTGGCTACCTCGGGCCGATCGGCATGAAGAAGCCGGTGAAGGTGGTCGCCGACCGCACGGTGGCGAACATGTCGGACTTCATCTGTGGCGCCAACGATGAGGACTACCACTACACCGGTGCGAACTGGGGCCGCGATCTGCCCGAACCCGACCTCGTCGCCGACCTGCGCAATGTGGTCGAGGGCGACCCGAGCCCGGACGGCAAGGGGCGCCTCGCGATCCAGCGCGGCATCGAGGTGGGCCACGTGTTCTACCTCGGCACGAAGTATTCGAAGGCGATGAACGCGACCTTCCTCGACGAGGACGGCAAGCCCAAGCATTTCGAGATGGGCTGCTACGGCATCGGCGTGACGCGCATCCTGGGGGCGGCGATCGAGCAGAACAACGACGCGCGCGGCATCATCTGGCCGGACGCGCTCGCGCCCTTCCGCATCGTGGTGTGCCCGGTGGGCTGGGGCAAGTCGGAAGCGGTGCGTGCCGAGGCATTGAAGCTCTACGAAGGGCTGCTTGGCGCGGGCGTGGATGCGATCCTCGACGACCGCGACGAGCGCCCGGGCGTGATGTTCGCCGACTGGGAGCTGATCGGCGTGCCGCATCGCGTGGTGATCGGCGAGCGCGGGCTGAAGGAAGGCATGGCCGAATACCAGGGCCGGCGCGAGGCGGAGGCGACCAAGGTGGCGATCGGCGATCTTGCCGGTTTCGTCGCGGCGAAGCTGCGGGGCCAATGACTTTCGGCTATAACGGACGCATGACACGCACGCTCCGCACGCTGCTGCGCGCCGCGCTGACAGCCGCTCTGGCCGTCAGCGGCGGCGCGTCGGCCGGCAACCAGGTCTACGAGCCGATGGCGGCGAGCGTACGGGCCGCGCTGCATGCGGCGGTGAGCGATGCGGGGGCGCCGGAGCTGCTGATCGCCGATGCGGGCGAGCGCGCGCGCTGGCTGGGGGAGATGTCGCGCCGCCTGGAGAAGCGCATCCCGGACCGCAGCTATCGCGAGGATCTGCTGACTTCGGTGCATTACGAGGCGACCCGAGCGGGGCTCGACCCGCAGCTCGTCCTCGGCCTGATCCAGGTCGAGAGCGGTTTCCGCAAGTACGCGGTGTCGAGCGCCGGCGCACGCGGCTACATGCAGGTGATGCCGTTCTGGATCAGGACGATAGGCGGGGCCGAAGACAACCTTTTTCACCTGCGTACGAACCTGCGTTACGGCTGCACGATCCTGCGCCACTACCTCGACGTGGAGAAAGGCGACCTGTTCCGGGCTCTCGGACGCTACAACGGCAGCCTCGGCCGCCCCGAATATCCGAACATGGTACGCGCGGCATGGGAGCGTCACTGGAGCTATCAGCCGCTGACGCTCGCCGTGACGGAGGCACGCGGCCAGGCGAACTGAGCCGCCCAATCTTCAGACTCGGAAACCGACATGGAACACCGACTGTTTCGCCGCCGATCGATCTCGATTTCGTTTCGCGTGTACGACGCGGAAACGGGCAAATTCATCGGACGCATCGGCGACATCAGCAAGGGCGGCCTGCTCGTGTACGGCCCCAGCAAGCTGCTGACAGGCCAACTTTACCGCCTGCGCGTCGACCTGCCCGACGATCACGGCAAAGGCCGCAGCGTGGTGTTGCCGGCCAAGGCGATGTGGTCGGGATACGACACCAACCCGGAGTTCTGCAGCACGGGTTTCCGCCTGTTCGAACTGGACCGCCCGGAGAACGAGGCGGCGCTGAAGTCGATGCTGTCGCGCTTCACGGTCGGCTTCGACGACGAAGACGGCGAGAGTTGACGAACGACCGGCAGCCGGCCTCGTTGGAGGTCGGCTGCCGGTTCCCGGACCGCAGAAGAATCGCTCAGGCGCCGACGGCGACCTTCACGTTGGGCTCGTCGCGCCCGACCGCGCGCACGGTCTCGCGCCCCGCATCCTTGGCGTCCTTGGCATTGGCCAGCGACTGGACGTCACCCGAAATTTCGCCGCCCTCCTCGATCAGGATCTTGCCGTAGCGGATCTTGCCGCTGACCCGGCCGGTCGAGTGGATAATCAGCTGGCTGCGGGCGGTCAGTTCGCCTTCGAAACGGCCGCGCACTTCCGCGACGTCGATGCCGACGGTGCCGGCGAACGAGCCGTTCTCGGCGATGCGGATCACGCGGCTGTCCATCGTCGCCTCGACACGACCTTCGACGACCAGGGTGTCGCAGTCGAGGATCTCTGCGCCCTTCAGCTTGACGTCCGGTCCGACGATCAGGCGGCTGCCAGTGTCCTGGGAGGAGGTGTCTTCGATCGTGGCGGGTGCGACGCTCGCGGACGCAAGCGCCTTGTCGTCAGCGGCCGGAGAGGAGTCGCTGGACGAGGCCGGCAGTTCGGTCGAACTGCGCGACAGGCTTGCGCCGGAGGACGCCGACCCCGTGGTCAGACTGCCCGACGGAGACCGCAGTGTGCCGTTGTTGCGCGAAGCCGGGGTATCTGGAACCTTGGGGAACAGGGCGGGTTTGTTGAACATGGTCTCTCCTTGAATCCATAAACGTTTCCGGGCCGACGATTCATCGCCCCCGTTGAGCGCCGTAGCATGGGTCATGCCATGAATCCAAGCTCATGAATTTTATGAATTTATTTTTTGACGAGCAAAAAGACGGCGAAACAGGGGCAAATTCTGTCGCCGCATGGCGACAGTTGGAACACCCTAAATACTCATCATGCTGTTTTGATTGATGTTTGATGCGTCGCTGCGAGGCGACACGGAAAACGTTCAGAAACACTGCCTTGCACTTGCTTACGACGCTGGCGTCCGCTCGGCACCTACACTCTCGTGCTGGTTTCCGAAGATCATCCAGCCATGTCGCGCCTGTCCTTCAGTCATTCGCTGCTTGCCAGCTTCCTGCTCGTTGCAGCGATCCTGGGCGCTACCGCGCTGGGGGGGCTGATCACGCTGGAGGAGTTCGCGACGCGGCACCGCGAGAGTGTCGGCGATGCGCTGAAGTATTCAAGCGCAGTGCAGCAGCTGGGCGAGCGCAGCGTCGACATGGAGCGCAGCGCGCGCCAGTTCCTCGTACTCAAGGATCCGTTGCTGCGCGAGCGCTTCGAGCAGGCGCGGGACGAGTCGCTGGTGGCCCTGCAGACCATTGCCGCGCTGCGCGCGCCGAGCGTGAGTGCGCTGGTCGACGAGTGGCGCGCCGCGGCCGATTCCGCCAGGACGGCGCTCGCCGAGGGCGGCACTGCTGAAGCGGCCACGGACGCACTGAGCCGGGTGCCGCCGCTGAACGAGCAGCTCGCCGGCGAGGTGCAGGCGCAGCTCGGCCAGCAGAGCCGGACGCTGCTCGAACAGCTCGACGCGAACCGCGACAGACTGGCCTGGCATGTGCTTGCGGCGATCATCGCCGCCTGCACCTTTGCTGCGCTCACGGGCTGGTGGCTGCTGCGCCCGATCAACCGCCTCGAGGCCGCGATCGAGGCGCTGGGCGAGAGCCGCTTCGACGAACAAGTGGCGATTCCCGGCCCGGCCGACCTGCGCCGCGTCGGTCGCCGCCTGGATTGGTTGCGCCTGCGGCTGGCGGATTTCGAGGCGAACCGCAACCGCGTGCTGCGTCATGTCTCGCATGAACTGAAGACGCCGCTCGCCTCGGTGCGCGAAGGGATTGCGCTGCTGGAAGACGGCGTGGTCGGCGAGTTGAGCGGCGAACAGCGCGAGGTGGTTGCGATCCTGCAACACAACACGCATGCGCTGCAGGAGCGCATCGAGGATCTGCTGGGTTACAACGCCGCGGTGTTCCACGCGCGCAACCTGCGCCGGCGCCCGGTGATGCTGAGGGCGCTGGCGGAATCGGTCATCGCCGAACAGCAGTTGCCGATCCAGACCCGCAACCTGAAGGTCGTGCTGCACGGCGATCCGCCGCCGTTCAGCGCCGACCCCGACAAGCTGCGCATCGTGCTGGCTAACCTGCTCGCGAACGCGGTGTCCTTCAGTCCGCGCGACGGCGAGATCCGCGTGACGCTGAGCACGCATCCGGGCTGGGTGCGCGTCGACTGCCTCGACCAGGGGCCCGGCGCCGCAGCGGAGGAGGCCGAACGCATCTTCGACCCCTTCTTCCAAGGCACCCGGCAGCCGGAGGAGCCACGCCACGGCAGCGGACTCGGGTTGTCTATCGTGCGCGAGTTCGTCGTCGCCCACGGCGGACGCGTCGGACTGCAGCCGTCGGCAAGAGGTGCCTATTTCAGGATCGAACTTCCGAATGAGCGTTGACTTCACCCACGACCGCCCGCCGGTCAGCAGCGTCGCGTCGCGCTGCGACCGCAGGGCGCTTGCCGGACTTGTGCTGATGTTGGCGACCGTCCTACCCGGCTGCACGACCGTGCGCAGCGCGACGGCCGAGCTGCCCGCCCTACCGCCGATGCCGCCCCTGCTCGGCAACACCAATACGCCGGTGCGGAACGCTCTCGCCTACCACGAGACGATTCGCGGCATGAACACCGCCGAGCTCGCGCGCGAACGTTCGGCGCTGTCCGGCGCCGGCAACGCTCCGCTCGTGCAGATGAAGCAGGTCATGCTGCTGAGCCATCCGCAGGGGAACAACAACCTGCAGCGCGCGCAGTCCTTGCTGGAGGCGATCAACGGATCGGAGAAGCCGGATGCCGTGGCGCTGCAACCGCTCGCCCGCCTGCTGGCCGAGCAGCTGCAGGAACGCGTGCGCCTGGAAAACACCGCGGACCGCCTTACGCAGCAGCTCGAGCGAACCGGACAGCAGCTCAAGGATGCCCAGAAACAGAGCGACCAGCTTCAGGAGAAGCTCGACGCATTGACCGAAATCGAACGCACGCTGCCGGCGCGCCCGTCGACGCCGACGCCGCCGCTGCCGTCATCGCGGGAAAGGAGAAGCGAAAAATGAGGACGAGCCCTTCCACGACAGGCGCAGCGAAGACGGCGCAGGACGGCGCCCACCTGCTGGTTGTCGACGACGATGCCGACCTGCTGCGGCTGCTGTCGATGCGACTGCGCGCGAGCGGCTATCGTGTCAGTACGGCCGAGAGCGCCGAGGCCGCACTGGCCTGCCTGGCCGTGGAACGTTTCGGTCTGGTGCTGAGCGACGTGCGCCTGCCGGACCGCGACGGATTGCTGCTGTTCGAGGAGATCCGCCAGACCTGGCCGGCGCTGCCGGTGATCCTGCTGACCGCGCACGGCACGATCCCGGATGCAGTGGAGGCAACCTCGCGCGGCGTGTTCGGTTATCTGACCAAGCCGTTCGACAGCAAGGCCCTGCTCGGCAAGATCGCGCAGGCGCTGCAGATCGCGGGTACGCCCCACGCCTGCGAGGAGGGCACGGCGTCCACCGGCTGGCGCGACGCGATCATCAGCCACAGCAGCCGCATGGCGACGGTGCTGGACGAGGCCCAGCTTGTCGCCGCTTCGGATGCGAGCGTGCTGATCCGTGGCGACAGCGGCACCGGCAAGGAGCTGCTGGCGCGCGCGATCCACGATGCCAGCCCGCGCGCGGCCCGTCCCTTCATCGCGATCAACTGCGGCGCGATTCCCGAACAGCTGCTCGAATCGGAACTCTTCGGCCACGTGAAGGGCGCCTTCACCGGCGCCGCAAGCGCGCACACGGGCCTGTTCCAGGCCGCGGATGGCGGCACGGTGTTCCTCGACGAGATCGGCGACATGCCGCTCGCGCTGCAGGTGAAGCTGCTGCGGGTACTGCAGGAGCGCGCGGTGCGTCCGGTCGGTGCGAGCCGCGCGCAGGAGATCGACGTGCGCATCCTGTCGGCGACCCACCGCGACCTCGAAGCGGCGCTGATCGCCGGTACGTTCCGCGAGGATCTGTTTTATCGCCTGAACGTCGTCTGCCTGAACCTGCCGACGCTGGACGAACGGCGCGAGGACATCCCGCTGCTGGCGAACCACTTCCTGCGCGGTCTCGCACGCAAGTACCAGAAGCGGCTGCGCGGCTTCGCACCGGAGGCGCTCGAGGCGCTCACCACCGCGGCGTGGCCGGGCAACATCCGCCAGCTGCAGAACGTCGTGGAACAGGCCAGCGCGCTCGCGACGACGCCGCTGATCCCGCTTGCGCTGGTCGAGCGCGCGCTGCGCGGGCCAAGCCTCGAGGCGTTGAGCTACGCCGAAGCGAAAATGCGCTTCGAGCGCAACTACCTGATCCAGCTGCTGAAGCTCACCGATGGCAACGTGTCCGACGCGGCCCGCCTCGCGGACCGTAACCGCACCGAGTTCTACCGCCTGCTGCAGCGACACTCGCTGACGCCCAGCCTGTTCCGTGGCGACAGCGCCGATGTCGCCCGCGAGCGACAGCATGAATTCAACTAAATCAGTAACTTGCGCAATGCCGCCGATTGCCGTCGGGGAATAACGACACATTTCGGCGGCGATTGGAATTCCGGACTCCGCGTGGGCGGGGAAATGCGCCGGCAAGTGCCCCCAGTCCGCGTCTGCACTTGGCCTTGACGGAAGCTGGCACGTCACCTGCTGTAAGAAGAGCGAAGCGCGTCCCCAGCCGGGAACGCAACTCCATGACTCTTCGCAGAAGGAGCGCCAACGTGATCACCCGCAAGAACATCGCTTCCTTTCTCACCACCAGCGCCATCGCATTCTGTGTCGGCGCGCCGGCACAGGCAGACAGCCTCGTGGCAGTGGCTCAGGCCACGGCCGCCGTGGCGCGCGACGAACACGATCACAACCTCCAGCGCGAGATCAAGTCGGCGATCGGCGCCGACCCCGAGCTGCGTGCCGCGCACATCGCGGTGTCGGCGCACGCGGGACGCGTGACGCTGGCCGGCGTCGTCGTCAATGAGGAACAGCGCGCCCGCGCCCAGCGTACCGCGCTGAACGTGCGCGGCGTGCGTCTGGTCGAGAACGCGCTGGAACTGGCGGAACGCTGAACCGTCGGCGCGCCGCCAATGCCGGGATCCCCCCGCCCGGTCAGGCGGTGCCGCCGACGGTCAGCCCGTCGAGGCGCAGCGTGGGCTGGCCGACGCCTACCGGGACGCTCTGGCCGTCCTTGCCGCAGGTGCCGACGCCCGGATCGAGGGCCATGTCGTTGCCGATCATCGACACGCGCGTGAGCGCATCCGGGCCGTTGCCGATCAGTGTCGCGCCCTTCACCGGACGGGTGACCTTGCCGTTTTCGATGAGGTAGGCCTCGGCGGTCGAGAACACGAACTTGCCGGAGGTGATGTCGACCTGGCCGCCACCGAAGTTCACCGCGTACAGGCCTTTCTTCACCGACTTGATGATCTCCTCGGGCGCCTTGTCGCCGTTCAGCATGTAGGTGTTGGTCATGCGCGGCAGCGGCAGGTGGGCGAAGGATTCGCGCCGGCCGTTGCCGGTGGGCTTCACCCCCATGAGGCGGGCGTTCATCGTGTCCTGCATGTAGCCGGTGAGGATGCCGTCCTCGATCAGCACGGTGCGCTCGGTCGGATTGCCCTCGTCGTCGATCGTCAGCGAACCGCGCCGGTCGGGCAGCGTGCCGTCGTCGACGACCGTGACGCCCTTCGCCGCCACCTGCTGGCCCATGCGTCCGGAGAAGGCCGAGCTGCCCTTGCGGTTGAAATCACCCTCGAGGCCGTGGCCGATCGCCTCGTGCAGCAGGATGCCGGGCCAGCCGGGGCCGAGCACGACGCTCATCGTGCCGGCCGGCGCGGGGCCGGCGGCAAGGTTGGTGCGCGCCTGATGCACCGCCGCGCGCGCGTACTCCTGCAGGCGATCGTCGTCGAAGTAGCCGTAGTCGAAGCGCCCGCCACCGCCGGCGCTGCCCTGCTCGCGGTGGCCCTTGTCTTCCATGATCACGGTGACCGACACGCGCACCAGCGGGCGGACGTCGGCCGCCATGTGGCCGTCGCTGCGCGCGACGAGCACGACTTCCCAGGAGCCGGAGATGTGCGCCATGACCTGCGCGACGCGCGGATCCTCGCCGCGTGCGAAGCCTTCGAGGCGCTCGAGGAGCTTCACCTTGGCGGTGTCGTCGAGCGAGGCGAGCGGGTCCTCGCCGCGGTACAGGCGCGACTTGCCGGCATGCGGGGCGATCGCGACGCTGCGCCGGCCGCCCGCGTCGGCGATCGCGCGCGTCGCTTCGGCGGCTGCGGTGAGGGCGGGCAGCGAGATGTCGTCAGAGTAGGCGAAGGCGGTTTTCTCGCCGCTGATCGCGCGCACGCCGACGCCCTGCTCGATGTTGAAGCTGCCTGACTTGACGATGCCTTCCTCGAGGCTCCAGCCCTCCGAACGGTGGTACTGGAAGTACAGGTCGGCGTAGTCGAGGCGATGGCGCATCAGCTTGCGGAACACCTTCTCCACTTCCGCCTCGCCCAGATCATAGGGGTTGAGGAGGTAACGGTCGGCGACCTTGAGGGGGTTCTGTGCTCGGCTCATTGTTCGTCCAGGTTGGGGAGGTCCGGTCCATTCGACACGGACAACACGAATAAGGTCAAAAAGGTCGGTGCCGTCGTCAGGCGTTAGCCGTGCCGAGGCAGCGGTGGCGCAGCGCCGGCAGGCTCTCGCGCACGGCGGCGATGCGCGCAGGGTCGAGATCCGCCCACACCACACCCGGTCCTTCGTCGCGGCATGCGAGGACTTCGCCCCACGGGTCGGCGATCAGCGTGTGGCCCCAGGTGACGCGGCCGCTCGGATGGCGCCCGCCCTGGGCCGGCGCCATCACGTAGCACTGGTTCTCGATGGCGCGGGCACGCAGCAGCACCTCCCAGTGGTCGCGGCCGGTGGTGTAGGTGAAGGCCGCGGGCAGGATGATGAGGTCGACCGCGCCCATCGCACGGAAGAGCTCGGGGAAGCGCAGGTCGTAGCACACCGACAGTCCGACACGCCCGCATGGGGCGTCGAAGGTCACCACCGCCCTGCCCGCCTCGATCGTCGCGGCCTCATCATAGCGTTCGGCGCCCTTCTGGAAGCCGAACAGGTGGATCTTGTCGTAGCGCGCGACGCGTTCGCCACTGTCGTCGAACACCAGCGTGGAATTGCGCACTTTGGCGTCGGCGTCGGCCACCAGCGGGATCGTGCCGCCGACGAGCCATATTCCGTGACGCACGGCGGTTTCGCGCATGAAGTCCTGGATCGGGCCGCTGCCCTCGGCTTCGCGGATCGCCACCTTGACGGTCTCGTCGGCAGTGATCAGCGGGAAATATTCGGGCAAGGCGACGAGCTTCGCACCGGCGGCCGCGGCCTCGGCGATCAGCTCGCCGGCGACGCGCAGGTTGTCGCCGACATCGGGGCCGGAGACGGTCTGGATCGCGGCGATACGCACGGGGGGCACCGGGGCTGCGGACGGGGCGGAACGGTTCAAGCTGCTCACTCCTGCTTCGATGGGTCCGCCGTGCCGGGGTTCGCGGCGGAGAGTTTCTCGACTTTCGGGTCGGCCCAGTTGCCGGTAATCGAATAACTGAACGCGAACATCCTCTCGATCGGATCGCTCAACGCCTTCTGCGCGACATACGCGACCACGCCCGCGACCGGGTTGATGAGTCCGGCGGCCGTGCCCAGCGCGACCGATTCGGCCAGCGTCGGCTGCACCCGCACGCGCAGGTCCTGCGTCTCGTCCTCGAGGTCCACGGAACCACTCATCCGCACCCGCGCCGAGGGGCCGCGGATCTGCAGGTCGTCGGTGCGCAACTGCCCCGAAGCCGCCTTGATGCTACCGGAAATGCTATCGAAGGCGAATCCTTCGCTGAACACGTCGCGAAAGTCGAGCGTGAGGCGCCGCGGCAGGGACTGCAGGCTGAGCACGCCAAGGAGGCGCCCCATCCCCGGATTGAGCTTGCGGAACTGCCCGTCCTCGGCCTCGACCATCATCGTTCCGGTCAGCGAGGGATAGTGGATGCGCGTCGGGGCGCCGCGCCAGGCGATCTTGCCCGCCAGCACCGCCTTGCCGCCGCGCACGACCTCCCCGTAGCCGAGCCGGCTTGCGAGCTGACCGATGTCGCGCGCCTCGAGGCGGAAATCCAGATCCGTCTGCGGCCGAGTGCCGGGACGCCACAGGCCGGAACCGCCCAGTTTGCCGTCCGGATTCGCGAGGGACACGGAATCGAGGTGCCACATCCCGCCGCGATTGCGCGCCTGCAATTCGAGACGGCCGAATTCGATGCCGCGCAGCGAGAAGCGGTCGACGACGATGTCGAGGGCAGGCAGGCGGCTCGGCGGTTCCTCCGTTTCCGTGGCGCTCTCGGCCGCATCGGGCGCCTCCGTGGCGGCATCATGGTTCCCGGCCAGGACCAGGCGCTTCAGACGTGCGCGCAGGGTGCCGTCGCCGCCTTCGCGCCAGTCGAAATCCCCCTCGGCCTCGCGGCTTTCGATCCGCCCCTTCCAGCCACCATCGTCGGCACGCGCACTGACATGCGCGTCGCCGAGTTCGTGGCCGAAGCCGGTGAGGCGCTTCGCCCGCAGGTCCACCCCGGCGACGGCGATCGAGCGTCCCGCCTGCGCGTCCTGGTGCTCGCCCGCCGTGGCCGCATCGAGCACCTTGCGCCAGGCATCGACGTCGAATTCGTCGAGTTTCGCCGCGATCGAGAAGCCCGACTCGCCGGAGGGAATTCCGGCATGCACGCCGACCCCGCCGCGCACCGCGCCCCACGCGTCGCCTTCGCGACGGCGCTCCAGCAACAGGTCGCCGCGCCCCTCCAGCGCGACGCTCAGGCTCTCGGATCTGCCATTCGCGGGGAAATCCAGCATCACGCGCAGCGGCCACGCAGCGGCGGCGCTCTTGTTCAGCGGCTCGGGCAGGCTGGACGCGACGCCCGCCAATCCGGAATCGACCACCACGCGCGTGCCCTGCGAACGCACGTCGATGTTGGCCTGCCACTCGGTGCCGCCGGAGAGGTGATCAAGGCCGGGCCAATCGTGCGCCTCGCGCACCGCCTGCACCTTGAGCGCGCCGCGGGCGTCGAAGACCACGCCCCCGTCCTTGGCGGTGCGCGCCGCAAGTTGCATCGGCTCGCCGTACAGGCGTGCGCGCGCCTCGGGGATTTCCAGATCGTTCTCGGTGAAGCGCACCACCCCTGCCGCCTCGGTCAAGGGTGGCAGACCATCGACCACGGTAAGGCGATTGGCCGCGAACCGATACTCGCCCTTCACCGAGCTGGCATCGATGTCGCGCAGCGGCAGCACCAGCTTCAGGTCGAGCGCGCCCGTGCCTTCGGCACGCATCGCATCGGTGAATCCGTTGATGCGCCGCGACACCGGGCTCTCGGAGACGAAACGCAGGAAATCGGCTGTCGGCCCGGATGCGCGGCCATGGATGCTCATGATCTCGCCGCCCGGTGCGTCGAGGTCGGGCACATCGGCGACGACGTTCGCGAGCGCGACGCCGAAGATGCGCGCGCGATCGGCTGTGATGCGCATGCCCGGCCCCTCGAAGCGCACCTCGCCGTCGATGTTGGTGATCGACGGCCACCCCTCGGCGTAGTCCAGCCGCGCGCCGAACACGCGCGTGGTCACGAGGAACTCGCCCGATTTGCGGTCACGGAAGGGAAAATCATCGAGATTGCCCTTCAGGCGCAGGCGCGCATCCGGCACTCGCCCGCCGACGATGCCGTGCCGCAACCAGTTCCGCGTCTCGTCATTCACGACGTGCGGCAGGTAGCGCCACACCGCGCCGCTCTCGGCACGTGTCAGGCGGGCGTTCAGGTCGATCTCGCCGGCCCCCTCGGCGGCGGGCCAATAGCGCCCGGACGCTGTGCCGGTCGCATCGGGATTTTCGAAGTTCGCGCTGTCGAGCGCGATCTCGAGCCGCCCGGCAGATTGCGTCCAGCGTCCGTCCGCGCGCAGGCTCGAAAATCCGACGTGCGACTCGGGGAACACCGCCGGCAATTCCAGCGCGGCGTTCTGGCCGGCAATGCGGAAGCGTCCGCTGCGCTCGTCGCCCTCGAGCTCTCCCGACATGCCCGCGAGGCCGGGAATGGCCCCTTGCGGATTGAGCGCGATGCCGTCGAAACGGGCGTGGATCTTCCACGTCTCGAGCCGCTCGGGTGCGCCGCGCCACTCTAGACGCAGGTCGTCGAGCGTACCCTGCGGCGCGAACGCACCGAGGCGCTGACGCACGGCCGGATCGAACGGCAGGTGCGCCGCCAGGTTGCTGAGCACGCGGAAATCGAGGCGCCCGCTGGTGAACTTGCCGCCGTCCGGCGTGCCGTCGCCGGTGCCGTGCAACACCAGGTCGAGATCCGTGGGCGCGATCGCGAGGCCATCGACGGTCGCGAGCTCCAGCCCGCGCGCCGAGAACTCGATGCCATCCGGCGTGCGCCGCCCCGAAAGGCGCCCGCGCACGCCCGCAAGTTCGAGCACCGGCAGGTCGTCGCCGAGGCGCGTATGCACATCGTCGAGCGCGAGATCGACCGCCAGCGCATTGACGCCCCCGTCCCCGAGTCCGACCCATGCGCGCACCCCGCCCTCACCTGCCAGCGCCACCGGGTAATCGATCCAGGTGCGCCAGCCGCCCAGGCTCGCGTCGTCCGCCGCGAGATACACCTGCCCCAGCCAAGACAAGGGATCGGCCGGCGTGCGGCTCGCCAGGTCGCCACGCACCTCCACCATCGGCGCGAGCTCCGCCGGCGCGTGTGCCTGCAGCGCGAACTGGTAGCGCGGGCCGCTGCGCAGCAGGCGGAACTGCACCCCGGCGAGGTTCAGCTCGGGGGCGCCGCGCAGCGCGTCGGTCCAGCCCAGGCTCGCATCGCGCACGACGATCTCGCGCTGCGCGAACAACCAGTCCGCCAGCGTCCCGTCGGCGGTCTCCTCCGGGTCGATGCGCACGCCGGCGATGTAGATCGCGCCGTCGACCTCGCGCCGCATGGCGAGCACGGGACCGTTCAGCTCGATGCGGTGGAAGTGCGGCTCGGCGCGCAGCAGCGAAGACCACGACAGGGTCGCGTCGATGCTTTCCAGGCGCAGCGCGGGACGCCCGGCGCTGTCCTTGAGTTCGAATCCGGCGAGATGCAGGCGCGGGCGCAGGCCCGACAGGTCGGCGGCCAGGCCCTCGATCGACACCGGCAGCCCGGCCGCATCTGAAATCGCACCGGCCACTTCCTCGCGAAACTCGCCCACACGCGGCACCAGAACCTCGCGCACGAACAAATAACCTGCCCCCGCCACGAACCACGCCACCAGCAGCACGACCGACAGCACGCGCCACAGGCGACCACGACGCGCGGTCGACACCATGGAACGGACGTCAGGAAGGTGGGCGTGGGGAGCGTTCATCGGCAATAAGGCGGGGGCGGCGCTGCGGTGCAAGTGAATGCGGACCGGGTTCGATACAATCCAGTCTGCATCCTGAGCGTCGGCACCAGCTCAAGCGTCCGGGGAACCGCGCATTCTATCAACGATCCTGAGCTCGCCTCCCATGTCCGAATCACTCAAGCAGCCCTCCGAAGCAATTTGTTACGCCGCCACGCTGTCGCGCTACCTGCAGCGCATGCTCGACGGCCGCGCCTGGCTCGCCGAACGGCTCGCAGCCTCGCACGACCGGCCGCTCGACGCCGCGCCGATGCAGGCCTTCATGGCCGCATCCGGGCTCGACGAGGCCCGCCTGCGCGGCACGCTGCGCGACCTGCGCACCTGGGTCATGTGCCACCTCATCGTGCGCGACCTCAACGGCATGGCCGACCTCGCCGAAGTCACCGAAACGATGACCGTGCTCGCCGAAGTCACGATCCGCGCCGCCCACGACGTGCTGCGCGAGGCCATGGTGCAACGCTACGGCGCCCCGGTATCGCAGACCGGCTGGGAGCAGGAGCTGCTCGTTGTCGGCATGGGCAAGCTCGGCGGACGCGAACTCAACGTCTCTTCTGACATCGACCTGATCTTCATCTATCCCGAGGACGGCGAAACCGGCGGGGCGAAGGTCCTCAGCAACTTCGAGTTCTTCGAACGCCTCGGCAAGCAGCTGATCCAGGCGCTGGCCGAGATCACCGAGCACGGCCAGGTGTTCCGCGTCGACATGCGCCTGCGCCCGAACGGCGACTCGGGGCCGCTGGTGTGCTCCTTCGACATGCTGGAGAACTACTTCATCACCCAGGGGCGCGAATGGGAGCGCTACGCGTGGATCAAGGCTCGCGTGCTCGCCGGCGAACGCTTCGAGGAACTGGAGAAGATCGCCCGCCCCTTCGTCTATCGCAAGTATCTCGACTTCGGCGCCATCAACGCGATGCGCGACCTGCACGCGCAGATCCGCCGCGAAGTCGCGCGCCGCGACCGCGCCAACAACATCAAGCTGGGGCCCGGCGGCATCCGCGAGATCGAGTTCATCGCCCAGGTCTTCCAGATCATCCGCGGCGGGCGCGAAACCCAGCTGCAGATCCGCCCGACGCTCAAGGTGCTCGCGCGCCTCGGCGAGCGCGGCTTCCTTGCCCCGGAGGCGGTTGCCGAACTCGGCGAGGCCTACGAATTCCTGCGTCGCCTCGAACACCGCCTGCAGTACCTCGACGACGCGCAGACGCACGACCTGCCCGGCAACGACGAGGACCGCGCACGCATCGCACGCGCGATGGGCTTCCCTGACTTCGCTGCCCTGCTCGACGTGCTCGACCGCTACCGCGCGATGGTGAGCCGGCACTTCGAGCAGGTCTTCGGCGACCCTGCGGAGGAAGGCCATACGCTCGACAGCATGTGGGCCTCGGCCGGCGACTCCGGCCAGGCCGAAGCCACGCTCACCAAGCTGGGCTACCGCGACCCGCCCGCCGCCGCGCGCCGCCTCGCCGCGATCCGCACCGGCAACCGCTACCAGCAACTGCCCAACCACATCCGCAGCCGCCTCGATGCGCTGATCCCGCGTGTCATCGAAGCCGCCGCCAGCACCTCCGGCGCCGACGAGACGCTCGGGCGCTGCCTCGACCTCCTCGAATCGATCAGCCGCCGCGGCGCCTATCTCGCGCTACTGCAGCAATACCCGCAGGCGCTGCGCCGCGTCGCCGACCTCATGAACGCGTCGCGCTGGGCCGCGCAGTTCCTTATCCGTCACCCCATCCTGCTCGACGAACTGCTCGACGCGCGCGTACTCCAGACGGCCCCCGACTGGGCAACGCTGCGCCAGCAGATCGCCGAAGCCGTAGACGCCGCCGAACCCGACATGGAGCGGCAGATGGACATGATGCGCGAACAGCACCACGCGCTCGTGTTCCGGCTGCTGATGCAGGACATCGCCGGCATGCTCACGGTCGAAAAACTCGCCGACCACCTCTCGGCGCTCGCCGACATGATGCTGAACCTGAGCATCCCGACGATCTGGCGCAAGATCAAGATCCGCCATCGCGACGAACCCAAGTTCGCCGTGATCGCCTACGGAAAGCTCGGCGGCAAGGAGCTCGGCTACGCGAGCGACCTCGACCTCGTGTACCTGCACGACGACGACGCGCCCGAAGCACCCGAGGTCTACGCCCGCCTCGGCCAGCGCCTGAACACCTGGCTGTCGAGCCAGACGGCCGCGGGCATCATGTTCGAGACCGACCTGCGCCTGCGCCCCAACGGCGAATCCGGCATGCTCGTATGCTCGCTCGACTCCTTCCGCAAGTACCAGCTCGAGTCCGCCTGGGTGTGGGAGCACCAGGCGCTCACGCGCGCGCGCTTCGCCGCCGGCGACCCGGTGCTCGGCGAAGCCTTCGAACGCATCCGCTGCGAGATCCTGCGCCAGCCGCGCGACCTCGACAAGCTGCACGCCGACGTGCTCGAGATGCGCCACAAGATGCGCGATGCACACGCGGGCAAGAGCGAGCTCTTCGATCTCAAGCACGATCTCGGCGGCCTTATCGACGTCGAGTTCCTCGTCCAGTACCTCGTGCTCGGCCATGCGCATCAATATCCGGAGCTCACCGGCAACCTCGGCAACATCGCCCTGCTGCGCATCGCCGGCGATCTCAACCTGATCCCGGCCGGCCTCGCGGGCCGCTGCGGCGACAGCTACCGCATGTTCCGCCACCTGCAGCACCGCCAGCGCCTCAACGACCTGCCCTCGCGCGTCCAGCCGCTGGAAGTGGCGTTCGCGCGCGAATCGGTGCGCCGACTGTGGCAGCTGGTGTTCAGCGAGGACTGACGCAGGGCATGCCGCCAGGGCGCGCAAACACCGGCTGAAATGTTTCACCCGGCACTTGCGCGCATGACGCGGAGCTGGCGCGCGCATAGAATCAGCCCCCTACCATCGGGTGAACGAGCCTCATGAGCCAGGAAATCGAACTCAAACTCGCGCTGCCCCCCAAGGCCCTGGCCGCGCTGCGGCGCCATCCGCTGGTGGCCGGCGCCGCCCGCCAGGGGAGCGCCAAGACGCTCGACAACACCTATTTCGACACGCCGGACCTGCGGCTCAAGGAGCGCAAGATCGCCCTGCGCACCCGCCGGCACGGGCGCGTCGAACTGCAGACCGTGAAGTGCGCGGCCGAATCCACGACCGGCCTCACCAGCCGACCCGAGTGGGAACAGCCTTTTTCCGGCAGCTTCGACTTCAGCGCGGTCGATGCCCCCAAGGTGCGCAAGCTCCTCACCCGCCACGCGCCCGACCTCGCACCCGTCTTCTCGACCCGCTTCCGGCGCGAAACGCGCCTGTTTGCGCCCGACGACAAGGTGCGCATCCTGATGATGATCGACACCGGGGAAGTCGTCGCCGGCGATCGGCGCGCGCCGATCAGCGAACTCGAGCTCGAACTCGTCGCCGGCACGCCGCTCGACCTGCTGCTGCTCGCCTGCCGCCTCGCCGCCGACAACCCGCTGATGCCCAGCGACATCAGCAAGGCCGAACGCGGCTACGCGCTCCACCTCGGCACACGGCAAGCGCCCGCGCGCGCCGAAGCGTCGGCCATCGGCACCGGCGACTCGCCGCTCGCGGCCTTCCGCGCCCTCGCCTATTCCTGCCTGCGCCAGTGGCAGGCCAACGCCGTCGGCGCGACCGAGGACGGCGCGCCCGAATTCATCCACCAGTTGCGCGTCGCCTTGCGGCGCCTGCGCACCCTGCTGAGCCTCTTCGCGCCGATCCTGCCCGCCGAATTCGTCGAACACTGGCGCGCGCGCCTCGGCGAGAACGCGCGCACCTTCGCCGAAGCGCGCGATCTGGACGTCCTGTACAACGAGATCCTCGCACCGGTGGCCACCGACGAAGCCGGGCACAGCGGCAGCGAGGCCGACTCCGTCATCGCGCTGGCCGAGCGCATCCGCGCCGAACGCGAGCGCGCGCGCAGCGAGTCCGTGCATGCGCTCGACCCTGCCGCCCAGGGCCGCCTCATGATCGGCCTGACCGCGGCACTGCACGCCCTGCCGGACGACGGCGCCCGGGGCGACCGCGCGCTCGCCGACTTCGCGGTGCGCCAGCTCGAGCGCCTGCGCAAGAAGGTCCGACGCCGCCATGCCGCGGCGGCCGACCGCAGCCGCACCCACCTGCACGCACTGCGCATCGCCCTCAAGCGCCTGCGCTATGCGCTCGAGTTCTTCGCCCCGCTGTTGCCAGCCAAGCCTACCCGGCGCTACGTTGCGACCATCGTCCGCGCCCAGAACGCGCTCGGTTTCGTGCACGACATCGATGTCGCGCGCGTCCGCCTCGCGCACTACGCCGGCGACGACCCGCAGCTGCGCGCCGCGGCGGCCTTCGTGTGCGGCTGGCACGGCCCCGGCTACGCCCGCCTCGGCCGCCGCGCGCTGCGCGACGTCGCGCGCCTGCTGGGCGAAGACGCCCCGTGGGCGGCGGCGCGCGGCTGAGCCGTCATCGCGCGGCAACACTCGCCCCATAGGCTGTCGCACCTTTGGACACGGAGGACACGATGGATCTGTTGCTGTGGCGCCATGCCGAAGCGGTCGACGGCAGTCCCGACCACACGCGCGAACTGACCGAACGCGGCCTGCGCCAGGCGCAGCGCATGGCCGCCTGGCTGGAAGAGCGCCGCCCCAAGCGCCTGCGCGTGCTCGTCAGCCCGACCGTGCGTACCCGCCAGACTGCCAGCGCCTTCACCGACCGCTTCGAGATCGTCCCCGCCCTGGGCCCCGAAGGCAGCGTCGCCGACCTGCTCGCCGCCACCGGCTGGCCGGACTCCGCCGGCCCCTGCCTCGTCGTCGGCCATCAGCCGGCGCTCGGGCGCATGGCCGCCCTGCTGCTCGCGGGCGTGGAAGCCGACTGGACGATCAAGAAGGGCGCACTGTGGTGGTTCAGCAACCGCGTGCGCGAGGGCGAAACCCAGAACGTGCTGCGCGCCGTCGTTCCCCCCGACCTCGCCTGACGCCGGCCGCAGCGCGGCCGGGTTGCGGCCGCCGCGGCGCCCCCTTTGCGCGGCGCAAAAAATGTCGCGAATCGACATCGCGGACGCGGCGCTTGCCGTAAGATTCGCCCTGCGACAGGGGCGCCGTTCGCTCGCACGCGCCTTCCGCTCAACTCGTCCGGGCATTCCATAGATGAATACTACCGTCACCGCCAACGGCACCAAGCGCGTCATCGACGGCGTGGAACGCGTGTTCTACGACGGCTACTGGATCAAGGCCTACGAGCCGCCGGCCGATTCGCTGCGCATGAAACGACAGTTGATCGAGGGGCTCACGCGTCGCCTGTTCAACCATGTCGAGCACGGCATCAACATCCCCGGCAAGCGCCTCGCCGAGACGCGCGCGTCCTACGACGCCGAGCAGGACCCGGACCGCAAGCGCGTGAAGGGCGCAATGCTCGCGGGCGCGCTGTTCAACCGCGCCACCGACATCTTCACCAAGCTGATGGAGATGCAGGAACTCGGCATCGAGATCCAGACCGACAACGCGCTGATGCGCGAATGCGGATTCTGCCTGCAGGAGGCACTCAACCTCGGCAAGCTGGTGCGCCATCGAAGCGGTGAGGAAGGCATCGACGAGCTGTGGGGCGAGCCCTTCCGCGCGTTCTCGATCCCCATCGAAGCCTTCTACGACAGCCGCTACATCAAGATCTCCCAAACCCTGCGCGACATTGACCGCATCGGCGGCGTGATGGTCGAGACCTTCGCCGGCTCGCGCTTCTTCGAAGGCATCGAAGACCCCACGCTGCGATTCACCGAAGCGGCCAAGGTGAAATGCGAGACGCTGCGCACCGACCCGGCGATCTTCGACGTGTGGTCCGACTTCGCCGTTGCCGCGGAACGGCTCGCCAGCGTCACGCCGCGCCTGGCCGGCGCGACCACCACCGAAGACCTGCAGCTCGCCGTCGACGGCATGAACCTGATCGTGCAGGGGCGCGACCTCGTGAGCTACATCACCCGCGCCCGGGTGCCCATGCCCAAGAGCACGCGCGAATACGTCGAACGCTGCGAACACTGGCGCAGCGGCCTCTGTCTGCGCCTGCACCCTTCGCCGGTCGCCCCCTGAGCGCATCCGGCACAACCGCGCTCCACAACGCCCCGCACGGCGGCAAGGATCGATACGCAATGAAAAAGACCGACCTCGAGAAACTCAACGGCCTCAAGATCAACAGCCGCATGAAGAACACGGACACCCCCGACCGCTTCGCGAAGGCGTCGGGCGGGGCAAATGCCGCATCCGGCGTCAATCCCCTCGTTGCCAAGCTCCTGAAGAAGGGCGGCCTCGACGACAAGGGCAACGCGTAAACGGCAACGCCCGGACCGCGACCTGCGCCGTCCGGGCGTCCGCAAACTGCCGCCGGGCGAGCCGGCTCAAACGATCACGCCGCCGCCCAGGCACACCTTCGATTCATACACGACCACGCTCTGCCCCGGCGTCAGCGCCCACTGCGGCTGGGCGAACGCGATCTCGGCACGGTCGTCGCCCAGTGCGTCGATCTCGCTCGGCATGTCCGGGGTGCGGTAGCGCGGCTTGGCCGTATACACCCAGTGGGTGTGCGGGTTGCGCCCCGAAATCCAGTTGAGCTCCGTCGCCGTCAGGCTGCTCTTCAGCAGCGCCGGGTGCTCGTGTCCCTGCACGACGTAGAGCACGTTCTCCTTCACGTCCTTCGCGGCGACGTACCACGCATCGTGCTCGCCCGCCTCGTCCTGCTTGCCCTTGATGCCACCGATGTGCAGCCCCTTCCGCTGGCCGATGGTGTGGTACATCAGCCCCTGGTGCTCGCCGAGCACGCGCCCGTCGTCGAGGTTGCGGATCTCGCCCGGCTTCGTCGGCAGATAGCGCATCAGGAACTCGCGGAACGGCCGCTCGCCGATGAAGCAGATGCCCGTCGAATCCTTCTTCTCGGCGACATGCAGGCCGGCATCGGCGGCGATCCGGCGCACCTCGCGCTTGTACAGGCTGCCCAGCGGAAACAGCGTCTTCGCGAGCTGCGCCTGCGTCAGGCGGTAGAGGAAGTAGCTCTGGTCCTTGGTGCCATCCTCGGCCTTCAGCAGCTGGTATTCGGTGCGCCCGTCATTGGCCCACTCGCGCACGCCCGCATAGTGCCCGGTCGCGATCTTGTCCGCGCCGAGCTGCATCGCGTGATCGAGAAAGCAGCGGAACTTGATCTCCGAGTTGCACAGGATGTCCGGATTCGGCGTGCGCCCGGCCTCGTATTCGCGCAGGAAATCGGCGAACACGCGGTCCTTGTACTCGGCCGAGAAATTCACGACCTCGAGGTCGATGCCGATCACGTCGCACACCGACGCGACGTCGACGAGATCCTGACGCGTCGAGCAGTACTCGTCATCGTCATCGTCTTCCCAGTTCTTCATGAACAGGCCGGTCACCTGGTAGCCCTGCTGTTTCAGCAGCAGCGCGGTCACCGAGGAATCGACGCCGCCGGACATGCCGACAACCACCTTCATCCCGTTCGGGTCCTTCTTACTGGACATTCGGTCCTTCTCCATTCAGCCATTCCGCCAGCGGCAGCACCACCGCAGGTTCGCCATGATCCACGAACCAGCTGTCGACCGCAAAGCGTGCGCCGGGATTGTGCCCCGGCACCTCGTCCGACTCCAGCTCCGGACGTGCGACGACGCCCGGCCCGATGTCGGCCAGCACTTCGCCGCAGTCGCATAGCGCCAGCATCGGCGCGATGTAGTCTGGCACCGGCGCGGACACGCCCGGCACGGCCGGCTGCGGTCCCGGCGCGTCCGTTTCCTCGATCACCGCGGAAAAATGCTGCAGCACCAGATAGGGCGTCCGCCGCTCGACCGCCAGCACGCGATGAAAGCGCAGCCAGCCGCGCGCGGCCATCAGCTCGAGAAAATGCGTCGTCGTGGTCGAATGGTCGATGCAGTCCATGCGTCCCTCGACCTCATCGTCGCGGTAATTGCCGCCGCGGTCCGCTGCGATCGGGGCCTGCGCGGCGGAAAGACGTTGCATCATGCCCACCGCCCGGGCAATCGCGGCGCGTTCCGAGTCCGCATCCGTGGCCTGCGCCAGCACCCCGGCCACGCCGGCGAGCCCATCCTCGGCCAGCACCACCTCGACCCGGTTCGCGCAACCGTAGTTGAAGCACACCTCGACCGCGGCCGCCCCCTGCGCCAACGGCAACCAGGCGAACAAACCGGTGGACACGCAGGCGAGCAGCGCGACACGCATCGCGTCGGCAATCAGCCCGGATAGTGCCGGATCAGTTCGAGCGCGTAACGGCGTCCCGCGATCCAGTCATCCACGCACTGCAGCACCAGTGGATTGCGATGCCGCGCGCGGCAATCCAGCAGTTCGTCGCGCGTCAGCCACAACGCCCGCACGATGCCGGCATCGAGCGCGCGCCCCGTCTCCTGCGCACCGACCGTGCCACCGAACGTGAAGCGCAGATAGGTGATGTCACCCTGCGGCACGGGCCACTGATAGATCCCGACCACATACTCGGGCACGAAGCGGTGCGCCGTTTCCTCCAGCGTCTCGCGCGCCGCCGCCTCCACCAGCGACTCACCTGCCTCGAGGTGGCCGGCCGGCTGATTGAAACGCAGTCCGTCGGCCGTTTCTTCCTCGACCACCAGGAAACGTCCGTCGCGCTCGATCACCGATGCCACCGTGACATTCGGCTTCCACACTCTGTCCATTGCAGCCATCGCAGGCAAAAGTGCGATCTTAGCGCGCCACGCCCGCCGCGACGCGCGAAAGTGCGAGCAGAAGCATCCCGCGCGACGCGCACAAGAGGCTGAGAGGCATTATCATTCAAGGCCCTCCGCGTCAAACCAAGAAAAAGATCGTGCGAAGGAGACAGCTCGTCCGAACAAGACCCACTCACAACGATCATGACACCCACACTCGCTGGCATTCCCGTCGATTTCATCCTGTTCGCGTTCACGCTGCTCGGCGTGGCGCTGTTCCACCACTACACCCTGTACGTCGCGCTGACCGGCTTCGCCGTCATCAGCCTGTACAAGATCGTGTTCACCGGTTTCGTGACCGGCGCCGGCATCGCCGGCTGGTTCGCCCACCTCGGCCACGAATGGGTCACCTTCGCCAACCTGTTCTGCCTGCTGATGGGCTTCGCGATCCTCGCGCGGCACTTCGAGAAGAGCCACGTGCCGGTGATCCTGCCCAAGTTCCTGCCGCATGACTGGAAGGGGCCGTTCGCCCTGCTGGTGATGATCTTCTTCATCTCGGCGATCCTCGACAACATTGCCGCGGCGCTGATCGGCGGCGCGATGGCACATCAACTCTTCCGCGCCAGGGTGCACATCGGCTACCTCGCGGCCATCGTCGCGGCGTCCAACGCCGGCGGAGCGGGCTCGGTCGTCGGCGACACGACGACGACGATGATGTGGATCGCCGGCATCTCTCCGCTCGCTGTGCTCGAAGCGGCCCTCGGCGCCGCGGTCGCCCTGTGCATCTTCGGCACCATCGCCGCCAAGCAGCAGCACGCCTGGTCGCCGATCAACAAACACTCGCACGAGCACACCCGCATCGACTGGGGCCGCATCTTCATCGTCGCGCTGATGCTCGGCCTCGCGATCGGTACCAACGTCACGATCAACATCGCCGCCCCCAGCATCGCCAGCAGCTTCCCCTTCATCGGCGTCGCCGTGTGGGTCGCGATCCTGCTCACCGCGAAGCTGCGCCGCCACGACTGGGAGATCATGCCGGAAACCGCCAAAGGCTCGATCTTCCTGCTCGCGCTGGTGGGCTGCGCATCGATGATGCCGGTCAGCGAACTGCCGCCCGCCTCGTTGATGAGCGCGTTCGCGCTGGGCTTCGTCTCCGCGGTGTTCGACAACATCCCGCTCACCGCGCTGGCGATCCGCCAGGGCGGCTACGACTGGGGCTTCCTCGCCTATGCCGTCGGCTTCGGCGGTTCGATGCTGTGGTTCGGCTCCTCGGCCGGCGTCGCCCTCTCGAACATGTATCCGGAAGCCCGTTCCGCCGTCCTGTGGCTGCGCAAGGGCTGGCACGTCCCGGTCGCCTACGTCGCCGGCTTCATCGCGATGACGCTCATCATCGGCTGGCATCCGCAGTAAGCCGCCATCGCCGCGCATCCCGGCATTCCCGCCGGGATTGCGCTAAAATCGCGAATTCGTTCCGCCCTCCTGGGCGGTTCCCCCCCTGAATACAATTCCGCTGGAGAATCCCACCATGTCCATGGCTGACCGCGACGGTTTCATCTGGCAGGACGGAAAACTCGTGCCGTGGCGCGAGGCGACGACGCACGTCCTGACCCACTCCCTGCACTACGGCCTGTCCGTGTTCGAGGGCGTGCGCGCGTACAAGACCGCCAAGGGCACCGCGATTTTCCGCCTCCCCGAGCACACCCAGCGCCTGATCAACTCCGGCAAGATTTACATGATGGACATTCCTTTCTCCAAGGAAGAACTCATGGAAGCCCAGCTGGAAGTCGTGCGCGCGAACAAGCTCGAATCCTGCTACCTGCGCCCGATCGCCTTCTACGGCTCGGAAAAGATGGGCATCTCGACCCGCGGCGCGCGCGTGCACGTCGCCATCGCCGCCTGGCCGTGGGGCGCCTACCTCGGCGAGGAAGGCCTCGAGAAGGGCATCCGCGTGAAGACCTCGTCCTTCGCGCGCCAGCACGTCAACGTCACCATGGCGCGCGCCAAGCTCGCCAGCACCTACGCCAACTCCATCCTCGCGAACCTCGAGGTCACGCAGGACGGCTATGACGAGGCGCTGCTGCTCGACACCCAGGGCTTCGTCGCGGAAGGTGCGGGCGAAAACCTCTTCGTCATCAAGGACGGCGTGGTCTATGAACCGGAGATCGCCTCCGCGCTGACCGGCATCACGCGCGACTCGGTGATCAACATCGTGCGCGAACTGGGCCTGCGCTTCGAATCGCGCCGCATGACGCGCGACGACATCTACATCGCCGACGAAGCCTTCTTCACCGGCACCGCCGCCGAAGTCACCCCGATCCGCGAGCTCGACAACCGCAGCATCGGCGCCGGCAAGCGCGGCCCGATCACCGAGAAGATCCAGGCGCGCTTCTTCGACATCGTCAACGGTCGCGCCCCCGAATACGAGCGTTGGCTCTCTTTCATCTGAGGATTCCTCCGCCATGGCCGAAAACCAGGACAAACCCCAAACGATCGCCGTCACCGCACACGACCTGCCGCTGCACTGCCCGCGCCCCGATGCGCCCTTGTGGGCCCGCCACCCGCGTGTCTTCCTCGACGTGCTGGCCGAAGGCGAAGCCGTCTGCCCGTACTGCAGCGCCAAATACGTGTTCACCGGCGAGCGCCCGAAAGGTCACCACTGACCGAGCGGAAAGCACTAACCGACAATGGGGGCAGCAATGCCCCCATCGCATTTCCGGACCAGTTCCTTCGCTCACGCCAGCACTCATAGCCCACATGACCAGCCCCGTCTTCACCACCGCCCTGGAGGCCGAGGCCGCCTTCTACGACGCGCTCGCGCGCTCCGACCTGGACGCGATGACGCAGGTGTGGTCCGACCACGACGAGGTCGTGTGCATCCACCCGGACGGCGCCCGCCTCGTCGGCCTGCGCGCCGTGCTCGAATCCTGGCGCCAGCTGTTTGCCGGCGGCGCCCGCCTCACGGTCAGCGTTTCCCAGCGGGTCACCGCGGGCAACTCCCTGCTCGCGACGCACAACGTCATCGAACATGTTGCCCTCCCGGGCGACGACCGCGTCCCCCCGCCGATGATCGCGACCAACGTCTACGCGAGCGGACCACGCGGGTGGAAGATGATCATGCACCACGCCTCGCCGGCCCCCGAAATGCACCACGCCGGCATGCACGACGGCCCGCGCATCGTCCACTGACGCTGCGGATGCGGCACTGCAACATGCCCTTATGCTTTTTCCGCCGTCCCGACACATCCGCAGCGCGCATCTGCGCTATCCTGCGCACCTCGGCGGACCCGGCGCGCGCGAGCGTCCGGCCAGCCCCCTGAATCCGACCTCTGCACAAGAGACCACGCCGACCATGACTTCGACCTCCTACGCCGTCCCGGCAGCTGAAATCTTCAAGGCCTACGACATCCGCGGCATCGTCGACCGCACCCTCACCGCGGACGCCGTGCGCGCCATCGGCCACGCCCTCGCCTCGGAAGCCGTGGCGCGCGGCCAGCGCGCGATCGCCGTCGGCCGCGACGGACGCCTGTCCGGCCCCGAGCTCGCCGGCGCACTGTCCGACGGTATCCGCGCCGCCGGCGTCGACGTCGTCGACATCGGCTGCGTGCCCACCCCGCTCACCTACTTCGCCGCCTACCAGCTCGGCACCGACTCCTGCGTCAGCGTCACCGGCAGCCACAACCCGCCCGACTATAACGGCCTGAAGATGGTGCTGGGCGGCCAGACGCTGTACGGCCCCCTGATCCAGGATCTGCGCCGCCGCATCGCCGACAACGACCTCGCGCACGGCGCCGGCCAGCTCCGTCAGGAGAACGTCGTCGATGCCTACCTCGAACGCATCGTCTCCGACGTCAAGCTCGCCCGCCCGATGAAGATCGTCATCGACTGCGGCAACGGCGTCGCCGGCGCCGTCGCTCCCGAACTCTTCCGCCGCCTCGGCTGCGAAACCGTCGAACTCTTCTGCGAGGTCGACGGCACCTTCCCAAACCACCACCCCGACCCGTCCAAGCCCGAGAACCTGCAGGACGTGGTCCGCGCCCTGAAGGAAACCGATGCCGAACTGGGCCTCGCCTTCGACGGCGACGGCGATCGCCTCGGCGTCGTCACCAAGGACGGCGAAATCATCTACCCCGACCGCCAACTGATGCTGTTCGCGGCCGATGTGCTGTCACGGGTGCCGGGCGGCGAGATCATCTACGACGTCAAATGCACCCGCAACCTCGCCGGCTGGGTGCGCCAGCACGGCGGCAAGCCGACGATGTGGCAGACCGGCCACGCCCTCGTGAAAGCCAAGCTCAAGGAAACCGGCGCTCCGCTCGCCGGCGAGATGAGCGGCCACGTGTTCTTCAAGGAACGCTGGTTCGGCTTCGACGACGGCCTCTACGCCGGCGCCCGCCTGCTCGAGATCCTGTCGCGCCACGCCGACCCCAGCGCCGTGCTGAAGGGCCTGCCCGATGCGCTGAGCACGCCGGAGCTCAACATCAAGATGGCCGAGGGCGAACCCTTCGAACTCGTGCGCCGCCTCAAGGAAGCCGCCCGCTTCGACGGCGCCACCGAAATCATCACCCTCGACGGCGTACGTGTCGAATACGCCGACGGCTTCGGACTCGCGCGTCCGTCGAACACGACGCCGGTGGTCGTGCTACGATTCGAAGCGGACAACGAGACCGCGATCGCACGCATCCAGAATGCCTTCCGCAGCGCGATCGACCAAGTCTGGCCCGGCCTCAAGCTGCCGTTCTAAGAACATCCGATAACAACAATAACAACAAACACAAGGCCCCGATCGCCGGAAAATGCCGGGATCGGGGCCTTTTCCTTTCTGCCGGACGACAGCGCCGTCGGGCGGGAGCAGCGCAGCGAATCCCGCCTTCACTGTGTGTTGATTGACGCCGGGTCGGCGGGATGCGCTTTCGGCTTCTCCCGCCCTACATTCACCATCGTCAGGCACCTGCACCACGCCAGGCGTCGTCGCCTTCCCCCGCAGGGCTGTCGCGAGCGCCGCCGGCCGGGCCGTTGCGGGGGAAAACGGCGGCGCATGTCTGAGGGCGCGCAGCGCCCGAGTTTGCGCCGACGCCCCCGCTGGCCGGCGGGAAGCCAAAGGCCGCGAACGTCTGCCCGGAGGGGAAAGGCGACGACGACGCCCACGGAGTCCCGCACGCAAACAAGCCGCGCCCCGAAAAACACAAGAGCCCCGCCGGCCAAAGACCGACGGGGCTCTTCAGATCAAGCCCAAAAGCGTCGAGCCGCGGCTTACAACTTACCCGCCACCCAGTCCGCGACGCCCGCCAGAGCCGCCGGCAGCTTCGACGGCTCGGTGCCGCCCGCCTGCGCCATGTCCGGCCGCCCGCCACCCTTGCCGCCGACCTGCTGTGCGACGAAGTTCACCAGTTCGCCAGCCTTCACCTTGCCCGTCTGGTCCGCCGTCACGCCCGCAATCAGGCTCACCTTGCCGTCGGCCGCCGAGGCCAGCACGATCGCCGCCGACTTCAGCTTGTCCTTCAGCTTGTCCATCGTCTCGCGCAGCGTCGGCACGTCGGCACCGTCCAGCATCGCCGCCAGCACCTTGATGCCCTTCACGTCGGTCGCCTGCGACACCAGGTCGTCGCCCTGGCTCGCCGCCAGCTTCGACTTCAGGCGCGCCAGCTCCTTCTCCAGTGCACGCACATTGTCCAGCACCGCCGCGACACGCTCGGCGACCTCGTCCGGCTGAGTCTTCAACAACGCCGCCACGCCCTGCACGCGCCGCTCCTGCTCCTGCACGTACTGCAGCGCCAGCTCGCCCGTCACCGCCTCGATCCGGCGCACCCCGGCCGCGACACCGCCCTCCGACAGGACCTTGAACAGCCCGATATCACCGGTCCGTGCGACGTGCGTGCCGCCGCACAGCTCCCGCGTCGAACCGATCGTCATCACCCGCACCTCGTCGCCGTACTTCTCGCCGAAGAGCATCATCGCGCCCGTCTTCTGAGCATCCTCGATCGGCATCACGCGCGCATCGGTCGCCGCATTGGCGAGGATCTCGGCATTGACGATCTCCTCCACCTCGCGGATCTCCTCCGCCGTCATCGGCGCGGTGTGCGCGAAGTCGAAACGCGTCTTGTCCGGATCGACCTGCGAACCCTTCTGCTGCACGTGCGCGCCCAGCACCTCGCGCAGCGCCTTGTGCATCAGGTGTGTGACCGAGTGATTGCGCTGCGTGCGCGCACGCGCCGCCGCATCAACCTTCGCCGTCACCCCCTGCCCGACCGACAGCCGGCCCGTCTTCACCACGCCGTGATGGCCGAACACCGTGGCCTGGATCTTCTGCGTGTCCTCGACCGCAAAGATCCCCGCCGCGCCGCGCAGCTCGCCGCGGTCGCCGACCTGGCCGCCCGACTCGGCATAGAACGGCGTGTCGTCCAGCACCACGACGCCGATCTCGCCCTCGACCAGCTCATTGACCGGCGCCCCATCCCTGTACAGCGCCAGCACGTTGCCGCGCTCCTCCAGCCGCTCGTAGCCGTGGAAGGTCGTCGCCGGACCGTCGTAGTCGAGGTTCGCCGCCATCTTGAACTTGCCCGCCGCGCGCGCCTGCTCCTTCTGGCGCGTCATCGCCGCGTCGAAGGCGACCGCATCGACGGTCACGTCGCGCTCGCGGCAGACGTCCGCGGTCAGGTCCAGCGGGAAGCCGTAGGTGTCATGCAGCTTGAACGCCATCTCTCCGTTGAACACCTTGACGTCGGCCGCCGCCATCGCCGCCAGCTCGGCTTCGAGGATGGCCATGCCGTTCTCGATCGTCGCGAAGAAGCGGTCCTCTTCCTGCTTGAGGATCTCGGCGACGCGCCCCTGTGCGGCCTTCAGATCGGGATAGGCTTCGCCCATCTCGGCGACCAGATCCGCCACGAGGCGGTGGAAAAATGCAGCCCGCGCGCCCAGCTTGTAGCCGTGACGGATCGCACGGCGGATGATCCGGCGCAGCACGTAGCCGCGCCCCTCGTTGCCGGGAATCACGCCATCGGCGATCAGGAAGGAACAGGCGCGGATGTGGTCGGCCAGCACCTTCAGGCTCGGGCTGTCGAGGTCCGCGACCTTCGTCTCGCGCGCCGCCGCCTTGATCAGGTTCTGGAACAGGTCGATCTCGTAGTTGCTATGCACGTGCTGCAGCACCGCCGAGATGCGCTCGAGACCCATGCCGGTGTCCACGCTCGGCTTGGGCAGCGGATGCATCACGCCCGCCTCGTCGCGGTTGAACTGCATGAACACGTTGTTCCAGATCTCGATGTAGCGGTCGCCGTCCTCGTCGGGCGATCCCGGGGGACCGCCCCAGATCTCGGGGCCGTGGTCGAAGAAGATCTCGGTGCACGGACCGCAGGGGCCGGTGTCGCCCATCATCCAGAAATTGTCCGACGCGTAGCGCGCGCCCTTGTTGTCGCCGATGCGGATCACGCGCTCGGCCGGCACACCCACTTCCTTGGTCCAGATGTCGTAGGCCTCGTCGTCCTCGGCGTACACCGTGACCCACAGCTTGTCCTTCGGCAGCTTGAATTCCCCGGTCAGCAGCTCCCACGCGTAGGCGATCGCGTCGCGCTTGAAGTAATCGCCGAAGCTGAAGTTGCCCAGCATTTCGAAGAAGGTGTGATGCCGCGCCGTGTAGCCGACGTTCTCGAGGTCGTTGTGCTTGCCACCGGCGCGCACGCATTTCTGCGAGGTCGTCGCGCGCGAGTAAGGACGCTTGTCGAAGCCGAGGAACACGTCCTTGAACTGGTTCATCCCCGCGTTGGTGAACAGCAGGGTGGGATCCTCGTGCGGCACCAGCGAACTGGAGGCAACGATCTGGTGGCTTTTCGACTCGAAGAACTTGAGGAATTTCTCGCGGATTTCGGCGCTTTTCATGGCTGGCATTCGGTTGTGCGGCCCCGCATCGGCGCCGCGTCGTTCGGAAGCGACGATTCTAACCGATGCCTGCCCGGTAAGCCGATGAAACGGACGCAGGCGAAGCCCGGCGCCATGCGCAGCGCGGCCATCGCCTATAATTTCGGTCCTTCCAGCTCAAAATAACGGATCAACCCCATGGGACATCGACTTTCGAAGATCTACACCCGCACCGGCGACGCCGGCACCACCGGACTGGGCGACGGCAAGCGCGTGTCGAAGAACAGCCTGCGCATCCATGCCCTCGGGGAAGTCGATGAACTCAATGCCGCCATCGGCGTGCTGCTGTGCGAGGAACTGCCCGAAGACGTGCGCTCGCTGCTGACCGACGCGCAGCATGACCTCTTCGACCTCGGCGGCGAAGTGTGCATCCCGGGCATGAGCATGATCACGACGAAGCAGGTCGAGAAGCTCGAACAGGAACTCGACCGCCTCAACGAACCTCTGGAGCCGCTCAAGGACTTCATCCTGCCCGGCGGCACCCGTCCCGCCGCGCTCGCGCATCACGCACGCACGGTGTGCCGGCGCGCCGAACGCGCGCTCGTCGCGCTGGCGCTCGAAGAGGCGGTGAATGACGGTCCGCGCCAGTACCTGAACCGCCTCTCGGACCTGCTGTTCGTGCTCGGCCGCGTGCTCAACCGTGCCGGCGGCCGCGGCGACGTGCTGTGGCAGAAGCGCAAGAACGCCTGACCCGGACGGGCCGCCCGGAGAGACCGAATCATCTAGCCGCGCCGGACCACACCGGCGCGGAAACCCGCCTTACTCCAGATCGGCGCCGTGGCTCACGCGCCGCTGGCGCACCGCCTCGGCAAGGATCTCGAGAACCGTAACGCTGTCCTCCCAGCCGATGCACGCATCGGTGATGCTCTTGCCGTACTCGAGCTCCTTGCCCGGCACCAGATCCTGGCGCCCGTCCTTCAGGTGCGACTCGACCATGACGCCGATGATGCGGTCCTCGCCCGCAGCCATCTGCGCGCCGACATCGCGCGCGACGTCGATCTGCAGCCGGTGCTGCTTGCGGCTATTGGCATGCGAGAAGTCGATCATGACCTTGCCCGGCACCCCCGACGCCGCCAGTTCCCTGCATGCCGCGTCGACACTCGCCGCATCGTAGTTCGGCGCCTTGCCGCCGCGCAGGATCACGTGGCAATCCTCGTTGCCCATCGTCGAAACGATCGCCGAATGCCCCGCCTTGGTCACCGACAGGAAATGGTGCGGCGACTGCGCGGCCTTGATCGCATCGACGGCGATCTTCACGTTGCCGTCGGTGCCGTTCTTGAACCCGACCGGGCACGACAGCCCCGACGCGAGCTCGCGGTGCACCTGGCTCTCGGTCGTGCGCGCGCCGATCGCCCCCCACGAGATCAGGTCGCCGATGTACTGGGGCGTGATCATGTCGAGGAACTCGGTCCCGGCCGGCAGGCCCATCTCGTTGATTTCCCACAGCAGCTTGCGTGCGATGCGCACGCCTTCGTTGATGCGGAAGCTGTTGTCGAGATACGGGTCGTTGATCAGCCCCTTCCAGCCGACCGTGGTGCGCGGCTTCTCGAAATACACGCGCATCACGACGAGGAGTTCGTCCTTGAAGCGGGCCGCCTCGGCCTTCAGCTTGCGCCCGTATTCGAGCGCCGCGTCGAGATCATGGATCGAGCACGGCCCGATCACGACCAGCAGCCGATCGTCGGCGCCGTACAGGATGCGATGGATCGCCTGACGCGCCTCGAACGCCACTTCCGCCGACTTCGGGGTCGCCGGAAACTCGCGCAGCACGTGCGCAGGCGGCACCAGCTCCTTGATTTCCTTGATGCGGACGTCGTCGATGTGGATCTTGACTGAAGCGGACATGGCGAAAACTCTGCAGAGTGGCGTTGGCAAGCGTTCGATTCTAGCCGAAGATTGGCGTCCGCCGTGGCTCCCGACCGCGTGACACGCCTTGACGGCGGATGACGGAGCCGCGGCGGAATAAACCCCGCGGCCGGCCTGTTCATGCATTACCAGCCACCATCGAGGAGCCCGAGCATGAACATGCGCCGCCTGCCCGGCCGCACCGTCGACGACGGAACCAACACCGGCTGGCACACCGCCCGCCCCTGACCGCCGCCCTGCATGTTCTCCGACGACGCCCTTCTCGCCGAAATCCCGCGCCTGCGCCGCTATGCGCGCGGCCTGACGGGCGACGCCGCACGTGCCGACGACCTTGTGCAGGACACGCTCGAACGCGCCCTGCTGAAAGGTCGCCTGTGGCGCCCGGGCAACCTGCGCGCCTGGTTGCTGACGATGATGCACAACGTGTTCGTGAACCAGTACCGCGCCGCGGGCGCCATGGACTTCCGTCCCCCCGAAGACCTGCCCGAGGTCGCGGTACGCCCCCAACAACTGGACGGCATCGAGCTGCGCGAACTGGAACGCGCCCTGCAGCAGCTGTCCCCCGAGCAGCGTGAAGTCCTGCTGCTCGTCGCGCTGGAAGACATGAGCTACGAGGACACCGCCCGCATTCTGGGCACGCCCATCGGCACCGTCATGTCGCGCCTGTCCCGTGCGCGCGAGCGCCTGCGTCAGGTGCTCGCCGGGCAATCCGCCGTACCCGACTATCTGAAGGTTGTGAAATAGCCATGCCACGCCCGATCTGCGAAGACGATCTGCACGCCTGGGTCGACCGGCGACTCGACGCCGCCCGCCGCGCCGAGGTCGACGCCTGGCTGGCCGAGGATCCGACACGCGCCGCGCGCATCGACGGGTGGCGCGCAGATAGCGAAGCGCTGCGCAGCGCCTACGATCCGCTCCTCGCCGAGCCGGTCCCGTCACACCTGCGTGCCTCGCTCGAACGGCGCCGCCCCGTGCGGACGCTCCGGTTCGCCGCCGTTGCCGCCTGGATGACCGTCGGCGCGCTTGCGGGCGCCGGTGTCGGCTACCACCTGGGTCAGACCTCCGCCCCCGATGGCGACACCCTCGCATCCCTGCCGCATCGCGCCGCGGTCGCCCACGCGGTGTATGCGCCCGAAGTCCGCCATCCCGTCGAAGTCGGCGCGGACCAGGAACAGCATCTCGTCGCCTGGCTGACGAAGCGCCTCGGCGCCCCGGTGAAACTGCCCGACCTGCGCGAGCAGGGCTTCGCGCTGCTCGGCGGGCGCCTGCTGCCGGCGACCGACGGCCCCAGCGCCCAGTTCATGTACGAGAACGACGGCGGACGCCGCCTCACGCTGTACCTCAGCGTGCGCGACGACGGCGCCGGCACGACCGCGTTCCGCTACGCGCAGCAGGGCGAAGTGGGCGTGTTCTACTGGGTGGACGGCCGCTTCGCCTATGCGCTGTCCGGCCAGTTCGGCCGCGACACGCTGCTGCCGCTCGCGAACAGCGTCTATCACCAGATCGCGCCCTGACGGTCGCCCCGCATCGAGCGGGGCAGATTCCCCACTCAACCGGAACTTCGGCATCATGCAGATGCCGAATGAGCAATCTTTCTCCCCATGACGTGACGCGATGCGAATCCTCAAGCCCAGCGACATCCTGCCGTCGGAAATCACCCCGCGAGCCCTGTTCGAGGACCGGCGGCGCTTCCTCGTCGGCGCCGGTGCGACACTCGCCGCCGGTGCCGCGATGTGGGCCGGACTTCCAGCCGAAGCGCGCGCCGCCGCAGCCAAGCTCGGTCCGCTGGCGCGTTCGCCCTTCAGCAGCGACGAGCCCCAGACGCCGTACAAGTCGGTCACGACTTACAACAACTACTACGAATTCGGCACCGACAAGGAAGACCCCGCCGCGAACGCCGGCAAGCTCGCGGTGCGTCCGTGGACGGTGCGCGTCGAGGGGCTGGCCGGCAAGCCTCGCACCTTCGACATCGACGAGCTGCTCAAGCTCGCGCCGCTCGAGGAACGCATCTACCGCCTGCGCTGCGTCGAGGCGTGGTCGATGGTGATCCCGTGGGTCGGGTTTCCGCTGTCAGCGCTGCTCAGGCAGGTCGATCCGCAAGGCAGCGCGAAGTACGTCGAGTTCGTCACCCACTACGACCCGAAAATCATGCTGCGCCGCCCGGTGCTCGACTGGCCCTACACGGAGGGCCTGCGCATGGACGAGGCGATGCATCCGCTGACGCTGCTCACACTCGGCCTGTACGGGGAGGTGCTGCCGAACCAGAACGGCGCGCCGGTGCGCGTCGTCGTGCCGTGGAAATACGGCTTCAAGAGCGCCAAATCCATCGTCGCGATCCGTCTCGTCGACAAGGAACCCCGCACCGCGTGGAACAAGTCCGCGCCGAGCGAGTACGGCTTCTATTCGAACGTGAACCCGAACGTCGACCACCCGCGCTGGAGCCAGGCGACCGAGCGACGGATAGGCGAATTCCGCAAGCGCCCGACGCTGATGTTCAACGGCTATGCCGAACAGGTTGCGAGCCTGTACCAGGGCATGGACCTGCGCAAGTCCTTCTGACCCGCCCGATGACCAAGCCCCCGTCCGCCGCCCAGCTCGCCGCGATCAAGGCCCTGCTGTTTGCCCTGTGCCTCGTGCCGTTCGCGCTCTATATGCAGCGCTGGTTCGACGACGCCCTCGGCGCCAACCCCATCGAGGCGATCACGCGCGGCAGCGGCGACTGGACGCTGCGCTTCCTGCTCATCACGCTCGCCGTCACGCCGCTGCGCAAGCTCACCGGGCTCAACTGGCTGCTGCGCCTGCGCCGCATGCTGGGCCTGTTCGCGTTCTTCTACGCCAGCCTGCACTTCACGACGTACTTCTGGCTCGACCAGTTCTTCGACCTGCAATCGATCGCGCACGACATCATGAAGCGGCCCTTCATCACCGTGGGCTTTTCCGCCTTCGTGCTGCTGATCCCGCTCGCCGTCACGTCGAACAACTACGCGATCCGGCGCCTCGGCGGACGCCGCTGGCAGTCGCTGCACCGCTCCGTGTACGCGATCGGCATCCTCGCGATCGTGCATTACTGGTGGCTGGTGAAGGCCGACATCCTCGAACCGATGATCTACGGCCTGATCCTCGCCGCCCTCCTCGGCATGCGCGGCTGGTGGCGCGAGCAGGAGCGCCGCCGCCAGATCGCGGCGAGCATGCCGCGCCCGATGCCGGGCGGGAAGGTCATCCCGCTGGTCGCGAAATCACCGCGCTATTAGTACGCAGGCAAGCAATTACGTGATGTCAGGTTGAGTACTGCACGGTCGCTCCCTCCCCTTCAAGGGGAGGGCTGGGGTGGGGATGGGTTACGCAGCCGTCGCCGAAACCCATCCCCCTCCTAACCTCCCCCTTGAAGGGGGAGGAACACGGCGCTCGTGATCGCCTTGGCCGCTCAGCCCTGCTTCGGCCGGATCGCGTTCTTCGGCCGGAAAGCCTTGATCACGGCCTCGTCGGTCTCGACGTAAGGCCCGCCGATGAGATCGATGCAATAGGGAATGGCCGCGAAGATGCCGACGTGCGCGACCGTACCGTCGGCCTCACGCAAGCCTTCCAGCGTCTCGCGGATCGACTTCGGCTGCCCCGGCAGGTTCACGATCAGGCACTTGCCGCGAATCACCGCGACCTGCCGCGACAGGATCGCGGTGGGCACGAAGTTCAGGCTGATGCGGCGCATCTCCTCGCCGAAGCCGGGCATCTCCTTCTCGCCCACCGCCAGTGTCGCCTCCGGCGTCACGTCGCGCACCGCCGGTCCGGTGCCGCCGGTCGTCAGGATCAGCGAGCAGCCCGCGGTGTCGGCGAGATCGAGCAGCGTGCGCTCGATCATCGGCCGCTCGTCCGGAATCAGCCGCGTCTCCGCGCGCCACGGCGAAGTCAGCGCCTTCGCGAGCCAGTCCTGCAGCGCCGGGATGCCCTGATCCTCGTAGGTCCCGTCGGAAGCCCGGTCGCTGATCGAGACCAGGCCGATGGTGATTTCTTCCCTCATCGTGCCTCCATATCCCACATTCTTCGGCTCATTCGTCGGCGGCAGCGTCGACCGCGGCGTCCTCTCCACCACCTTGGCCCGCCCCGGCATCGAGGTCGCGCAGGATGCGGAAGATCTCGCGGAACGCGCGCGGCGGCTTGTTCAGCTCGCGCTCCTTGAGCGCGTTGCGGCGCAACGTGCGCAGCTGCTGGAAGTCCGCCTCGGGCCACTGCTCGCCGATCGCCTGCAGCGTCTTCTCGTCTTCGAGCAGCTCGGCGCGCAGGCGCTCCAGGCGGTGCTGGCGTGCGATCTCGGCCTTCGAGATGCCGTTGAAAACATCCAGCTGCGCCTGGATCGGCGCCGGATCGACGTTGCGCATCAGCTTGCCGACATACTGCATCTGGCGCCGCCGCCCCTCGTGGCTGGTGATGCGCTTCGCCTCGCGCACCGCATCGGCGAGCGACTCGGGCAGCGGCACCTTCTTCAGCTGGTCCAGCGACAAGGCCACCAGCTGCTCGCCCAGATCCTGCAGCGCATGCATCTCGCGTTTGCGCTGGCTCTTGCTGGGCGGCTCCGGAACGCCCGAATCGTCGTCCGGCAGCATTTCGTCGTGGTGCGCGTGGCTCATGAAAAGTACAGTCGGTGGGAACGGGGTAAGATTATAGCCTTTGCTCAACGGTCTCCCGCCCATGTCCGATCAAGGCTTCTCCTTCTCCTCCGACCGCCTGCAGGAAATCGCCAGCGACATCCTCAAGTTCGCGAAGAAGCGCGGCGCATCGGCCTGCGAAACCGACGTCTCGGAAGGCTTCGGCCAGTCCGCGACGGTGCGCAAGGGCGAAGTCGACACGATCGAGTACAACCGCGACAAGGGCATCGGCGTCACCGTCTACCTCGGCCAGCAGCGCGGCCACGCGAGCACCTCGGATTTCTCTAAGGCGGCCTTGAAGGCGACCGTCGACGCGGCAGTCTCGATCGCGCGCTTCACCGCCCCCGACCCCTGCGCCGGACTCGCCGAGGCCGCGCTGATGGCCACGGACTGCCCCGACCTCGACCTGCACCACCCGTGGCGCCCGAGCGTCGAAGAGGCCATCGCCGCCGCGCGCAGCTGTGAGGACGCCGCCTTCGCGGCCAGCCCGAAGATCACGAATTCCGAAGGCGCCAGCGTCTCGACGCAGGAATCGCACTTCATCTCCGCCAACAGCAACGGTTTCATGGGCGGCTACGCCAGCTCGCGCCACAGCCTGTCGTGTTCGGTCATCGCCGGGGAAGGCGACGCCATGCAGCGCGAATACTGGTACGACACGCGCCGCGACGCCGCCGAGCTGATGTCGGCCGAATCGGTCGGCCGGCGCGCCGCCGAACGTGCGCTCGCGCGCCTCGGCGCGAAAAAGATCAAGACCTGCGAAGTACCCGTGCTGTTCGAAGCGCCGCTCGCCGTGTCGCTGATCGGCAACTTCGTGTATGCGGTGAGCGGCGGCTCGCTGTACCGCAAGTCGTCCTTCCTGCTCGACAGCCTCGGCCAGCCTGTGTTCTCGCCGCTCGTGAACATCTCCGAGCGCCCGCACCTGCCCAAGGGCTTCGGCTCCAGCGCCTTCGACAGCGACGGCGTGGCCACGCACGACCGCGAGGTGGTCACCGACGGCGTGCTGCAGGGCTACTTCCTGTCGACCTACACGGCGCGCAAGCTCGGCCTGCAGACCACCGGCAACGCCGGCGGCTCGCACAACCTTATCGTCAAGCCGGGCAATATGGATTTCGCCGCGCTGGTCAAGCACATGGACCGTGGCCTCGTCGTCACCGAGCTCCTCGGCCAGGGCGTCAATTACGTCACCGGCGATTACTCGCGTGGCGCGGCGGGCTTCTGGGTCGAGAAGGGCAAGATCAAGCACGCCGTGGAAGAAATCACCATCGCCGGCAACCTGCGCGACATCTTCCGCAGCATCGTCGCCATCGGCAACGACGCGCTGCCGCGCGGCTCGAAACTGTGCGGCTCGATCCTCATCGAACGCATGAAGGTTGCAGGACGCTGAACGCTTCCGGCGCGCGACCGCAGCGCAGTCGTGGCAATTCCATCGTGCTGGGCTATGATTCGGCGCGCGATCCGGTGCGACTGCCTCGCATCCCGGATCATCCCTTCGTCATTGTCTCGATTCCAGAACGGATAACAAGGAGAGATCGTGGAACGTCGCAAGTTTCTCAAAGGGGCCGGCATCGCCGGCGTGCTCGCCACCGGCACCGCGCCGGCAATCGTCCATGCGCAGGAGAACATCCGCTGGCGCCTCGCATCGAGCTTCCCGAAGTCGCTCGACACGCTGATCGGCGCAGCCGAAGTGTTCGCGAGGAGCGTTTCGGAAATGACGGGCGGGAAGTTTCAGGTCACCGTGCACGCCGCCGGCGAGCTCGTCCCCGCGTTCGGCGTCGTCGACGCGATCCAGCAGGGCACGATCGAGTGCGCCAACACCGCGCCTTACTACTTCTTCGGCAAGGACGAAGCCTTCGCGTTCGACTGCGCGATCCCGTTCGGCATGAATGAACGCCAGCTCAACGCCTGGATGTTCGACGGCAACGGCATGAAACTGCTGCGCGAGTTCTACGCGCCTTACAACATCATCAGCTTCCCGATGGGCAACACCGGCGCGCAGATGGGCGGCTGGTTCCGCAAGGAGATCAAGTCGGTCGCCGACTTCAACGGCCTGAAGTTCCGCGTCGGCGGCTTCGGCGGGCGCGTGCTCGCCAAGCTCGGGGTGGTCTCGCAGAACATTCCCGCGGGCGAAATTTACTCGGCTCTGGAAAAGGGCGCACTCGACGCAACCGAATTCGTCGGCCCGCACGACGACCTCAAGCTCGGCCTGTACCGCGTCGCGCCCTATTACTACTACCCGGCATGGTGGGAAGGCAGCGCCCAGACCACCCTCTACGTCAGCGCCAAGGCCTACAACGCGCTGTCGAAGGAATACCAGTCCATCGTGCGCAGCGCCGCCGCCGAGTCGCACGTCATCACCCAGGCGCGCTACGACGCACGCAACCCGCCCGCACTCAAGCAACTGATCTCGGAAGGCGCGAAACTCCGTCGCCTGCCGAAGGACGTGATGGACGCGGCATTCAAAGCGTCGCGCGAGGTCTATGCTGAACTCAACGACAAGAATCCGAACTGGAAGAAGATCTACGACGACTACTCCCGTTTCATGAAGGAGCAGTACCAGTGGACCTCGATCGCCGAGAGCAGCTATGACCAGTACATGGCGGCGCAGAAGCTCTGAGTAGCCGACCGCAGACGGGGCAGACCGCAGCGGCACCCGTCCCGGGCTGCGGCGCCATAGCGGCGCGCGCCCACTGCCGCGACGCAGCTCGCGCGCCCGCTGCCGCTTATTAGGGTTTTCCGCGGCTTTTTCGGCCTACTCCGAACGAAGTACTCTCCGAGCCATTACAACCAGCAACACACGTGAGAGGAGACATCTCGTGGAACGTCGCAAATTCCTGAAGAACGCCGGCCTCGCCGGAATCATCGCTGCAGGCACGGCGCCGGCGATCGTCGGCGCACAGCAGGCCATCCGCTGGCGCCTGGCGTCGAGCTTCCCGAAATCGCTCGAAACCCTCTTCGGTGGCGCCGAAACCTTCGCGAAGAACGTGACCGAAGCAACGGGCGGCAAGTTCACCGTCAGCGTGCATGCCGCCGGCGAACTCGTCCCCGCCTTCGGCGTCGTCGACGCGCTGCAGCAGGACACCATCGAGTGCGCCCACACCGCGCCCTACTATTTCTTCGGCAAGGACGAGACCTTCGCGCTCGACTGCGCCATCCCCTTCGGCATGAACGCGCGCCAGATGGCCGCGTGGATGAACGACGGCAACGGCATGAAGCTGCTGCGCGAGTTCTACGCCCAGTTCAACATCGTGAACTTCATGATGGGCAACTCCGGCGCGCAGATGGGCGGCTGGTACCGCAAGGAGATCAAGTCGGTCGCCGACATCAACGGCCTCAAGATCCGCATCGGCGGCTTCGCCGGTCGCGTGATCACGAAGCTGGGCGCCGTGCCGCAGAACATCCCCGCCGGCGAGATCTACCAGGCGCTGGAGAAGGGCACCGTGGACGCCGCCGAGTGGATCGGCCCGTACGACGACCTGCGCCTGGGCCTGCACAAGGTCGCCAAGAACTACTATTACCCGGCGTGGTGGGAAGGCAGCACCCAGTTCTCCCTGCTCGTGAATGCGAAGGCGTACCACGGCCTGTCGAAGGAATACCAGTCCATCGTGCGCCAGGCCGCCGCCGACGCCCACATCGAGGTGCTCGCCCGCTACGACGCGCGAAACCCGACCTCCCTCAAGCAGCTCATCGCCGAAGGCGCCAAGCTGCAGCGCCTGCCCAAGGATGTCATGGACGCCGCGTTCAAGGCTTCGCGCGAGGTCTATGCCGAGCTGAACAGCAAGAACCCGAGCTGGAAGAAGGTCTACGCCGATTACTCGCGCTTCCTTGCCGACGCCTACCAGTGGCAGGGCATCGCCGAAGGCAGTTACGACCAGTACATGGCCGCGCAGAAGCTGTAAGCAATACCGGACGACCCGCTCCGGCGGGCCGTTTGCCCTTCCGCCGCCGGCCGCTGGCTGCACCGGCGATCCGGCGGGCATGACCCCGTGGCCATGCACCTGTGTTTACCCACGTTTCAGGCAGGCACCCGATGGGAACTCTCCTCAAGTTGTCACAAGCGATCGACGCACTCAGCCGGCTCATCGGCAAGGTCGTCATCTGGTTCATCTTCGCCACAGCGGTGATCAGCACATTGAACGCAGTGGCGCGCAAGGCGTTCCACGTCGGTTCGAACGCCTTCCTCGAGATCCAGTGGTATCTGTTCGCCGCCGTGTTCATGCTCGGCGCCGGCTACGCCTTCCTGCAGAATGCCCACGTGCGCATCGACGTCGTCGCCGGCAAGCTGAGCGCGCGCACGCGCAACCTCATCGACGTCATCGGCATCATCGTCTTCCTGCTGCCGCTGTGCTACTTCATGATCAGCTTCTCGTGGCCGGTCGTGCATGGCGCCTACGTATCCGGCGAAGTCTCGTCCAACGCCGGCGGCCTGATCCGCTGGCCCGTCTATGCCTTGGTCCCGGCCGGGTTCGCACTGCTCGGGCTGCAGGCGGTCTCCGAACTCTTCAAGCGCATCGCCTTCCTCACCGGCAAAGGGCCCGACAGTCTCGCCCACGACACGCATAGCGATATCGAGGAACACGTCCAGGCCGCAGTCAGCGCCACCGCCCCGAACAACGCAGCCGGCGAGCCCCAGAAATGATCGAATTCGTCTCCGCCAACATCGCCCCGATCATGTTCGGGGTGATCATCTTCTTTCTCTTGTCCGGCTTCCCGGTCGCCTTTTCGCTGTCGGCCTGCGGCCTGTTCTTCGGCTTCGTCGGCCTCGAGCTCGGGCTGATCCCCTCGACCCTGTTCCAGGCGCTGCCGCTGCGGGTATTCGGGATCATGCAGAACGATACGCTGCTCGCGATTCCGTTCTTCACGCTGATGGGGTTGATACTTGAACGAAGCGGCATGGCCGAGGATCTGCTCGAGACCGTCGGCCAGGTCTTCGGCCCGGTGCGCGGCGGCCTCGCGCTTGCCGTCATCTTCGTCGGCGCGCTGCTCGCCGCGACAACCGGCGTCGTCGCCGCATCGGTGATCTCGATGGGCCTGATCTCGCTGCCCATCATGATGCGCTACGGCTACAGCCGCCCGATCGCCGCCGGGGTCATCACCGCGTCGGGCACCCTCGCACAGGCGATACCGCCTTCCCTGGTCCTGATCGTCATGGCCGACCAGCTCGGCCGCAGCGTCGGCGACATGTACAAGGGCGCGATGATCCCGGCGCTCGCACTCGTCGGCCTCTATGCGCTGTTCATCATCGGCCTGGCGATTTTCAAGCCCAAAATGGTGCCGGCATTGCCCCCGGAAGCCCTCGCCTATCGCGAACCGGACGGCAGCTCGGGCCTGCGCTCGCTCGGCGTCCTGGCCGCCGTGGTGACGATCGTCTCGGTCCTGCTTGGCCAAAACTACGGCGCGGTCCTCACCTGGATCGAAGGCAAGGAGGTTCTGCCGCCCGCGCTGGACGAAGTCATCGTCGTCGCGCTGACTTTCGGCACGATCTTCGCGCTGGTGCTCGCCCTCCTCAACAAGTTGCTCAGACTGGGCCTGCTATCGCGCATCGCAGAACGCGTCACCTTCGTGCTGATCCCGCCGCTGATCTTGATCTTCCTTGTTCTCGGCACGATCTTCCTCGGCGTCGCAACGCCAACCGAAGGCGGCGCAATGGGCGCGGTCGGGGCGATGATCATGGCCGTCTCGCGTGGCCGCCTCGACTTCAAGACCCTCGTCCAGGCGCTCGAGTCGACCTCGCGGCTGTCGATCTTCGTGCTATTCATCCTCGTCGGCTCGACGATCTTCAGCTTCGTGTTCACGGCTGTCGATGGTCAGAAGTGGGTCGAGCACCTTTTCGACCGGTTGCCCGGCGGCCAGCTCGGCTTCCTGCTGTTCGTCAATACGGTGATCTTCTTCCTCGGCTGCTTCATCGACTTCTTCGAGATCGCGTTCATCCTGATGCCGCTCCTCGGACCGGTCGCCGACAAGATGGGCATCGACCTGATCTGGTTCGGTGTGATCATCGCGCTGAACCTGCAGACCTCCTTCCTCACCCCGCCCTTCGGCTTCGCGCTGTTCTACCTGCGCAGCGTCGCGCCGGCCAACGCCTACCTCGACCGCATCACGAACAAGCGCATCGAGGGGTTCAAGACCGGCGACATCTACCGCGGCTCGATCGCCTTCGTGATCATCCAGATCGCGATGGTCGGCATGGTCATTGCGTTCCCCGAGCTCGTGACGGGCGGTCTCGACGAAAAGACCAAGGTCGACCTCGACACCATTCAGATCCAGCAGCCCGCGGGCGAGGGTAGCTGGGGCGAGAGCGGCGGGGGCGCATGGAAGTGAGGCCCACCCGCCTGTGCCTCGTGCGGCACGGCGAGACCGAGTGGAATGCGGAACGGCGGCTGCAGGGGCACCTCGACGTGCCCCTCAACCGCACCGGCGAGGCGCAGGCCGCGGCCACCGCGGCCAGCCTCGCCACCGTGCATTTCGCCGCAGTCTATTGCAGCGACCTGCAGCGCGCGCGCCAGACCGCCGCCGCCATCACCCGCGATCGCGCGGCCGCGGTCGAATTCCACGACCACCTGCGCGAGCGCCACTACGGCGCCTTCCAGGGGCTGACCTACGCCGAGGCCGAAGCCCGCTTTCCGGACGACTATCTCCGCTTCAAGCAGCGCGACCCGCATTTCACCTTTCCGGGAGGCGGCGAAAGCCTTGCGGAGTTCGCCGGCCGCATCGAGCGCATGCTCGCCGACCTCGCCTCCAACCACCATGGCGAGCAGGTCCTGATCGTCACGCACGGCGGCGTACTCGACATCGTCCATCGTCTCGCCGCCGGCAAGCCGCTCGACGCCCCGCGCGACTTCGCCATCCCGAACGCCGCCCTCAACTGGATCGAATACGACGGCACCCGCTGGCACCTCGTCAGCTGGGCGGACAAGCGCCACCTCGAGGGCGCGCGCGACGAACTGCCGAACGCCTGAAGCCGCACCTCCGATGCACCGGGCGCCAGCCATCATCGTGGGCGCCGGCCTGCGATTCATCCGCACTGCCGGTGCATGCTAATATCCGCCTTTAATCACCCCTTCGAGACCGTTTCATGTTCTCTGCGCAAGACACCCTCGCCAAGGTCGATCCGGAACTGTGGGCCGCCATCCAGGCCGAAAACCGCCGTCAGGAAGACCACATCGAGCTCATCGCCTCGGAAAACTACGTTTCCAACGCCGTGATGGAAGCGCAGGGTTCCCAGCTCACCAACAAATACGCCGAAGGCTATCCGGGCAAGCGTTACTACGGCGGCTGTGAGCACGTCGACGTCGCCGAGCAGATCGCGATCGACCGCCTCAAGAAGCTCTTCGGCGCCGACGCCGCCAACGTGCAGCCGAACTCGGGCTCGCAGGCCAACCAGGCCGTACTGATGGCCTTCGCCAAGCCCGGTGACACCATCATGGGCATGAGCCTCGCCGAAGGCGGCCACCTCACCCATGGCATGCCGCTGAACATGTCGGGCAAGTGGTTCAACGTCGTCGCCTACGGCCTGAACGAGAAGGAAGAGATCGACTACGACCAGATGGAGCGCCTCGCCCGCGAGCACAAGCCGCGCATCATCGTCGCCGGCGCCTCCGCCTACTCCCTGCGCATCGACTTCGAGCGCTTCGCGAAGGTCGCGAAGGAAGTCGGCGCGACCTTCTGGGTCGACATGGCCCACTACGCCGGCCTGATCGCCGCAGGCTACTACCCGAACCCGGTTCCGCACGCCGACGTCGTCACCTCGACCACGCACAAGACGCTGCGCGGCCCGCGCGGCGGCATCATCCTGATGAAGGCCGAGCATGAGAAGGCGATCAACTCCGCCATCTTCCCCGGCCTGCAGGGCGGCCCGCTGATGCACGTCATCGCCGGCAAGGCCGTCGCCTTCAAGGAAGCGCTGACGCCGCAGTTCCGCAACTACCAGGAACAGGTCATCGCCAACGCCCGCGTCATGGCGCGCGTGCTCGGCGAGGAGCGCGGCCTGCGCATCGTCTCCGGGCGCACCGAAAGCCACGTGTTCCTCGTCGACCTGCGCGCGAAGAACATCACCGGCAAGGCCGCCGAGGCCGCGCTGGGCGCCGCGCACATCACGGTGAACAAGAACGCCATCCCGAAGGATCCCGAAAAGCCCTTCGTCACCTCCGGCATCCGCATCGGCTCGCCGGCGATGACCACCCGCGGCTTCACCGAGATCGAAGCCGAGCAGATCGCGCACCTGATCGCCGACGTGCTCGACGCGCCCGCGGACGAAGCCGTCCTCACCCGCGTTCGCGGCAAGGTCGCGGAACTGTGCGCCAAGCACCCGGTGTATGGGAAGTAATCCGCGGACGGCGAGTCCTGCGTGAATAAACGGGGTGTGCCGTCCTTGCGCGGCACACCCTTTTTTTTGCCCGTTGAAGAAGGCCGACACCCACCATGAAGTGTCCGTTCTGCGGCGACCCGAATACCCAGGTCACCGATACACGCGAGAACGAAGACGGCGAGGTCGTACGCCGCCGGCGCCGCTGCGCCCACTGCGACAAGCGCTTCACGACATACGAGCGCATCGACCTCAAGATGCCGCACATCATCAAGCGCAACGGCATGCGCACCGAATTCGACCACGACAAGCTCACGAGCAGCCTCAAGCTCGCGCTGCGCAAGCGGCCGGTCACGCTCGAGGCGCTCGAGTCCTCGGTCGACCGCATCGAGGCGAGGCTTCTGTCGCTGGGCGAAACCGAAGTTCCGAGCGAGAAGATCGGCGAGTTGGTGATGAAGGAACTGAAGAAGCTCGACAAGGTCGCCTACATCCGCTTCGCCTCGGTGTATCGCAATTTCGCCGACGTCGACGAATTCTCAGAAGTGATCCGCGAAGTGCAGGCGCGCCCGAAGCGCGGGCGCAAGGACAATCCCGACCCGGCCGGTGCCGAGAATGACCTTTTCGGCAACTGACCACCGCGCAATGGCCCGTGCGCTGCAACTGGCAGCGCGCGGCCTGGAAACCACCACCCCCAACCCGCGCGTCGGCTGCGTGCTGATGCGCGACGGCCAAATCGTCGGCGAGGGCTGGCACCGACGCGCCGGCGAGGCACATGCCGAGATCGAGGCCCTCAAGGCAGCCGGCGGCGCTGCACGCGGCGCAACCGCCTATGTGACGCTGGAGCCCTGCGCCCACCATGGCCGCACGCCGCCCTGCGCCGAGGCACTGATCCGTGCCGGCATCGCACGCGTGGTCGCGGCGATGGACGATCCCAATCCCCTCGTCGCCGGCCGCGGCATGGCGATCCTGCGCGAAGCGGGCATCGCTGCAAGCAGCGGCCTGATGGGCGACGAGGCGCGCGAACTCAACATCGGTTTCGTCTCGCGCATGACGCGCGGACGCCCGTGGCTGCGTCTCAAGGCTGCGAGCACGCTGGACGGCAAGACTGCTCTGAACAACGGCGTCAGCCAGTGGATCACCGGCGAGGCGGCACGACGCGACGGCCATCGCTGGCGCGCACGCGCGTGCGCCGTGCTCACCGGCATCGGCACGGTGCGCGGCGACGACCCGCAGCTCAACGTACGCGCAGTGCCCTGCGAACGCCAGCCGCAGCGCGTCCTGGTGGACGCGCGCCTCGACGTGCCGCTCTCGGCCAAACTGCTGCAGGGCGGGACTTGCCTCGTCGCCGCCGCGGTCGCGGACGAAAGCAAGATCGCCGCGCTCGCCGAGCGCGGCGTCGAGGTCGTCGTGCTGCCCGATAGCGCGGGCAAGGTCGACCTGCCGGCCCTGATGCAGGAACTCGGACGCCGCGGCTTCAACGAAGTCCACGCGGAGGCCGGCTTCAAGCTCAACGGCTCGCTGCTGCGGGAAGGCTGCGTGGACGAGATCCTGCTCTACATGGCGCCCATGCTCGTGGGCGGCAGCGCACAGGGGCTGTTCAACCTGCCGGAGCTCGCCGCCCTCGACAAGGCAGTGCGGCTCGATCTGCGCGACGTGCGCCGAATCGGCAGTGACCTGCGGATCATTGCCCGCCCGCAGGCCTCCTGAGAACCGCGGGACTCAGGCTTCGCCGCGACCCGCACACACGGCGCAGCCGGGATCCCGCCCGAGCGTCACGCTGCGCCATTCCATGCCGAGACCGTCGAGCAGCAGCAGCCGCCCGTCCAGCGTCGTGCCGCAACCGACCAGCAGCTTCAGCGCCTCGGCGGCCTGGGTCGCGCCGATGATGCCGGTGAGCGGCGCGAACACCCCCATCACCGCACAGCGGATCTCCTCCACCTCCTGCCCCTCGGGGAACAGACAGTGGTAGCACGGGCTCTCGGCCTGGCGCAGATCGAAGACCGAGACTTGGCCGTCGAAGCGGATCGCAGCACCCGACACGAGCGGTTTGCAGTGACGCACGCAGGCGCGGTTGATCGCGTGGCGGGTGGCGAAATTGTCCGAGCAGTCGAGCACCACGTCGGCGGCCGCCACCTGCGCGTCGAGGGCGTGGCCCTCCAGCCGCTCGGCCACGGTTTCGACCCGCGCGAACGGATTCAGGCGCAGCAGCGTGTCGCGCCCCGATTCGACCTTCAACCGCCCGACCCCCTCCGCGCTGTGCAGGATCTGGCGCTGCAGGTTGGTGAGATCCACCGTGTCGCCGTCGCACAGGACCAGGGTACCGACGCCCGCGGCGGCCAGATACATCGCCGCCGGCGAACCGAGACCGCCCGCCCCCACGACGAGCACGCGCGCACCAAGAATCGCCTCCTGGCCCTCGACACCGATTTCCGGGAGCAGGATGTGGCGGCTGTAGCGGAGGAGCTGATCGTCATTCATCGGGACAATAATCCACACGGTACCGGACGCAGCGCCGGCACATCAACGCCCGGCAGGACCGGGCTCACTTGTATTCGCGGAATTCCGGCGGCGTGTCGTCGTGGTCGCCGTGGAGGTGATGCTCGTACACCTTCACGTAGACCTCGTTCGACTTCTTGAGCAGCCGCTCGGGCGACTCGACATTGTGCCGCTGCGTTTCCTCGCAGAAATACACGACGGCACGCGTCAGTTTCACGTAGAGCGAGTTGTCGAGGTGGAAGCCCGCGTCGCGCAGCGCGTCCTCCAGGACCTCGAGCGAGAGCTCGAGCACCGAATAGGCAACGATGATGGAATGCGGGCGCTCGCCGTGAGGTGCGGCGTGCAGCCCCTTGAGCAGGCGCAGCGATCGCAGCGCCTGCTCCGCCTGGCGTGGCGGGAACTCGGAGAAGCGGATCTCCCGCTCCTTGAACAGCCCGGCCGCCGCCACGGGATGCTCGTGATGGCGACCGGCGAGTTTGTAGGCGGTTTCTCGGCGCATCCCAGCCTCCCCATCCAGTAGGCCTTATCGGCTCATTGTTTTTTATTCTGGACGATCTGCAGGCCTTTGAGAAGATTTACTGCCTGGCCGAGCTGATAGTCATCCTTGCCGGCGAACTCGAACCGGTGCGGCGACGCAGCCTCGTCGTCTCCGCCCGGCGCCTTGCCCCCTTCACCAGCCGGCCGTTGCGCCTCCTTGAGCTTGCGTTCTGCGTCCGGATCCTTGTCGTTGCCCAAGTGTCCGTCGAGGTCGGCCTCGCGCAGACGCCGCGAGGAACCGTTGGCGCTTTCCTCCACGACGATATCCGGCTCGATGCCCTTGGCCTGGATCGAACGGCCGCTCGGCGTGTAGTAGCGCGCGGTCGTCAGCTTGATGGCGGTGCTGGCGTTGAGCGGCAGGATGGTCTGCACGGACCCCTTGCCGAAGGTCTGAGTGCCCATCACCACCGCGCGCTTGTGGTCCTGCAGCGCGCCCGCGACGATCTCCGACGCCGACGCGGAACCGGCATTCACGAGCACCACCATCGGCAGCGTGCGCGCGCCCTGCGGCAGCGACTTGAGGAAATCCTCGCGCGTGCCGCGCAGGTAGTCCTCGGGGCTTGCACGATATTCGCGCTTCGCGTCCTCGGTGCGGCCGTCGGTAGACACCACCAGCGTATTGCTCGGCAGGAAGGCGGCGGCGACGCCGACAGCGCCGTGCAGGAGGCCGCCCGGGTCGTTGCGCAGGTCGAGGACCAGGCCCTTCAGCTCGTTGCCCTTGGCCAGCTTACCGAGGTGCTCCACCACTGCCTGGGCGGTGTTCTCCTGGAACTGCGCGACGCGCAGGTAGCCATAGCCCGGTTCGACGACCTTGGACTTGACGCTCTGCACCTTGATCACCTCACGCGTGATCTTCAGCACGACGGGCTTCTGCTCGCCCTTGCGCGCGATCGTCAGCGTGATGTCGGTCTTCGGCTTGCCGCGCATGCGCTTGACCGCGTCATTGAGGTTCATGCCCTTGACCGGCGTATCGTCGAGCTTGACGATGAGGTCGCCCGCCTTCACCCCGGCACGGTAGGCCGGCGTGTCCTCGATCGGCGAGATCACCTTGACGAAACCGTCTTCCATGCCGACCTCGATGCCCAGGCCGCCGAACTCGCCGTGCGTGCCGACCTGCAGTTCCTTGTAGGCTTCCGCGTCGAGATAGGCGGAGTGGGGATCGAGCCCGCTCAGCATGCCGCTGATCGCGTGATTGATGAGTTTCTTGTCCTCGACGGGCTCGACGTAGCCCTGCTTGATCGCGTTGAAGACGTCGGCAAACGCGCGCAGCTCTTCCACCGGCAGGGGTGCCTGCGTGGCCTTGTCGGCGCTGGCGGAAAAATTGAGGCTGATCAGCACGCCGGCGACCACGCCGGTCATCACCAATCCTGCTTTTTGAAGCTTGTTGCGCATGAGCACTCCATCGAGGAAACGTCGCCCGGCCCACGCCGGAAAATCTAGTTGAACTGCACCCACTTCAGGGGATCGAGCGGCTGACCCCGATGGCGGATTTCAAAGTATAAACCCGATTCGCTGCCGCCTCCGCTGGCGCCCACGCTGGCAATCGCGTCGCCTCCGGCGATGTTGTCGCCGAGTTCCTTGAGCAGCGCATCGTTGTTGCCATAAATGGTCAGGTAGTCGCCGCCGTGGTCGACGATGATGAGGTTGCCGTACCCGCGCAGCCAGTCCGAGAAGACCACCTCCCCGCCTGCCACGGCACGCACTTGCGCGCCCCCCGCCGCACGGATGAAGACGCCGCGCCACGTCGTTCCGCCTTCCGCCCTTGGAGCGCCAAAGCGCCCCACGAGTTCTCCACGCACGGGAAATCTCATCTTGCCGCGCAACTGCGCGAAGTTCACGCCGGTGGGCGTCGGCCCGGCCGACTGGCGGATCTCGCCGACGACAGGCTCGGAGCGGGCGGGAGCCGGCCGGGTCTGCCGGAGTTCCTGGGCGCCTTCGGCGGCGGCCCCGCTCGCGGCGAGCGCAGCACTGGGAGTCTGCGCGGCCGCATCACGCGCGGAGTCGTTCCTCGCAGCCTGTTCCCGCAAGGCCTTTTCCCGTGCGGCCAGCTCACGCGCCGCCTGCTCGCGCGCGGCCTTCGCCGCGGCAGCGGCGCGCGCCGCTTCGCGTTCAGCGGCACGCCGCGCCAGCACCGCGACCAGCCGACCGAGGCGCTCCTGATCCTGGCGAAGGGTCCGCTCCTCCTTGCGCTGGGAGCGCAACTGCTCCGCGAGGCCGGTCACGGCCTCCTTGCGCCGCGCCTGCACCACCTCGAGCTCCTTGCGACGCGCCTGCTGCTCGGCCTCGAGCGCGACCAGCCTGTCCCGCCGCGCGACGATCGCCTCGCCCAGGCGGTTCTTCTCCTTGAGATCGGTGCGCAAGGTCTCGATCAGTTCGAGACGGGCCTTGCCGAGATGTTCGAGATAGTACGCATCGCGCGCGAGCTGGTTCGGGTCGCGGGTCGACAGGAAGGGAGCGACGCCGCCGGCCGCGCCATGCACGTAATGCCGCCGCAGCCAGTCCGCAAGCTCGGACTGGTGGCCGCCTATGCGTTCCGCGACCGCCTGCCGCTCTGCCTCCAGCACCGCGAGGTTCCTCTCCGCCGCAGCGCGGTTCGAGGTGAGCTGCTGCAGCTCGCGCTGCACCCGCGAGACGGCCCGTTCGGCCTCCGCGAGCTCCTCCGAGGCGCTCGAACGCGATTCCTCGGTATCCGCGATCTCCTTCTGCAGCTCGCGGATGCGCTGGCGCACCTCCTCGAGGTCGGAGCGCTTCTGCGCGACTTCCGGAGCGTCGGTCCCGTGTGCGACGGTGACCGCAAAGAGGGCGCACGCGGCCAGCACAAGACGCAGGCTACGCAGTCGCGGATGTCCCTTCATCGGCACTTGCAGTCTCAGCTCCTGGCCTTGTCCTGCGCGGCCACCGCGGCCTGCGCCGCACGGATCGTGTCCGCGTCGGCCAGGTAGTAGCTCTTGATCGGACGCAGGTTGGCGTCCAGCTCATACACCAGCGGCTGCGCCATCGGGATCTCGAGGCCGACAATACCTTCGTCCGGCAGGCCGTCGAGATACTTGACGAGGGCACGCAAGCTGTTGCCGTGCGCGACGATCAGGATGCGGCGACCGGCGAGCAGCTGCGGAACGATGACGGTTTCCCAGTACGGCACCAACCGGACCACCGTGTCCTTCAGGCATTCGGTACGGGGAAACTGCGCGCGCGGCAACGACGCATAGCGCGGATCGTTCATCGTCAGCCGCTCGTCGCCTTCGGCCAGCGCCGGCGGCGCGACATCGTACGCGCGGCGCCACGCCAGCACCTGATCCTCGCCGAAGCGGGCGGCGGTCTCGGCCTTGTTCAGCCCTTGCAGCGCGCCATAGCTGCGCTCGTTCAGGCGCCACGAATGCTCGACCGGCAACCACAGCGCGTCGAGCTCCTCGAGCACCAGGTTGAGCGTCTTGTTGGCACGCTTGAGCACCGACGTGAAGGCGAGATCGAAGCTGTAGCCCTCGCGCCTGAGCAGCCAGCCCGCGGCGCGCGCCTCCTCGACGCCCTTCTCGGAGAGATCGACGTCGGTCCAGCCGGTGAAGCGGTTTTCCTTGTTCCAGGTCGATTCGCCGTGACGGAGCAGAACGATTCGGTACATGAGCGCTCAGAGGATGTGTTGGGGGCGAAGAGGGCCGGGCCCTCGACCGTTACCATGCGGACGCCCGGAACGGGCTGGCTGTGCACCAGGGCACCGATGACACGCCTTTACGGGCCGCGGTATTTTATACTACTCGCCTGATCTGCACTTCCCGCCATCGTGGACACCAAGACCATCATCGACCTCATCGACAAGCACGAGCACATCGAAACCGCTGCGCGCGCGCTCAAGGCCATCGCCCACCCGCTGCGCCTGAAGATCCTTTGCGTGCTGGGCGAGAACGAGGTGTGCGTCCAGGACATCGTCGAGGCGGTCGGCACCTCGCAGAGCAACATCTCGCAGCATCTCGCGATCCTGCGCGACAAGGCCGTTCTGCAGACCCGCAAGGACGCCAACCGCGTCTATTACCGCATCTGCGACCAGCGCACCCTGCAGCTCATCGCGCTGATGCGCGAAGTGTTTTGCAACGACCAGCCCGGCCGGAACTGACAGCCGGGCGGGCGGCGCCACGCCCACCACACGACAAGAAAAGAAAACGGAGTACATCTACGTGGAATTCCTGCAGCAACACTGGTACTGGGCCGCGCTCGCGGCCGCAAGCGGCGCATGGCTGCTGTTCGACCTCGCGCGCAGCCAGGGCGACAAGTCGCAGCTTTCTCCGGTCGAGGCGACCCTGTTGATCAACCGCGAGGATGCCCAGATCGTCGACGTGCGCGACCAGGGCGAATTCGTCGGCGGCCACATTCCCAACGCGCGCCACATCCCGCTCGGCGAGCTCGAACGCCGCAGCGGCGAGCTGGAAAAGTTCAAGGACCGCCCCATCATCCTGTGCTGCGCAACGGGCAATCGGTCCGCGACCGCGGCCGCCGCCCTGAAGAAGGCCGGTTTCGAAAAGCTCTTCAACCTGCGCGGCGGCATCGTCGAATGGGAGAAGGCGGGCCAGCCGCTCAGCCGCAAGAGGAAATGACGATGCAAGCGAAGATCCGGATGTACGCGACGGCGGTGTGCCCTTACTGCGTTCGCGCCGAGCAGCTGCTGCGGCGCAAGGGCGTGCAGGACATCGAGAAGATCCGCGTCGACCAGGATCCCGCCCGCCGCGACGAAATGATCAGCCTCACCGGACGCCGCACCGTGCCGCAGATCTTCATCGGCGACACACACGTCGGCGGCTGCGACGACCTCTACGCACTCGAACACCAGGGCAAGCTCGACACGCTGCTGCAGCGGGCCTGAGCCCCCTTCACCTCCCTCTCACCCTTTTCATTGTTCCCAGGCCCCCTCATGTCCGACAACGCCCAAGCCCCCGTCTTCTCGATCGAAAAACTCTACGTCAAGGATCTGTCTCTGGAAGTACCCGGCGCCCCACGCATCTTCCTCGAGCGCGAGAATCCGCAGATCAACGTGCAGCTGCGCACCGACGCGAGCGGCGTCGACGAGGGCGTCTACGAAGTCACGCTGACGGTCACCGTCTCGGCCAAGCTCGCCGACGAGCGCACCGTGTTCCTCGTCGAGGTTGCCCAGGGCGGCATCTTCCAGATCCGCAACATCCCCGAAGGCGACCTCGAACCGGTGACGATGATCGGCTGCCCGAACATCCTCTTCCCGTATGCGCGCGAGGCGATCTCGGACGCGATCACGCGCGCCGGCTTCCAGCCCGTGGTGCTGGCCCCGGTCAATTTCGAGGCGCTGTACCAGGCGCAGCAGCAGCAATCCGAAGCCCGCGAACCCGGCGAACTGCCGATCCAGTAATCCCGATGCGCACCCAGCTCCGCTGCATCGCGCTCGCCGCCGCCCTCGCCCTGCCGGCGGCGGGTGCCCACGCGATCGAATACCGCTCGGTTGCCGAACCGGCCATCCTGTACGACTCGCCGTCGGACAAGGGCAAGCGGCTGTTCATCATTGCGCCCGGCACGCCGCTCGAAGTCGTCGTGAGCCTCGAAAAGTGGACCAAGGTGCGCGACGCGGGCGGCTCGATCAACTGGATCGAGCGCCGCACCCTGTCGGACAAACGCACGGTGATGGTGACCAGCGCCCGCGCCGTGGCGCGCCAGCGCCCCGCGGCCGACGCGCCGGTTGCGTTCGAGAGCGCGAAGGACGTGGTCCTCGAGGTCACCGGAAACGCGAACGAGGGCTGGCTCCCCGTGCGCCACAAGGACGGCGCGAGCGGCTTCGTCCGGGTGACGGAGGTCTGGGGGCTTTGAGCCCGATCCGCATCGCCGTGTTCGGCTCCGGCGCATGGGGGACTGCGCTGGCGCTGGCGTTCTCGGCGCAGCATCGCGTGATCCTGTGGGGACGCGACGCCGACCACATCGCCACACTCGCCGCCGAGCGCACCAACGCCCGTTACCTTCCCGACGTGCCGCTGCCGCAGGCGCTCGAACTGACATCGGATTTCGAGGCCGCGGCACGCGGCGCCGACCTTCATCTCGTCGTCACGCCACTCGCCGGATTGCGCCAGACCGCGCGCCGCCTGCATGACATCCAGGCGCAGACGCCGCTGATCTGGGCGTGCAAGGGCCTGGAAGCCGGCAGCGGACGCCTGCCGCACGAGATCGTGGCGACGGAACTGGGCGCAGACGCGCCCTGCGGCGTGTTGACCGGTCCCAGCTTCGCCGCGGAAGTCGCCCGCGGCATGCCGACGGCGGTCACGCTGGCGGCGGCGGACATCGATTTCGCCCGGGAGTGGGTGCACAAGCTGCACCAGCCGCGGCTGCGCATGTACGCCAACAGCGACGTCGTCGGCGCAGAAATCGGCGGTGCGATCAAGAACGTGCTGGCGATTGCCGCTGGGGTTTCCGACGGCATGGGCTTCGGCCTCAACGCGCGCGCAGCACTGATCACGCGCGGGCTCGCAGAAATCGCACGCCTGGCCACGGCACTCGGCGGTCGCGCGGACACGCTGATGGGCCTGGCAGGCATGGGCGACCTCATCCTCACCTGCACGGGCGACCTGTCGCGCAACCGCCGCGTCGGACTCGCGCTCGCGCAGGGCAAGACCCTCCCCGAGATCCTGAACGAGCTGGGACACGTCGCCGAAGGCGTATCCACCGCGCGCGAAGCGGCAAGCCTCGCCACCCGTCGCGGCGTCGACATGCCCCTGTGCGCCGCGGTCGACGAGCTGCTCCACGGCAACCGCCTGGGGCCGCGCGAAGTCGTCGAGCAGTTGCTGTCGCGCGAACCGCGCCAGGAATAGGCGGCGGGGCCCCGCCCCCATACCCGACCGCCGGCGGCGGCCCCTTCCTTCCCTACGGCGCGGCGCCCGCGAATCCCAGCTGCCGCCACGCCTCGAACACGACCACGGCCACGGCGTTCGACAGGTTCACACTGCGGTTCGACGGACACATCGGGATGCGCAACGTGCTCCCCTGCGGCAGCTTCGCGATTACGTCGGCGGGCAGGCCGCTGGTTTCCCGCCCGAACAGCAGCACATCCCCTTCGCGGTACGCGATCTTGTCGTAACGCTGCTCCCCCTTCGTGCTCAGGGCGAACATGCGTCGTCCGGCGAGGACGCGGCAGCACGCATCGAAGTCGTCGTGCACGCTGACGCGTGCGAGGTCGTGGTAATCGAGGCCTGCGCGCGCGAGCTGCCGGTCGGAGAGATCGAAACCAAGCGGACGGACCAGATGCAGGTGGGCGCCCGTATTGGCAGCGAGACGGATCGAATTGCCCGTGTTGGGAGGAATTTCGGGCTGGAAGAGGACGATGTCGAGCATTTCAGACCGGCGATGGAGTACGCGCAACGACCCGGTTCACTACGCGGGCTGCGCCGTGCGATTTTAACGTGCGCGCGAGTTCGTCGAGCGTTGCGCCGGTGGTCATCACGTCATCGACGACCACCACGGTCCTGCCTTCGAACGTCCCGTGGCAACGGAAGGCGCCGCGCATGTTGCGCCGCCGCTCGAGCCACGGCAGCGAGGCCTGCGGGGCCGTGTCGCGGACGCGCTCGACCGCAGCAGCCTCGAACGGCAACCCCCAGGCACGGGAGAGCGGCCGTGCAATCTCCGCCGCCTGGTTGAAGCCACGCTCGCGCAGGCGACTGGGGTGGAGCGGCATCGGCACCACGAGCGCCGGCCCGTGCGGCGGCGCGAACGGCTCCAGCAGGCCCGCGAGAAAGTCCGTCAACGCCAGCCTGCGTCCGTATTTCAGCGCCTGGACGAGCCGGTCGACCGGGAACACGTACGGCAAGGCCGCCACGGTCGCGTCGAATGCCGGCGCCGCGCGCTGGCAACTGCCGCAGATCAGATCGTCGCCGGAGGGGATCGCACACACCGGGCAGACCGTCGCCACCCGTGGCAGACCCTCCCGGCACGCCCCGCAAACCAGCGCGGAGCCGGCTCCCTGACCGCACACGAAGCACTCGTTCGGCATGAGCCTCGCCGCGAGGATTCGCGCCACCGACTCCATACGGTGAAGTACGTTTGACAAGTTTTCGCCGAATGAACGAATATGGGAAGCTTCGCATTACATCCCGGAACTGCTTTCATGACAATGACTTCCGCGTGCCGCAACCTCGATACCCAGCCCGCCGCCAACGCCGCCGCCGCCCGCAAGCAATGGAGCGTCGCCGAGGCCGAAGCATTGTTTGAAATGCCGTTCATGGACCTCGTCTTCCGCGCCCAGCAGGTGCACCGCGAGAACTTCGACGCCAATGCCGTTCAGCGCTCGACACTGCTTTCGATCAAGACCGGCGGCTGTTCCGAGGATTGCAGCTACTGCTCGCAGTCGGCCCGCTACAAGACCGGTCTCGACCGCCAGCAGCTGATGGCGGTTGCCGAGGTCGTCGAGAAGGCCAAGGCGGCGAAGGCCAAGGGGTCCAGCCGCTTCTGCATGGGCGCCGCGTGGAAGGGGCCCAAGGAGCGCGAGATGGAGACCGTCCTCGCGATGGTGCGCGAGGTGAAGGCGCTGGGCATGGAAACCTGCGTCACCCTGGGCATGCTCAAGGGCGACCAGGCGCAGCAGCTCAAGGACGCCGGCCTCGACTACTACAACCACAACGTCGACACCGCGCCCGAGTACTACGACAAGGTGATCACGACGCACACTCTCGCCGACCGCCTCGACACCATCGACCAGGTGCGCAATGCCGGCATCAACGTGTGCTCGGGCGGCATCATCGGCATGGGCGAAGGCCGCAGCGGCCGCGCCGGCCTGCTCGTGCAGCTCGCGAACCTGGAACGTCCGCCAGAGTCGGTGCCGATCAACAACCTTGTGGCGATCCCCGGCACCCCGCTCGCCGAAGCCGAGAAGCTCGACCCGTTCGAATTCGTGCGCACGGTCGCCGCGGCGCGCATCATGATGCCGACCAGCTTCGTTCGCCTGTCCGCGGGCCGCGAGCAGATGAGCGACGAGATGCAGGCCCTGTGCTTCCTGGCCGGGGCGAATTCGATCTTCTACGGCGAGCGTCTGCTGACCACGGACAACCCCGAAGCCGATCGCGACGAGAAGCTGTTCGCCCGCCTCGGCCTGCGTCCGATGTGAGCGGTTCGCACGGGATGGCCGGCGACGCCGACTTCGCGCTCGACCGCAAACTCCTGATCCGGCGCTTCGGACGCGCGGCGGCAAGCTGCGACGAGGTCGCCATGCTCGCGCGCGAGGTCGCGCGGCGCATGGACGAGCGGCTCGACTACATCCGCATCGAACCGAAGCGCATCCTCGACCTCGGTTGCGGGACCGGGACCGACCTCGACGGGCTCGGCCGCCGCTTCCCTGCGGCGCAACGTGTCGGCGCGGACTTCGCGCTGCCGATGCTCGCCCGCGCGCGCGGCGCGCGCGGCCTGCTCGACCGCCTGCGCGCGCTGGGAAAACCCCAGGGACCCGCGCTCGCGTGTGCCGACGCCGCCGCCCTGCCCTTTGCGCGCGCCAGCATGTCGCTGGTGTGGTCCAACCTGATGCTCAACTGGCTCGCCGACCCGCTTCCGGCGCTGCGCGAAGTGCATCGCGTGCTGGAAGTGGATGGCATGCTGATGTTCTCGACGCTGGGCCCGGACACGCTGCGCGAGCTGCGCGCCGCACTGCCCGCCACGCAGGGCGAGCGCGTGCACCGCTTCATCGACATGCACGACCTGGGCGACGCCCTGGTACAGGCCGGGTTTTCCGACCCCGTCATGGACATGGAAGTGCTGACGCTGACCTACGCGGACCTCGACGAACTGCTGCGCGACCTGCGACTGTCGGGCTGCACCAATGCGAGCGTCGCGCGCCCGCGCGGCCTGTCGGGGAAAGGCGGCTGGGAGGCCGCCCGACAGACTCTCGAGGCGCTGCGCCGGGATGGGCGCCTGCCTGCGACCTTCGAGGTCGTGCAGGGCCACGCCTGGAAAGCCCAGCCCAAGACGACCGAGGACGGCCGCGCCATCGTCCGTTTCCAGCCACGCCCCGGCAAGGGCTGAGATCGACGTGAGCAAACCGTGCGCAGGCCCGGTGTGGCTCTTCGACCTGGATAACACGCTGCACAACGCCAGCGCGCACATCTTCCCGCACATCAACGTCAGCATGACGGCCTACCTCGCGCGGCACCTCGCGCTGAGCGACGAGGACGCCAACGCCCTGCGGTTGCGCTACTGGCGGCGCTACGGCGCGACGCTGACCGGCCTCATGCGCCATCACGGCGTCGATCCGCACCATTTCCTCGCCGAGACACACCGCTTCGAACGGCTGCACGCGATGATGGTCTTCGACCGCGCACTCGGCGCGCTGCTGCGCCGCCTACCCGGGCGCAAGATCGTGTTCTCGAACGGACCGCAGCGCTATGCCGGGGCCGTGCTCGACGCGATGGGGCTCCGCCGTCATTTCGCCGCGGTCTATGGTATCGAGCAGATGCGCTTCCACCCGAAACCACAGGCACGCGCCTTCCGCCACCTGCTGCACGATCTGCGGCTGCCGCCGCAGCGCTGCATCCTGGTCGAGGATTCGGCCGACAACCTGCGCACCGCCCGCCGGCTGGGCATGAAGACGGTGCTGGTCGGCCGCGGCATGAAAAGGCCGGCCTACGTCGACGTCAGGATCGCATCGATCCTCGATCTGCGTCGCGCGGCCGGCCGCCTCCTGCCCCGGTAGCGATCCCGGGGCCGCACCCCCGCCGCCTCAGCCGGCGGCCTTCAGCCAGCGCGCGGCATCGAGCGCGAAGTAGGTCAGGATGCCGTCGGCACCGGCGCGCTTGAACGACAGCAGCGCCTCCATCACGCATGCCTCTTCGGCCAGCCAGCCATTGGCGATCGCCGCCTTCAGCATCGCGTACTCGCCACTCACCTGATAGGCGTAGGTCGGCACCTGCAGCTCGGTCTTCACGCGACGCACGATGTCGAGATAAGGCATACCGGGCTTGACCATGAACATGTCGGCGCCTTCGGCGATGTCGAGCGCGACCTCGCGGATTGCCTCGTCGGTGTTCGCCGGGTCCATCTGGTAGGTGTACTTGTTGCCCTTGCCGAGATTGCCGGCCGAACCCACCGCGTCGCGGAAGGGGCCGTAGAAGCTCGACGCGTACTTCGCCGAATACGCGAGGATGCGCGTGTAGATGCGATTGTCGCTGTCGAGCTCGGCGCGGATGCGCGCGATGCGCCCGTCCATCATGTCGGACGGCGCGACCACGTCGGCCCCCGCCTGCGCATGGCACAGCGCCTGTTTCGCGAGCGCCTCGAGCGTCTCGTCGTTGAGCACGTAGCCGCGCGGGTCGTCCGCGTCGATCAGGCCGTCCTGTCCGTGGCTGGTGTAGGGATCGAGCGCGACGTCGGTGATCACGCCGAGCTCCGGGAAGCGCGCCTTCAGCGCCTGCACGACGCGCGGCACCAGACCGTCCGGGTTCCATGCCTCTTCGGCGCCGTCGGTCTTGCCGGCGGCCTCGATCACCGGGAACAGGGCCAGCGCGGGAACGCCCAGCGACACCGCCTCTTCGGCAACCCGCAGCAGGTTGTCGAGCGACACCCGCGTCACGCCCGGCATCGACGGCACGGCCTGGGTGACGTTGTTGCCCTCGAGCACGAACACGGGGTAGATCAGGTCGTCGGCCGACAGGCGCGATTCGCGCATCAGGCGGCGGGAAAATTCGTCGCGGCGCATCCGCCGCATGCGGGTCGCAGGAAAGGTTCCGGTAGGACGCATGCTCGATCCAGCTCCAGTTCAGTTAATCGACATGAAATATAAGGTAACGAATTCGAGTGGGAACTTCTTCAAAGTGCATTTACTCTGAACGTTCGGATGGTGACGAGCCGTCCCCCGCTTCACCTCCCTGAGCGGGTGCCTTAATCCCGTTAAGGCGTTTGACCCCGGGCTTTATCCCCTTTGGCCCGGGGTCTTTTATTTTCCGGCACCACCCAGGCGCGCCGTCGCAGGAATCGCAGGCAGCGCTTCCGTCGGCAGGTTCAGCCAGCCCGCCACGGTGTGCTCGACCTCTTCCGTCCCGACCTTCTTCAGGCTCGAGAACAGCTGCGCCGTGATCTGCGCTCCCAGCGGCGCCAGTTCGCGGCGCACCGCCGCCAGCGTGGCCGCCGCCTCGTTGCGCGTGAGCTTGTCGGCCTTCGTCAGCAGCACGTGGATCGGTCGCCCGCTCGGCAGGAACCAGTCAATCATCTGGCGGTCCAGCGGCGTCAGCGGATGGCGCGAATCCATGATCAGCACGAGCCCGACGAGACTCTCGCGCTGGCGCAGGTAGTTCTCCAGCAGGCTCACCCACTGTCGGCGGATCGCCTCGGGCACCTTCGCGTAGCCGTAGCCGGGAAGGTCGACCAGCACCGCCCCGCAATCAAGGCGGAAGAAATTGATCAGCTGCGTGCGCCCGGGCGTCTTCGACACATATGCGAGACGCGTATGGTCGGCAATCGTATTGATGGCACTCGACTTGCCGGCGTTCGAGCGGCCGGCAAAAGCGATCTCGGGGCCGTCCGGAACCGGAAGATCACCCGGTTTTGCAATGGAAATCTCGAATTTTGCGTTGCGGAAGAGGGACATCGGAAGGGAGGGGGAAAACGCGGATGGTTATGCCGGACAGCCCACATTGCATCGCGCAAATCCGGCCAAGTGTTATAGAATACCGCGTTTGCGATATCCACTCACGGCTTTCTGAGGACACCATGATCAAGCGTTCCCTGCTGCTCTCGCTGCTGCTGGTTACGGGCGGCGTTCATGCCCAGGACCAGGCGGCCCCCGACCTCGCCAAGGCGAAACAGACCGCAGAAACCCTCTGCGTCGGGTGCCACGGTGCCGACGGCAACAGCCCGATTCCGGTCAACCCGAAACTGGCTGGCCAGCATTCCGACTACCTCTTCAAGCAGCTGAAGAACTTCAAGGGCTGGAACGGCAAGCCCGCGGAGCGCGAAAACCCGATCATGGGTGGCATGGTGGCGGCGCTCGAGGAAGCGGACATGAAGGCACTCGCCATCCACTTCTCGTCGCAAACGCTGCAACCCGATTCGGCCAAGAACCCGGACCTCGCCAAGCTCGGCCAGAACATCTGGCGTGCAGGCCTCCCGACCAAGGGCGTTCCCGCCTGTGCCGGCTGCCACGGCCCGGCCGGCGCCGGCCTGCCGGCCCAGTTCCCGCGCATCGCCGGCCAGTATGCCGACTACACCGAGGCCCAGCTGAAGGCCTTCCGCGACGGCGTGCGCAAGAACGACCCGGCACAGATGATGCAGACCATCGCGCTGAAGATGACCGATCCGGAAATGAAGGCGGTCGCCGACTACGCCGCCGGCCTGCGCTGATCGTCCTGCGCCGCAGCGGTCTCGAAAGGGGTGAAAGGGGTGGCATCGCCACCCCTTTTCTTTTTCCGGCACCGCCGGCATGCGCCGCCTTGCGCCCGCCCGTCGCACGGCACGCAAGATCGGACGATAATGCGCCTTTCGCAAGACCGAGCGAACGCCGCATCCAGGAACCAAGACCATGGCACAGAACCCCGTGAGCCCGACCTCCGCCCGCTCGACCAACTACTCCGCCGCCGCCGCGAGGCAGGCCATTCTCGAACGGCTGACGCCGGTCGGCGGATGGGAGCGCGTCAATGTCCGCAGCGCCCTCGGGCGTGTGCTCGCCGAAGACGTGATTGCACCGTGCAACGTACCGGCCCACGACAACTCGGCGATGGATGGCTATGCGGTGCGCCACGCCGACCTCGCGCCCCAGGGCGAGAGCACCCTCACCATCGTCGGCACCGCATTCGCCGGCAAGCCGTTCTCCGGCATCGTCGGCGCCGGACAGGCCGTCCGCATCATGACCGGGGCGCCGATTCCGGAAGGCGCCGACTCGATCGTCGTGCAGGAGGTGACGCGTGCCGCTGAGGGCAAGGTGCATGTCCCCGCGGGACAGCGCGCCGGGCAGAACCTGCGCCGCGCAGGCGAGGATCTGGCATTGGGTGGCGTCGCCCTGCCCGCGGGCAAGCGCTGCGGACCGGCCGAACTGGGCCTCATCGCCTCGCTCGGTATCGCCGAGGTCGCCGTGCGCCGCCGCCTGCGCGTGGCCTTCTTCTCGACGGGCGACGAGCTCGCGTCGATCGGCAAGCCGCTCGCCCCCGGCGAGGTGTACGACAGCAACCGCTACACGCTCTTCGGTGCGCTCTCGCGCCTGGGTTGCGATCTCATCGACATGGGCGTCGTGCGCGACGACCCGCAGGCGCTGGAAACGGCCTTCCGCGACGCTTCGGCCAACGCCGACGTGATCCTGACGAGCGGCGGCGTGTCGGTCGGCGAAGCGGACTTCATCCGCGAACTCGTGAATCGCCTCGGCGAGGTCGCGTTCTGGAAGATCGACATCAAGCCCGGACGACCGATGGCCTTCGGACGCGTCGGCGATGCGTGGCTGTTCGGCCTGCCCGGCAATCCGGTCGCGGTGCTGGTGACCTTCTACCAATTCGTCCAGGACGCCCTGCAAGCCCTGTCCGGCGTCTCGCCGCTACCCGAGCCGGCGTTGTTCGACGTGGTGTGCGCGGAAACCATCCGCAAGCAGCCCGGACGACGCGAATTCATGCGCGGCCGCCTGGCCCTCGTCGACGGCCGCCAGACGGTGCGGCTCGCCGGCGCCCAGGGTTCGGGCGTGCTGCGTTCGATGTCGGAAGCGAACTGCTTCATCGTGCTGCCGGAAGAGCGTGGCGACGTCCTCGCCGGCGAGACCGTGCAGGTACAGATCTTCGACGGCCTCGTGTAAGACATACCAACAGGATGATGCAATGAATCAGGATGAACTGAAGAAGGCCGCAGCGCGCGCGGCGCTGGACTACGTCGAGGACGGCATGATCGTCGGCGTCGGCACGGGCTCGACGGTCAATCACTTCATCGACGGCCTCGCGGACATGCGCGGGCGCATCGCCGGCGCCGTATCGAGCTCGGAAGCGAGCGCACGCCGCCTCGAGGGCTACGGCATTCCGCTGATCGACCTCAACGACGTGACCGAGCTGCAACTCTACGTGGACGGGGCGGACGAGATCGACGGCGGCTTCGCGATGATCAAGGGCGGCGGCGGCGCGCTGACGCGCGAGAAGATCGTCGCCGCGGTTGCCGAACGTTTCGTGTGCATCTGCGACCAGTCGAAGCTCGTGAGCTGCCTGGGGGCCTTCCCGTTGCCCGTGGAGGTGATCCCGATGGCGCGCGCCTACGTCGAGCGCCGCCTCGCCCGGATCGGCGGACGCCCCGTGCTGCGCGAGGGCTTCGTGACCGACAACGGCAACCTGATCCTGGACGTGCACGGCCTGCGCATTCCGCAGCCGCAAGCCCTGGAAACGGAGATCAACCAGATCACCGGCGTCGTGACCAACGGCCTGTTTGCGCTGCGCGGCGCCGACCTGCTGCTGATGGCCACGCCGACAGGCGTCGAGCGGCGCGTCGCCGCGAGCTCCTGAGCCGCAACCATCGGTGCAATATTTCCGTCACATTCGCCTGCTAGCCTCGCGCTCTCTCGGGACCGGAACATGAAAATGAGCAAGCACACCTACACGCAGTTTGATAACGAGCTGGAAGCGATCCGCAAGCGCCTGCTGGAAATGGGCGGTCTGGTGGCGCAGCAGCTGACGCGTGCGATCGAAGGGCTCGGGACGGGCAATCAGGAACTGCTGGAGCAGGTCATCGCGGACGACCGCAAGGTCAACGACGAGGAAGTCGCGCTCGACGACGCCTGCATCCACGTCATCGCGCGCCATGCCCCCGCCGCCGGCGACCTGCGCATGGTCATGACGATGATCCAGATGATCACCGACCTCGAACGCATCGGCGACGAGGCCAAGAAGATCGCCAAGGCCGGCCGCCAGATCGTCGACTCGGACGCCGCCTTCGTCCCCAAGGTCGAGCTGCGCCACGTATCGTCGATGGTCGTCGAGATGCTGCACGGCGCACTCGATGCCTTCGCCCGCATGGACCCGACCGCGTCGCCCGACATCGTGCGGCGCGACAAGGAGGTCGATGCGATCTTCAAGGGCATCATGCGCCAGCTGATCACCTACATGATGGAAGATCCCCGCGTGATCACGCGTTCGCTGGACGTACTGTTCATCGCCAAGTCGATCGAGCGCATCGGCGACCACACCAAGAACCTCTCCGAGTACGTCGTGTACATGGTCAAGGGCCGCGACGTGCGCCACGAAGGAGTCGAGGCGCTGGAACGCGCTTCCGGCTCCAACTGACGGCCGTCGCGCCGCCCTGCGGCGGCGGTTCAAGCAAAAAGGGATGGCCGCGGCCATCCCTTTTCATTCAGTCACGCCGCGTTGCGCGGCGGGATCTCACTGCGCCGGCGGGACGTAGCCGCCGACCTGGTCGGCGCCGCCTTCGAAGAAATGCTTCTCCATCTGCTCCGACAGGTACTTGCGCGCGCGCGCATCCATCAGGTTCAGGCGGTTTTCATTGATCAGCATGGTCTGGTACTTGACCCACTGCTGCCAGGCTTCCTTCGAGACGTTGTCGAAGATGCGCTTGCCGAGCGCACCGGGAACCGGGGGCAGGTCCAGCCCCTCCGCCTCGCGACCAAGCTTGATGCAATTGACCATACGGGCCATCGTTCAGTCCTCTCTTCTGCAATCGGGTTCATCGGATTCAGTGGGGCTCATTCTAGCGGATTCCCCCGCACAGCTCCCGGCCATGGTCCATTGGTCGCGACCGCTGCTCTTCGAGCGGTACATGGCCTGATCGGCCGCCGCGATCAACTGTTCCGCCGACGGCGCGTGGCGCGGGTAGATCGCGATGCCGAGGCTCGCGGTGATGCCGACGGTGCGCCCGCCGAACTCGAAACGCAGCGCCTCGATCACTTCGATGATACGGCGCGCCAGCTCGCACAGTTCGCCTTCGCCTGCGTCGGGCGCCACCACGCCAAACTCGTCCCCGCCCAGGCGGCAGAACATCTCGTTGCGGCGGATGACGTCGCCGACCTTCTCCGCCAGCGTGACCAGCACCTCGTCGCCGGCCTGGTGGCCGAACTCGTCGTTGATCGGCTTGAAGTCGTCGAGGTCGATCGCGACGAGCCCGACCTGGCCGTCATGGCGCGAGGCTTCGGCAAGCTGCCGGTCGAGCTCCTCGTGGAAGCGCCGGCGGTTGTAGAGGCCGGTCAGCGGATCGTGTTCGGCCAGTTCGACCAGACGCTGCGCGGTGCGGCGCTGCTCTGTGACATCCTCGTAGATCCACAGGCGCCCGATGCCGCGGCGCCCCTGCACGGCCTCGACCAGCGCGGCGATGTCTGTGACGATGCGGCCGTCCTTGAAATTCACTTCGTGGGGCTCGCTGACGACATAGGTGCGCAGCACCGCGTCGATGTGCTCGAAGTAGGCCTCGGGCTGTTCGATCAAGTCGGCGACGCGGCTCTGCAGCACCACGTCACGCATGCCGATGAGGTTCTCGTCGGGCGGGAAGCCCCAGATGTCGAGCATCGCGCGGTTGTAATAGAGCACGCGGTGGTCGCGGTCCATGAACAGGATGCCCAGACGGATGACGTTCAGCAGCGCGGACAGTCGCTGACGCTCGTCGTTCGAGCGCGCCAGGTAGCGCTCGCGCAGCGCCTGGGCACGCCGCAGCTCGGTAACGGTTTCGAGAAGCTTGTATTCGGCTTCCTTGCGCGCCTGGATGTCCTCGGCCGACATCCGGAGGCCGGCCGGCTGCCCTCCCTCCCGGCCGAGCGGCCGCCAGTGGCACGCGACCCAGCAGATGTGGCCGTCCTCGCGCAACAGGCGCATCTCGAAATCCTCGCCGGGACTACCCTCGGCGACGCGTTGCGCCATGCGCTGGCAATAGCGGCGGTCGGATTCGTGCACCAGCAGGGCGAGCGCATCGGGCGCTTCGAGGCAGGCTGCGGGACTCCAGCCCGTCAGCCGTTCGATCGACGGGCTGATCCAGGTCAGGCGCCCGCGCATGTCGAACAGGGCTTCGACGCCATGCACCCCTTCGGCGATTTCGCGCAGGCGGGACACGCCGACCGCGACCGCATCCAGCCGCTTCGCATGATCGGTGGCCGGCACGCCCGCCATGGCGCCGGGGGAAAGATGGACGACGACGTCGAGCGCGTCGAGGCGCGACGCGATCGCCGCGTCGTCGCCTGTCTGCCGGCGAGCCGCCGCGTTGACGTATATCAGCACGGCCGCGGCACCCAGCCCCCCGGCCGCAATGAGCACGAGGGCCAGCAGGCCCCACTCGCCGGCGACGCCGAAGTGCGCACCTGCCAGCGCGCCAAGGCCCGCAAGGAGCGCCCCCGCCACGCCGGAAAGGGCCGGCGCAGCCTGAGAAGGCGCTTCCTTTCCGCTCACGCGGCCTCCGCACGCATGCCGCACGCGCGCCATCGACCGGACACTGCGCGCGCGTCGGTCATAGCGTCTTCACGAACACTTTCGAGCGGCGCTGGTAGTTGTACAAGTCGCGCTTCTTCTGCGGCAGCGCCTCGGGGCCGATCTCGCTGAAACCGCGCTCGCGGAACCAGTGCGCGGTACGCGTCGTGAGCACGAACAGGCGCTCGAGGCGCTGATTGCGCGCGCGCTGCTCGATGCGGCGCAGCAGCTGGTCGCCGAGACCCGCGCGACGGTACTCGGGCGTGACGGCAAGGCAGGCGAGCTCCGCGGCCCGCTCGTCGGAAAACGGGTACAGCGCCGCACAACCGACCAGCACGCCGTCGTGCTCGACGACCGAGAAGCGGTCGATCTCCTGCTCCAGCAGTTCGCGCCCACGCCGCACCAGCGTACCGTCCGCCTCCATCGGCGAGATCAGCGCGACCAGCGCGGCGACATCCTCGAAACTCGCGTCGCGCAGGCGGAACAGCGGGTCGCGCGACACGACGGTGCCCACCCCGGCGTGCGTGAAGAACTCCAGCAGCAGGCCGCCGTCCTTGTCGTGGTCGATGAGGTGCACGCGCGCCACGCCGCGGCGCACCGCACGGATCGCGCACGGCAGGTAGAGGTCGAGATCCTCGGTGAGCCCTTCGCCGGCGTTGAACATGCGCTCGGCCTCGTCGGCGGTCACCGAATCGATCAGGCGCTGGTCCGCATCCAGCAGGCCCGGAGCGTCGCACAGGTAGATGAGCTTCTCCGCCTTCAGCGCGACGGCGACCGCCTCGGCGACCTCCTCCATGCTGAGGTTGAAGATCTCGCCCGCCGGCGACACGCCCATCGGCGAGATCAGCACGACGTTCTGCTGGTCGAGGTCGGCGTTGATCTCCTCGGCGATGATCTTGCGCACGGCGCCCGTGTATTGGTAATCGACGCCGTCGACGACGCCGACCGGGCGGGCCGTGATGAAGTTGCCGCCCGTCACGCGCATGTAGCTGCCCGCCATCGGCGTGTTCGGCAGCCCCTGCGACAGCAGCGCTTCGACTTCGATGCGCGTCACCGCCATCGCGGCCTTCACGCATTCGAGCGCATCGGCGTCGGTGACGCGCAGCCCGTTGTGGTAACGCGGCTCCAGTCCGCGGCGCGCGAGCTCGGCTTCGATCTGCGGCCGGGCACCATGCACGAGCACGAGGCGGATGCCCAGCGCGGCCAGCAGGTTGCAGTCGTAGGCGAGACTCTGGGCGCGCGCGCCGGCGGCGACTTCCCCGCCGAAGGCGAGAACGAAGGTGCGCCCGCGAAAGGCATGGATGTAGGGCGCGGCCCCGCGCACCCAGGCCACGAACTGCTCGGTCGACGCCGCGATATCGGATGCCACGGGATTCGGATTGGGGTTGGAGCCAGGATTGGAGTTGCCGCTCAAATCGTCACCATCAGGAAATCTGGAACCTCGCCGGGTGCGGCGCAGGGCACGCGTGCCCGGTCCATTCTAGCGGAATACAGGGCGCATCGCGGCGTGACTACCGCACGGGATCGGGACATCGGTGCCCGGCCCCGTGCGTCAGCGTTGCAGTGCGGATTCGAGCCGCTCGCACAGCGTGCGCAGCACCTTGATGCGGGCAAACAGCTTGTTGTCCGCCTCGACCAGGGTCCACGGCGAGGTCTCGGTACTCGTACGGTCGACCATGTCGCACACGGCGCGACCGTAGTCGTCCCAGCGTTCGCGGTTGCGCCAGTCCTCGGCGGTGATCTTGAAACGCTTGTGTGCTTCCGCTTCGCGCGCGCGAAAACGTTCCAGCTGCTCGTCCTTGCCGATCTGCAGCCAGAACTTGACGACCACCGCCCCGGCACCCGCCAGCTGGTCCTCGAAGTCGTTGATCTCCGAGTACGCGCGCATCCAGTCGGCCTCCGAGCAGAAGCCCTCGACGCGCTCGACGAGGACACGGCCGTACCACGAGCGATCGAAGATCGCGACCCGGCCCTGTCGCGGCAGATGGCGCCAGAAGCGCCACAGGTAAGGCTGGGCGCGCTCCTCCTCGGTCGGCGCGGCCACCGGCACGACGTTGTACTGGCGCGCGTCGAGCGCGGCGGTGACGCGGCGGATCGCGCCGCCCTTGCCCGCGGCATCCGCGCCCTCGAACACAAGCGCGAGCGAGCGGCCGCGGAAGGCCTCGTCGCGCGTGAGCAGCGCGAGCCGCCCCTGGTAGCGCTCGAGGAGCTCCTGGTACTCCTTCTTGTCCAGCGGCTGCCGCAGCGCGAGGCTGTTGAGCAGGTTGCGCGAATCGGGCGCTGGCGGCAGCGGAGGGGCCGTCTGGCGCGCCACCCAATGACGCGCGCCGGCATCGAGCCGCTTGCGCAAGGCATCGAGCAGCGCACGCGCAACAAAGAGCTCGCGATAGCACGGATCGGAGCCGTCCACGATCATCCACGGCGCATCACCGGTACTGGTATGCCGCAGCGAGTGTTCCGCCACTTCGCGATAGCGGTCGTAACGCTCGCAGAAGTGCCAGTCCTGCTCGGTGACCCGCCAGCGCGTGCGCGGATCCTTTTCCAGCGCCTTGAGGCGCTTGCGCTGCCCGTCCTTCGACAGGTGGAACCACAGCTTCAGGAGCAGCACTCCCTCGCGCACCAGCATCGCCTCGAAGCGGTTGATCTCGTCAAGACGCTGGTCGAGGTCGGCCTTCTTCGAGATCTTCTCGACGCGCTCGCGCATCGGGTCCGTATACCAGTTGCCGAACAGGATCCCGATGCGCCCGCGTGGCGGCAGCGCGCGCCAGAAGCGCCACATGAAGGGACGCTCGGCCTCGTCGGTGGTCGGCGAATCGAAGGCCAGCGTCTGGATGTGGCGCGGGTCCATCCATTCGTTGAGGAGATTCACCGTCTCGCCCTTGCCGGCGCCGTCGATGCCGTTGATCAGCACGACGACGGCAAAGGACTTCGCTTCGAGGAGGTCGAACTGCGCATCGAGCAGCTGCGCGCGCAACTCCGGTTCGGCCGCGTCGTATTCGTCCTTGTCGATCTTGTGGCCCAGTTCAGCCGATTCGAACATCGCCCCGCCTCCTCAAAAATCGCCCCACACGGCCTGCAGTGCGGCAACTGCGGCCAGCCCCGCGGTCTCGGTGCGCAGCACGCGCGGCCCCAGCCCCATGCCGGCGCAACCCGCGCTGCGGCAGGCCGCGAGCTCGTCGTCGGACCAACCCCCTTCCGGGCCAATCAGCAGGTGCACTTCGCCCGCCGGGCGCCCGGCGTCGAGCAGGCGCTGCGTGGCCGCCGGATCGAGGATCAGGCGCACGCCCTCGCACGGGCGGGCAAGGTAGTCGCGCAGCCCGGCGATCGGTGCGACGACCGGTACGCGGTTGCGTCCGCTCTGCTCGCACGCCGACACGGCGACCTGCTGCCAGTGCTCGACGCGCTTGGCCGCACGCTCGCCGGCAAGCCGCAGCACGGAACGCTCCGCCTGCACCGGCACGACAGCAGCAACACCGAGCTCGACCGCCTTCTGCACGATCCAGTCCATCTTGTCGCCGCTCGCCAGCGCCTGCACCAGCACCAGCCGCAGCGGCGACTCGCGCTCGACCGCGCGCCGCGCCTGCAGCTCGGCAAAGCACTGCTTGCCGCGCAGCCGCAGTACGGCCGGCATCTCGCCGCCCGTGCCGTCGAACAGGACGACAGGATCGCCGTCGCGCAGCCGCAGCACGCGCGCAGCATGATGGGCCAGCGCCTCGGGCAGCTGGATCTCGCCGGCAGCCGGCAGCGGAAGGGGGCAAAAGAAGCGCGAAATCATCGTGGTGTATTATAAAGACACTGCATTCCCGCGAGACCTGCCTCCGGCACGGCCATGATTTCCAATG
>NZ_WTVS01000229.1 GCF_012911005.2 Aromatoleum toluolicum | reverse complement strand
GACCGCATCGCTGGCACATTGCCGGCGGGCGTGAAACTGGTCAACGTGCAAGACCAGCCCAAGGCGGTGTCCACCTCGGTGAACGAGTTCGTCAAGGTGCTGATCGAGGCCGTGGTCATCGTGCTGGCGGTGAGCTTCATCAGCCTGGGCGTCCACAAGCGGCCCGGCAACAACCCGCTGTGGAAGCGCTGGTACATCGACCCCCGCCCGGGGCTGGTGGTGGGCATCACGATCCCGCTGGTGCTGGCCGTCACGTTCCTGGCCATGTGGTACTGGGGCATCGGGCTGCACAAGATTTCGCTGGGCTCGCTCATCATCGCGCTGGGCCTGCTGGTGGACGACGCCATCATTGCGGTGGAGATGATGGTGCTCAAGCTCGAAGAGGGCTATGACAAGGTGCGCGCCGCCACCTTTGCCTACGAGATCACGGC
>NZ_WTVS01000228.1 GCF_012911005.2 Aromatoleum toluolicum | reverse complement strand
GCCTACGCGCCGCTGAAGAAAAGCTGAAACGGCCACTTCGTTGGCGGCGTTGAGCGTGGCCGGCGCGGTGCCGCCCGCGGCCAGGGCCTGGAAGGCCAGGCGCAGGCAGGGGAAGGCGTCCAGGTCGGGCGGTTCGAACTCGAGCTTGCCGTGGGCCAGCAGGTCCAGCCCGGCCACGCCCGACTCGATCCGCCGCGGCCAGCCGAAGCCGACCGCCAGCGAGGTGCGCATGTCCGGCAGGCCGAGCTGGGCCAGGGTCGAGCCATCTACGAACTCGACCAGCGAGTGGACCAGGCTCTGCGGATGCACCAGCACCTCGATCGGCAGCCCCGGGCGGCCGAACAGGTGGTGGGCCTCGATCACTTCCAGGCCCTTGTTCATCAGCGTGGCCGAGTCGACCGAGATCTTCGGGCCCATCGACCACTTCGGGTG
>NZ_WTVS01000227.1 GCF_012911005.2 Aromatoleum toluolicum | reverse complement strand
ATCAGGAATTCCGCGGCAAGATCACCCGGGTCGATCCCGCCGCCAATGACGTCACACGTCAGGTAGAGGTGCTGGTAGCTTTTGCCGACAGCAGCCAGCCGCGGGTATCCGGCCTGTATGCCGAAGGCAATATCGAATCCACCACGGTGAATGCACTGACCCTGCCGGAAGCCGCCGTCGTCAAATCCGGCGACAAGTCTTACGCCTGGCGCGTAACGGAAAAAACCCTGAAGCGGGTCAGCCTGAATATCGGCAAACGCGATCAGCGCACCGGCAATTACGAAGTTCGCAGCGGCCTGACCGAAGGCGATATCGTGATGCGCAGTCCGAACTCCAGCTTCAAGGATGGACAAGCGATTGAAATGGCCGCCGCCAAACTGGCGGTCGCCAGTGCTGCCGGCGCCTCAGACACGGCCAAAGGCCAGGATGCAGG
>NZ_WTVS01000226.1 GCF_012911005.2 Aromatoleum toluolicum | reverse complement strand
CCCCAGTGCCGACAACGTGGGCGACTGGCAGGCGCAATGGCACCGCGCCCTGCGCCAAGCGCAGGAGCGGGGCGAATCCATCACAGCCTGGGTTAACCCACAGGCCCCTGCTCAAGCCCTGCTGGACCGCAGCATCCGCTGGCGGCTGCAAATTTTCCGGCTGCCGTTTACCCTGGTGTTCACCGGCGTCGGGGTGACTGCTGCATGGATGTTTCTGCGCATCTTGAGGCGCCCCCAGGACGATGTACCAGACCTGGAGCCAACGCATTCCCTGGCCAAGGGGCAGGGGGCGTTGTGGTTCTTCGCGGTATTCTGGTGTGGCATCGCTTTCCCTATGGCCGCCTTGTTCTGGTCGGACGGCAAAGGGCCCTGGTGGGCCAAGGGCTTCATAGGCGTCTTTGTGGTGATCGGCGTGGGCTTGGTCGCTGCAGCC
>NZ_WTVS01000225.1 GCF_012911005.2 Aromatoleum toluolicum | reverse complement strand
CCACCCAGTGGTGCGAGGACTTTGCCGCGCAGTTCGAAGCCCTCGTCGCCGCACGTCCCGCCGTGGCCAGCTTCACCTTCGGCATCCTCACGGCGGCGCAGGTGGCCAGGCTGCAGGCGGCGGGCAGCTACGTGATCGGCACCGCCACCACGCTGGCCGAGGCACAGGCCTGGGCCAGCGTGGGCGCGGATGCCGTCTGCGCCTCCGGCATGGAAGCCGGGGGGCACCGGGGCACCTTTCTCACCCCTACGCAGCCCGGCGCCACCGGTGCGGCGCCGTCGCTGGCCGACTTTGCGGCCAGCATGGTGGGCACGCTGCCGCTGGTGGCGCAGTGCGTGCAGGCCCTGTCCATCCCGGTGATCGCTGCGGGCGGCATCATGGACGGGCGCGGCATTGCGGGTGCGCTGGCGCTGGGCGCCCAGGCGGTGCAGATGGG
>NZ_WTVS01000224.1 GCF_012911005.2 Aromatoleum toluolicum | reverse complement strand
GTGCAGTTCCTCGTGACCCAGCCCGGCGAGGTGCTGGGCGCCGGCGGCAAGGTGCTGAGCCTGGTCGATCTGTCCGACGTGTACATGACGTTCTTCCTGCCGGAGACCGTGGCCGGCCGCGTGGCGCTGGGCGCCGAGGTGCGCCTGGTGCTGGACGCGGTGCCGCAGTTCGTGATTCCGGCGCAGGTCAGCTTCGTCGCCAGCACGGCGCAGTTCACGCCCAAGACGGTGGAGACGGCGAGCGAGCGGCAAAAGCTCATGTTCCGCGTCAAGGCACGCATCGACCGGGCGCTGCTTGCCAAGTACCCGGAGCAGGTCAAGACAGGCCTGCCCGGCGTGGCATGGGTGCGGCTTGATGCCGACCAGCCCTGGCCCGCCAACCTGGCCAACGTCGTGCAGCCATGACGCAGAGCGAGCCCGTCGTTCGCCTGCAGGACC
>NZ_WTVS01000223.1 GCF_012911005.2 Aromatoleum toluolicum | reverse complement strand
CCTCGATGGTGTGGGCCAGTGCGGCCAGGCTCACGGTGTGCTGGCCTTTGTTGTCGGCCGTGCCTCGGCCATACCAGCGCTCGCCTTCGATGGTGAGCTCCCAGGGCGAGAGGCCCTCGCGCCATTGCGCGTCCTGTCCGTTGACCACATCGCCGTGGCCGTAGGTGAGCACGGTGGGCAGCGCAGGGTCTTCCACGCGGCGGGCCACCAAGAAGGGGCCGCCTTGTGGCGACGGGTTGTCGAGCACCTCGCATTCAAAACCCAGGGGCGCGAGCCAGGGCACCATTTCGTCGGTGAGGTAGGTGTGCAGTTCGGGCGGCACCTTGCCAGTGTCGCTTTCGATGCGCCAGGCCACGCGGCGACGCAGGTCGGTGGCGAAGCGGCCATCGTCAAAGTAGCGCTGGACGTTTTGAATGAGTTGTTGGCGGTTCATCGTGC
>NZ_WTVS01000222.1 GCF_012911005.2 Aromatoleum toluolicum | reverse complement strand
CTCGCGCCCTACCAAGACTTCCCCACGCAGGACGGCAACATGCTGCTGGCCATTGGCAACGACGGGCAGTTCCAGCGCTTTTGCGCCGCCGCCGAGCAGCCCCAGTGGGCCAGCGACCCGCGCTATGCCACCAACACACTGCGCGTGCAAAACCGCACCGCGCTGATCCCCGCCATGGAGGCCGTGACCCGCACGCGCACCACAGCCGAATGGATCACGCTGCTGGAAGACAAGGCCGTGCCTTGCGGCCCCATCAACACCATTGCCCAGGCGTTTGACGACGCGCAGGTGCAGGCCCGTGGCCTGGCCGTGACGCTGCCGCGCTGGAAGGACGGCGAGGCAGCCACCGACAAGGTGCAGCAGATCACCGGCGTGGCCAGCCCGCTGCGCCTGTCGGCCACGCCACCGGTGCTGCGCAATGCGCCGCCGGCACTGGGGC
>NZ_WTVS01000221.1 GCF_012911005.2 Aromatoleum toluolicum | reverse complement strand
GGCCTGATCGGCCATCTGGCCATTGCTCTGGGTGATCTGGTCCAGATGATGAATCGCCTCTGAAATTTGTGCCAGCCCGTTGCTCTGTTCATCGGAAGCGGTGGAAATGGCGTGGATGCTGGTTGCCAGTTCACGGATGCCGCTGACGATCTGATCGAGAGTCTGGTTCACGTCATTGATTTGCCCGACGCCGTGCCGGACCTGCGTGACCGAATTGTCGATCAGCGTGCGGATCTGGCGTGCCGATTCGGCGCTGCGTTGCGCCAGATTTCTGACCTCGGTGGCGACCACGGCAAAGCCGCGTCCCTGTTCACCGGCACGCGCGGCTTCCACCGCCGCATTCAGCGCCAGAATATTGGTCTGGAACGCAATGCCGTCGATGATGCCGATGATTTCCTGCACCTTCAGCGCACCTTGCTGGATACCCTGCATGGAATCCACC
>NZ_WTVS01000220.1 GCF_012911005.2 Aromatoleum toluolicum | reverse complement strand
CGCCGTAGAACTCGATGCGTTTGCCTTTCTTCCACGTGTCGGCAATGGCCTCGGCCGCACGTTCGACGGCCACGGTGCTGGCCGCGTTGCGGTATTGCAGGAACGCTGCCACGGCGTTGTCCACCACCTTCACCAGCACATCACCGGTCTTGTCGTCTGCATCCACGCTGCGGTGAATGAAGGGCACGCCTTCGCTCACACTGCCTGCCAGCTTGAGCTTGAAGTCCGCCAGCCCGTCGTAACCCATGCTGCGGCAAAAGCGCACCACGGTGGGCTTGCTCACATGCGCGCGCTCGGCCAGCTCGCGCACGGGCAGGCGGGCGAAGGTGCGGGGGTCGGTCAGCACCAGCTTGGCCACGCGCTGTTCGGCGGGGGCCAGCGAGGGCAGGGAGGCGGTGATGCGGTCGAGCATGTCAGTCTGTGAAGGCAGGGCAGGCTGCGC
>NZ_WTVS01000021.1 GCF_012911005.2 Aromatoleum toluolicum | reverse complement strand
CTCCTAACCTCCCCCTTGAAGGGGGAGGAACTGGACGGCCAAGGGGAAGAAAACAACTAACCGGCCACCGGAAACGAGTGGCAAGAACGGAGACACGATAGTGAATGATCGGACGACCATCAGTCCGGGCGCGGCGCTGAATGCCGCCACCGGCGAGCTGTTCAGGCAGGCGGCAGGCGAGGGGCGCGACGCGCTGAACGGGGACGAGCTGCAGCGCTTCGTCGCCAGCTTCGGCGCGGCACTCGCAGAAGGCATGCCCGGCGGCGTGGACCTTCGCATCGCGCTCGAGAACACGCGCGAATTCGGCATGGTACTCACGGCCGGCCAAGGCGGGCTCGACGGCGCCCTCGACCGCGCGAACTTCCGTAAGGACCGCGCCGCCGTGTCCGCGTCGGTCGAACTGACCGACGCCGCCGACTTCATGCGTCTGTTCCGTCGCACCGTCGCCTACCAGAAGATGGCCGCGCTCGCGCAGCGCGACGGCCGCCGCGCGCCCGATCCGGTGCTCGAGTTCTGCTTCGGCCTGATGCTGGGCCTCGGCCGCGAATACTCGGCTGCGAACCCGCAGCCCGCATTCGTCATCCGCCAGCTCGAACTCGACCAGGTGCAGTTCGCGAAGAAGCCTACCGTCGGTGTCGCGCGCGTCGAATTCGGCCCGCCCGTTGCAGGCCGCCTGCCGCGCCCCGCGCACAAGATCGACAAGCTGATCCACCCCCAGTCGATCGGCATCATCGGCGTGTCCGCGAGCGGCATGAACTTCGGCCGCATCATCCTGAAGAACCTGATGGGCAGCGGCTATGCGAAAGAGAAGCTGACCATCATCCGCCCGGGCGAGACCGAGATCGACGGCGTGCGCTGCGTCGACAGCCTGCGTGCGCTACCGGCCAAGCTGGACCTGCTGATCGTCGCAGTGCCCAACGACGCAGTGTACGAGCTCGTCGATGAGATCATCGCAGCCGATGCCGTCGAATCCGTGATGCTGATCCCGGGCGGGCTCGGCGAAACCGCCAAGAGCCGCGAACCCGCCGCCGCGCTCGCCGCTAAGATCAACGCTGCGCACGGCAATCCAGGCGGCGGACCGGTCTTCCTCGGCGCGAACTGCCTCGGCGTCGTCTCGCATCCGGGCGGCTACGACTCCTGGTTCATCCCGCTCGAGCGCCTGCCCAAGCCGCAGAAGAAGGCGCAGCGCAACTCGGTGATGCTGAGCCAGTCCGGCGCCTTCATGATCACGCGCATCTCGCAGAATCCGTGGCTCGATCCCGCCTACATGCTCGCGCTCGGCAACCAGACCGACCTCACGCACGGCGACATGCTCGGCTTCTTCGCCGACCGCCCCGAGATCGATACCCTCGGCATCTACATCGAAGGCTTCAAGGACGGCGACGGCCTCGACTTCGCCCGTGCCGTGCGCAAGGCCGTGCTCAACGGCAAGCAGGTCGTCGTGTACAAGTCCGGTCGCACCGAAGCCGGGGCGGGCGGCGTGATGGGTCACACCGCGTCGATTGCGGGCGACCCGGTCCTCTTCGAGGCGGTGCTGCGCCAGGCTGGCGCGATCGTCGCCGAGGACTTCAGCAGCTTCGACGATCTCTTCTACATCGCCGGCGCGCTGCACGGCAAGAAGGTCGGCAAGCGCCTCGGTGCGATCAGCGGAGCCGGATTCGAGGCCGTCGGCATGGCCGATTCGATCGCGACCGAGACGTCCTCGCTGGAGATGGGCGCACTCGAAGCCGCGACAGTCGAACGCGTGCAGGCCATCCTCGCCGCCAAGCGCCTCGACGCGCTGGTCGAGGTGCGCAACCCCATCGACATCAACCCCGGCGCCGACGACGAGGCCCACCTGCAGATCACCGAAGCCTTCCTCGACGATCCCAACATCGACGCCGTCGTCGTCGGCCTCGACCCGACCGCGCCGTCGATCCGCGGCCTCGAGACGAGCAAGCTGCGCCCCGGCTACGACCTCTCGGACCCGAAAGGCACCGTGCACATCTACCCGCCGCTCGCCGCGAAGAGCGACAAGCCCGTCATCGGCATCGTCGACGGGGGCTCGCTCTACGACGCGATGGCCGCGAAGCTGATGGACCAGGGCGTGTGCATGTTCCGCAACTGTGGCCGCGGCACGCGGGCGCTCGCCCGGTACGTCGAGGCCCGCCTCGAAGCCGACGCGATCCGCGAACGCAACCAGTAACCCGATCCGCAATGAACCCGGCGCCGGCATGGACCGGCGCCCCACACGAAGGAGACTGAAAGATGAGCGAACTGAAAGCCGGCCTGAGCTCCACCCGCCGTTACGACATCGACCAGGGCCGCACGATCGGTTTCATGGGCGACGACTGCCGCGTCTACTCGACCCCGGCGCTGCTCTACGACATCGAAGTCGTATGCCGCGATCTGCTGCTGGAAAACATCGAAGCCGGCAAGGATTCGGTCGGCACCCGCGTCGAGCTCGACCACGTCGGCGCGACCCTGCTGGGGATGTGGGTGGAGATCACCGTGAAGCTCGTCGAAGTGAACGGCCCGGCCGTGACCTTCGAGTTCACCGCCCGCGATGCCCTCGAGGAAGTCGCGCGCGGCAAGCACAGCCGCTTCATCGTCGGCGCCGAGAAGACCGCCCAGCGCCTCAAGGCCAAGCTCGAAAAGGCGATGGCCGCCGCCTGATCCGCTTGAAGCGGGGCGGGCCGCAGCCCGCCGTCGCCGCGCTGCATGGATCAATGCCGGAAGCGAAACGGGCGTCCTTTCGGACGCCCGTCATCGTTTGGCGCGCAGGGGGCGGCGTTCGTTCAGGCCGACTTCTGCCGGCGACGTCCGAATCCCAGCCCGACAAGCCCGGCGCCGATGAGCAGCAGTGACGAAGGCTCAGGAACCGCCTGCACGACGATACCATCCGTCGTCTCTGCTTCGAGCGGGGCCTTCGTCAGCGTGAATGTTGCATAGATATCGTTCGGACTCGGCTTGTTCCATGTGCAGTGGCCGCTGTTTCCCTCACATAGCCAGACCGCCGGCGAGAAACTGATCGCGATCTCGCCACCGTCGTCGAGCGTGAGCAGGAAAGGCAGAAACGTCGCAGCGAGGTCGGTATTCGCCGGGCCGGCCCCCTTGTCCCAGAAGGGGCCCACAGTGGCCTGCACGGTGGCTTCCAGATCCGCGGGGCCGCCTGTCGGCGCGTCGAACTCGATCAGGGCAGCGAGTGCCAGAAGATCGACCTCGGATGCACTGCCGTTGGCGCTGATCGCGGTATCTTCCTCGGCGAGTGTGCCCCTGCCGAAAAGAACGGTCTCGAAGTCGCCGACCTCCGTGAGCATGAAGCTCGTTCCCGCAAGGTCCGGGTCGATGGTCCAGTTGGCGTTAAGGTAGCTGTGCCCCTCGTCGCACACCGCGCTTGTGCATGCGGTGCCCCAACCGGAGCCCAGGCTCCAGCTCCCGCCGGAGATCTCCACGGCAACAGGCGCCGCGCTGACAAATGCCGGCATCGAAAGCGCCGCCAACAGCGCGGAACGCGAAAGCAGTCGGTTAGTGTCCATCGTTCTTCTCCTTCGCCCTGATCGGTCCGGCGGTGGGCGGTACTCGTCCCACGGCGCCGGCGCTCTCCCTGAAGCCGTACCCCTTGGTCAGGGGCCTCCCGTTGTTTGCACCACTTTATTGTGGAACGGCAGGTGCGGCCGTGACATCGGCCACGATTTATGCAAATTGTTGATCCGCATGTCGATTTGGAACCCGCGGCGCGCCAATCTGGCTCATTCGGGCCGCGCTCAAGTAAACTTCGCCGAATGGAGAGCAAAGGATGACGGACGAAGACTACATGCGTGCCGCGCTGGAGCAGGCGCGCGAAGCGGGGAGTTGCGATGAAGTGCCGGTCGGCGCCGTCGTCGTGCTCGACGGCGAGATCGTGGGGCGCGGCTACAACCAGCCGATCGGCCGGCACGACCCCACCGCCCATGCGGAAGTGATGGCCCTGCGCGACGCCGCGGCCCGGCTCGGAAACTACCGGCTGCCCGGCTGCGAGCTGTACGTCACGCTGGAACCCTGTGCGATGTGCTGCGGCGCAATCATGCATTCGCGCATTGCGCGTGTCGTGTTCGGCGCGCGCGACCCCAAGACCGGCGTGGCGGGCAGCGTGATCGACCTCTTCGCCGAACCGCGCCTGAACCATCACGCGACGATAGCCGGCGGCGTGCTCGCTGAGGAGTGCGGCAGCCTGTTGTCGAGCTTCTTTGCGGCCCGACGCGGTCGCACGCTCGTCGCGTGACGGTCGTGCGCATCCTGATCGACCTTGCGGCCCAGCGCCTGAACCTCTTCGGGGCAGATGGCGCGTGCATCCGCCGCTACGCCGTTTCCACTGCCCTGAACGGTCCGGGCGAAATCCGCGACAGCGGCTGCACGCCGCGCGGCCGTCACCGCATCCGCGCGAAGATCGGCGCAGGCGCCGCAAAGGCCGCGGTCTTCCGCGGGCGGCGCGCGACAGGGGAAGTCTGGACGCCGGAGCTCGCCGCGGCCCATCCCGCGCGCGACTGGATCCTGTCGCGCATCCTGTGGCTCAGCGGCTGCGAGCCGGGGCGCAACCGCCTCGGCAACGTCGACTCGATGCGCCGCTACATCTACATCCACGGCACGCCGGACGATCAGCCGATGGGCGACCCGCGCTCGCACGGCTGCATCCGCATGCGCAACGACGACGTGATCGAGCTGTTCGACCTGGTGCAGGCCGGGACGGAAGTGGACATCGCGGAATCGATGCACATCGACGCCGTGCCGACGATCCGCATCCTCGACTGGGGCGACGCCGCGGCGCTCGCGATGCCGCTGCGCGAACAGGTGTTCGTGATGGAGCAGGGCGTGCCCGCCGAACTCGAACGCGACGCCAAAGACCCGCACTGTCGCCACGCCGTCGCCACGATTGCGGCCGGCGAGGTCGTCGGCACCGGCCGCCTGCTGCCCGACGGGCACATCGGTCGCATGGCCGTTGCCGCTACGTGGCGCAAGCGGGGCATTGGCGGGCTGCTGCTCGAAGCCCTCGTCACCGAAGCCGCTCGACTCGGATTCCGCGAGGTCGTCCTGAACGCCCAGATCGACGCCGTCGGCTTCTACCTAAGGCACGGTTTCGAGCAGCAGGGGGAAGTCTTCATCGAGGCGGGCATCCGTCATCAGACGATGCGCCGCACGCTGGCGTCGACGCGCGGCTGAAGGCGTCAGCGGCCGGACGCAAGCGTGAAGCGGTGCGTGACTTCGCTCGCGAATTCGCCCCGCTCATTCCACGACCATTCGCGAAAGGTCACCTTGCTGCCGTGATCCACCAGGATAAGCGTCGAGCAGCGCGTACCGTAGCCCGGCGCACGGATGAATGCCGGCGACAGCCACCGTTCCCAGTCTGCGCTGACGCCGGTTTCCGGCAGGTGATGATCGGGCGCCGGCTCGTCGTCGCGCAGCAGTGCGAGAAACGCATCCGTGTCCGGCAGGCAGCCGAGCGCCGCGGTGAAGCGCTCGCGCGCCAGCTTCACCTTGGGCCAGGGTGTGTCGAGCACATGGTTCGACAACCCGTACACGCCGGGGTCGAGCATCCGCACCGCACCCGTCGTGCTTTCATGGATCCCCAGTTGCCGGCCGTCGCTCACCAGCAGGTTGAAGGCCGCATACTGCGCGCTGACCTCGGCCACTTTCCGCAGCTGCCGGTCCGCGTCATCGTTTCCGGTCAGGCAGTCGCGTACCAACGTGCCGCGCGACGGCGCGCCCGGACGATGGAGGGTCGGATCACGATAGTTCGTTAGCGCAGCGAACCGGCCGCCACGGCTGAGGCCCATCCACGTCCCTCCCGCCTCGAGATCGCGCCCCGCGAGCAGGTCGGGGGCGTCGGTCCACCAGTGCGCCGGAACTGCCGGACGGGCGAGAAACTCGTCACGATTGGCGGCGACGACCAGCGGATAGGCCGGATGGGCGTGCCAGCCGACGACGATCAGGCACATTCGACGAAGCGTTCCGTATGGCGCGCGGAACCGGGCTCGACGATGTTCGCGACCCGGTGCGCGTCGACCTCGATCCGCAGCGCCGCCTCGAACGCGTCAGGATCGGCCACGCCCTCATAGACTTCCATCCACGTCACCGCGTCGCTGCGCCGCTCCATCAGCCGCCCCGCGACACCGGTGCGTCGCTCCAGCGCTGCCTGCATGGCGCGCACGGTCGCCTCCGCGTCCTCGTGCTCGGCATCGGCACGGACGCGGTAATAGACGAAGTAATGCACGCAGGCCGATGCGTCGCCGCTCATTTTTCCGGCAGCGCGTACGGCAGGTCGAGGAACTGCAGCTGCGGCCCCTGCAGGCTGCCCAGATGCACCTCGCCGGCTTCGGCGCAACTGATCTGCATCACCGCCAGTGCCTCGAAGCCGCCCTTGGGCGCGGCCACGACGTTCACGAGCTTGCCGGCCGACTGGTCGCCGAATTCCGGCGTGAACAGGTCGGCGCCGACCGCGGGAGGCGCGTCACCGGGCACATGCACGCGGTACATGCGCTTCTTGAGTTTGCCGAGGTACTGCGTGCGGGCGACGATCTCCTGGCCCGGGTAGCAGCCTTTGTTGAAGCTGACGCCGCCGATGACCTCGAAATTGAGCATCTGCGCGACGAACTCCTCCTGCGTCGCCGTGGTGATCAGCGGCAGGCCGGCGCGGATCATCGCAAGTTGCCACGCCGCCGTTCCGGCCTTCGTCGCGCCGCCCGCGGCGAGTTTCGTGAAGACCGCGGGTGCCGCCGTCGCCGGTACTGCGACGACGAAATTGCGCTGGTCGAGCCGGATGCAGCGCACTTCGCCGGCCACCGCCTGCGTCATCGGGGCTGTCGGGGCTGCGATGCCGGCATGCGCCAGCGCTGCGTCCGCAGCGGCTCCGCTCACGCCGAGCAGCACGGTGTCCGGCGTGGCGTCGGCAAGCTTCACCTTGCTGCGCAGCACGTACATCGACAGCTTCTTTTGCAGCATCGGCTGAACGTCGGCCGAGGCGGCGATCATCTGCCCGACGTCGTCCGTCCACAACAGCAGGCTGGCGAGCATGCGGCCCTTGGGCGTATTGAAGCTGGACCACTGCGCCGACTGCGGGCCGAGCTTCTTGACGTCGTTCGACAACAGGTTGTGCAGGAAGGTGACCGAGTCGTCGCCGGCGCAGCGGATCAGGCCGAGGTGCACCAGCGGCACGACCACGGTGCCGGATTCGACGGCGCTGACCTCCGCTTCCGGAGCATCGAAACGGATGCCGGAGTCTTCCAGCGTGGCGCCTTCGCGTACGAGAAATTCTGTCCAGGGCGTGTTCATGTGCGTTTGTCGGGGCGGGGGAGGGATGTGGAATTGGGATGAAGTATTATAGGGCCCCGCAGACGCAATGGTTGCGGGCCAAACATTTCCGCCAGCCTCCTCGCCGCGCGTCGCGCCACGATAACCGTTCCGATGAAGCCCCTCGTTCTCCGCCTGCTGATCGCACTCGCGCTCGCCATCGCGGCGGTGTCCGCCGCCGCGTGGTGGTATGCCCAGCGTCCGCTCAATCTGGCGCAGCCAGTCATCGACTTCACGGTCCAGCGCGGGCACACGATGCGCCAGGCGGCGGCGACGATTGCTGCGGCGGGCGTCGACGTCAGTCCGCAGGCGCTGTACTGGATCGCCCGGATCACCGGCAAGGCCGGTCGCATCATGGCGGGCAGCTACGAAGTGCATACGGGCATCACGCCGTGGATGCTCATCCTGAAGCTGTCCAGTGGAGACGTCTCGCAGGCGGAAGTCCGCTTCGTCGAAGGCTGGAACTTCCGTCAGGTGCGTGCCGCACTTGAATCCAATCCGCACCTCGTGCAGGACACCGCCGGCCTCGCCGACGCCGACATCCTGCGTGCGATCGGGGCGGCGGAAACGCATCCCGAAGGGCTGTTCTTCCCCGACACCTACCTCTTCGACAAGCAGTCGAGCGCCATCGCGGTGCTGCGCCGCGCCTACTCGGCAATGAAGCAGCGCCTCGCGCAGGCGTGGGAAACGCGGGATCCGCGCCTTCCGCTGGCGTCGCCCTACGAAGCGCTGATCCTCGCATCCATCGTCGAGAAGGAGACTGGACGGCCCGAGGATCGCGGACTGGTCGCCTCGGTCTTCGCCAACCGGCTGCGCATCGGCATGCGTCTGCAGACCGATCCCACGGTCATCTACGGCTACGGCGAGGCGTTCGATGGCCGCCTGAAGAAATGGCACCTCGAAACCGACCACCTGTACAACACCTACACGCGCGCCGGCCTGCCACCGACACCCATCGCGATGCCGGGTGCGGAATCGCTCAACGCCGCGGTCCGCCCGGAGCAGACTGACTACCTGTACTTCGTCTCGCGCGGCGACGGGACCAGCGAGTTTTCCTCCAACCTCAACGACCACAACAAGGCCGTCAATCGTTATCAGCGGGGATCGGGAAGTTGAACCAGACGCGCGCCCGCGGGCGCTTCATCACCTTCGAAGGCATAGACGGCGCAGGCAAGAGCAGCCAGATCGCGGCGGTCGTCGCGCTCCTCCAGGCGCGCGGGCTGACCGTGGACCAGACGCGCGAACCGGGTGGCACGGCCCTCGGCGAAAAGCTCCGCGACCTTCTGCTGCACGAACCCATGCACCTCGAAACCGAGGCGATGCTGATGTTCGCCGCGCGCCGCGAACATCTCGCCGCCCGCATCCATCCGGCGCTCGAGGCCGGCACCTGGGTCGTGTCCGACCGCTTCACCGACGCCACCTACGCCTACCAGGTCGGCGGGCGCGGGCTCGACGCGGCGAAGTTCTCCGCCCTCGAGGAGTGGGTTCACCCGGGCTTCCAGCCCGACCTGACACTCGTCTTCGACCTGCCGCCGGAAGTCGCCGCGGCACGCGTCGCCAACACCGGCGCTGCACCGGACCGCTTCGAGCGCGAGCAGCGAGACTTCTTCGAGCGCGTGCGTGCGGCCTACCTCGACCGCGCGCGCATGGCGCCGCAGCGTATCCGCGTCATCGCGGCCGACCGCGCGCCCGAGCAGATCCGTGCCGAGATCGAGGCGATCGTCGCGGAGCGTTTCTTCCGATGATCCACCCCTGGCTGGCGGAGACCTGGCAGCGGCTGGTCGGCCTCGGCGGGCGGCTGCCGCATGCGCTGCTCTTCGTCGGGCCGGAAGGCCTGGGCAAGCGCGACCTCGCCGACGCGCTCGCGGCGCGGCTGCTATGCGCGGCCCCCGCCGCGGACGGGCATGCCTGCGGTCACTGCGTGCCATGCCAGCTGCGGCTTTCCGGTAATCACCCCGATCTGCTGCCCATCGTTCCTGAAGCCGACGCGGCGCCGGAGAGCGAGGCGGGGGAAGGCAGCGAGGGCGGCGAGGGCGGCGAGGGCGGCAGCGGCAAGAAGAAGTCCTCGCAGATCCGGATCGAACAGATCCGCGACCTGCAGGAAGCGCTCTCGGTGACCGGACATCAGAGCAGCCGGCGCGTGATCGTCGTCGATCCGGCCGAGGCGATGAACGCCTTCACCGCCAACGCGCTGCTGAAACTGCTCGAAGAGCCGCCGGAAGGCTGCGTCTTCCTGCTCGTGTCGTCGGCGCCGCGCCGCCTGCTGCCCACGATCCGCAGCCGCTGCCAGCAGTGGAGCTTCGCGCGTCCAGCGGAAGACGTCGTCGCGCAGTGGCTCTCCGGCCCGGATGCGCCGCCCGCGGACCTGCTCGCGCTCACCGGCGGCATGCCGCTCGCAGCCCAGCGCCTCGCGAAGAGCGGCGCGGACGCCCTCTTGCGCCGCTTTGTGAAGGACATTGCGGCGCTGCCGGCCGGCGATCCGCTGAAACTCGCCGGCCAATGGGAAAGCTGGCTCAAGTCGAAGGAAGCGCTCGCCGCCGGCTTCGGCATGCCGCAACTCGTCGAGTGGCTACAACGCTGGGTCACCGATCTCGCATCGCTGCGCCTCGGCGGTTCCGTGCGCTTCTTCCCCGGCGAGGATGGTGTCATCGCCGCGCTCGCGCAGCGCACGAACGTGGCCGCGGTGACGAACTGCTACAATGAACTCGCCCGGATTCGCCGGGTCGCGCAGCATCCGCTCAATGCAAGGCTGATGCTCGAAGACATGCTCCTGCGCTATGCACGCGCCGTGACCGGAACCCGCCGATGAGCGAAGCTCCCAAACCGAGCGTCGCACGCCCCAGCGTGCTGTCGCTGAACATCAACTCGAAGTCCGCGCTGTACGCCGCCTACATGCCTTTCCTGGCCAACGGCGGCATCTTCGTGCCGACGCCGCGCGTGCATGCGCTTGGCGACGAGGTCTTCATGCTGCTGCAGCTGATGGACGACCCGACCAAGCATCCGGTCGCGGCCACCGTCGTGTGGGTCACGCCCCACGGCGCGCAGGGCGGCAAGACCCAGGGTATCGGCGTGCATTTCAGTTCGGACGAATCCGGCAAGGCGCTGCGCGCGCGCATCGAGCAGATCCTCGCCGGGCACCTCGGTTCGAACCGCCCCACCCATACCCTCTGAAGCTTCACCGATGTTCGTCGATTCACACTGTCACCTGGATTTCCCCGACCTGGCGGAGCGCGAAGAGGCCATCCTCGCAGCGATGGCCGAAAACCGCGTCGGGCATGCGCTGTGCGTCAGCGTCAAGATGGAAGATTTCCCCCGCGTCCTCGCCCTCGCGGAGCGCCACCCCAACCTGTTCGCCTCCGTGGGCGTGCATCCGGACAACGACGGCGTGGAAGAACCGGACGAAGCGCGCCTGCTGGCGCTGGCCGACCACCCCAAAATCGTTGCGATCGGCGAGACCGGCCTCGACTACTACTGGCAGAAGGACGCGCCCGAATGGCAGCGCGAGCGCTTCCGCACCCACATCCGCGCGGCCCGCAAGTGCGGCAAGCCGCTGATCGTGCATACCCGCTCCGCCGCCGATGACACCCTGCGCCTGATGCGCGAGGAAGGAGCCGGCGAGGCCGGAGGCGTGATGCACTGCTTCACCGAATCGCGCGAAGTCGCCGAGGCCGCCCTCGATCTCGGCTTCTACATCTCGTTCTCCGGCATCGTCACGTTCAAGAGCGCCAAAGACCTGAAGGCCGTCGCGCAATACGTGCCGCTCGACCGCCTGCTGATCGAAACCGATGCGCCGTATCTCGCGCCGGTCCCGCATCGCGGCAAGACCAACGAACCCGCCTGGGTCGTCCACGTCGCCGAAGAGATCGCCCGCCTGCGTAACGAGCCGCTCGAGCGCATCGAATCCGCGACTACCGAAAACTTCTTCCGACTGTTCCGCCATGCCCAAGCCCATTGAACCGATGAAGCGCCTGATCCTCTCCGCGATCCTCGCAAGCTCGCTCTTCGGCGCTGCGGCGCACGCCGACAGCTACGAGGATGCGCTCAGCTCGGCACGCCGCGGCGACACGCCGCAGCTCATGCAGCTCATCTCGCGCGGCGTCGATCCGAACACCGTAGACGCGCAAGGCAATTCCCTGCTGATCCTCGCTGCGCGCGAGGGCAACCTCGATACCGTGAAGGAACTCCTCAAGCATCGTCCCAAGGTGTCGCTGCGCAATGCGGCGGGCGACTCCGCGCTGATGGTGGCGGTGCTCAAGGGCGAGACCACCATCGTCGACATCCTGCTCGCGGCGGGTGCCGAGGTGAACCACGACGGCTGGACACCCCTGATGTACGCGGCCTTCGAGGGGCGCACCGAGATCGTCGATCGACTGCTCGCGCGCGGTGTCGACGTCGGCGCACTGGCGCCGAACGGTTCAAGTCCGTTGATGCTGGCGGCACGCAACGGTCACATCGACGTCGTTCGCCGCCTGCTCAAGACCGGTGCCGATCTCGACCAGAAGAACGACGCCGGCTTCACCGCCGAAAGCTGGGCGCTGGACAACGGGAACACCGACATCGCCGGTCTGCTGCGCGCGGAACGCAGCCGCCGACAGGCCGCCGGGGCGCGCTGAACGCAGTTATCGCGCAGGCGGGGCGGATCCGCGTGCCGCCCGTTCCAGCACAGCGGCTCGCAGTGCGGGGGCGAAGCGGGCCGCCGTCGTGATCGTCGTCGCGTGGATGGCGACGGTGTCGTCGATTTCCCGCGCGTAACCGCCCGCCATCGCGATTGCGACCGGCGTTCCGTGGTCGACACAGTTTTGCAGCACCATCTCGTCCCGCGCGGCCAGCCCATCGAAGCTCAGCCCAAGACGGCCCAGGCGGTCATCGCGATACGGGTCGGCACCGGCCAGATAGATCGCGAGGTCCGGCAGCATCGCCGCGAACACCTGCTCCAGTCCGCTGCGCAGCGCCGCAAGATAGGCCGCGTCCCCGGTCCCGTCGGGAAGCTCGATGTCGAGGCGAGATACCGCCTTGCGGAAGGGAAAATTCTTCTCGCCGTGAAGGCTCAGCGTGAACACGTCCGGCTCGTCGGCGAGGATCGTGGCGGTACCATCTCCCTGATGCACATCACAGTCGATGATCGCCACCGTCCGTACGCGGCCTTCCGCGCGCATCGCCAGCGCCGCGATGGCCGCGTCGTTGAACACGCAGAAGCCCGAACCGAAATCGCGATGGGCGTGATGTGTGCCGCCGGCGAGGTTCGCCGCGCAACCCTCGACGAGCGCGTGCCGGCATGCGGCGAGCGTCGCTCCCGCCGAGCGTCGCGAGCGTTCCACCATCTGTTCGGACCACGGAAAGCCGATCCGTCGCTGCTCGGCCGGATCCAGGGTCCCGCGCGCAATGCGCCGGAGATAGCCCGCATCGTGTGCGCGCAGAATCTCCGCATCGCTGGCCGCCGCGGGAGCCGCAAAGTCCTCGCGCGAAAATTGGCCGCAGTGCGTGAGCCGCTCACGCAGACGGGAATACTTCTCCATCGGAAAGCGATGTCCCTCGGGCAGGGGCAGGACGAAATGATCGGCGTAGAACAGTTTCACGCAGCAATTCCTGGGCGGGTTTCGATGCACGGGCGGTGCGCGGATGCGCGAGATCGACGCGCGGCGCGATGCCCATTAAACTCGGAATGTTCCCCGACAGACAAACGCATCGCAAACCTGCGACGACAGGTGAGGCCATGAGCATCCCCGAAAAAATCCGGCAGTGCCATCCCGCGTTGACCGCGCTGCGGCGCGACATCCACGCCCATCCCGAACTCGCATTCGAAGAACGCCGTACCGCGGAGCTCGTCGCACGCCGCCTCGAGGACCTCGGCGTCGAGGTGCATCGCGGCCTTGGCGGCACCGGGGTCGTCGGCGTGCTCAAGGCCGGCCGCAGCCTGCGCGCTATCGGCCTGCGTGCCGACATGGACGCCTTGCCGATCCAGGAGCGCAACGATTTCGCGCATGTCTCGCAGCACGCAGGCTGCATGCACGCCTGCGGCCACGACGGCCACACGGCGATGCTGCTCGGTGCCGCCGAGGTGCTCTCTGCCCACCCCGACTTCGACGGCACCGCGTATTTCATCTTCCAGCCCGCCGAAGAAGGTGAGGGCGGCGCCGATGCGATGGTCGACGACGGCCTGTTCGACCGCTTCCCGATGGCCTCCATCTTCGGCATGCACAACTGGCCGGGCCTGCCGGCGGGGCAATTCGCCGTGCACGACGGGCCAGTGATGGCGAGCGCCGATCGCTTCGACATCGAGATCCGCGGCCAGGGCGCACATGGTGCGATGCCACACCTCGGCACCGACTCCATCATCGCAGGCGCCGCGCTGGTGCAGGCGCTTCAGACGGTCGTCAGTCGCACCCTCGACCCCCTCGATTCCGCAGTCGTGTCCGTGACGCAGTTCCATGCAGGCGAAGCCTACAACGTCATTCCGGATCGGGCGAAGCTGTGCGGCACCGTGCGTGCGTTCAGCGCCGCGGTACAGGACCGCATCGAAGCGACCATTACCCGTATCGGCGATGGCGTCGCCGCGAGCCATGGGGTCAGCGTCGAGGTCGATTACCGCCGCGGCTACCCGCCGACGATCAACACCGCGGACGAAGCCGCGATCTGCGCCGCCGTGGCCGGCAGCCTGCCCGGCGCCAGCGTCCTGACAGACCTGCCCCCGAGCATGGGAGCCGAGGATTTCGCCTTCTACCTGCGCCACAAGCCGGGTTGCTACGTGTGGATAGGCAACGGCCCCGGTGAGGGAGGCTGCACCCTCCACAATCCGCATTACGATTTCAACGACACCATCATTCCGTTCGGCGTCGCCTATTGGGTCGAACTCGTGCGACGCCTGCTGCCAAAGGCCTGAACCTTTCGCGGCGCGGGCCGTCCACCCGCGCATGAGAACACTGCATCTCGCCCTGCGCATGATGATGCGCGATTTGCGGGCGGGGGAGCTCCACCTGCTGGGCATCGCCATCGTCATTGCGGTGGCCTGCCTTGCGAGCGTGGGTTTCCTCGCCGATCGCGTCGCCCGCGGCCTCGATCGCGAAGCGAACCAGCTGATGGGTGGGGATCTGCTGCTGCGGGCCGATCACCCTTGGGACGACAGCTATCGCGGCGAGGCGGAGAGGCTCGGTCTGCAGCATGCCGGCACGATCCTGTTCACCAGCATGGTGAGCACCGAAAGCGTTGCACAGCTTGCCGGCGTGAAAGTCGTCGGCACGGGTTACCCCCTGCGCGGGCACATCCGGGTTTCCGCGGGCCCCAATCAGACGGATGCCATCGTCAATCGCATCCCCGCCCGCGGCGAAGTCTGGCTCGACGAACGCCTGCAGGCAGCGCTCGGCGTCGCGGTCGGCGATCGCGTCGGGCTGGGGCGTCTGGAGTTCCGGGTCGGGGGGATGGTGACCTTCGAGTCGGATCGCGGCGCAAACTTCTTCAGCCTGCTTCCGCGCGCGATTTTCAACGCCGAAGACCTTGCCGAGTCCGGTCTTCTGATCCAGGGCAGCCGGGCTACCTGGCGGCTGCATGTTGCCGGTGAGCCCGACGCGGTCGCGGCATTCGAGCGCTGGGCGAAAGCCCGGCTGGGGCGCGGCGAGACGCTCGAGAGCATCGAAAATGCGCGCCCCGAAGTGCGCAATGCCCTCGACCAGGCCCAGCGATTCCTGCGCCTGGCAGCACTGCTGACGGTGATACTCGCGGCCGTTGCGATCGGAATTTCGGCACGGCGCTTCATGCAGAGGCACCTTGACGCCTGTGCGGTGATGCGTTGCCTGGGCGCCAGGCAGATGCAGATCGTGTGGATAGTCGTGGGTGAGTTCGCAATGTTCGGACTGGCGGCTGCGACACTCGGCGCATCGCTCGGTTGGGCAGTGCAGCAGGGGCTTGCGCTGATTCTCGTCGAGATCATGAATACGCCCCTGCCTTCGCCCTCGCTGTTACCTTTCGCGCACGGTGTCGCGGTCGGTGTCGTCCTGCTGCTCGGATTCGTGTTTCCGCAGCTTCTGCGCCTCGGGCGTGTCTCGACCCTCCGTGTCCTGCGTCGCGAGATTGTGCTGGTGGAAACGCGCAGCGCGTCCGCCTGGGGCGTCGGAGCCATATCCCTGCTTGTCCTCGTGTTCTGGATCGCGGACGACTTGCAGCTTGGGTTGCAGGTCGCCGGAGGCTTCGGTATTGCACTCGCGTTATACGCAGCTGCCGCAGCGGGATTCCTGTATCTGCTCGGTCGCATGAGAGGCACTACGTTGCTCGGCGGAAACGGCTGGCGCTATGGCATCGCGTCCCTGGTGCGCCGCACCGGCGCAAGCGTCGTTCAGATCGTCGCGCTCGGTGTCGGCATGACAGCCCTGTTACTGCTGACGATCGTTCGTGCCGATCTCCTCGACGACTGGCGGGGGATGACCCCACCCGATGCGCCGAACCGCTTCGTGATCAACATCCAGCCGGATCAGCGCGAAGCGTTGTCGACCTTGTTCGCCGCCCGGGGGCTGCCCGACCCGGACGTGCGTCCGATGATTCGCGGCCGGCTGGAATCGATCAACGGAAACCTTGTTCGGCCGGAAGACTACGAGAACGAGCGGACACGGCGCCTTGCGGAACGGGAATTCAACCTGAGCTACGGCAGCCGGCTTCCTGATGGCAATACGGTCGTCGGCGGGCGCTGGCACGGGACGGACACTGCTGCGCAGTTCTCGGTCGAGCGCGGCCTGGCGGAGACTTTTTCGCTCAAGGTCGGTGATCGTGTGCGCTTCAACGTCGCCGGGCGGCTCGTGGAGGCGCCGATCACCAGCGTCCGCGACCTCGAGTGGGATTCGATGCGGGTGAACTTCTTCTTCATCGCTTCTGCGGGGCTGCTGGAGGGCGACCCCGCGAGCCTGATTACCAGCTTCCGGCAGCCTCCCGGCGATCAGCAGTTCACCACGGACCTGGTCAGGCACTTTCCGAATCTGTCGGTCATCGACGTCGATGCCGTGATCGCCCAGGTACGCGCGACGACCGACAAGCTGGTTCTCATCGTCGAGTTCGTGTTTGCCTTCTCGGTGCTGGCCGGATTCATCGTGTTGTTCGCTGCACTGCAAGCGACCCATGACGAGCGCGACTATGAACTTGCAATGCTGCGGACCCTGGGCGCTCGCAATGCGCAACTGCGCCGGGCGCTACTGGCCGAATTTTCAGTGCTCGCCGCGCTCGCCTGCGGACTTGCCGGAGGTGGGGCGAGCCTCTTGGGCTGGGTTCTCGCCCGCTACGCGCTGAAGATGCCTTATGTACCCGAGCCTTGGTCGCTGGGGGGGGCGATGTTTGCCGGCGCGTGTGCGGTGGTTGGCGCGGGGTGGTTGGGAACGCGGAATCTTCTCGCCCGGTCGCCGACGGCAAGTCTGCGTCGCCTTTCATGACGCATGGTTCATGTAACGCAACATTGGGCTGAACTTATTTCTCAGTTCAAAGACAATATTTGTAAGATGGTTTTTAAAAATGAGAAAGGCGCCTTGCGGCGCCTCTCTCGTAGTCCCGGACAATCTGCCTTACTTCACGTGGCAGGTCAGGCAAATCTGGCTACCGTCAGCCGTTACACGCAGGAACGTCGGCAGGAACTTCGAGGTCGTGCCCGGCACGCCATGGGGGTCGTGGCAGGATGCGCATTCGACCTCGAAGCCGTCGCCGGAGTCGTAGAAGCGCAGTTCGTTCTTGTCGGGGCGGTTGTCGCCGTCCTTGTCGAAGAACCGGATGTTCTGGAAGGTGCCCGAAGGCACGTTCCAATCGCTGCCGGCAGGGAGTTTGACGCCGACCGGATGGTCGTTAGTGAGATCGGTACCCAGCGCAAAGACAGTGAAGTCCGTGGCTGCAGAGGTCTTTCCGGGCGAGTGGCAGCCGAGGCAGCTGGTTTCACTGTTGGGGTCCGAGTTCAAGCCTTGGTGCGTGACCGCCGCCGGGTCGCCACCGTTCAGTCGCCATGTGTCCAGCAATGATTCCATGGTTCCTGCGGAGGGGTTCAGCGCCAGCGCACCGTTGTAGCCGCCTGAGCCCGGCATGTTGACGATCGAGTCGACCGCAGTCTGGCCGTCGTGGCAGGACAGACAGGTCAGCGAGTTCGGTCCGGGCTGGGTCGCATCCTGCGAGAGTGTTTGTTGCGTGTAGAGGGTGTAGGTCGTCGTGCGGACCGTGCGGTTCCACAGGGGCGCATTGATATTGGTGTTCGCCGCGTGTGGCGTATGGCAATAGACGCACACCTGCTGGTAGTCGTTCCGGTACGCCTCCATCATGCCAGCATTGATTGCGGTGCTGCCGTCAGTTGGCCGTTGGGTCAAGTTGTGGCGGGTGTTACCGATGGTGCCCTGATTCGAGAACTCGGTTAATCGGTCGTTTCCGGCCAGGACAGGGCCTAATGCGAACGTACCCAATGCGAGGATCAGCGCTGCACCGATGTTCTTGTTCATAGTGTGTTGAGCATCTGAAGTGGTTGTTGCTGCGATGGTATGCAAAAAGAATGCCTGGATTTAGCTTGGCGCGCCCGGACTACTTCGGTGCCTTGCTACTTGCTGGTGACGCGTTGTTCCCCGCTTTGCGCTTGCTGCGTGGCGGCACGCCTGTACACCTCGACCTTCTGGTGGTAGTGATCAGCGATGTAGAGTCGCCCTGTCTCGTCAACCGCGATGCCTGCGATCAGGCCGAACTTTCCCGGGTAGTTCTCCATTCCCGGGCCACCGACCCACATGAGCAATTCACCTGCCCCGGTGAAGATCTGGACGTTGTTGAACGATGCATCGGAAACATAGAGGTTGCCGTCCCGGTCCGAAGCGATGCTGCGCGGTCGCGAAAACTGGCCGTAGCCGTTTCCCACGCTACCGAAGTGGGATTGATACTTGCCGTTTAGATCAAAGATCTGCACTCGAAAATTCCCGGAATCAAGAACTGCGAGCCGTCCATCCGGTGTCGTTGTCGCCGCCAAGGGAATGTTGAGCTCGCCAGGTTCCGATCCACGGGGACCAAGCCGGAAGAGCTCTGCGTTGTCGGGCGAATATGCAATTATCTTGTGATCGTCGCCGTCGACACTGCCTCGATCGACGATGAAGATCTTCTTTCCGTCGGCGCTGACGGCGACTCCTGAGGGCTGAACGAGGGCATTCGGAGCGCCGACGGCAAACTGGAAAAGCCCGAGTGAGTCAAAGACCATCACCTTGCGCAGTTTGCCGTCGAGGACGTAAACAAAATTCTTGTCGTCGATCGCAATCGAAACGGGCTTGACGACATTGTTCGGTTCGCGAATGCCCATTCGAAACAAGCGTTGACGGGCGGCGTCGAAGACGACGACAGCACCAGTCGGGGGGTCGGCAACGTAGATGCGTCCGTTGCGGGCCGCGAGGGCGGCGGGTTTGCGGTAGACAAGCTCTTCCGATACCGAACCCTTGCCGGTAAGCATCTTTCTCGTCTGACCATCGTCCGTCTCGGGGCGGACGTTGATTTCCGATCGCAGATGAGCTTCGTACACGAAGCGCGCTTCGTTTGGCGGCTCAGGCCATGCAAGCTGGTATTCCTTTGCGCTTCTCTTGTCGGGAGAGTCGGACGTTGAACAGCCGCTTGCAAGCAGGCATGTGACGCCCGCAAGAGCAAGGAGTGCTATCGCCCGTCGTTGCGAAGTTGCGTATGTCGAGGTTTTCGGAGTGCTGAGAGTCATCTTGTCGTGCGCGAGCCGGCTGTTCGTGACGATGCGCAATATCTGAACGAGCACCGCGGGAACCCTGCATCAGGGTGCTCGCGGAACCGTCCAATAAAGCAAGATTCGGACCCTCTAGGTCCGGCGGGTATTCAGCCGCCGATGTACGACATCTCGATTTTTCGCAGACCGGCCGTGTTGGCGGTGCGGATTTCCGAATAGCGATCCTCGCGGTGCTGCCAGACGGCTGCGATGGCTCGATCGAGGTCGGGATCGCTCGCCCCGGCGCGCAACAGGGTGCGCAGATCATGGCCACTCTGTGCGAAAAGACAGGTGTAGAGTTTGCCCTCGGTCGACAGGCGGATCCGGGTGCAGGTCGAGCAGAATGCCTGTGTCACCGACGAGATGACGCCGAGCTCGCCGCTGCCATCGCTGTAGCGCCAGCGCTCCGCGACCTCGCCGGTGTAGTTGGGCTCGATCTGCTCGACGGGAAACACCTGGTGAATCCGTTCGATGATCTCGCGGGACGGGACCACCGCACTCATCTCCCATCCGTTCGAACTGCCGACGTCCATGAACTCGATGAAACGCAGGATATGACCCGTGCCGCGGAAATGGCGCGCCATGTCGATCACGCCATGGTCGTTGACGCCGCGCTTGACGACCATGTTGACCTTGATCGGGCCGAATCCGGCGTCTTCTGCTGCGGCGATCCCCTTGAGAACGGCCGAGACCGGGTAGTCGGCGTCGTTCATCTTTCGGAACGTTGCATCGTCGATCGCGTCCAGGCTGACGGTCACGCGATGCAGGCCCGCTGCTCGCAGTACGCGGGCCAGCTTGGGCAGCAGTACGCCGTTGGTAGTCAGCGTCAGTTCGACGTCGGGGATTTCGGCAAGCTGGGCGATGAGATTCTCGACATGTTTGCGCAGCAGGGGTTCGCCGCCGGTGATGCGGATCTTGCGCACGCCGCGGGCTGCGAAGAGCCGGGCAACGCGCGTGATTTCCTCGAACGACAGCAACTCCTTCCGGGCGAGGAAGGCGTGGTCGGCGTCGAAGACCTCGCGCGGCATGCAGTAGATGCAGCGGAAGTTGCAGCGGTCCGTGACCGAGATGCGCAGATCGTGGACTGTGCGGCCGCGTTGGTCCACGAGGAGGGCTCCAGCTGGAGGGGGCTCGTCAGTGCTGAGCGGCAGCGTCCCGCTGGCGGGGTAGATCGGGATCGATTTCATCGGATGACTGGCTGAAGTGGCCTCAAATGCTGCATGCTGCTGGAGTCGGGCAAACTGTGGCGGGGTACTGATGTCTACTTACGCGATAGTAAAACAGGTGGTTTCGGCTGAAGGCAATACCGGAAATCACTCCGTGCGCGACGCCAGGGCTGTCTTTCTTGCCGATTGCCGCCGTAGTTGGCACAGTAGCGTGGAAGTGGGTTCGTTGATATGAGCCAAAAGTATTAATCTCCCGGCGACTGCACGTAGCCCTTTCGAGGGATTTGCGATGACGACACGAGTTACAGAAACTTCGACCGAAAAGCTCTACGAGCGTTTTCCGCATCTGCGCAAGATTGACGGAATGTGGGGAACGGCGGAGTGCCGCAAGTTCATCTTTCTGCTGATGACCGACACCCGAGGTGGGGCACGTCAGGGCTTCCCGCCCGAGCATGCGGGAACCATCATGTCACTGTTGATGGAGCACGACCGCCGCTTTCCGCAGTTCGAGAATGACGTGGAGCACCACGACACCCGCTGGGGCGACCTCTCCCGTCGCGGGATTCGCTGACGGCGCTTGCCTGCAAGGGTAGGCGAGGGAATTGTGATGGGGTGGTCGGGCATCCGGACGCCCCGCTTTCATTGCGGCATCGGGAGAACAACAACATGCCCGTCCTGCGCCCGCTCGCAGCGGACCGTCTCCGTATCCGTTGCGCACCCGAGATCTTCGATTTTACGGATACCGCAAACCTTCCCGATCTGCCGGGCGGGGTCGGACAGCGACGGGCAGAGGAGGCATTGCGTTTCGGTCTTGCGATGCGTCAGCCCGGCTATCATGTGTTCGTGCTCGGTGAGTCGGGAACCGGCCGGCATGCAACGGTGTTTCGTCTGCTGCGTGAATTCTCCGCGTGCGGCGCGGTCCCGCCGGACCTGTGTTATCTGCACAATTTCGATGACCCGCAGCGCCCCCGTCTCCTCACGCTGACGGCCGGACGTGGGGCAGCATTGCGGGTCGACATGCAGGCGTTCATCGCCGATCTCGGTCCGGCAATCGAGGCGGCGCTCGCCAGCGAGACCTATGGTAGCCGCATCGACTCGCTGCAGGACGCCCACAAGACGCGGGAAGACCGTGCGTTGCATGAACTGGGCGAGGCATGCGCGGCCGACGGGGTGTCTCTGCTGCAAACGCCCGACGGCTTCGTCTTTGCGCCCACGAAGGACGGGCAGACCATGTCTCCCGAGGATTTCGAAGCCCTGGTGCCTGAAACAAGGGCCGTGGTGGAGAAGAAGGTGGGTGCCTGGAGCGAACGTCTGGCCGATCTCCTCGAGCAGTTTCCGGGGTGGCGGAAAGAACTGCACGAGGCGATGAAGCGCGCGGCGTGCGATGCGCTGACGCCGGCAGTTTCGCATTTGATGCGCGAACTGCGGGAGCGCTATGCCGACCTTCCTGCGGTGCTGGCGTTTTTCGATGCGATCAGGAAGGAGATCCTCGAGAGCGGAAGCGACTGGGCCGCTCAGGAAGGGGAAGAGGGCGATGGGGCGGAGGACGAAGCGCGCACGAAATTCCACCGCTACCAGGTCAAGCTGATGGTCGATCACTCCGCGACTCGCGGTGCGCCGGTCGTCTGTGAGGACAATCCGACCTTCGGCAACCTGATCGGGCGTATCGAGCATATATCCCAGATGGGCACGCTCGTGACCAATTTCAGCCTGATCCGTCCCGGCGCCCTGCATCGGGCCTGTGGCGGCTATATGGTGATCGACGTCGAGCGCATCCTTACGCAGCCGTTCGCGTGGGAGGGATTGAAGCGTGCGCTTCGCGCCCGCGAGATCCGTATCGAGCCGCCGTCGGAGGCGCAGGGGTGGAGCAACATGCTGACCCTGGAGCCGGAATCCATTCCGTGCGACGTCAAGGTGATTCTGGTCGGCGACCGCGAGCTGTTCTACCTGCTCACTGAAAACGACCCGGATTTTCCCGAGTTGTTCAAGGTCGCCGCCGACTTCGACGAGGACATGCCGCGCAACGAAGCCAATGTCGTTCGATATGCGGCGTTGCTTGCGATGCTCGGGCGGGTGTCGGACCTGTTGCCGTTCGACCGGACAGGCATTGCGCGCCTTGTGGAGCATGGCGCACGTCTGGCCGAGCATGCCGGGCGCCTCAGCTTGCAGACGCGCTTGCTGGCGGACGTGATGCGCGAGGCGGATTTCCATGCGCGCGCCTCGCAGTTGCCTGCCGTCGGTTGTGCGCAGGTGGATGCGGCGATCGCATCCCGCTTGCGGCGATTCGGGCGCTACGCCGAGCGCGTGCTCGAGTCGATGATCGACGGCACGACGCTCATTTCCACCAACGGTGCGCGCTGCGGCCAGATCAATGCCCTGGTTGTGATCGAGCTTGCTGGCGAGCAGTTCGGCCATCCGATGCGCATTACGGCGACGGTGCGACTCGGGGAGGGAGATGTCGTCGATATCGAGCGTGAAACCGAGCTCGGCGGGGCGATCCATTCGAAGGGCGTCTTGATCCTGTCCGCGTTTCTTGGTGCCCGCTATGCGCGTCATCAGCCCCTGTCCCTGTCGGCCAGTCTCGTGTTCGAGCAGTCCTACTCGCCGGTGGAGGGGGATTCCGCGTCATTGGCCGAACTCTGCGCCTTGCTGTCCGCGCTGGCGCAGGTTCCGATTCGCCAATCCTTCGCGGTGACCGGGTCGGTCAATCAGTTCGGCGAAGTCCAGGCGATCGGGGGTGTGAACGAGAAGATCGAGGGATTCTTCGATCTGTGCGTCGCGCGCGGATTGAGCGGCGAGCAGGGAGTTGTCATTCCGCAGGCGAGCGTACGGCATCTCATGTTGCGCGAAGACGTCGTGGCAGCGGCGCACGAGGGCCGGTTCCACGTCCATGCCGTTGCAACCGTGGATGAGGCGATGGAGATCCTGACCGGGTTGCCGGCCGGGGTTGCGGACGCCAAGGGCGTAATGCCGCGGGAGACGGTCAATTACAGGGTCGCCGCAGCGCTGAGCGCCATGATTGCGGCGAAACATGCGTTCGATCATGGAGGCGCAGGTCGTCACCTTCGCTCGCGGCGGCGGCACGAAAGCAGTCAGGAGTGAGGCTCCGATGCGGCTGGTGTGATCGCGCGCGACGTCGCAGGCGGTTGCGATGGGGTAGGTCGAAAAAAGCAGATGGGCCGCCTCGAAAGGCGGCCCATCTACTCGGCTTTACTGGCTCCCCGACCTGGGCTCGAACCAGGGACACACGGATTAACAGTCCGTTGCTCTACCGACTGAGCTATCGGGGATCGGTATCGTCTGCTCATGCACAATGCTGCAGGAGCCAAATCTTGGCTCCCCGACCTGGGCTCGAACCAGGGACACACGGATTAACAGTCCGTTGCTCTACCGACTGAGCTATCGGGGAATTGAGCCGCGCATTATAGGTAGCGCACGGCTATGCGTCAATATTGCTGGCGCGGATTTCTCAAGCCTTCACGACCGTAGCAATCGCCTTCGCGACGTAGCCGATGTTGCGCGAGTTGAGGGCGGCGAGGCAGATGCGGCCGGTCGATACCGCGTAGATGCCGAAGTCGTTCTTCAGCTGTTCGACCTGCGCGGCCGACAGGCCGGTGTAGGAGAACATGCCTCGCTGCTGGATCACGAACGAAAAGTCCTGCGCGACGCCGGCTGCCTTCAGGTTCTCGACCAGCCCGGTACGCATCGCGCGGATGCGGTCGCGCATGCCGGCCAGTTCGTCTTCCCACATCTGACGCAGTTCGGTCGAATTCAGCACTGCCGCGACGATGGCGCCGCCATGGATCGGCGGGTTGGAGTAGTTGGTACGAATCACGCGCTTGACCTGCGACAGAACGCGGGCCGACTCGTCCTTGTTCGCGGTGACGATCGACAGGGCGCCCACGCGCTCGCCATAAAGCGAGAACGACTTCGAGAACGAGCTCGACACGAAGAATTGCAGACCACTGGCGGAGAACAGGCGCACGGCGACCGCGTCCGGCTCGATGCCGTCGGCGAATCCCTGGTAGGCCATGTCGAGGAAGGGCACGAGACCGCGTTCGCGGCATGCACCGACGACCTCGCCCCACTGGGCTTCGGTCAGATCGGCTCCCGTCGGGTTATGGCAGCACGCGTGCAGCACGACGACAGATCCCGGCGCGAGCTGTTCGAGCTTGGCCTTCATGCCGGCGAAGTTCACGCCGCGGGTGCTCGCCTCATAGTAAGGATAGTTCTCGACCGGGAAGCCGGCGGATTCGAACAGCGCGCGGTGGTTCTCCCAGCTGGGATCGGAGATGTAGACGGTTGCGCCGGGGACCAGGCGCTTCAGGTAGTCGGCGCCGACTTTCAGTGCACCGGTGCCGCCCAATGCCTGGACGGTGACGACCTGGCCGTTGGCGATGAGGGTCGAATCCTTGCCGAAGAGCAGGTTCTGCACGGCGGTGTTGTATGCCGCGGGGCCTTCGATCGGCTGGTAGCCGCGCGGCGGCATCGCTTCGAGACGCGCCTTTTCGGCCGTCTTTACAGCTGCGAGCAGCGGAATCTTGCCGTTGTCGTCATAGTAGACGCCGACGCCGAGGTTCACCTTCTCAGTGCGCCCATCGGCGTTGAAGGCCTCGTTCAGTCCGAGGATCGGGTCACGGGGCGCCATCTCGACGGCGGCGAAGATCGAAGCGGGCATAAAACAACTCCAGGTTGGGCGGGGGGCGTCGGGGACTGAACCTGTCGCGTTGGTGCCGGTCCGTCCTGCCGTGCCTTGAGCCGCATTTTGCGAAATAATGCGCGTTTGCCCGACTCTGTTCCGTCTGTCGCAACAAACGGGCAAGCGCTTGAAACAGCCGGAAATTCTAGCATGACGAGTTCGACGGACAGTGTTCCGGTGGTGACTTTCGAAGGGAGCCCGTTCAGGCTCCATCAGCCCTTTGCCCCGGCGGGCGACCAGCCGGCCGCGATCGATCTGCTGATGGAGGGGGTGTCCGACGGACTGATGTTCCAGACCTTGCTCGGCGTGACCGGCTCGGGCAAGACCTACACGATGGCGAACGTCATCGCGCGTTGTGGCCGACCCGCCTTGGTGCTGGCGCCGAACAAGACACTCGCCGCGCAGTTGTACGCCGAATTCCGGGAGTTCTTTCCGGAGAATGCCGTCGAGTATTTTGTCTCGTATTACGACTACTACCAGCCGGAAGCTTATGTTCCGTCGCGCGATCTCTTCATCGAGAAGGATTCGAGCATCAACGAGCACATCGAGCAGATGCGCCTGTCGGCGACGAAGAGCCTGATGGAGCGGCGCGACGTGGTGATCGTCGCGACGGTGTCGTGCATCTACGGTATCGGCGACCCCGTCGATTATCATGCGATGATCCTGCATCTGCGCGAGGGCGAGCGCATTGCCCATCGCGACCTCGTGCAGAGGCTCGTGGCGATGCAGTACACGCGCTCCGACATCGACTTCCGGCGTGGGACCTTCCGTGTGCGCGGCGACGTGATCGATGTGTTTCCGGCCGAGAATGCCGAGTATGCGGTGCGGATCGAGATGTTCGACGACGAGATCGAGCATCTGACGCTGTTCGACCCCCTTACCGGGCACCTGAAGCAGAAGCTCGTCCGCTTTACCGTTTACCCGTCCAGCCACTATGTCACTCCACGCGCGACGGTGCTGCAGGCGATCGAGGCGATCAAGGATGAGCTGCGCGATCGAGTCGGCAATTTTCAGCGTGCCGGCAAGCTGGTGGAGGCGCAGCGCATTGAGCAGCGCACGCGTTTCGATCTGGAGATGCTCAACGAGATGGGGTTCTGCAAGGGCATCGAGAACTACTCGCGCCATTTGTCGGGGCGCGGCCCGGGCGAGCCGCCCCCGACGCTGATCGACTATCTGCCGTCGGACGCGCTTCTCTTCGTCGATGAGTCGCACGTGGCGATTCCGCAGGTGGGCGGCATGTACAAGGGCGACCGTTCGCGCAAGGAGAACCTCGTCGAATACGGCTTCCGTCTGCCGTCGGCACTCGACAACCGCCCGCTGAAGTTCGACGAATTCGAGCGCCTGATGCCGCAGACGATCTTCGTGTCTGCAACGCCTGCGGATTACGAGGCGACGCATCAGGGGCAGGTTGTCGAACAAGTCGTCCGCCCCACCGGGCTGATCGACCCTGCGGTGGAGGTCAGGCCCGCGAGCACGCAGGTCGACGATCTCCTGTCCGAGGCCAAGCGCCGCATCGCCGTGGGTGAGCGCGTGCTGGTGACGACGCTGACGAAGCGGATGGCGGAAGATCTCACCGATTATCTTGCCGAAAACGGCATCCGCGTGCGCTATCTGCATTCCGACATCGACACGGTCGAGCGTGTCGAGATCATCCGCGATCTGCGTCTGGGCGAGTTCGATGTGTTGGTGGGGATCAACCTGCTGCGCGAAGGCCTGGATATTCCGGAGGTATCGCTCGTGGCGATTCTGGACGCGGACAAGGAAGGTTTCCTGCGATCCGAGCGCTCGCTGATCCAGACGATTGGGCGGGCCGCGCGGCATATCCATGGCCGTGCGATCCTTTACGCGGACGTTGTGACACGCTCGATGCGCGCCGCGATGGGCGAGACCGAACGACGTCGGACGAAGCAGCTCGCGTTCAACGCCGAACACGGGATCGTGCCGAAATCGGTGACCAAGCGCATCAAGGACATCATTGACGGCGTCTACTCGAGCAGCGACGAGCGCAACGCGACCGTGGCGCAGGAGGCGCGTGCCGAATATTTCGCGATGGACGAGAAGACCCTCGCGAAGGCGATCCGCAAACTCGAGAAGGAAATGCAGGAACATGCCCGTAACCTCGAATTCGAAAAGGCTGCGGCAACTCGGGATGAATTATTCAGGCTGCGCCAGCGCGCCTTTGGCGCAGACCAGCATGGAGAGGCCTGAGAGGTGACGTCGTGACCAAGATCCTGTTCGTGTGCACCGGTAACATCTGCAGATCCCCGACTGCCGAAGGTGTGGCCCGGCATGCCATCCGCGCGGCCGGGCTTGAGGGGCTAATCGAGGTCGAATCGGCCGGGACGCACGGCTATCACGTCGGCGAGGCGCCCGATCCACGCACGCGCAAGGCGGCCGAGAAGCGTGGCTACGATCTGTCGACATTGCGGGCGCGAAAGCTCGAGCCGGCGGACTTCGAGGCTTTCGACCTGTTGCTCGCGATGGACATCGGGCACCTCGAGATCATGAAACGTAACTGTCCCGACGAGCATCGCGCCAAGGTCCGGCTCTTCATGAGCTACGCGCGCCGCTTCAAGGCTGACGAAGTGCCCGATCCCTATTACGGCAGTGAGCGCGGATTCGATCTGGTGCTCGACTACTGTGAGGATGCGGTCGGAGGGCTCGTCGACGTGCTGAGGTCATCGCGCTGATCGGTCCCCGTTTGACCGCCTGATATGGAAAAGGGGCGCCCGATGGGCGCCCCTTCCTTCCGCTTCTTGCTGCCGATCAGTGCGGTTTGTGGGTTTCAACCTGCTGCAGCGGCTCGTCGGCGATCACGAGCGAAGGCCGCGGACGCCGGCCGAGCGGGCGGGACGATGCCTCTTCGGCATGAGACTGGGCCAAGGCTTGGACCTTTTCGCGGCTCGTTTCAATCATCACGAGGCCGCTTTCCGCCAGCGAATTGCCGAGATCGATCGGCGCGGACGGCGCGTGCGCGCTTTCCTGTGCCTCGGTCGTGGCGGCCAACTCGGCGACGACGGCAGGGGCTGCCTCGGCTTCCACAGGAGCCGATTGCACGGCTTCTTCGGTTGGCGCAGCCGCGACTTCCGGCGCTGCTATGTTGTCCTCGGCCGGCGCCACGGCTTCTGTTAGCGCCCCCTCGGTTTGTGTCGCCGGCGTCGCCTCGATGGTCGCGATTTCCTCGATGGTCGGCGCTGTCTCGGCTACCGCTTCGGCGGGTGCCGCGGTCGCTGCGGCACGAACGGGCATGGGCGCTTCCTCGATCTCGGCCGGCACTGCTTCGGCAGTGCTGGCGACGACAGGCAGCGGCGCCTCGGTTTCGGAGACAGTGACCACCTCGCGCGCAGGTTCGGCGGTTGCGGTTGTCGTAGCCTCGATCGCTCGCGCTGCCGGTTCCGTCTGTTCGGGTTCGCCGGCCGTTGCCGCTTCGATGGCCTCGCTGCCGGTTCCCTCAGCGGCTGCGATTCCCTGGTCCTCGCCCGGGCGACGGTCGCGGCGACCGCGGCTGCGGCGGCGGCGCTTCTCGGGGGTGCCTTCCTCGCCCGACGGTGCGGCCGCCTCAGTCACGCCGGTGACTGCGACGACCTCTGCGACTTGTTGTTCGGCCAGGTTCTCGATGGCCTCGACAGGCTTGGGTTGGCGCGGTCCGCGCTGCCGGCGGCCTTCGCTGCGCTCCGCCGCTTCGGGACGCTCTGCGCGTTCGGTGCGTTCCTGGCGTTCTGCGCGTTCCGGACGCTCTGCCCGTTCGGTGCGCTCCTGGCGCTCTTGCCGTTGTTCGCCTCTGCCGCTGCTGCGGGTAGGCTGCGAAGATTCCTCGCGTTCGGCTCGCTGGCCTTCACGGCGGTTGCGGTTGTTGCCGTTGCGGCGATTCTCCCCGCGCTCGCCGCGCGGCCGCGCTTCGCGCTTCGGCTGTGCTTCTTCCTCGGGTTGCGGAGCAGGGGTCGCCTTCTCGCCGCGCAGCCACGCAAAGAGGCGTGTGAACAGGCCGGGCTCGGCAGTCGGAGCGGTAGCACGCTCGGGCTTCGGCTCCACCACCGGCGCAGGCTGCGCGGGGGAGATGCCCTTCACCACGGCTTCGGCGCGGGCCGGCTTCTTGTCGTCCTTCGTCGGCAGGCGCAGGTCGACTTCGGCGGGTTTCCCGACCATCTGGTAGCTGGCGAGCGCCAGTTCTTCCTGATTCAGCTGGTCGTGGCGCAGACGGATGATCTCGTGGTGCGGCGTCTCGAGGTGGCGGTTGGGGATGATGATCAGCTGGATCTTGTGGCGGTACTCGATGTGCGCGATGTCCGAACGCTTCTCGTTGAGGAGGAAGGTTGCGACATCCACCGGCACCTGCAGATGCACCGCCCCGGTGTTTTCCTTCATCGCTTCCTCTTCGAGGATGCGCAGGATGTGCAGCGCGGACGACTCCGTGCTGCGGATGTGGCCGGTGCCGTTGCAGCGCGGGCAGGGGATGTAGCTCGTTTCCGCGAGCGCGGGGCGCAGGCGCTGGCGTGAAAGCTCGAGCAGGCCGAAGCGGCTGATCTTACCGGTCTGGACACGTGCGCGGTCGTGGCGCAGCGCGTCACGCAGGCGGTTCTCGACCTCGCGCTGATTCTTCTGCGACTCCATGTCGATGAAGTCGATGACGATCAGGCCGCCGAGGTCGCGCAGACGGAGCTGGCGTGCAATCTCTTCGGCCGCTTCGAGGTTGGTGCGGAACGCCGTTTCCTCGATGTCCGCGCCCTTGGTCGAGCGCCCGGAGTTCACGTCGATGGAGACGAGGGCTTCGGTATGGTCGATCACGACCGCGCCGCCGCTGGGCAGGCTCACCTGGCGCGAGTAGGCGGATTCGATCTGATGTTCGATCTGGAAGCGTGAGAACAGTGGCACGTCGTCGCTGTACCGCTTCACGCGATTCACGTTGGCCGGCATCACGTGGGCCATGAACTGGCGTGCCTGCTCGTACACGTCATCCGTGTCGATCAGGATCTCGCCGATGTCGGGCTGGAAGTAGTCGCGGATCGCGCGGATCACGAGGCTGCCTTCCTGGTAGATCAGGAACGCGCCCGACTGCGACTGCGCGGCACCGTCGATCGCACGCCACAACTGCAGCAGGTAGTTGAGGTCCCACTGCAGTTCTTCGGCGTTGCGACCGATCGCCGCAGTACGCGCGATCAGGCTCATGCCCGGAGGGACTTCGAGCTGATCCATGACTTCGCGCAGTTCGCTGCGCTCGTCACCCTCGACACGCCGCGAAACGCCACCCCCGCGGGGGTTGTTCGGCATCAGGACCAGATAGCGTCCCGCGAGCGAGATGTAGGTGGTCAGGGCTGCGCCCTTGTTGCCGCGCTCGTCCTTCTCGACCTGGACGATGAGTTCCTGGCCTTCCTTGAGTGCGTCCTGAATGCGCGCCTTGCCGGCATCGACGCCGGGCGCGAAGTAGGTGCGGGATATTTCCTTGAACGGCAGAAAACCATGCCGCTCGGAGCCGTAGTCAACGAACGCGGCTTCGAGACTGGGCTCGATGCGCGTGATGACAGCCTTGTAGATATTGCTCTTGCGTTGTTCCTTGGCGGCCGACTCGATATCGAGGTCGATCAGTTTCTGACCATCCACGATTGCGACGCGCAGTTCCTCGGCCTGCGTCGCATTGAAAAGCATGCGCTTCATTGATTTCGTTCCCCCGCGCGAAACCCACGGGCAGGACGAACCGCGCGCACCATCGCGCTTGTTACGTGATCAGGAGCGGGTAGGTTCTTCTACTTTTTTCCGGTCGGTAATGGGCTGTGATGGGTCGGGTGGTCGATGTTCATGCATTCCCGCCTGGGGCCGGAACGCTTGATCCTGCGGGTGCGTTACGCGTCTTTGTTCAATCCAATGGATCGAAGATTGTCAATTGCGTTACCATCGATGCCTTTTTCGGCAACGACAGCACGTTCTGGTTGTCCGGGAGCTCTTCTGGGGCTCGTTGTTGACCGCTTTCCTCCGCATCGGTGCGAGAGGGGCGTCGACGAAACCGGGACTAACCGGCGGCAAGTATATTTCAGGATGATGGCACAAGGCAAAGCGGTGACGGTCCGGCGCGAACGCGTCGATGATTCGGTCGTCGGTCAGCGGATCGACAATTACCTCATGCGCGTGTGCAAAGGGGTGCCGAAAAGCCACGTCTATCGGATCCTGCGCAGCGGGGAAGTGCGCGTCAATGGCGGACGGGTCGGTCCGACCTACCGTCTCGCGCTCGGGGACGAGGTGCGGATCCCGCCCGTTCGCATCGCGGAATCGAACACCCCGGCGGCGGTGCCTGCGGGCAAGGCTCTGCCCGTCGTGTACGAGGATGATGCTCTCCTGGTTGTCGACAAGCCTTCGGGCAAGGCCGTGCACGGTGGCAGCGGCGTGAGCTTCGGTGTCATTGAGCAATTGCGCAGCCAGCGGCCCGAAGCGCGCATGCTCGAACTGGCGCATCGCATCGATCGCGAGACCTCGGGTCTCCTGATCATCGCGAAGAAGCGGTCGGCGCTGACCGCGCTGCACGACATGATGCGCGAGGGGCGCGTGGAGAAGCGCTACCTCACGCTGGTGCCCGGCAGGTGGGCCAACCCGTTGCAGCACGTGAAGGAGCCGCTGTTCAAGTACCTCACGCCCGAGGGGGAGCGGCGCGTGCGGGTTAGCGACGAAGGCAAGCAGGCGCATAGTGTCGTGCGGCTCGTGAAGCGCTGGCAGCGCTTCAGTCTGCTCGAGGTGGAACTCAAGACGGGTCGCACCCATCAGATCCGCGTCCACCTCGCGCACCTCGGCTTTCCATTGTGCGGCGACGACAAATACGGCGATTTTCCGTTCAACAAGGCGCTTGAGCAGGAAGGGCTGAAGCGGATGTTCCTCCATGCGGCCCATCTCTCCTTTGCCCATCCGCTGACCGGGGAGCCGATCGTGCTGCAGTCGCCGCTTCCCGACGAACTGCAGGGCTTTATCGATCATCTGGATGCAACGGAGTCTCGGAAGAATGGCTAAGCGCTTCGATCTCATCGTCTTCGACTGGGACGGAACCCTCATGGATTCGGCTGCCGCGATCGTGAACGCGATCATGGCCGCGACGCGCGATCTCAATCTTCCGGAGCCATCCGAGGCTCGCGCGCGCCACGTCATCGGGCTGGGGCTGGCTGATGCTCTGCGCCATGCGGTGCCTGATCTGCCCGAATCCGACTATCCGCGCATGGTCGAGCGCTATCGCCACCATTACCTGGCGCGGGATCACGAGCTGTCGCTGTTCCCGGGAGCGTACTCGATGATTGAGGAACTCTCCGCGGAGGGGCGGATGCTGGCTGTCGCGACCGGAAAGAGCCGGCTGGGCCTCAATCGCGCGCTCGAACTCAGCGGGCTGGGGCCGTTCTTTCACGCCACCAGGTGCGCGGACGAATGTTTCTCGAAGCCGCACCCGGCGATGCTGGAGGAAATCATGGACGAACTCGGTGTTGCCCGCGAACGCACGCTGATGGTTGGTGATACGACGCACGACCTGCAGATGGCGAGGAATGCGGGGGTGGCCGGGCTTGGCGTGGCCTTCGGGGCGCATCCGCGGGCGGCGCTGGAGGGCGAGGAGGTCGTCGGGCTTCTCGATTCGCCTGCCGAGCTTGCCCTGTGGTTGCGCGAGAAAGCCTGACCCGGGAGGGTCAGCTCGCGAGAAACAGGAATAGCGTGGGCCGCCTGGCCAACTCGGGCCTGGGCTTCCTTCGCCAGTCGGCGATGCCCGCGCTCCCGACCCACTCGTTGTCCGTCGTCAGTTCGCGCGCGACGCAAAGTCGCGTCGTCGGACGGCAATTCGCCAGCAGGGCGTCGAAGAGGCGCTCGTTGCGGTAAGGGGTTTCGATAAAGATCTGCGTACGCTGCAGGCGGCGAGACTCGTCCTCGAGTTGCCGTATGCGTCCGTCCCGTTCCGATTCGGAGACGGGCAGATAGCCGTTGAAGGCAAAGCTCTGGCCGTTCAGACCGGACGCCATCAGGGCAAGCAGAATCGACGACGGGCCGACCAGCGGTCGCACCTGGATGTCCAGTGCGTGCGCGCGTTCCACCAATCGCGCCCCGGGGTCAGCGACCGCCGGGCATCCGGCTTCCGACATCAGGCCGATATCGTGGCCCTGAAGTGCCGGGGCTAGCAGGGCGTCGAGTGCGGCCGGGGCGTCCTTCTCCGGCAACGCCTGGATGTCGATATCGCGCAAGGGGCCCGGATGTTCAAGGCGCTTGAGTTCCGTCCGTGCCGTCTTGGCGTTCTCGACGACAAAGTGGCGGAGCCGGCGTGCGACTGCCTGTACCTCGTCCGGGAGTATGTGCGAGCATGCTGTGTCGCCGAGGCTCACCGGCACCAGAAACAGGGCTCCGTGCGGCGTGCTCATGGGAGCTGCATGCCTTCGGCGCGCAGGAGGCGCGACAGCGCAATGAGCGGCAGGCCGATCAGTGCTGTCGGATCATCGCCGGAGAGCGACTCCAGGAGGGTGATGCCGAGGCCTTCCGACTTGGCGCTGCCGGCGCAGTCGAGGGGGCGTTCCTTGTCTACGTAGCGCCGGATCTCGTCGTCGTCGAGATTGCGGAAGCGCACGAAGGTCGGCACGCTCTCGCAGCGGACGTGTCCGCTGCGCGTGTTGACGACCGCGAGCGCGGTGTGAAATGTGACGGCCTGTCCGCTCATGCGACGCAGCTGGGCGATGGCGCGCTCGACGGTGCCCGGCTTGCCGAACACTTCGTCGCCGATGTGCGCGACCTGATCGCTGCCGATCACGAGTGCGTCGGCATGATCGATCGCGACCGCCTGTGCTTTCTCGATCGCGAGGCGGTTTGCCGTTGCGGGCGGCGTTTCGCCCGGCAGGGGGGTTTCGTCAACCCTCGGACTGGCAGTCTCGAACGGGGTCTGGAGGCGTTCGAGGAGCATGCGCCGATAGGCGGAGGTCGAGGCGAGTACGAGTTTCATGGTCGAAAGGGGCGCGAACGGCTGCCGCACGATGCGGGTGAGGCTTGTGCGGTGATGCCGGAAGCGCAAATCCTTGAAAATAGGCGTTTCGGTGTTTTGACAGGGGAGGCTGAAAATAATATCATGCGCCTCTTATGCCGCAACGAAGCGTTCTTCCGGATCCGTTCAAGTTCGCAGCCGAAGGTCGCAGTCTAAGCGGGGCCATTCCGCTTGCTGATTTGCCCCGGCTCGGCGACGTGTTGCTGGACAAGTCCGGCAGCGTGCAGTTCAGCTTGGTCGGCGAGGTGGGGCTTGATCGCAAGCCGCGCATGCGCCTCGCCATTTCCGGCGAGCTGCAGGTGCGATGCCAGCGCTGCCTTGGCTCGATGATCTGGCCGCTGGACGTGGATGCGCTGTTCGAGCTGGTCAGGCCCGGTCAGCCGATCGCGGACGACGAGCTGGAAGAAGACGAGTTTGATGCAATTGAGGCGACGCCGGATATGGATGTGACGGCGTTGGTCGAGGATGAGATCGTGCTGGCGGTGCCTATTGCGCCTCGGCATGAAAAGTGTGAGGCGCCCCGCCCCGACGGTGGCGCCGTAAAGGAATCGCCTTTCGCGTCGCTTGAGAAGTTGCGCAAGACCGACGGCGCGGAATAGGCGCGATATTTGTACTAGGAGTTTTTCATGGCCGTTCAGCAGAACAAAAAATCCCCTTCCAAGCGTGGCATGCATCGCGCTCACGACTTCCTAACCAATCCGCCGCTCGCTGTCGAAGCGACCACCGGCGAGGTTCACCTGCGTCACCACATCAGCCCGAGCGGTGTGTATCGCGGCAAGAAAGTCGTCAAGACCAAGGGCGAATAAGTCCTGTCTTCCAAAGCGGCGCGGCGCTTAGGGCGTCTGCGCCGTTTTTTCATCCTGAGTTCCTGTTCGAGGCGCACGAAAGCTCCATGGGTGTCACCGTTGCGATAGATTGCATGGGCGGCGATCATGGTCCGTCCGTGACGGTGCCGGCCGCGCGGGCCTTCCTGCGCAACCATCCCGAGGCCAAGGTGATTCTGGTCGGGCGCCAGGACGCGCTCGATCAGGCCGTGGCGGCCATCGGCAACGGTTTCGCGGATCGCCTGTCGGTCCGTGCAGCGTCTCAGGTTGTCGAGATGGACGATCCGCCGGCGATCGCGATGCGCACGAAGAAGGATTCATCGATGCGTGTCGCGGTCGATCTGGTGAAAGCCGGCACGGCCCAGGCGGCAGTGTCCGCGGGCAATACCGGCGCATTGATGGCGATCTCGCGTTTCGTTCTCAAGACGCTAGAGGGCATCGATCGGCCTGCAATCGCGACAATCCTGCCCACTCGCAAGGGGCAGGTGTATGTGCTCGACCTCGGCGCCAACGTAGATTGCGAGCCCGAGCACCTGCTCCAGTTTGGCATCATGGGGGCGATGCTCGTGTCCGCGATCGAGCACGTCGACCGTCCGTCGGTAGGGCTGCTCAACATCGGCGAAGAGGCGATCAAGGGCAACGATGTCGTCAAGCGCGCCGGCGAACTGCTGCGCGGAAGCGGCCTGAACTTCTACGGCAACGTGGAAGGCGACGATATCTACAAGGGGACGACTGACGTCGTCGTTTGCGATGGGTTTGTCGGCAACGTGGCGTTGAAGACGTCCGAGGGGTTGGCGCAAATGCTTGCTGCATTCCTCAAGGAAGAATTCAGCCGCAGCCTGCTGACCAAGGCCATGGCGGTCGTCGCAATGCCCGCGCTCAAGCGTTTCAAGAGCCGTGTCGATCATCGTCGTTATAACGGTGCGGCCCTGGTCGGTCTGCGCGGCGTGGTGGTCAAGAGCCACGGCTCTGCCGACGCATATGCGTTCGAGCAGGCCATTCACCGCGCTGCCGAGGCTGCGTCGAACCGGCTCGTCGAACGCATTAGCGAGCGCATGACGGCAATGGGGAGAGCAGCATGATCTATGCACGAATCGCCGGCACCGGGAGTTTCCTGCCGGGCGAGCCTGTCAGTAATGACGATCTCGTCGCCCGCGGCATCGACACGTCGAATGATTGGATCGTCGAGCGCACGGGGATCCGCACGCGGCACCTCGCGGCAAGCGACGTCACGTCGAGCGATCTCGCCTGCGAAGCGAGCCGTCGCGCCATTGCGGCCGCGGGTCTGCAGCCCGAAGACATCGATCTCGTCGTCGTCGCTACCTCCACTCCGGACTGTATCTTCCCGAGCACTGCGGCCCTGCTGCAGGCAAAGCTGGGGATCCGTAACGGCGCTGCGGCTTTCGACGTGCAGGCCGTTTGCACCGGCTTTGTCTACGGCCTGACGATCGCCGAGAAGTTCATCCGCTCGGGCAGTCACAAGCGCGCGCTGGTGGTTGGTGCGGAAGTGTTCTCGCGCATTCTCGACTGGTCAGACCGCGGCACCTGCGTGCTGTTCGGCGACGGGGCGGGCGCAGTCGTGCTCGAGGCGTCCGATGCGCCGGGTATCCTGGCTACCGCTCTGCACGCGGACGGCAGCCATCATCCCATCTTGTGCGTGCCCGGCGGGGTGGCCTCAGGCCAAGTGATCGGCGACCCCTTCTTGCGCATGGACGGCCAGGCGGTGTTCAAGTTTGCGGTCAAGGTACTCGGCGAAGTCGCGCACGAGGTCCTCGCAGACGCTGGCGTGCAGCCCGAGACGGTCGACTGGCTGATCCCGCATCAGGCCAACATCCGCATCATCCAGGCGACCGCGAAGCGGCTCGGCGTGCCGATGGACAAGGTCATCGCGACGGTCGATCGGCATGGCAATACGTCGGCGGCTTCGATTCCGCTCGCCCTCGATCTGGCCGTGCGCGACGGGCGCATCCGTGCGGGCCAGCGGATCATCGTCGAAGGCGTCGGTGGCGGCTTCACGTGGGGCGCAGCGCTGCTCCAATTCTGAGACAGGACAAGAACAATGGCTTTTGCTCTGGTGTTCCCGGGACAGGGGTCCCAATCGGTCGGAATGATGGCGGGCTATGGCGACCGAGCCGAGATCCGCGACACCTTCGCCGAGGCGTCCGATGCGCTTGGCGAGGATCTCTGGCAAATGGTCATTGACGGGCCGGCCGAACGTCTCGCGCTGACGGTCAATACCCAGCCGCTGATGCTCACGGCTGGTGTCGCCGCGTATCGCGCCTGGCTTGCTGCGGACGGCCCGAAGCCGCAGCTGGTTGCGGGCCACAGCCTCGGTGAGTATTCCGCCCTCGTCGCTGCCGGTGCGATGGCCTTTGCCGATGCTGTGCCCCTCGTACGTTTCCGCGCGCAGGCAATGCAGGAGGCCGTTCCGGCCGGTGAAGGCGCCATGGCCGCGTTGCTCGGCCTGGAAGTCGAAGCCGTTCGCGAAGCCTGTGCCGAAGCGGCTCAGGGCGAAGTCGTCGAGGCTGCGAACCTGAATGCCCCCGGCCAGATCGTAATCGCCGGGGCGAAGGGGGCGGTCGAGCGCGCGATCGAGGCAGCGAAGGCACGCGGCGCCAAGCGCGCGATGCTGCTGCCGGTGAGCGCTCCGTTCCACTGTGCGCTGATGAAGCCGGCGGCGGAGCGACTCGCCGAGCGACTCGCCGCAGTAACGATCGGCAAGCCTGAAATTTCCGTGATCAACAATGTGGACGTTGCCGTGTACGATGACCCCGCGAGGATCCGCGACGCTCTCGTGCGCCAGGCCTTCTCGCCGGTGCGCTGGATCGAGCTGGTTCAGGAGATGGCGCGCCGCGGCATGGGGCACGTCCTCGAGTGCGGGCCGGGCAAGGTGCTTGCGGGCATGACGAAGCGCATCGCGGGAGATGTGCAGGGCGGCTCGATTCACGACGCCGCGAGTCTCGAACAATCCATTGCGGCCTTGAGGTGATTTGATGAGTTTTTCGCTCGAAGGGCAGGTGGCCCTCGTGACCGGCGCGTCCCGCGGGATCGGACGCGCGGTGGCGCTCGAACTGGGCCGACTGGGCGCGACCGTCGTCGGCACGGCAACTTCGGAGGCCGGTGCCGCCGATATCGAAAATGGTCTGCGGGAAGCGGGCATCACGGGGTGCGGAATGGCGCTCAACGTTACCGACGCCGCCGCGTGCGAAGCGGCCATCGGCGACATCGAGAAGCGCTTCGGCGCCGTCGGCATCCTCGTGAACAATGCCGGCATTACGCGCGACAACCTCGCGATGCGGATGAAGGACGAGGAGTGGGATGCCGTCATCGACACCAACCTGAAGGCGGTGTTCCGCATGTCGCGCCTCGTCATGCGTGGCATGATGAAGGCACGGGGCGGCCGCATCATCAACGTCACGTCCGTGGTTGGCAGCGCCGGCAACCCTGGGCAGGCGAACTACGCGGCCGCGAAGGCCGGCGTCGCGGGCATGAGCCGCGCGCTGGCGCGTGAGCTGGGTAGCCGCAATATCACCGTCAATTGCGTGGCGCCGGGCTTCATCGACACCGACATGACCCGTGCGTTGCCGGAAGCGGCCCGCGACGCGCTGTTGGGCAACATCGCCCTCGGCCGTCTCGGGCGTCCCGAAGAAATCGCCGGAGCGGTGGCCTTCCTGGCCTCGCCCGCTGCTGCCTACGTTACGGGCACGACCCTGCACGTGAATGGCGGCATGTACATGTCGTAATCGCCGGCGGCGATAGCGGTTCTCATCCTTTTTGGTAGAATACGCCGGCTTTTTTTCTTACATATCTGGATCATTCTGGGAAGGAGTTAGTTCATGGAGAACATCGAGCAGCGCGTCAAGAAAATTGTCGCCGAACAACTTGGTGTGAACGAGTCGGAAATCAAGATCGAATCCTCGTTCGTCGACGATCTGGGCGCGGATTCGCTGGATACCGTGGAACTGGTCATGGCCCTCGAGGAAGAGTTCGAGTGCGAAATCCCGGACGAGGAAGCTGAGAAGATCACCACGGTTCAGCAGGCGATTGACTACGTCAACGCCCACCTGAAGAAGTAAGACTGATTACCGGAGCGAACATTGACCCGTCGCAGAGTCGTCATTACCGGTCTGGGCATCATTTCCCCGGTCGGCAATACCGTTCCGGAGGCCTGGGACAACATTGTCAACGGCCGCTCCGGTATTGGCGAGATCACGCGCTTCGATACCACGAACTTCCCGGTGAAAATCGCCGGTGAGGTGAAGGGGTTCGACATCGACGCGTATCTCTCGCCGAAGGAGGCCCGCCGCATGGATGTGTTCATCCATTACGGCATGGCCGCTGGCATCCAGGCGTTCAAGGATGCCGGCCTGCAGGTTACCGCGGAGAACGCCGAGCGTATCGGCGTCAATCTGGGCTCGGGCATCGGCGGCCTGCCGATGATCGAATCCACGCATGACGATTTCCTGAAGGCGGGGGCGCGCAAGATTTCCCCGTTCTTCATTCCCGGCACGATCATCAACATGATCGCGGGCAATCTGTCGATCATGTTCGGCCTCAAGGGGCCGTGCCTGGCGATGGTTACCGCCTGTACGACCGCTACGCATTGCATCGGCGAAGCCGCGCGTCTCATCCAGTACGGCGACGCCGACGTGATGATCGCCGGCGGAGCCGAGTCGACGGTGACGCCGCTTGCCGTTGGTGGATTTGCCTCCGCCCGTGCGCTTTCCACGCGCAACGACGATCCGCAGACGGCGAGCCGTCCGTGGGACAAGGGGCGCGACGGCTTCGTGCTCGGGGAGGGGGCTGGCGTACTCGTGCTCGAAGAATATGAGCATGCGAAGGCGCGTGGCGCGAAGATCTATGCCGAAGTCGCCGGCTTTGGCATGAGCGCCGACGCCTACCACATGACCGCACCGTGCGAGGACGGCAACGGCGCTGCGCGCTGCATGACGAATGCGATGCGCGATGCCGGCATGGCGCTCGACGAAGTCGACTATATCAACGCGCACGGAACATCGACCCCGCTCGGCGATCTGGCCGAAACGACGGCAGTCAAGCGGTGCTTTGGCGACCGCGCGAAGTCGATCGCGGTGAATTCGACCAAGTCGATGACCGGTCACCTGCTTGGCGCAGCCGGGGGCGTCGAGGCGGTGTTCACGACCTTGGCGATCCATAATCAGATCGCTCCGCCGACGATCAACATCTTCGAGCAGGACGAAGGCTGCGATCTCGACTATGTCGCGAACAGGGCACGCCCGATGGAGATTCGCGCCGCGCTGTCGAACTCGTTCGGTTTTGGCGGCACCAACGGAACCATCGCGTTCCGCCGCGTCTGAGTCATCGGTGAGGTAGCCCGTGCGCTACCCGCTTGAACTCGGGCTTCGCCCGTCGAAGTTGATGTTGCTGTTGAACGCCGCGATCCATGCGATCGCGGCGTTTGCATTTCTGCGATCGTCCTTTCCGCCGCCGCTTGTCATCGTCGTCGTCGTGGGACTGGGAATCTCGCTGCGCTCGGCGATCCGCGGCGAACGGGAGAAGGCGCGCGTGCGTCTGGTCCTCCAGGACGATGGCGAACTGAGCGTGGATCCCGACGGCCACGGGCGCCGAACGGTGTACGCGGTGCCCGAGCCGGGTTGCGTCGATTTCGGCTGGGCGGTGTGGATTCACTGGCGCGGTACGCGGGTGCGACATTCGTCTCGCAGATCGATGCGCGGGGCGCTGATGCTCGTGCGTGGAAATGTCAGTGACGCCGAGTGGCGGGGCCTGAAGATCTGGCTCAGGCACAAGGCCGGTGCTGCCCGGACGGACGAGTCCGGGGGCGATGCACCCGAGCAACGCTGAACTCGTGGGGGCGAACCCGTTACGGCCGATGCGTGCCTTCCCTCAGCGCCGGTGCGGGCGCAGGACGGTGGGGCGTGCGACCGGCAGTGTGTCCGGGTAATCGCGCGAGCTGTGCAGGCCGCGGCTTTCCTTGCGGCGGAGGGCGCAGCGCACGATCAGGTCGGCAGTGACGACGAGATTGCGCAGTTCGATCAGATCATTGCTGACGCGGAAGTGCGAATAGAACTCGTTGATTTCGCGCGACAGCAGGCGGATGCGGTGCTGCGCACGCTGCAGGCGCTTGGTCGTGCGCACGATGCCGACATAGTCCCACATGAACCGCCGCAGTTCGGCCCAGTTGTGCGAGATCACGACTTCTTCGTCGGCGTCGGTCACGCGGCTCTCGTCCCAGTCCGGGAGTCGGGGCAGGGGGCGGCGCGGTTGGGAAAGGATGTCGTTCGCTGCCGCCTCGCCAAAGACCAGGCATTCGAGGAGCGAGTTGCTGGCGAGGCGGTTCGCGCCGTGAAGGCCCGTGTACGCGGATTCGCCGACCGAGTAGAGGCCCGGCACGTCGGTTCGTGCGGCAAGATCGGTAACGATGCCCCCGCAGGTGTAGTGAGCCGCAGGAACGACGGGAATTCCCTCTCGCGTGATGTCGATTCCCAGTTCCAGGCAGCGCGCGTGAATATTGGGAAAATGCTCCCGCAACCAATCCGCCGGCTTGTGGCTGATGTCGAGATAGACGCAGTCGAGGCCGTGCTTCTTCATCTCGAAGTCGATGGCGCGGGCGACGATGTCGCGTGGAGCCAGTTCCGCACGGGCATCGTGCGCCGGCATGAATCGGGTGCCGTCGGGCAATTTCAGCAGTCCGCCTTCACCGCGCACGGCTTCCGAGATCAGGAAGGATTTCGCCTGCGGGTGATAAAGGCAGGTCGGGTGGAACTGGATGAATTCCATGTTGGCCGCGCGGCAACCGGCCCGCCATGCCATGGCGATACCATCGCCGGTCGCGACGCTGGGGTTGGTCGTGTATAGATAGACCTTGCCCGCGCCGCCGGTCGCAATGACGGTACTGCGGGCGCCGATCGTTTCGACGCGGTCGTTGGCGATGTCGAGCACATAGGCGCCAAGGCAGCCCTGGTCGGGCAGGCCCAGCTTGTCGCCGAGGATCAGGTCGACGGCAATGTGGTTCTCAAGGATGTCGATATTGGGGTGCTTGCTGACCTGTTCCGTCAGCGTTGCCTGCACCGCAGCGCCGGTGGCGTCCGCCGCATGGATGATGCGCCGGTGCGAGTGGCCGCCTTCGCGCGTGAGGTGATATCCAAGGCTCGACTGGTCCTCGCGCGTGAAGGGGACGCCGCGTCCGATCAGCCATTCGATGGCCGCCTTCCCGTGTTCGACGACAAAGCGTGTCGCCTTCGGGTCACACAGGCCGCCGCCCGCGATATAGGTGTCCTGGATATGGGCTTCGATACTGTCGGAGGTGTCGAGGACCGCTGCGATTCCGCCCTGCGCCCACGCGCTGGCACTGTCGGAGATCGCGCGTTTGGTGACGAGGGCGACTCTAAGACTGTCTGCCAGGCGCAGGGCGATCGATTGCCCCGCGGCACCGCTGCCGAGGATGAGTACGTCGTATTGTTTTGACAAGATCGTATGTGCCAAGAATCGACAGATTCTTCAACTATATCACGTTCGATATGCCGCTCCGGGACGTTGGTCGCCGTGGCCTGTGCGCGTGCGGGAAAACCACTTTGCGGTCTGAACTATTTCAAAGCGTGTCGGTCTTCTTGATAGCTTCGACTTTGCCGTAGACGGGGCGGGGTCGCTATACTGGCGCGGATTTTGCACAACATAGTGAAACGACCCGCCCATGAGCGATCGCGAGATAGATCAGCAGCTTGTCGAGCGCGTGCAGCGCGGTGACAAGCAGGCTTTCGGCTTGCTGGTAGCAAAGTACCAGCGCAAGCTGCACAGGCTGCTGTCCCGCTTGATCCGCGATTCGGCAGAGGTCGAAGACGTGGCCCAGGAAACCTTCATCAAGGCGTACCGCGCCTTGGGATCGTTTCGTGGCGATAGTGCTTTTTACACATGGCTTTACCGTATCGGGATCAATACCGCTAAGAACTATCTGGTTTCGCAAGGACGACGGGCGCCGACTTCGACCGGATTCGATTCGGAAGAGGCGGAGACCTTCGAGGAAGGCGAGCAGTTGCGCGATATCAATACGCCGGAACGTCTGATGATGACGCGGCAGATCGGCGAGACGGTCGATCAGGCGATGGAGGCTCTGCCGGAGGAGTTGCGTACGGCGATCATGCTTCGTGAGCTCGAAGGGCTGAGCTACGAGGAAATTGCCAGCATCATGGATTGTCCGATCGGAACCGTGCGTTCGCGAATCTTTCGCGCACGCGAGGCGATAGCTGAAAGACTGCGGCCGCTGCTGGATACGGCACCTGATAAACGTTGGTAGGTGGTACTCATGAAGGACAGATTGTCGGCACTTCTCGATGGTGACCTCGACGAGCAATCGGCGCATCCGGTTCTTGAGTCGATGCGGCGCGACCGATCCTTGCGCACCGACTGGGAGGCTTACTGCCTGATCGGTGACGTGCTTCGCGGAGACCGTGACGGGCACGCCGGTTTTGTCGGACGCGTCATGGCGAACATCGACGAGGAACCCACCTTGCTCGCGCCTCCCGTGCGCGGCGCGGCGGAGGGCGGGCGGCTGTGGCGGTCCGTGATGCCGCTGGCCGCCTCTGTGATGGGCGTAGCTGCCGTGGGGTGGGTTGCCCATACCTTGTACAGCGATCAGGGGCCGGGGGCCGGCAGCCCCGTTGCCGTGGCGCGAACGTCGGCCGCCGTCGCGGCGCATACGGCGGTACGTCCGGTTGCCGTTACGCCTACACCGGTTGCTGTGGACCCGACGCGCGAATACGTGTTCGTTCATCAGGCGATGTCCGGCGGCGGCCCCATATCAGGTGTGATCCAGCACGTGCGCACCGTTTCCGATGTCGGGCAGGACAGTGGTCGATGAGGCGGATTTCGGCTGTTTTGGCGGTCTGCGCGGCATTGATGCAGGCGGCGGCCATTGCGGAGTCTCCGAGTGATCCATTGTCCTGGCTCGGGCGAATGGCGACGGCGGGCCAGCGCCTGAATTACTCCGGTACTTTCATCTATCAGTCGGGAAAGAATTTCGAGACATCGCGCATCGCGCACATGAGCGATGCGAACGGCGAGCACGAACGCCTCGAGGTGCTCGACGGCAGTCCGCGCGAGGTGATCCGCAGCAATAGCGAAGTGCGTTGCGTGCTGCCGGACCAGAAGACCGTGATCATCGACCGCCCGGGTACCCGCCGTGCATTCCCTTCGCGATTGCCGGTGGCATTCGGCGGCCTCGCGGAGAATTATCGTATCCGCAAGGGCGGCGTGGGCCGGGTTGCGGGTCTGGACGCGCAGCAGATCATCCTCGAGCCGAAAGACGACCTGCGCTTCGGTTACCAGCTGTGGGCGGAGCTCCAGTCGGGTCTCCTGCTCAAGGCTCGCACGGTCGATGATCGCGGCGAGATCGTCGAGCAATTCACCTTCAGTGACGTAAGGATAGGCGGCGAGATCGGTAGCGATGCCTTCCGTCCGCGCATAACGAAGAGCAGCGACTGGCGGATTGTCCAGGCCAATGGCGTCGAAGTGCGCAAGGAGGACAGTGGGTGGGCGCTGAACGCGCCGCTGGCCGGGTTTTCCCTTGTGTCGGTCATGCGCAGGCCCCTCGGCCGGGATCGGGGAGAAGCGCTGCACATGGTGTATAGCGACGGACTCGCATCCATATCGGTGTTCATCGAGCCGAATGACGGGGCGCGTGCTGAGCCGGGTCCGTTCGCGAGTGGCGCGATCAACATCTACAAGCGCGTCATTGGTCCGCATCTCGTGACGGCTCTGGGCGAGGTGCCCTTGCGATCAGTACAACGGCTGGGTGACGCGATCGAGCCGGTGACGCGATGAACGAAGCGCAGGGCGTGGTGGAGCGGGTCGAGGGCGCACATGCGTGGGTTCGCCTCACCGAGCGGGCGGGGGGCTGCGGACGCTGCGACGAGCCGGGCGGATGCCGCTCGACAGGGCTCGCGTATGCGCTGAAGGCCCCAAATGAAGTGTTTGCGGTTTCAAATTCCATCGATGTCAGGCCGGGCGAGTTCGTGCGCCTGCGGCTGCACGATGGCGCGCCGTTACGGGGTGCGCTGCTGGGTTATGGCTTGTCCGTCGGTCTGCTGCTGGTCGGTGCTGCGCTGGGCAGCGCACTCGCCGATCCGGGAACCGACCTGATCGCAGCGACGGGCGGCCTTGCCGGTCTGGCGGTCGCGTGCGGGGTCAATCGCGCGGTGTTCCGCAGCCGTACATTGCGTCGCGGGTTCGACATTGAAATGGTGCGCGGGAGCGCAGGATGCGGTGCGACGGGGGCGGCGCAGGAATGAGCCTCGGGCGTCTGTTGCGCGCACTGGCCTTTGCGCTGTCTTGCGTATTTGCATCCTCTGCCGCGTGGGCCGCAGGCAGCCTGATTGCCTTGCCCGATTTCACGCAACTCGTGCAGCGGCATGGCGCGGCCGTCGTGAACATCAGCGCTGCGCAGGCGGGGAAGGGCGTGGGGCCCGGATTCCCGCAGCTCGCGCCGGACGATCCGATGTTCGATTTCTTTCGGCGCTTCATTCCGCGCAAGCCCGAGCATCCCCGTATCGATCCCGACAACAAGTCCCTGGGATCCGGCTTCATCGTGAGTGCGGACGGGTATATCCTGACCAATGCGCATGTCATCGATGGGGCGGAGGAGATCATCGTCCGCCTGATCGACAAGCGCGAGTTCCGCGCGCGCGTGGTCGGGGCGGACGCGCGCTCGGATGTCGCGCTGATCAAGATCGATGCGACCGACCTTCCGCGTCTGGCGATCGGCGATCCGGACAAGCTCCAGGTCGGCGAGTGGGTCGTGGCGATCGGTTCGCCCTTCGGTTTCGATCATTCGGTGACGGCCGGCATCGTCAGCGCGAAGGGGCGCAGCCTGCCGGACGAGAATTTTGTCCCCTTCATCCAGACCGACGTCGCGATCAATCCCGGCAATTCGGGCGGACCGCTGTTCAACCTCAGAGGCGAGGTCGTTGGCATCAACTCGCAGATCTACAGCCAGACCGGTGGTTTCATGGGGCTGTCGTTCGCGATCCCGATCAACCTCGCGATGGAGATCCAGGGCCAGCTCAAGTCCAGCGGTCGCGTGCAGCGCGGGCGCATCGGTGTCGCGATCCAGGAAGTGACGCGCGCGCTCGCGGAGACCTTCGCGCTGCCGCGTGCGGAAGGCGCGCTCGTGAGCGCCGTCGAGCCGGGTGGCCCGGCGGCGAAGGCAGGCATCGAGCAGGGCGACGTGATCGTGCGTTTCGCCGGCAAGGCGGTCGAAGAATCCAGCGATCTGCCGCGGATCGTGTCGACGAGCCTTCCCGGCTCCCAAGTCAGCCTGTCACTGTACCGGGCGGGCGCGCTGCGCGAGATCAACATCGTCGTCGGCGAATGGACGGATGAAGGCAGTTCGCGCTCGCGCCGAAGCGAGCGCGCGCAGCCGGCGCCGAACAAGCTCGGTCTGGCGCTCTCATTGCCGACCCCGGCGCAGAAGCGCGAGCGCAACGTTGAGCACGGGCTGGTCATCGAACGGGTGCAGGGCGCTGCGGCGCGTGCCGACCTGCAGGTGGGCGACATCGTGCTCGCAATCGTGTCCGGTGGGCGCCAGATCGCGCTGAAGTCGGTGGATGCCTTTGCGCGCCAGGCTGCAGAGGTCAAGGACGGCCAGTTGGTGACGCTGCTGGTGCACCGCGGTTCCGGAACGAGCTACGTCACCCTGAGGGCGGGAGATTGAGCATGGTACGAGAGCTCACCGTCATGAGTCGCGAATGGTGTCACCTGTGTCACGACCTCGTTGAGCGCCTGCTGCCCCTGGCTGCAGAACTCGGATGGGCCGTGCGCGTCCTGGACGTCGATGCCGATCCTGTGCTGGAAGCGCAATGGGATGAACTGGTTCCCGTCGTCCTGGCCGGCGAGACGGAGCTGTGTCATTACCACCTCGACGAGGCGGCGATCCGTGCCTATTGCGGGCGTTTTCCGCTAGAATCCGCGGCTTAGCTGCTTCAACCGACTCATCCTGGGTGCCGCATGGCACCTTTCTTTTGTTCGCGCATGCAACACATCCGAAATTTCTCCATCATCGCCCACATCGATCACGGCAAGTCCACGCTGGCCGATCGGCTCATCCACTTCTGCGGCGGGCTCTCCGATCGCGAGATGGAGGAGCAGGTGCTGGATTCGATGGACCTCGAGCGCGAGCGCGGGATCACGATCAAGGCGCAGACGGCCGCACTGCAGTACAAGGCGAAGGATGGTCAGGTCTACAACCTGAACCTGATCGACACGCCGGGGCACGTTGACTTTTCCTACGAGGTGAGCCGTTCGCTGTCGGCCTGCGAGGGCGCGCTGCTCGTGGTCGATGCGTCGCAGGGCGTGGAGGCGCAGACGGTCGCGAACTGCTACACGGCGATCGAGCAGAACGTCGAGGTCGTGCCGGTCCTGAACAAGATCGACCTGCCCGCGGCGGATCCGGACAACGCGCGCCAGGAGATCGAGGACGTGATCGGCGTCGATGCGTCCGAGGCCGTGCTGTGTTCCGCGAAGACGGGCCTGGGCATCGAGGACGTGCTCGAGACCGTCGTGCGCCGCGTGCCGCCGCCCAAGGGCGATCCCGCAGCGCCGCTGAAGGCGCTGATCATCGATTCGTGGTTCGACAACTACGTCGGCGTCGTGATGCTGGTGCGCGTCGTGGACGGCGTGCTGCGGCCGAAGGACCGGATACTCCTGATGGCGAACGGTGCCCAGTATCCATGCGACCAGGTCGGCGTGTTCACGCCGCGCTCGGTTCCGCGTACTGAATTGTCTGCTGGCGAGGTGGGCTTCATCATCGCCGGTATCAAGGAGTTGCAGGCGGCCAAGGTCGGTGACACCGTGACGCTCGCGAACCGACCGGCGGCCGAAGCATTGCCCGGTTTCAAGGAGATCAAGCCGCAGGTGTTCGCGGGCCTGTATCCGGTCGAGTCGAGCGAATACGACCAGTTGCGCGATTCGCTGGAGAAACTGCGCCTCAACGACGCGTCGCTGCAGTTCGAGCCGGAAGTCTCGCAGGCGCTGGGATTCGGCTTCCGCTGCGGCTTCCTCGGCCTGTTGCACATGGATATCGTGCAGGAGCGTCTCGAACGCGAATTCGACATGAACCTCATTACGACGGCGCCGACTGTCGTGTATGAGGTTGTGATGAACAGCGGCGAAGTGATTCATGTCGAGAATCCTTCGAAACTGCCCGACGTGTCGAAGGTTGCGGAGATTCGCGAGCCCATCATCACGGCGACGATCTTCATGCCGCAGGAGTACGTCGGTCCGGTGATCACGCTGTGCAACCTGAAGCGCGGGGTGCAGGTCGATATGCGCTACCACGGCCGTCAGGTGCAGCTGATTTACGACCTGCCGATGAACGAGGTCGTCATGGACTTCTTCGACAAGCTGAAGTCGGTGTCGCGCGGTTACGCGTCGCTCGACTATGAGTTCAAGGAGTACCGTGCGGCCGATCTCGTGAAACTCGACATGATGGTCGGCGGCGAGAAGGTCGATGCGCTGTCGGTGATCGTGCACCGCGCCTCGGCACAGTATCGCGGGCGTGAAGTCGCGGCGAAGCTGCGTTCGCTGATTCCGCGCCAGATGTTCGACGTCGCCGTCCAGGCCGCGATCGGCTCGCACATCATCGCGCGCGAAACCATCAAGGCACTGCGCAAGAACGTGCTCGCAAAGTGCTATGGCGGTGACATCTCGCGGAAGAAGAAGCTGCTCGAGAAGCAGAAGGAAGGCAAGAAGCGCATGAAGCAGGTCGGTAACGTCGAGATTCCGCAGGAGGCCTTCCTCTCCGTGCTGCGGGTGGACGAAGGCAAGTAAGCGGCGAGGCCTTGCGCCGCGCTGCGTTGAATCGCGACGAAACGGAGATTGTGTGAATTTTGCGCTGGTGTTGTTCCTGCTGCTGGTGGCAACGGCGATCCTTTGGGGCATCGACCACTTGTACGCGAAGAAGCGTCGCGCGCCCGGCTCTCCCGCGCCTTGGTGGGTCGAATACGGCGCGAGCTTCTTTCCGGTCATCCTGATCGTGTTCGGCCTGCGCTCGTTCATCGTCGAGCCGTTCAAGATTCCGTCCGGATCGATGATTCCGACGCTGCTCGTCGGCGATTTCATCCTCGTGAACAAGTGGACCTATGGCATTCGCCTGCCGGTGATCAACAAGAAGATCATCGACGTCAATTCGCCAAAGCGCGGCGACGTGATGGTGTTCCGCTATCCGGCCGATCCGTCCATGGATTACATCAAGCGTGTCGTGGGCCTCCCGGGCGACAGGATCGAGTACGTCGACAAGCGCCTGCGCATCAATGGCGAAACGGTGCCGATCGCTCCGCAGGACGATTACCTCCATCCGGATCGCCTGTATTACTCGCCTCGTTTCCTGGAGAAGCTGGGCGCGACCGAGCATTCGGTGTTGATCGAGCGCGACGTGCCGCCCTTCGTGCCGCAGGTGCTCGATTATCCGCATCGCGAGAACTGCACCTATACTACGGCCGGCGTGCGTTGCACCGTACCCGAAGGGCATTACTTCGTGATGGGCGACAACCGCGACGCGAGCAGCGACAGCCGCGTCTGGGGATTCGTTCCGGATGAGAACATTGTCGGCAGGGCGTTCTTCATCTGGTTCAACTTCAACGACATGAAACGGATTGGCGGGTTCCACTAGAACGGAGACGGCATGCGGATGAAGAAATGGCAACGGGGCATGAGCCCCATCAGCGTACTGGTTGTCGGGGGGCTTCTCGGCTTCGTGCTGCTGATCGGTTTTCGTGCGGTTCCGGCGGTGAACGAGTACTTTGCGATCCAGCGCATCATCAAGCTCGTCGCTGATGAAGGCGACGGTGGGGCGTCGATCGCCGACATGCGCAGAAGTTTCGAGCGCCGCGGGCTAATCGATGACGTGTCGACTGTCACCGGCGCGGACCTCGACATCAGGAAGGATGGTGGCAAGGTCGTCATCGACGTCGAGTATTCCCGGAAGGTTCCGGTGGTGTCGAACGTCAGCCTGCTGATCGACTTCAAAGCAACGACGATCGGAAGATAGTGGCAGCCAATCTGGATCGCCTCCAGCGGATCATCGAACATCAGTTCACGGACCGCGCGCTGCTGGAACAGGCGCTTACGCACCGCAGTTTCGGGCAGCCCAATAACGAGCGGCTGGAGTTTCTCGGCGACAGCATCCTGAATTGCGTCGTCGCGATCGCACTGTTCGAGCGTTTCGGCGAGTTGCACGAAGGCGAGATGTCGCGCCTGCGGGCGTCGCTCGTGTGTCAGGACGGCCTGCACCGCATCGCCCGAGAACTAGATCTCGGCGAGTACCTGCGGCTGGGCGAGGGGGAGTTGAAGAGCGGCGGGTTCCGCCGGCCCTCCATCCTCGCCGACGCGCTTGAAGCCACGTTCGCGGCGGTGTTTCTCGACCGGGGTTTCGACGCGGCGAAAGCGGTGATCGACCGACTGTACGCGCCGCTGATCGCGGAGATCGATCCCCGCGTGGCAGCCAAGGATCCGAAAACTGCGTTGCAGGAATACCTGCAGGGGCGCAGGATGGCTTTGCCGACCTACACGACGGTGAAGGTGCATGGCGAGGCGCATGCGCAGGAATTCGAGGTCACCTGCGAGGTCAACGCACTGAAGATCCGTACCACCGGGCGGGGCACGAGCCGTCGCGCCGCGGAGCAGCAGTCGGCCGAGAACGCGCTGGCGCAGTTGAGGAAGTCATGAACGAGAATATCGGCCCGGAAAACGTGCCTGCCGCAGCGCCCGAAGGATTCCGCACGGGTTTCGTCGCCATCGTCGGACGGCCCAACGTCGGCAAATCGACGCTGCTGAACCGCCTGATCGGACAGAAGATCAGCATCGTTTCGCGCAAGGCGCAGACGACGCGGCATCGCGTCACGGGCATCCTGACCAACGACGACGCACAGTTCGTCTTCGTCGATACGCCGGGTTTCCAGACCAAGCATCGCAACGCGCTCAACCGTTCGATGAACCGGACGGTGTCGCAGGTGCTCGCCGACGTCGATCTCGTGCTTTTCGTGATCGAGGCCGGGCGTTTCGGCGAGGACGACCGCAAGGTCGTCGAGGTGCTGCCGCAGGAAGGGAAGGTGGTCCTCGTCATCAACAAGGTCGATCGGCTTGCCGACAAGACCCAGTTGCTGCCCTTCATCGCGCGCGTGAAGGACGCCTATCCGTTCACCGAGATCGTGCCGCTCAGCGCCGAACGCGGGACCAACGTCGAGCAGTTGCTCCGGGCGGTGACGCCGCTCCTGCCCGAAGGGGCGCCGATGTACGGCGAGGACGAGATCACCGATCGCAGCGAACGTTTTCTCGCGGCGGAGTTCCTGCGCGAGAAACTCTTCCGCCTGCTGGGCGACGAGCTGCCCTACGGCATCGCGGTGGAGATCGAGAAGTTCGAAACGGAAGGCAGGCTGCGTCGCATCCATGCGGCGGTCGTCGTCGATCGTGCCAGTCACAAGGCGATCGTCATCGGCAAGGGCGGCGAACAGTTGAAGCGCATCGCCTCGGAAGCGCGTGTCGAACTGGAGCAGCTGTTCGACGGCAAGGTGTTTCTCGAGGTGTGGGTCAAGGTCAAGAGCGGCTGGGCGGATGACGAGCGCGCCCTCAAGAGCCTGGGCTACGAATAAGGCCTGCGGGCGCATGCCGTCGTGAGCCAGAAGCAGCGCGTCGACCAGCAGCCCGGTTTCGTCCTGCATACGCACCCCTGGCGAGAGACGAGCCTCATCGTCGAAGTCTTCTCGCGCGATCACGGCCGCGTCGCCCTGGTCGCCAAGGGCGCGCGGCGCCCCATGTCGGCGCTGCGGGGCGTCATCATGGCGTTTCAGCCGCTGCTGCTGGACTGGTCCGGTGGCGGCGAGATGAAGACGCTCGTGCGCGCCGAGCGCTGCGGCGGACAGCCGTTGCTGGCGGGCCGCGCGCTGATGTGCGGTTACTACCTGAACGAGCTGATGGTGCGCCTGACGGCCCGCGAGGATCCGCATGCCGTGCTGTTCGATGCGTACGCCCGTGCGATTGCGACCCTTGGTCGCGGCGAGCCGCAGGAGCCGGTCCTGCGCCGCTTCGAACTCGCGCTGCTGCGCGAGCTCGGTTACGGCGTCGGTCTCGCTTCGGACAGCGACTCGGGCGCGCCGCTCGATCCCAGCGCCGCCTACGTCTATATAATCGAGCGCGGTCCGGTGCCGGTGCCCGAGGACGCGGGCGATCTGCCGGCGACGAGCGGGCAGACCCTGCTCGACATGGAGCGCGACGATTTTTCCCGCCCCGAGACGCTGGTCCAGAGCAAGGCCTTACTTCGTATGCTGATCAACCATTATCTCGGCGGGCAGACGCTGCAGTCGCGCCGCGTACTAAAGGAGTTGCTGGAGCTGTGATCGAACTCGGCGTGAATATCGACCACGTGGCGACGCTGCGCCAGGCGCGCCGCATCTGGGAGCCGGACCCGGTATGGGCGGCCGTGGAGGCGCATCTCGGCGGAGCGGACGGCATCACCGTGCATCTGCGCGAGGACCGGCGCCACATCCAGGACGAGGACGTGCGCAGACTGCGCGAGCTCACGCAGGTCAAGCTGAACCTCGAGATGGCCGCGACCGACGAGATGGTCGGGATCGCGTGCCGCCTGAAGCCGGAGATGGCGATGCTGGTGCCGGAGGGGCGGCACGAGGTGACGACGGAAGGTGGCCTCGACGTCGTTGCCCAGGAGGCGCGGTTGACGAGCGTCGTGGGGCGGCTGGCCGACGCCGGGATCGTCACGAGCGTGTTCATCGATGCGGAGATTGCGCAGGTCGAGGCCGCCGCGCGCATCGGCGCGCGCGTGTGCGAGATCCACACCGGGCCTTATGCGCATGCCTTCCACAATGCCGGACGGGACGCCGAGAGCACCTCCGTGCTCGCGGAAATCGCGAAGGTGCGCGAGGCGGGCGAGGCGATCCGTGGCCTGGGCATGCGCTTCAATGCCGGCCATGCCCTCAACTATTACAACGTGCAGCCGATCGCCCGGCTTGCCGGCGTGCGCGAGCTGCACATCGGCCACTCCATCGTCAGCCGGGCGGTGTTCGCCGGCATGCGCGAGGCGGTGCGCGAGATGAAGCGCCTGATGCGCGAGGCCGCAGGGCAGGGCTGCTGAGTAGCGCCCGATGATTCACGGGATCGGTACGGATATCGTTCAGGTCGCCCGCCTGGGTGCTGCGCTGGAGCGCAACGGTGAGCGCTTTGCCGCGCGAATCCTTGCGGCCGGCGAGGAGCGCGAAGGCTTTCGGGTCAGTCGCGATCCGGCCCGATTTCTTGCCAAGCGTTTTGCCGCCAAGGAGGCCTTCGGAAAGGCCCTGGGGACGGGGGTTGCCGTCCCGGCGACCCTGCATGCGGTCCGCGTCGGGCACGACGCGCTCGGCAAGCCGGTCTACCTGTTTGACGACGGGCTTGCCGCCTACATGCGGGAGCGCGGACTGACCGCGCATCTGAGCCTGAGCGACGAAGCCGATTACGTGGTTGCGTTTGCGCTGATCGAGAAACCATGAATTCGACAACTCAAGACAAGCTGCGCCTGCCGCTCGGGCCCGTGATGCTCGACGTCGCGGGCACCGTGCTCACCGACGAGGAGCGCGAGCGCCTGTGTGATCCGCTGGTCGGCGGTGTGATCCTGTTTGCGCGCAACTTTACCGGCTCAGAGCAGCTCGCGGCTCTGACGGCCGAGATCCACGCGTTGCGCGATCCGGCGCTCGTGATTGCGGTCGATCACGAAGGCGGGCGCGTGCAGCGCTTCCGCACCGACGGCTTTACACGTTTGCCGTCGATGCGCAGGCTCGGGCAGTTGTGGGCGCAAGACCACGTTGCCGCGCTGGATGCGGCGCGCGCGGTCGGCTACTTGCTCGCGTCCGAACTGCTGGCCCACGGCGTGGACCTCAGCTTTGCGCCCGTGCTGGACCTCGATTACGGCTGCAGCCGGGTGATCGGGGACCGCTCCTTTCATCGCGACCCCCAGGTGGCGGCGTCGCTCGCGCAGTCTCTCGCGGCGGGTATGGCCGAGGCCGGGATGGGCTGCGTCGGTAAGCACTTCCCGGGACATGGTTTCGTCGAGGCGGATTCGCACCTCGAAATCCCGGTCGACGAGCGCGACTTCGACGCGATCTGGAACGAGGACATCGTTCCTTACCGCCATCGCGTCGGCCGGCAGCTCGCTGGCGTGATGCCGGCGCACGTCATCTACCCGAAGGTCGATCCGAATCCGGCGGGCTTCTCGCCCTTCTGGTTGCAGGACGTTTTGCGCACGCGCGTGGGCTTCACCGGTGTGGTGTTCAGCGACGACCTTACGATGGAGGGGGCCGCCGTGGCCGGCGACATCCTCGCACGGGCCAAGGCGGCCTATGCGGCCGGCTGCGACATGGTGCTGGTGTGCAATCGCCCGGATCTGGCCGCCGATCTGCTGGACCGCTGGCTTCCCGAGGTGCAGCCCGAGAGCCGCGCACGCATCGGCGCCTTGCGCGCGCGTCCGCAGTTCCGCGACCCCTTCGCGCTCGAGCTGAGCCCGCTCTATCAGCAGGCGCGCGGGACCGTCGCGGGGATTCCGGAAGAGCTCGCCTGAGCGTTCATCCGGTTCCGAGCCCGCCGGCAATGACCAAGTCCGTCGCGCCTTTCGATGCCAGGACGTTCCTGAAGACGGTGCCTGAGGAACCCGGCGTCTATCGGATGATAGGTGCCGAGGAACGGGTGCTTTACGTCGGCAAGGCAAAGAATCTCAAACGGCGGGTGTCGAGCTACTTCCTGCGCACGCAGCCCAGTCCGCGCATCGCACTGATGGTCGCGCAGATCCAGCGCGTCGACGTGACGGCGACGCGTTCGGAGGCCGAGGCGCTGATCCTCGAGAACAACCTCATCAAGAGTCTGGCGCCGCGCTACAACATCCTGTTCCGCGACGACAAGTCTTATCCATACATCGAACTCTCCGGCGATGGGTTTCCGCGCCTGGCCTACCACCGGGGAGCTTTCGCGAAGGGCGCGCGGTACTTCGGTCCCTTTCCGAACGCCTACGCCGTTCGCGAAAGCATCCATCTGCTGCAGAAGACCTTCCAACTGCGCACCTGCGAGAACTCGGTGTTCCAGAACCGTTCGCGCCCGTGCCTGCTGCACCAGATCAAGCGCTGCACGGCACCGTGTGTCGGCCTGATCGACAGCGACGACTACGCCGCCGACGTGAAGCTTGCGGCGCGCTTCCTGGACGGGCGCGCGTCCGAGGTCATCGACGACCTGAGCGCGCGCATGCAGGCCGCTGCCGAGCGCCTCGCGTTCGAGGAGGCGGCGGCGATCCGCGACCAGGTGCGCGTGCTGCAGGCCGTGCTGCAGCGGCAGTATGTCGACAGCCGCAGGGATGAGGACGTCGACATCATCGCCGCGGTCGAGGAGGGCGGGCTGACCTGCGTGAATATTGCGATGGTGCGCGGCGGCCGCCACCTCGGCGACCGTCCGCAGTTCCCGAGCACCGCAGCAGGCTGCGGTGCGCTCGACGGGGCGCTGGCCTTCGTCGAGCAGCATTACCGCGATCACGGCATGCCCGCACGCCTGCTGCTCGACGTGCCGCTGGAGCCGGTCAAGGCCCTGATGGCGGAGATCAGCGACAAGCCTTGCGCCCTGGTGACGCCGCGCAGCGCTGCCGAAAAGGCGTGGATGGAGATGGCGGAGAATAACGCGCGCCTCGCCATCCTCGCCCGCGCGCGCGACACGGGGCGTAGCGAGGCGCGTCTCGAGGCCCTGCGCGAGGTGCTGGACCTGCCGGAGGCGCCGCGCCGCGTCGAGTGCTTCGACATCAGCCACACGATGGGCGAGGCGACGGTCGCCTCCTGCGTCGTGTGCGTCGATGGCGCGATGAAGAATTCCGAGTATCGTCGCTACAACATCGCCGGGATCACGGGCGGCGACGACTTCGCGGCGATGCGGCAGGTGCTGGAGCGCCGCTACGGCAAGGTCGCTGCGGGCGAGGGGCTGTGCCCCGACCTGATCCTGATCGACGGCGGCAAGGGGCAGGTGAGTTCCGCGCTCGAAGTGCTGACCGAGGTCGGACTCGAGTCGATCGCGATGGTCGGCGTCGCCAAGGGCGAGGAGCGCAAGCCGGGCCTCGAGACGCTGATCTTCGCTGACGGGCGCGCTCCGCTGAACCTCGCCTCGGATCATCCCGCGCTGCACCTGATCCAGGAAATCCGCGACGAGGCGCACCGTTTCGCGATCACGGGCCACCGTGCGCGTCGCGCGAAGGCGCGCATCGGCTCGCGCCTCGAGGACATTCCCGGCGTCGGTGCGACCCGGCGGCGCAACCTGCTCGCCACCTTCGGCGGGCTCGACGGCGTGCGTGCGGCCACGGTCGAGGATCTCTGCCGCGTCGATGGGGTGAGCCGAAAGCTCGCCGAAGCGATATACAATGCGTTGCACTAGCCATGCATCTGTCGCATTTCCGCCATCTTCTCAATGCAGATCAACATTCCGAACTCGCTGACCTGGGCGCGCATCGCGCTGATACCGCTCTTTGTCGGCGTCTTTTACCTTCCGGAACAGTGGCTTGATCCGCAGGAAAAGAATCTCGCCGCGACCCTGATCTTCATCGTCGCGGCGGTGACGGACTGGTTCGACGGCTACCTCGCGCGGGCGCTGAACCAGACCTCCGCTTTCGGTGCCTTCCTCGACCCCGTTGCCGACAAGCTGATGGTTGCGGCCGCGCTGATCCTGCTCGTGCAGTTGGCGCGCGTCGATTCGATCATCGCCGTGGTCATCATCGGGCGCGAGATCACCATCTCCGCGCTGCGCGAATGGATGGCGCGCATCGGCGAGTCCGCGGGTGTCGCGGTTGCGTTCGTCGGCAAGCTGAAGACCGCCGCGCAGATGACTGCAATCCCTCTCCTGCTGTACGACGCCCCCTTGTGGCACGTGGACGTCAGGCTGGTCGGCGAAATACTGATCTATGCCGCGGCGGCGCTGACCCTGTGGTCGATGGGCTATTACCTGCATCGCGCGATGCCCCATCTGGCCAACGAAGGAAGCAAGGCGCGGCGTCCCGGCTGATGCTGGGCAGGGGCGTCGGCGCACGGTAGAATGCCCAGCCCTCGCGGCCGGGATGGTGAAATCGGTAGACACAGCAGACTTAAAATCTGCAGCCTTTGGGCGTACGGGTTCGAGTCCCGTTCCCGGCACCACGCGCCAACGGGCATGCGTTTGCCCCAGTCCGGAAGTCCACGTGATCGTTCTTAACCTCAGCTGCGACCATGAGCACCTGTTCGAGGGTTGGTTTGCCTCGGCGGCGGCTTATTACGAGCAGCGCGACCGGGGATTGGTGTCCTGTCCGGTGTGCGGATCGACCACGATTTCGCGGCGTCCCAACGCGCCGTACGTGAACACGGGGGCGTCGGCCCCGGTGGAGGAGAAAAAAACCGGCTTGCCGGCTGGTGCCGGAGCTGCGCCAGTCGCTTCGGTTGCGCCGAGCGCCGATGTGGTTGCGGCAGCGATGGCGATGCTGCGCCGTCTCGGCCGGGAGTCGGAGGACGTGGGCGATCGCTTCGCCGACGAAGCGCGCCGTATCCATCATGGTGATAGCGAGGCACGCAATATCCGCGGCCGTGCGACGCGCGACGACGTCAGCGAGCTGATGGACGAAGGTATCGCCGTACTGCCCTTGCCTGCAGACGAGGATCTGCACTAAGGGCTGCGTCGGTGCGTCGGCTGGTCCTCAGCAGCGCGCCTGGACCAGAGGAATCCACATTTCGTCGGGCGACAGCCCGCCGTGAACGCCGATCATCGCGTGTTCCTGTTCGCCCGGAACATGGTCGCGAATCGTCCAGCCCGGTTCCATCAGCAGCGCATGTGTCCCGATGCGCTCCCGCAGTCGCCGATGAGGTTTGCCCGGGCCGAATACGCCGAGGCCGATCAGGTCGTCCGAATGCGCGACGATCGCCTTCCCCCTCAGGTGTTCGCGTGCCAGCAGCTCGAAATCGCGCTCCGCTCCGCGGCGCACGGCGCAAAAGGCCGTACGCCGTTCGCCGAACAGCGGCGCTGCCAGCATGGTTTGCAGATCGGACAGGGTGTCCAGATCGATGACGCGTTCCGGCGGCGAGTCGATGAAGCCGTGGTCGGCCGTAAGGACGATGTCGGTACCGCTACCGCGCAGTCGTTCGAGGAGCTGCCCGAAGGCCGCGTCGATGCGCTCGAAGTGCGTGACGACCTCCTTCGAGGTGCAGCCGTACGCGTGGCTGAGACCGTCGAAGGTCGGATAGTAGGCATGCACGAGGGCGGGGCGGCTTCCGCTCGCGCTGATCGCCCCGGCGATTGTGTCGATCATCCCCTGCAGGCCCTTGTAGCCTTGGGTGCTTGCTCCGCGGCTGTGACGGCGCGAGTAGGGGGAGAATGCCAGGTCACGGGGCGAGACGAAGATCGCAGGACGTTTGCGGTGCTGAAAGAGCGTGCGATAGGCAAATAGCCGGGGCACGGCAAGCGGGCCTCTCAGGGGAGCCCCGCCGCGCCGGATGGCCGGCAGCGGTGCGATGACGCCGCCGAAGCGCCGGTCGTGGATGAACCACCCCGTCAGGCCATGGCGTGCGGGGGTGAGACCCGTCATCGTCGTCGTGACGGCGCTCGCGGTGGTGCTCGGGAACACGGAGGTGAGGCGGTCCGTCCGGTGGGCGAGGAGTGTTCCGCTGGCGCCGTTGCGCCGCAGGAACATGTCGCCGAGGCCGTCGATGAGGATGAACACGAGCTTGCGCGGCGTTGCGTCCGGGTCGGGGGGAATGGACGGCCCGGGGGCGTGCCAGGGGCTGCCATCGAGATACGCCCGCACACTCCGGATCAACCCGAACAGGCCGCCGTCGCCATAGTCGGGCAGCACGGCATCCTGCGGCAACTCGATGCCTGAAGAATCGGACGGATCGGGTTGCCGGGAGCGGGACATGAAAATGGGCGGCGAAAGACAAAAAGGGAAGGTGCATCGGCACCTTCCCTTTGTCAAATGCTGGAGCGGGAAACGAGTCTCGAACTCGCGACCTCAACCTTGGCAAGGTTGCGCTCTACCAACTGAGCTATTCCCGCGTGTACTTCTGGAGGCGCGAGCCGGAGTCGAACCGACCTACACGGATTTGCAATCCGGTGCATAACCGCTTTGCTATCGCGCCAGTTGTCTGCTCTGACTCCCGATACGCCATCGGGTGAAAAGGCTTTACGGAGCCTTTTCGAGAATCTGGAGCGGGAAACGAGTCTCGAACTCGCGACCTCAACCTTGGCAAGGTTGCGCTCTACCAACTGAGCTATTCCCGCGAAAGACCGCCATTATAGGTCGTGATTTGGCGGTGTCAACTACCCCCTGAAAACTCGTTCTTAGCGATCGCGCTGGGGCTTCTTCTTGCCCGGTTTGAAGCCGGTGCCCTGCGTTTCACGACGCTCGGAGGGGAAGGGTTTGCCGCCCTGCGGGCGATCGCCTCCCGGCTTGCCGGCGGGCTTGTCCCACGGTTTTGCGAAGGATTTTCGCGGTGCGTCCTCGCCGCGAGGAGCGGGCTTCGCGCCGAAGCGCGGGCCGGGCCCGGGTCGGGGGCGTGCGGCGTCGCGCTGCGCCTCGTCGTGGTCCAGTGGGCGGATGTTCAGCTGGCGCTGCCGCACACGCACGCGACGCAGGATGTCGAGGACGTCGTGAGGCAGATCGCCCGGCAGTTCGACGGTGCTGTAATCCTCGTACAGGTTGATCTGGCCGATGAAGCGGCTTTCGATGCCGGCTTCGTTCGCGATCGCGCCCACGATATCCTTGGGGGTCGCCTGCTGGTTGCGGCCGACCTCGATGCGGTAGCGCTGCAGGCGCCCATCGGAGAAGTCGCGGCGGCGTTCCAGGATGGCATCGCGGTTCTCGCGCGGGGGGCGTTCCGTGCGCGGGGCGGATTGCGCTGCGGCGATGTCGGGGCCGGCGCTCCGCGGCAGCTGCAACGGGCGTTCGCGCTGTGCGAGGAAGGCCAGCGCGGCGGCAATGTCGTGGATGTCGGCATCGTGGCTGTCTTCCATGCCGGTGACGACCTCGCGGAAGAAGTCGAGGTCTTCGGATTCGAGCACTGTCGCCACCTGCTGGCGGAAGGCGGTCACGCGCTTGTCGGCGACGGCTTCGCGCGACGGCAGTTGCAGTGCTTCGATCGGCTGGCGCGTCGCCCGCTCGATCATCTTCAGCATGCGCATCTCGCGCGGCGCGACGAAGAGGATGGCGCTGCCGGTGCGGCCCGCGCGGCCCGTGCGGCCGATGCGGTGAACGTAGGCCTCGGTGTCGTAGGGGATGTCGTAGTTGATGACGTGGCTGATGCGCGGCACGTCCAGGCCGCGCGCGGCGACGTCGGTCGCGACGACGATGTCGAGGCCGCCACCCTTGAGCTGTTCGATGACCCGTTCGCGCAGCTGCTGGGTCATGTCGCCGTTCAGTGCGGCAGCGGCATAGCCGCGCGCCTCGAGCTTCTCGGCGAGTTCGACGGTGGCGGTCTTGGTGCGCACGAAGACGATCGCTGCGTCGAACTCCTCCTCGACCTCGAGGATGCGCGTGAGGGCGTCGAGCTTGTGCGCAACCGCGATCTGGCAGAAGCGCTGGCGGATCGTCGTCACGGTGGTCGTGGCGGTCTTTATCTTCACCTCGCGCGGCTCGCGCAGGTAGCGATGGGCCACGCGCCGGATCGCGTCCGGCATCGTCGCGGAGAACAGCGCGGTCTGCCGTTCGGCCGGGACGTGCTCGAGGATCCATTCGACATCGTCGATGAAGCCCATGCGCAGCATTTCGTCGGCCTCGTCGAGCACCAGCGTCTTGAGACCGTCGAGGTTGAGGCTCTCGCGCTCGATGTGATCCATCACGCGGCCCGGCGTGCCGACGACGACATGCGCGCCGCGGCTCAGCTGGCGCAGCTGCACGACCATGCTCTGGCCGCCGTAGATCGGCAGCACATGGAAGCCGGGCAGATTCTTCGCATAGCGCTGGAAGGCTTCCGCAACCTGGATCGCGAGTTCGCGCGTCGGGGTCAGCACGAGGACCTGCGGCTTGCGCGCGGAGAGGTCGAGGCGGTCGAGCAGTGGTAGCGCGAAGGCCGCCGTCTTGCCGGTGCCGGTCTGGGCTTCGCCCAGCAGGTCATGCCCGGCGCGCAGGTGCGGGATGCAGGCCGCCTGGATCGGCGACGGGGTTTCGTATCCGATGCCGGCGAGGGCTTCGAGGATCGGGGGGCTCAGCTCGAGCTGGGCAAAGGATTCGATAGTGGGGTTCATTGGGGGTCGTGAGGAGGGATTGGATGGTGCGCCCGATGTTGCCTGCATCGTACCGAAATCGCGGGGTGGTCGCTCGGCGCGGGCGCATGCCGTGTGACCCGGGTGCCATTGCTGCGAGTGGCGTCAGCGCCGGACCGTGCCGGTTGCGCGGGCGGGTGAGGGGTGGAGTCGAGAACCGACTCGTGCGGGCGAAGACCGAACTCGCCTTTCGCGGGGATGGTCGCGGCGGGGCGGACGGGCATGGCCGGTCCGCCCGCGGGAGCTCAGGCGCGCAGCGCCGCAGTGCGGTGGGCCTGGATGATGGGCAGGATCTGCCCGAAGATCTTGGGGCTGCCGGCGACGACGTTGCCGGTTTCCATGTAGGTGCCTTCGCCGGCAAGGTCGCTCACCAGGCCGCCCGCTTCCTGGATCAGCAGTGCGCCGGCTGCCACGTCCCAGGGCTGCAGGCCCATCTCCCAGAAGCCGTCGAGGCGTCCGCAGGCCACGTAGGCGAGGTCGAGCGAGGCGGCGCCGGGGCGGCGGATGCCTGCGGTCTTCTGCGTCAGGTCCTTGAACATCGCGAGGTAGGCGTCGACGTGGTCGAACTGGCGGAACGGAAAGCCCGTGCCGATCAGCGATTCGTTCAGGCGCACGCGCTTGGAAACACGGATGCGGCGGTCATTGAGGAAGGCGCCGCGGCCCTTGGTGGCGGTGAATAGCTCGTTGCGCGTCACGTCATAGACAACGCCTTGATCGAGCACGCCGTTCTTCGTCAGCGCGATCGAGATCGCGTACTGGGGGAAGCCGTGGATGAAGTTCGTCGTGCCGTCGATCGGGTCGATGATCCACTGGTATTCGCTGTCGGAGGACTGCGCGGACGCGCCCGACTCCTCTGCTAGAATGCCGTGCTCCGGGTATGCTTCGCGCAGGACCTCGATGATGGCGGCCTCGGCGGCCTGATCGACTTCGGTGACAAAATCGTTCGGGGACTTGGCCTGGACCGACACCTGGTCCAGCTGCAGCGAGGCGCGATTGATGATGGAGCCCGCGCGGCGGGCGGCTTTCACTGCAATGTTCAGGGTGGGGTGCATGCGCGTCGGTCTCGCTGGAGTCGGGGGCCCGGAGAGCGTCCCGCTCGAAAGAATTCCAATAAAACGAAGCATTTTAATATGAACGGAGCCATCGCGCTCGACCGCATCCGCATCGTACTTTCCCGTACAAGCCATCCCGGCAACATCGGCGCCGCTGCGCGCGCGATGAAGACGATGGGGCTCGGCCGTCTCTGGCTGGTCCAGCCGGCCTCCTTTCCCGATCCGGTGGCGGAGGCGCGCGCCTCTGGTGCCGGCGATCTCCTCGCGGCCGCACGGGTCGTCGGCTCGCTCGAGGAGGCGCTCGAGGGCACCATCCTCGCGGCGGCCGTCACGGCGCGGCGGCGCGAACGTTCGGTGCCCGTGCGCATTGCGCGCGAGGCGGCCCCGGAGCTGGTGTCGTTTGCCGAAAAAGGTGAAGTCGCGCTGGTGTTCGGCAACGAGACGAGTGGGCTCACGAACGAGGAGGTCGGGCTCTGCTCGATGCCGGTGACGATTCCGGCGAACCCTGCATTTTCGTCGCTCAATCTCGGCGCCGCGGTGCAGCTGCTGTGTTATGAGCTTCGCATGGCGGCGCTGAATCCGCTTCCGCCCGCGGAGGCGCTCCCGGACCTGGCTGCGTTCGAGGAGATCGAGGGCTTTCATCGTCATCTCGAAAGGGCGATGACCGTCAGCGGTTTCTACGACCCCGCAAATCCGAAGCGCCTGTTGCAGCGCTTGCGCCGCCTGTTCGGCCGCATCCGGCTTGAAAAGGAGGAGGTGAATATCCTCCGCGGCATCATTAGTGCGCTTGAGCGCAAAGCTGAGTAAAATACTCGGAATTAAAAAACCGGACACCGGAGCAAGCCACACATGTTCAGACGTCTGCGCGAAGACCTGGCCAGCGTTCGCGAACGCGACCCCGCCGCCCGCTCGACCTGGGAGGTGCTGACCTGCTATCCCGGCGTGCATGCGCTGTTCCTGCACCGCTTTGCGCACGGCGCATGGAAACGCGGCTTCTACTGGGTGGGGCGATTCGTCAGTCACGTCAGCCGTTTTCTCACCGGCATCGAGATCCATCCGGGAGCGACGATAGGCAGGCGCGTCTTCATCGACCACGGCATGGGGGTGGTGATCGGGGAGACGGCCGAGATCGGGGACGATTGCACGATCTATCAGGGCGTGACGCTCGGGGGGACGTCGCTGTACCGCGGTGCGAAGCGGCATCCGACGCTGGGCACGGGGGTCGTGATCGGCGCGGGTGCGAAAGTGCTCGGCGGCTTTACGGTCGGTGATGGCGCGCGAGTCGGTTCCAATGCTGTTGTCGTCAAGCCGGTGCCGGTCGGGGCTACCGCGGTCGGCAATCCCGCCCGCGTCATCGAACCCGATCGGGATAACGCGCGCGACCGTGCGCGCGAGCAGAAGGCCGAGCAGATGGGCTTCTCCGCCTACGGCGTGACGAAGCAGATGGACGACCCGCTGAGCAAGGCGCTGCACGGACTGCTCGATCACGCGGTCGAGACAGACCGTCGCATCCAGATGCTGGTGGAGCGTCTGGAGAAGGCTGGATTCAACCTCGACGTGGCGATCGAAAAGAGTGACGAATTTGACGCCGAGCGCCTATCGAAGATGGTTGATTGAGTGACATCCGATTAGTTGACTGATTTTGTCGGGCTCCGTATAGTTGAGCGAAACGTTCGGGTATTCCCCCGGGCGAGAATCTCCGCGACAGAAGGAGCTCCGACATGAGACTGACCACCAAAGGACGTTTTGCAGTCACCGCGATGATCGATCTGGCATCGCGCCAGGGCGAAGGGCCGGTGACGCTGGCCGGCATTGCCGACCGGCAGAAAATCTCGCTGTCGTATCTTGAGCAGTTGTTCGGCAAGCTGCGCCGCCACAAGCTGGTTACCAGCGTGCGTGGTCCCGGCGGAGGTTATCGGCTGGCGCGCGACATGTCGCGCATCACCGTTGCCGACATCATCGTCGCGGTAGACGAGCCGCTCGATGCGACGCAGTGCGGCGGCAAGCAGAACTGCCAGGACGAGCATCGCTGCCTGACGCACGACCTGTGGGCAAACCTCAACAAGCGCATGTACGAATATCTCGATTCGGTGACGCTGAATGCGCTGGTCCATCGCGAGGTCAAGGCGGATCCGGACATGAGCGTCCTCAAGGACGTGCGCCGGCGCGCGATGGTCGCGATGCGCGAGGCTGCGGCGGCCTGACGGGACGGTTTGAGCGTGTTCGCCCCCGTCTATCTCGACTGGAACGCCACCGCGCCGCTCGATCCGGCCGTGCGCGAGGCGATCTTGCCGTGGCTCGGCAGCCGCTTCGGCAATGCGTCGAGCCGGCACGAATACGGGCGCCAGGCGCGTGCCGCGGTCGACGAGGCGCGTACGCAGGTCGCAGCGGCGGTCGGTGCCCACGCGACGGAAGTGATCTTCACGAGTGGCGGTACCGAGGCGAACAATCTGTTCGTGAAGGGCGCGGCGGGCCTGATGAAGCCGGGGCTGATCGCGATCAGCGCGATCGAGCATCCGTGCGTGCGCGAGCCGGCGAAGCAGTTGCGGCGTGTCGACTGGACGCTGCGTGAAATCGCCGTCGATCGCGTCGGGTTGGTCAAGCGAACGGACTGGCTGGCGGTACTGGCGGCGAAACCGGTCCTGGTGTCGGTAATGCTCGCGAACAACGAGACTGGCGTGCTGCAGGACGTCGCGACGCTCGCACGCGAGGCGAAGGAAGCCGGTACCTGGTTTCATACCGACGCGGTGCAGGCGCTGGGCAAGGTAGGTGTGGATTTTCGCGCGCTGGGCGTCAATGCAATGACGCTGTCGTCTCACAAGATCGGCGGTCCGCTTGGTGCGGGGGCCCTGGTCGTCGACAAGCGGCTGGAGCTCGCACCGCTGCTCGCCGGCGGCGGGCAGGAGCGCGGCCTGCGCTCGGGCACCGAGAACGTTGCGGCGATCGTCGGCTTCGGTGTTGCATGCGAGTTGGCAGCGGCCCGCGTGTCCGGAGAGAATGCCCGCTTGTGCGGCCTGCGGGATACGCTGGAAGCGGGTTTGGTGGCGCAGGGCATGCGGATCTTCTCGGCCGGCGCGCCGCGCCTGCCGAATACCGTGTTCTTCGCCGCGGACGGCGTGGATGGCGAGACTCTGGTGGCGCGGCTCGATCGGGCAGGTTTCGCGTGTGCGAGCGGCTCGGCGTGTTCGAGTGCGAATCCGGAGCCGTCGCACACCCTGCTGGCGATGGGCGTCGAGCGCGAGACCGCGCGCGGCGCGGTGCGCGTCAGCCTGGGGCGCGACACGCAGGAAAAGCATGTAGTCGATTTTCTGGCCTGCCTGGGGCAGCAGATGAGCGAACTGAACAATCTGACCGCCGTGGCGGTTCAATGATCGACGGAGGATTACCGATGCTGAAGTTTCCGATTTACCTGGACTATTCCGCGACCACGCCGGTCGATCCGCGCGTCGCGCAGGCAATGATCCCTTGGCTCACCGAGCATTTCGGCAATCCGGCGAGCCGTTCGCACGCCTACGGCTGGGAAGCCGAAAAGGCGGTCGAGGATGCGCGCGAGCAGGTCGCGGCACTGGTAAATGCGGACCCGAAGGAAATCGTGTGGACTTCAGGCGCGACCGAGTCGAACAACCTCGCGATCAAGGGCGCCGCGCAGTTCTACAAGGGCAAGGGCAAGCACATCATCACCGTGAAGACCGAGCACAAGGCCGTGCTCGACACCTTCCGCGAGCTCGAGCGCCAAGGCTTCGAGGCGACCTATCTCGACGTGCAGGAGAATGGCCTGATTGATCTGGCCGCGTTCAGGGACGCGCTGCGCCCGGACACGGTACTCGTTTCGGTGATGTTCGTGAATAACGAGATCGGCGTGATCCAGCCGATCGCCGAGATCGGCGAGATCTGCCGCGAGAAGGGCATCGTGTTCCACGTCGATGCGGCGCAGGCAACGGGCAAGGTCGAGATCGACCTGCAGAAGCTCAAGGTCGACCTGATGTCGTTCTCCGCGCACAAGACCTACGGTCCGAAGGGCATCGGCGCGCTGTACGTGCGCCGCAAGCCGCGTGCGCGCCTCGAGGCGCAGATGCATGGCGGCGGCCACGAGCGCGGCCTGCGCTCGGGCACGCTCGCGACGCACCAGATCATCGGCATGGGCGAGGCCTTCCGCATCGCGCGCGAGGAGATGAAGGTCGAGAACGAGCGCGTCCGTGCACTGCGTGACCGCCTGCTCAAGGGCCTGCAGGACATCGAGGCGACCTATGTGAACGGCGACCTCGAGCACCGCGTCCCGCACAACCTGAACATTTCCTTCGCCTATGTCGAAGGCGAGTCGATGATCATGGCAGTGAAGGACATCGCCGTATCGAGCGGTTCGGCCTGTACGTCGGCGAGCCTGGAGCCGTCCTATGTCCTGCGCGCGCTCGGGCGCAACGACGAACTCGCCCACAGCTCGATCCGCTTCTCGATCGGCCGCTTTACGACCGAAGAGGAAATCGACTACACGATCGACCTCATGCACAAGAAGATCGGCAAGCTGCGCGAACTGTCGCCGCTGTGGGAGATGGTGCAGGAAGGCGTCGATCTGAATACCGTCCAGTGGGCAGCCCACTGAGCACCTGAGACAGGAGAAACGATAATGGCATATAGTGAAAAAGTGCTCGACCACTACGAGAATCCCCGCAACGTCGGCGCCTTCTCCAAGGAAGACGAAGGCGTGGGAACCGGCATGGTCGGCGCCCCGGCCTGTGGCGACGTGATGAAGCTGCAGATCAAGGTGGGCAAGGATGGCGTCATCGAGGATGCCAAGTTCAAGACCTACGGCTGTGGTTCGGCGATCGCGTCGAGTTCGCTGGTGACCGAATGGGTCAAGGGCAAGACGGTCGAACAGGCACTCGAGATCAAGAACACGCAGATTGCCGAGGAGCTCGCGCTGCCGCCGGTCAAGATCCACTGCTCGATCCTCGCCGAGGACGCCATCAAGGCGGCCGTGGCAGACTATAAGAAGAAGCACGAAGGCTGAAACCTGGAGGCGGAATCATGAGCGTCACTGTTAGCACGAGCGCAGCCAAGCACGTTTCGAACTTCATCGCCAAGCGCGGCAAGGGCTTGGGGATCCGTCTCGGCGTCCGCACCTCGGGGTGTTCGGGCATGGCCTACCGCCTTGAATTCGTCGACGAGACGCACGATGACGACGTGGTGTTCGAGAGCAACGGCGTGAAGGTCATCGTCGACCAGAAGAGCCTGGCCTATCTCGACGGTACCGAGCTCGATTTCGTCCGCGAGGGCCTGAACGAAGGTTTCAAGTTCAACAATCCGAACGTCAAGGACTCGTGCGGCTGCGGCGAGAGTTTCAACGTCTGAACGTGGCGCTCCGGATCCGATGAGCATCGACCTCCAGCAGGACTTCTACGGGCTGTTCGGGCTGCACCGCCGGTTCCGTATCGACGAGGCGGCGCTCGAGTTCGCCTACCACGATCTGCAGGGGCGCGTGCATCCCGACCGTTACGCACATCTGCCCGACAGCGAGAAGCGGCTGTCGATGCAGTGGGCGACTCAGGTGAATGAAGGCTTCCGCACGCTGCGCAAGCCGTTGTCGCGCGCGACCTATCTCCTCGAGCTGATGGGCATCGACGCGGGGCTGCATACGAATACCGCGATGTCGCCGGCCTTCCTGATGGAGCAGATGGAGTGGCGCGAGGCGGTCGAGGAGGCGCGGGCGGCGGGTGAATCGGAGGAGCTGGCGCAGCTGCACACGCGCCTGCGCCAGCATTCGCGCGAGGTGTTCGACGAACTCGCGCGGCAGTGCGACGACGAGCATGACTATGCGGCTGCCGCGGAAACCGTGCGGCGCCTGATGTTCATGGAAAAACTACAACACGAGATCGACGACGCCCTCGAGGCGCTGGAGAGCTGATGGCACTTCTGCATATCGCCGAACCCGGTCTGTCGACCGAACCGCACAAGCACCGCTTGGCCGTAGGCATCGACCTCGGCACGACCAACTCGCTCGTTGCGACGGTGCGCAACGGTATTGCCGTGTGTCTCGTCGATGAGGAGGGGCGTGCGATGCTGCCGTCCATCGTCCGCTACCACGCCGACGGCAGGATCGAGGTCGGTCGTAGCGCGATGGCTGCGCACGCGACCGATCCCAGGAATACCATCATCTCGGTGAAGCGTTTCATGGGGCGCGGCGTCAAGGACGTCGCCTACATCGAATCGATGCCCTACGACTTCGTCGATGCGGACGGGATGCTGCGCCTGCGCACCGTGCAGGGCGTGAAGTCGCCCGTCGAGGTGTCAGCGGAAATCCTCAAGGTGCTCGCCGCGCGCGCGCAGGCGAGCTTGGGCGGCGAGCTCACGGGCGCGGTGATCACCGTGCCGGCCTACTTCGACGACGCGCAGCGCCAGGCGACGAAGGATGCGGCGAAGCTCGCCGGCATCAACGTGCTGCGACTGCTCAACGAGCCCACCGCAGCGGCGGTCGCGTACGGTCTCGACAACGCGGCGGAGGGCGTCTATGCGGTCTATGACCTCGGCGGCGGCACCTTCGACCTGTCAATCCTCAAGCTCTCGCGCGGCATCTTCGAGGTGCTGGCGACCAATGGCGACGCCGCGCTCGGCGGCGACGACTTCGACCACCGGCTGTTCTGCTGGGCGCTGGACCAGAGCGAGATCGATCCGCCTTCGAGCGAGGATGCCCGCCGTCTGCTGCTGAAGGCGCGCGACGCGAAGGAATTGCTGACCGCGTGCGACGAGGCCTCGATCAAGGCGACGCTGGGGTCCGGCGAAAAAGTCGATCTCGTCGTCACGCGCGACCAGTTCGCCGACATGACGAAGCATCTCGTGCAGAAGACCGTCGCGCCGATGCGCAAGGTGCTGCGCGATGCGGGCCTCGCGCCCGAGGACATCAAGGGTGTCGTGATGGTGGGCGGCGCTACGCGCATGCCGCACGTGCAGCGCGCGGTGGCCGAGTTCTTCGGTCAGGAGCCGCTCACGAACCTCGATCCGGACAAGGTCGTCGCGCTCGGCGCGGCGATCCAGGCCAACGTGCTGGCGGGCAACCGCAAGGAAGAGGACGACTGGCTGCTGCTCGACGTGATCCCGCTGTCGCTCGGCCTCGAGATGATGGGGGGGCTCACCGAGAAGATCGTGCCGCGCAATTCGACGCTGCCGATCGCGCGGGCGCAGGAGTTCACGACCTACAAGGACGGCCAGACCGCCATGGCCTTCCACGTCGTGCAGGGTGAGCGCGAGCTCGTCGCCGACTGTCGTTCGCTGGCGCGCTTCGAGCTGCGCGGCATCCCGCCAATGGCGGCCGGTGCGGCGCGCATCCGCGTGACCTTCCAGGTCGACGCGGACGGCCTGCTGTCGGTGTCGGCGCGCGAGATGTCGTCGGGCGTTGAAGCCAGCGTGCTGGTGAAGCCGTCCTACGGCCTGACCGATGACGAGATCGCCGGCATGCTGCGCGACGGCGTCGAGCGTGCGTCGGAGGACATCGACGCGCGCGCGCTGCGCGAGCAGAAGGTCGAGGCCGATCGCGTGATCGAGGCGACCCTCGTCGCGCTGGAGCAGGACAGCGATCTGCTGAGTGCGGACGAGCGTGCGGCGATCGACGCGGCCATCGCCGAAACCCGGGAAGCCGCCGCGGGTCACGACCCGCGTGCGATCAAGCGCAGCACGGAAGCCCTGTCCCGGGCGACCAACGAATTTGCCGCCCGGCGCATGGACAAGAGCATCCGTTCGGCGCTGGCGGGTCACAAGGTGGATGAGATTCAGGTATGACGCAGATCATCGTATTGCCGCACGTGGAACTCTGTCCGGACGGGACGGTGATCGAGGCGGAGCCGGGCACATCGATTTGCGACGCGCTGCTGCGCAACGGTATCGAGATCGAGCATGCGTGCGAACAGTCCTGTGCCTGCACGACCTGTCACGTGATCGTGCGCGAGGGTTTCGACTCGCTCGACGACGCCGAGGAAGAGGAGGAGGACCTCCTCGATAAGGCGTGGGGCCTGGAGCCGCAGTCCCGTCTTTCCTGCCAGGCGGTGGTCACGGAAACGCCGCTGGTCGTCGAGATCCCCCGCTACACCATCAACATGGCCCGGGAGGGCAAGCACTGATGAAGTGGACCGAGGTACAGGAGATCGCCATCCAGCTCGCGGACAAGTTTCCCGAGACGGATCCGACGCGCGTCAATTTCGTCGATCTGATGAACTGGGTGATGGCCCTTCCCGAGTTCGACGACGATCCCCAGCACTGTGGCGAACGCGTGCTGGAGGCCATCCAGCAGGCCTGGATCGACGACGTGGCCTGACCGCGACGAGAGGGGAATCGCCGGTCCGCGCGGGAGCCTCAGTAGCGGATCGTGTCGTCCGGCGATTCGTTCAGGCCGAGCCAGTAGCGGGCGATCAGCGCGGTCGCGCGCTCGAACTCCTGCGCGTCGAGTGGTTTCCTGACGTAGCTGTTCGCGCCGAGGCGGTAGGCTTCGCGGATATCCTCCGATGTGCCGGACCTGGCGAACATCACAACCGGCATCAGCGAAGTCCTGAGTTCGGCCCGGATGCGGCGCAGCACCTCGAGGCCGTCGATCCGGGGCAGGTCGGGATCGAGCACGACAACTGCCGGCGGTCTCGCCGGCTTCGGCGTCGGGTGATCGTTTTCGGGGGACAGGCAGGCGAGGGCCTCGATGCCGTCGCGCGCGACGACGAAGCGGTTGCCGAAACCGTTCGCGCGCAGTGAAGCAATGGCCCGGGCCTCGTGGTCCGGGTCGCCTTCAACCAGCAGGACGTAACTGCCGCCAGCCATGCCACCACCTCCGTATTCCGGACGAGTCGTGGCGGCGGGGCGCCCGCGGCGTCATGCCCGGGATTCGGGCAGTTCCTCCGCACGCAGCAGGAAGACCATGTCGTCGCCCCCGCTCGATGACAGCCACACGAAGGGCAGGTCGGGGAAGGCCGCTTCCACGATATGACGATTATGCCCCACTTCGACCGCGAGTACGCCACCGGGATTGAGGTGTGCGCGGCTTTCGGCGAGGATGCGGCGCACCACGTCGAGGCCGTCCTCGCCTGCCGCCAGCGCCATGCGCGGCTCGTGGAGGTATTCGGCCGGCAGCGTCTCCATCGAATCGGCGGTGACGTAGGGCGGATTGCTGATGATGAGATCGAAACGGCGTCCCGCGAGTCCGTCGAACACGTCGCTCTTCACGAGTTCGACCTGCTCCTCGAGGCCGTATTCTGCGACGTTGAGGTGCGCCACCTCGAGCGCATCGTCGGACAGGTCGGCACCGACCACGCGGGCATTCGGGAAGGCGTGCGCCATCAGGATCGCCAGGCAGCCCGACCCCGTGCACAGGTCGAGCGCGCTGGCGACCTGTTCGGCATCCTCCACCCAGGGCGCGAAGCCGTTTTCCAGCATCTCGGCGAAGAACGAGCGCGGCACGATCACGCGTTCGTCGACATGGAAACGGAAATCGCCCAGCCACGCCTCGCCGGTGATGTAGGCCGCCGGGACGCGCTCCTCGGCGCGGCGCTCGATGACGGCGAACAGGGCTTCGCGTTCGTCGGCGGTGATGCAGGCGTCGAGGAAGGGGTCCAGGCGCTCGAGCGGCAGCGACAGGGTGTGCAGCAGCAGCCACACAGCCTCGTCATAGGCGTCGGCGCAGCCGTGGCCGAAGAACAGGCCGGCGCGGTTGAAGCGGGTGACGGCGTAGCGCAGCCAGTCGCGCAGGGTGACGAGTTCGGCGAGCGGGCCGCTCTCGTGCTCGTGCGTGTGCACTTCGTCGCTATCGGCCGGTTGGCAGTGTTCGCAGTGGTCGGTCATGCTCGGGTCTCGTCAGCGCGCGAGGAGGGCGCGCAGGGTACGTTCGTAGATCAGGGACAGCGGTTCGATCGCGTCGATGGCGACGCGTTCGTCGAGCTTGTGGATGGTGGCGTTGACGGGTCCGAACTCGACGACCTCCTTGCAGATGTCGGCGATGAAGCGCCCGTCCGACGTGCCGCCGCTGGTCGACAGCTCGGTCTCGACGCCCACCGTCTCGCGGATCGCGCCGCCGATCGCCTCGACGAGCTTGCCGCTGCTGGTCAGGAAGGGTTTGCCGGAGAGGTGCCAGTCCAGCGTGTAGTCGAGCCCGTGGCGGTCGAGCACGGCATGGGTGCGCTGCTTGAGCTCCTCGGCGGTGCTGACCGACGCGAAGCGGAAGTTGAACAGCACTTCGCACGCGCCCGGAATCACGTTGTTGGCGCCCGTGCCCGCGTGGATGTTGGAGACCTGCCAGGTCGTCGGCGGGAAGAATTCGTTGCCCTCGTCCCAGAGCGTCGCAGCGAGCTCGGCGAGCGCCGGTGCGAACTCGTGGATCGGGTTGCGCGCGAGTTGCGGGTAGGCGACGTGCCCCTGCACGCCCTTGACGCGCAGCGTGCCGGAGAGCGAGCCGCGCCGGCCGTTCTTGATCATGTCGCCGAGGGTCTTCACGGACGTCGGCTCGCCGACGATGCAGTAGTCGAGGGTTTCGCCGCGCCCCGCCAGTGCCTCGACGACCTTGACGGTGCCGTGGCTCGCGACGCCTTCCTCATCCGAGGTCAGCAGCAGCGCGATCGAGCCCTGGTGGTCCGGGTGGGCGGCGACAAAACGTTCGATCGCGGTGACGAAGGCCGCCAGCGAGGTCTTCATGTCGGCAGCGCCGCGGCCGTACAGGTGACCGTCGCGCACGGTCGGCTCGAAGGGATGCGAGGTCCAGGATTCGAGCGGGCCGGTCGGGACGACGTCGGTGTGGCCGGCGAGGCACAGCACGGGGCTGGTGTCGCCGCGGCGCGCCCACAGGTTGCACACGCCGCCGGTGTCGATGCGCTCGAAACGGAAGCCGAGCGGGGCGAGGCGCGCGGCGATGAGGTCCAGGCAGCCGCTGTCTTCGGGCGTTACCGACGGACGGGAGATGAGTTCGCAGGCGAGCGCGAACGTTGCGTTCGGGGAGGAGTCAGTCATTGCCATCGGGCGGCGGATGCCGCCCCGGGGTGTGGGTTGGGGATGCGTGGCGAATTCAGTGCGCCGGACCGTCGTCGAGGTGCAGCGCGAATTCGCTGAACGACGTTCCGTCGGCATTCTTGTTCTGGGGTTCGAAGTCGACCGAAGGCGGGGCGTCGTTATCTTCTGAGCTGGGCGCGGCGTTGATCTGGGCGTTGTTGATCAGCCACGCGAGGTTGGTCGGCGAGTCGGCGTTGGCGAGCGCCTCCTCGAAGCTGATGATGCCGTCGCGGTAGAGCCGGTGCAGGTCCTGCTCGAAGGTCTGCGACCCGGGCGCGAGGCTCTGCTGCATCGCTTCCTTGACCTCGTTCAGTTCGCCGCGCTCCACCAGTTCGGAAACGTGACGCGTATTCATGAGGACCTCGACCGCCGGGATGCGCATGCCGTCGGGTTTGCGCACGAGGCGCTGGGAGATGATGCACTTGAGCGCGACCGCAAGGTCGAGGTACAGCAGGGAACGGTTTTCCAGCGGAAAGAAGTTAACGATGCGGTTCAGCGCGTGGTAGGCGTTGTTCGCATGCAGCGTCGCGAGGCACAGGTGGCCGGTCTGCGAGTAGGACAGGGCTGCCTGCATCGTCTCGCGGTCGCGGATTTCGCCGATCAGGATGCAGTCCGGCGCCTGGCGCATCGCGTTGCGCAGCGCATCGTGCCAGCTCAGGGTGTCGATGCCGACCTCGCGCTGGTTGACCACCGACTTGCGGTGCTTGAACAGGTACTCGATCGGATCCTCGACCGTGAGGATGTGACCGGAGCGGTTGCGGTTGCGGTGGTCGATCATCGACGCGAGCGTCGTCGATTTGCCCGAGCCGGTCGCGCCGACGACGAGGATCAGGCCGCGCTTCTCGGTGACGACCTCGGACAGCACGGGCGGCAGGCCCAGGGATTCGAGCGAGGGGATCTCGCCCTGGATGTAGCGCACCACGATGCCGATGCTGTGGCGCTGCCAGAATACGTTGACGCGGAAATTGCCGAAGTCGCGCCGGCCGAAGGACAGGTTGAGCTCCTTCTCGCGCTCGAAGGTCTCGATCTGCTCGGGGCTCATCATCTCGTAGATCATCCGCTTGATCATGGCGGGATCCATGACCTGCTGGTTGATCGGCATGGTGATGCCCTGGATCTTGATGTGGATCGGGGCGCCGGCCGAGATGAAAATGTCCGAAGCGAGCTTTTCCGCCATCAGTTGGAACAGCTTGTCGAAAATCATCCGGAGATTCTCCTGAGCGTTATTGGGCGGACTTCGGTGTCGGGGCGGCCGTGCGCGGCCGCCCCGGAAAGGGCGATCAGGCGCCGCGCAGCAGTTCGTTGATGGCGGTCTTGGCGCGGGTCTGCGCGTCGACGCGCTTGACGATCACGGCGCAGTACAGGCTGTACTTGCCGTCGGCCGAGGGCAGGCTGCCGGGCACGACGACGGCGCCCGACGGCACGCGGCCATAGAAGACTTCACCGGTCTCGCGGTCATAGATCTTGGTGCTCTGGCCGATGTACACCCCCATCGACAGCACGGCGTTCTCCTCGATGATCACGCCTTCGACCACTTCCGAACGCGCACCGACGAAGACGTTGTCCTCGATGATGACGGGGCCGGCCTGCACGGGCTCGAGCACGCCGCCGATGCCGACGCCGCCCGACAGGTGCACGTTCTTGCCGATCTGGGCGCAGGAGCCGACGGTGGCCCAGGTGTCCACCATCGAGCCTTCATCGACGTAGGCGCCGATGTTCACGTAGGACGGCATCAGCACGACGTTCTTGCCGATAAAGCTGCCCTTGCGTGCGACGGCGGGAGGTACGACGCGGAAGCCGCCCTCGCGGAACTGCTCGGGGGTGTAGTCGCCGAACTTGGTCGGCACCTTGTCGAAGAAATTCAGCGCACCGGCCGACTGGACCTCGTTGTCGCGCAGGCGGAAGGAGATCAGCACGGCCTTCTTGATCCACTGGTTGACGGTCCAGGTGCCGTCGATCTTCTCGGCGACACGCAGCTTGCCGCTGTCCAGCCCGTCGATGACGGTGGCAACCGCGTCGCGCACGATTACGGGGGCCGAAGAGGGCGACAGGCTGGCGCGGTTCTCAAAGGCTTCGTCGATGATTTTTTGCAGGTCTTGCATGGGGGATTTCCGTTTGTATTTCAAAGAGTTTGGCAGAAGGCGGCGATGCGCTCGGCGGCCTCGACGCATTCTGCCGTTTCGGCTACGAGTGCGATTCGCACGAACCCGGCGCCCGGATTGACGCCGTTCGATTCCCGGGCGAGGAAGCTGCCCGGCAGAACCGTCACATTATATGCAGCCTGCAGGCGGCGGGCGAACTCGGTGTCGGCGATGGGGGTCTGCGCCCACAGGTAGAAACCGGCGTCGGGGCGCTGCACTTTCAGGTGCTTCGCGATGATCGGCATCGCGCGGTCGAACTTCTCGCGGTACATGCGGCGGTTCTCGACGACGTGGGCCTCGTCGTTCCACGCGGCGACCGACGCTGCCTGGATCGGCAGGCTCATCGCGCAGCCATGGTAGGTGCGGTAGCGCAGGAAGCCCTGCAGGACCTTCGCGTCGCCCGCGACGAAGCCCGAGCGCATGCCCGGCACGTTCGAGCGCTTGGACAGGCTGGAGAACATCACGAGATTGCGGAAGTCGCTGCGCCCGAGGGCGTGGGCGGCCTGCATCGCGCCGACCGGGGGCGCGTCGTCGTCAAAGTAGATCTCCGAGTAGCACTCGTCGGCGGCGATCACGAAGCCATAGCGGTCCGACAGCTCGAACAGGCGCGCCCATTCCGCCTGCGACAGCATGCGGCCGGTCGGATTGCCCGGCGAGCACACGAACACAAGCTGGATGTCGCGCCACACCGCGTCGGGAATGCTGTCGAAATCCGAGCCGAATCCGTTTTCCGGCAGGTTGTTGAGGAACACCGGTTCGGCACCCGCGAGCAGGGCTGCGCCTTCGTAGATCTGGTAGAACGGATTCGGGCTCAGGACCTTGGCGCCGGGGCGGCTGCCGTCGATCACTGCTTGGGCGAAGGCGAACAGCGCCTCGCGCGAGCCGTTGACCGGCAGCACCTGGGTCGCCGGATCGACCTTGGGCAGGCCGAAGCGGCGTTCGAGCCAGCCGGCGATCGCCACGCGCAGCGGGTCGCCGCCGATCGTCGCGGGGTAGTTCGCGAGCCCCTGCAGGTTGTCGGTGAGGGCCTGCATGATGAAGGGCGGAGTGGGGTGCTGCGGTTCGCCGATCGACAGGCGGATCAGTTTCTGGTCGGCCGGGGGGACGACGCCGTCGAGCAGCGCGCGCAGTTTTTCGAAAGGATAGGGCTGGAGGCGGTCGAGGTTCGGATTCACGGCGGACTGTTTCGGCTTGTATCGATGGGCATGCGCCAGAGGCTGAAGGCAAGGGCATTGAGCGCGCGATGTTATCATGACGCGCTTTCGCCGGCCCCGGCCGGCCAACTCCAGTTCCGATTCGACCCGGCTCCGTCCCGAAGTGCGTCTCTCCAAGCTCAAACTCGCCGGTTTCAAGACCTTCGTCGATCCGACCACCGTCCTCACCCCCGGCAATCTCGTCGGTGTGGTGGGGCCGAACGGCTGCGGCAAGTCGAACATCATCGATGCCGTGCGCTGGGTGCTGGGCGAGACGCGCGCGAGCGCGTTGCGCGGCGAGTCGATGCAGGACGTGATCTTCAACGGCTCGACGACGAGGAAGCCGGTGTCGCGCGCGAGCGTCGAGCTGGTGTTCGACAACGCCGAGGGCCGTGCCGCGGGGCAGTGGTCGCGCTATGCGGAAATCTCGGTCAAGCGCGTGCTCGACCGCAGCGGCGAGTCGACCTACTTCCTCAACAACGTCCAGGTCCGGCGCAAGGACGTCATCGACCTCTTCCTCGGCACCGGCCTCGGTCCGCGCGCCTACGCGATCATCGAGCAGGGCATGATCTCGCGCATCATCGAGGCGCGCCCCGAGGAGGTGCGCGGCTTCCTCGAGGAGGCCGCGGGCGTCACGAAGTATCGCGAACGCCGGCGCGAGACCGAAGGCCGGCTGTCCGACGCGCGCGACAACCTCGCCCGCCTCGACGACATCCGCATGGAGCTGGGCGAGCGCATCGGCCACCTGGAAGTGCAGGCGGAGGTCGCCGCGCGCTACCGCGACCTGAACGCAGCCCACACGCAGCGCCAGCAGCTGCTGTGGCTGCTCAAGCGCAACGAGGCGCGGGCCGAGCAGGCGCGGGTCGAGGGCGAACTCAATCATCTGTCGTCGAAGATGGAGGCCGACAGCGCGCGCCTGCAGGAGCTCGAGAACGCCGTCGAGGAAGCGCGCGCGGGGCACTTCGACGCGTCCGAGGCCACGCATGCCGCGCAGTCGGACCTCTTCGCCGTGTCGGCGGAGGTGACGCGACTGGAGGCCGAACTGCGTCATCTCGACGACGCGCGCAAACGGCTGGAGGCGCGGCTCGCACAGCTCGCGACCGACGAGGCGCACTGGCAGGAGCGCCAGACGGCGCTGGCGGCGGAGCGCGAGCGCTGGGGCGGCCTGCTCGACAACGCGGCGATGCGCGCCGAGCAGGCCGAGGCGCGCCACGCGGAAATTGCCGAGCGCCTGCCCGAGGCGGAGGCCGCCCGGCAGGCGGCCGATACCACGGTTGCCGCGGCGCGGCGTGAACTCGCGCAGACCGAGCAGCAGCTGCGCGTCGAGGAGGCCAATCGCGCGAGCGCCGTGCGCGCAATCGATGCGCTGAACCAGCGCCGCGGGCGCCTGACGGGTGAGTCGGGCGGCATCGAAGGGCCGGACGAGGCCGTCGTCGCCCGGCAGGAGGCGCGCCTCGAGGGCCTGCGCGAGACGCAGGAGGGGCATCACGAAGAACTCGCTGCCGTCCAGATGCGCCTGCCCGAGGCGCAGGCCGCGCTGAAGGCCGCACTCGAGCACGAACGACAGGTGCAGCGGCGCCTCACCGAACTGCGGGCGCGGCGCGATGCGCTCGTGCAGCTGCAGGCCAAGGTGCAGTCGCAGGGACAGCTGGGTGACTGGTTGAAGCGTCACAAGCTGGCGGAGTTGCCGCCACTGTGGCGCGACCTGCGAGTCGAGCCGGGTTGGGAAATGGCGGTCGAGGCCGTGCTGCGCGAACGGCTGGCGGCACTGACCGGCGACGTGAGCGAAGCAGCGCGTGCGCTGTTCGACGACGCGCCGCCGGGATCCTTCGCGCTCGCGTTCGGCGACGGCGCGGAGGCGGCCGCCGAGCTTGCGCCGTTGCCCGGTACGTTCGCGCTGATGGACAAGATCTCGTTCGTGGACGACGGGCTCCGGCCGGTCGTCGCCGACTGGCTGCGTGGCTGCCTGGCCACCGCTGGCCTGGAGCCGTGGGTCGAGCGGCGTGGGGAACTCGCTGCGCACCAATGCCTCGTCGGACCGCGCGGGCAGATCCTCACACGGCACGCCCTGGTGCATTACGCGCCTGACAGCCGCACGCACGGCGTCATGGAGCGCCAGCGCGAGATCGACGGCCTGGCGGAACAGCAGCGCGGGCTCGAAATGGAGGCCCACATTGCCCACGACGCGGTGATTGCGGCAGAAGGCGTGGCGGCCGAGCTGCAGGAACGCGGCAACGTGCTGCGGCGCGAGCTGCAGGCGGCGCAACAGCAGGTGCATGCCGAGCAGGTCGAGCTCCTGAAGCTCACGCAGGCGCGGCAGCGCGCCGAGGAGCGACGGGCGCAGCTCGCGCGCGACCTCGAGGACATCGTCCATCTCGAGTCCACCGAACGCGAACACCTCTCCCGCGCGGAGATGGAGCAGGCGCGCGCGGCGGAGTTGGCCGAGCTGCAGCGCGAGCGCCTCGACGGCGCGCAGGAGGTGCTGGCGGAGCGCGACAACGTGCTGCGCGAGACGCGCTCGCTCGAGCAGGCGCTGGCGCGGGAACTGCAGGAGGCGCGCTTTTCGGAGCGCGAGTGCGCGGGCAAGCTCGAAGACATCGCGCGCAACCTGCAACTGGCTGGCGAGCAGCTCGGACGGATCGCTACGGAGGTCGAGGCGCGCCGGGACGAGCTCGAAGCGACCGACAGCGGCCGCAGCCGCGAGGCGCTGCAGGAGGCGCTGGAGCTGCGCGCGAGCCGCGAGGCGGCGCTGGCGGCGCGGCGCGACGCGCTGGAAACGGCGGCGATGCGGCTCAGGCAGACCGAGGAGCTGCGTCTGCGCAGCGAGCAGGAGGCGGCGCCCGCACGCGGACGGGTTGCCGAGTTGCGGCTCGCCGTTCAGGCGGCGGAGCTCGCGGCGGCGCAGTTCGATGAGCGGCTGGTCGAGGCGCAGGCCGACGAGGCGGCGCTGCAACCCCTGCTCGTGCCCGACCTGCGCGAAGGGTCGCTGGTGCGCGAAGTCGGACGGCTGGCGCGCGAAATCGCGGAACTGGGCCAGGTCAACCTGGCGGCGCTGGACGAATTGCGCAGCGCGCAGGAGCGCAAGGGCTATCTCGACGCGCAGTTCGACGACCTGATGCAGGCGATCGGGACGCTGGAGGATGCCATCCGGCGCATCGACCGCGAGACGCGTGAGCAGCTGCAGGACACCTACAATACCGTGACGCAGCATTTCGGCACGCTGTTCCCGCAGCTCTTCGGCGGCGGGCAGGCGCGGCTGGTGCTCACCGGCGACGAGATCCTCGATGCGGGGATCCAGATCGTCGCCCAGCCGCCCGGGAAGAAGAACACCTCGATCCACCTGCTGTCGGGCGGCGAGAAGGCGCTGACGGCGATCGCGCTGGTGTTCTCGATGTTCCAGCTGAATCCTGCGCCGTTCTGCATGCTTGACGAGGTGGACGCGCCGCTGGACGATACGAATACCGAGCGTTATTGCCAGATGGTGAAGCGCATGTCATCGCAGACGCAGTTCGTCTTCATCAGCCACAGCAAGATCACGATGGAGATCGCGCAGCAGCTGGTGGGGGTGACGATGCAGGAACAGGGCGTCTCGCGCGTGGTGGAAGTGGATATGGAAGAGGCGTTGCGCCTGGCGGAGCCGGCAGCGGCCTGAACATGAGCGCCGCCGCGCCCCGGAACGGGGGCGCGGCGGCAAGGTGGATTGCAGGGCACAGAGAATCGCGAGGCCCGCTGCGCGACGCGGTAGGGCCGACAACGGGAAGGAAGATGGATAACGAATTGCAGATCGGGTTGGCGGCGCTGGGGGTGGCTTCGGTCGTCGGAATCGTCGCCTACAACAAGTGGCAGGAACGCAAGCACCGCCGCGCGGCCGAGCAGGCCTTCAGGTCGGATCATCGCGACGTGCTGCTGGAACCGGGGGACGGGGTCGCGGACGAGGTTCCCGGCGAGCGCCTGGAACCCTCGATGGGCGAGGCCGAAGGCGATAGCCGGCGTGCGCCCGCGGCGGTGCATGACTCCGGCGTGCGCAAGGTGACGCCGGGGGTGCCGGATGCCGTCGATCAGCGCGTCGACTGCGTGATCCGCATCGAGGCGATCGAGCCGCTGGAGGCGCCGCGCCTGTGGGCTGCGCAGAGGGAGCAGCTGGCGGGGATTTCCAAGCCGGTGCGCTGGTTCGCCTTCGATGATGGCGCAAACCTGTGGCGTCCGCTCGACGCGCACAGCGCGGGCGCCTTCCACTGGTTCTGCGCGGCGATGCAGACGGTGGACCGTAGCGGCCCGATCAGCGAGAACGATTTCCTGCATTTCTCGGGCGGCATGCAGCGCGTCGCGGACCAGTTCCTCGCGGTGCCGGCGGACCTGCCGGCGCGCGGCGAATCGCTGCGCAATGCCGCCGAGCTGGACAAGTTCTGCGCGAACGTGGATGTGCAGATCGGCATCAACGTCGTCAGCAACGGCCAGCCCTTCCTCGGCACCAAGATCCGCGCGCTGGCCGAGTCGCACGGCATGACGCTGGGCCCGGACGGCTCCTTCCATGCGCGCGACGAGGAGGGCAATACCCTCTACATGCTGAGCAACATGGAGCCGGCGCTGTTCGCCGCCGAGGAGATGCGCGACCTGACGACCAGCGGCCTGACGCTGGTGATCGACGTGCCGCGCGTGCCGAACGGCGTGTTCGCCTTCGAGCGCATGATGCGCCAGGCCATGCAGATGGCTGACGCGCTGCAGGGCACGGTGGTCGACGACAATCGCGCGCCCTTCGGCGCCGAGGCGGCCGCGCTGATCCGCAGCCAGATCCAGCAGTTCCAGGCGCAGATGGCCAGCGGCGACCTGCCGGCCGGCGGCCCCCTGGCGCAGCGCCTGTTCTCGGCCTGATGATCGCTTCGGCCCAGGCATTCGAGCGCGCCGCGCAGCTGCGGCGCGAACTCGAAGCGCACAATCACGCGTATTACGTCCTCGACGCACCGACGATTCCGGACGCCGAATACGACCGCCTGTTCCGCGAGCTGGAGGCGCTGGAGCGGGAGTTCCCGGAGCTGGCAACGCCCGATTCGCCGACGCAGCGGGTCGGCGGGGCGCCGATGCCCGAACTCGCGCCGGTGCAGCACGCGGTGCCGATGCTGTCGATCCGCACTGAGACCGACACCACGAACGGCGGCGTCGTCGCCTTCGACACGCGCGTGCGCAACGCGCTGGGGCTCGCGCCTGCGGACGGTCCGGTCGAGTACCTCGGCGAGCTGAAGTTCGACGGGCTGGCGATCAGCCTGCGCTACGAGCACGGCGTGCTGGTGCGCGCGGCGACGCGCGGCGACGGCGAGACCGGCGAGGACGTGACGCACAACGTGCGCACGATCCGCCAGATTCCGCTGCGCCTGGTGGGCAGCCCGCCGGCGCTGCTGGAAGTGCGCGGCGAGATCTACATGCGCCGCGACGATTTCCAGCGTCTGAACACGCGGCAGGAGCAGGCCGGCGACAAGCTGTTCATCAATCCGCGCAATACCGCGGCGGGCGCGGTGCGCCAGCTCGATCCGCGCATCGCGGCGAAGCGCCCGCTGTCCTTCTATGCCTACGGGCTCGGGGAGACGGCCGGCTGGACGCTGCCGGCGACGCAGGCGGAACTGCTCGACGCCTTCGCGGCGCTCGGCCTGCCGGTATGCGAGCACCGCGTCGTCGCGGCCGGTGTCGATGGCCTGTGCGAATTCCACGACCGCATCGCGGCGCTGCGCGACAGCCTGCCGTACGACATCGATGGGGTCGTATACAAGGTCAACCGCTTCGATCTGCAGCGCGAGCTCGGCTTCGTCACGCGCGAGCCGCGCTGGGCGGTCGCGCACAAGTATCCGGCGCAGGAGGAGATCACCGAGCTCCTCGGCATCGAGGTGCAGGTCGGCCGCACCGGCGCGTTGACCCCCGTCGCGCGGCTGAAGCCGGTGTTCGTCGGCGGGGTCACGGTGACCAACGCGACCCTGCACAACGAAGAGGAAATCCTGCGCAAGGGCGTGCTGATCGGCGATCAGGTCATCGTGCGGCGGGCCGGCGACGTTATACCGGAGGTCGTGGGGCCGGTCGTCGAGCGGCGCACGGGCAACGAGCGGACTTTCGTGATGCCGACGCGCTGCCCGGTGTGCGCGTCGCACGTCGAGAAGGCCGAGGACGAGGTGGTGGCACGCTGCACGGGGGGCCTGTTCTGTCCCGCGCAGCGCAAGCAGGCCCTGCTGCATTTCGCCGGGCGGCGCGCGATGGACATCGAGGGGCTGGGCGACAAGCTGGTCGACCAGCTCGTCGAGGCCGGAATCGTGAAGACCCCGGCGGACCTGTACAAGCTGGGCGTGCTGGCGCTGGCGAACCTGCCGCGCATGGCCGAGAAGTCGGCGGCCAACCTGCTCGCGGCGATCGAGAAGAGTCGGCACACGACGCTGGCGCGCTTCATCTTCGCGCTCGGCATCCGCAATGTCGGCGAGGCAACGGCCAAGGATCTGGCGCGGCACTTCGGCTCGCTGGATGCGTTGATGGATGCGACGGCCGAGCGCCTGGTCGAAGTGCGCGATGTCGGGCCGGTGGTCGCGCAGAGCATTGCCGGCTTCTTTGCCGAGGCGCACAACCGCGAGGTGATCGAGCAGTTGCGTGCGGCAGGAGTGACGTGGGAAGAGGGCGAGCCCGCGGCGCCGGTCGCGGGCAGCGCAAGCGGCAAGGTCTTCGTGCTGACCGGCACGCTGCCGACCATGAGCCGCGACGAGGCGAAGGCCCTGATCGAGGCGCACGGCGGCAAGGTCAGCGGCTCGGTGTCGAAGAAGACGGATTACGTGGTCGCGGGAGCGGAGGCCGGTTCCAAGCTCGCGAAGGCGGAAGAACTGGGTGTGGTGGTCCTCGACGAGGACGGACTGCGACGCCTGCTCGAACAAGGTTGAGGATATGGCACGGACCAGACGCCGGGCTGAAGCAAGAGATGAAACAAGGGAGAGTCATCCAATGAAAAAGGTCACCAAGGCGGTATTTCCGGTAGCCGGCATGGGCACGCGCTTCCTGCCGGCCACCAAGGCCAGCCCGAAGGAAATGCTGCCGATCGTCGACAAGCCGCTGATCCAGTACGCGGTCGAGGAGGCGGTCGCCGCGGGCATCACCGACATGATCTTCATCACCGGGCGCACCAAGCGCTCGATCGAGGACCATTTCGACAAGGCCTACGAGCTGGAAACCGAGCTCGAGGCGCGCGGCAAGAAGGAGCTGCTGGAGATCGTCAAGAAGACGGTGCCGAAGGGCGTTAACTGCGTGTATATCCGCCAGTCCGAGGCGCTCGGCCTCGGCCATGCGGTGCTGTGTGCGGCGCCGGTGGTGGGCGACGAAGCGTTTGCGGTGATCCTTGCGGACGACCTGCTGGACAACCACGGCGCCGAGTCGATCATGCAGCAGATGGTGGGCGTGTATAACTACCACCGCTGCTCGGTGCTGGGCACGATGAACGTGCCGCGCGAGGATACCCGACAGTACGGCATCGTCAGCACGGACAGCCAGCAGGGCAACGTGCAGCGCGTGACCGGCATCGTCGAGAAGCCGAAGCCCGAGGACGCGCCGACGACCCAGGCGGTGGTCGGCCGTTACATCCTGACGCCGCACATCTTCGATCACCTGCGCTCGATCAAGCCGGGCGCAGGTGGCGAGCTGCAGCTCACCGACGCGATCGCGTCGCTGCTGAAGGAAGAGGCAGTGCTGTCCTACCAGTTCCAGGGCGTGCGCTACGATTGCGGCTCGAAGCTGGGCTACCTGAAGGCGACCGTCGAACTGGGCCTGCGCCATCCGGAGATCGGCGCGGATTTCGCGGCCTATCTGGCCGGGCGCAAGTAAACGCCGCAGACGGAGCGAGGGGGCGGGACTTTCCGGTCCCCTGATACAAAAAAGGCGCTGCCGTGGCAGCGCCTTTTTTTCGTCGACCCCGGCACCCGCCGGGGGCAGGAATTACATCGATTCGGCCTTCGCTGCGCGCTTGCGCTCGTTTTCGGTGAGGTAGCGCTTGCGCAGGCGGATCGACTTCGGCGTGATCTCGACCAGTTCGTCGTCGGCGATGAACTCGATCGCGGATTCCAGCGTCAGCTGGATCGCGGGGATCAGGCGCACGGCTTCGTCGGTACCCGAGGCGCGCACGTTGGTGAGCTGCTTGCCCTTGATCGGGTTCACGACCAGGTCGTTGTCGCGCGAGTGGATGCCGATGATCATGCCTTCGTACACCGGGTCGTTGTGCGTGACGAACATGCGGCCGCGATCCTGCAGCTTCCACAGCGCGTAGGCGACGGCCTGGCCGTCGTCCTGCGAGATCAGCACGCCGTTGCGGCGTTCGCCCATCGCGCCGGCCATCGGGCCGTAATCGTCGAACACGTGGCTGGCGAGGCCGGTGCCGCGCGTGAGCGTCAGGAATTCGCCCTGGAAACCGATCAGGCCGCGCGCCGGGATGCGGTATTCGAGGCGGGTGCGGCCCTTGCCGTCGGACTGCATGTCCTGCAGTTCGCCGCGGCGGCGGCCGAGTTCTTCCATCACGCCGCCCTGGTGCTCTTCCTCGACGTCGACGGTGAGCATTTCGTACGGCTCGCACTTCACGCCGTCGATCTCGCGGAACACGACGCGCGGACGGCCGACGGCGAGTTCGAAGCCTTCGCGGCGCATGTTCTCGAGCAGGATGGTGAGGTGCAGTTCGCCGCGGCCGGAGACGAGGAACACGTCGGAGTCGTTGGTGTATTCGACGCGCAGAGCGACGTTCTTGAGCAGCTCCTTCTCCAGGCGCTCGCGGATCTGGCGGCTGGTGACGAACTTGCCTTCGCGGCCGGCGAGGGGCGAGGAGTTCACCTGGAAGTTCATCGTCAGGGTCGGCTCATCGACCGCGATGGGCTTGAGGCCTTCGAGGTTGTCCGGGTCGCAGATCGTGACGCCGATGTTGACCTGGTCGATGCCGGACACGAGGACGATGTCGCCCGCCTCGGCGGATTCGGCCGCGCTGCGCTCCAGTCCCTTGAAGGTGAGGATCTGGCCGATCTTGGCCTTGCCTCGGTTTTCGTCGCCATACATGACGACGACTTCCTGGTTCGGCCGGATGCTGCCGCGCTTGATGCGGCCGATGCCGAGCTGGCCGATGTAGGTGGAGTAGTCGAGCGAGCAGATCTGCAGCTGCAGCGGCCCGTTCGAATCCACTTCCGGTTGCGGCACGTGTTCGAGGATCGCCTCGTACAGCGGCTTCATGTCGGTGCCCGGCGTGGCGGGGTCGAGCATCGCGTAGCCGTTCAGCGCGGAGGCGTAGACGACCGGGAAATCGAGCTGCTCTTCGGTCGCGCCGAGCTTGTCGAAGAGGTCGAAGGTGTGGTTGATGACCCAGTCCGGACGGCTGCCCGGGCGGTCGATCTTGTTGATCACGACGATGGGCTTGAGGCCCAGCGCGAGCGCCTTGCGGGTGACGAAGCGGGTCTGCGGCATCGGGCCTTCGACCGCGTCGACCAGCAGCAGCACGCCGTCGACCATCGACAGCACGCGCTCGACTTCGCCACCGAAGTCGGCGTGTCCCGGGGTGTCGATGATGTTGATGTGGGTGTCGCCGTACTGGACTGCGCAGTTCTTGGCGAGAATCGTGATCCCGCGCTCCTTCTCCAGGTCGTTGGAGTCCATCACCCGTTCGGCAACCTGCTGGTTCTCGCGGAAGGTGCCGGATTGGCGCAGGAGCTGGTCGACGAGGGTGGTCTTACCGTGGTCGACGTGGGCGATGATGGCGATGTTGCGGATGGCGCGGGACATGTGGGACCGGAAGTCTTTGAAAAGTTTTTAATTTTAGCACGCGGTGTGGCGTCGCAGCATGGATCGTCGAGCGATTGGAGGCCGCGGTGCCGGCGGGGCAAATGTCGTGGGCGTAGCGGGCGGGCGATCGTCGCCATGCCGTCGAGGGAGCGCTGCGGCTGCGTGCTAGAATCGGCGCCGTTTTTCAAGGAGACAGGCTTCATGCTCGCGATCATCGGCGGGACCGGACTCACCCAGCTTTCGACGCTCGAAATCACCCGGCGCGAGGTTGCGCGCACCCCCTACGGCGAACCGTCGGGCGCGCTCACCTTCGGCAAGCTGGCGGAGAAGCCGGTAGTGTTCCTGGCGCGCCACGGCTACGGCCACACGATTCCGCCGCATCAGGTGAACTACCGGGCCAACATTTGGGCGCTGAAGCATGCGAAGGTGTCGGCGATCGTGTCGGTCGCGTCGGTGGGCGGCATCCCCCCGGAGTTCGGGCCGGGCGCGATGGTGGTGCCGAACCAGATCATCGACTACACGTGGGGCCGCAAGAGCACCTTTTTCGAGGGCGGCGATTCGGCGGTGCATCACATCGATTTCACCCACCCCTACGACGAGCCGCTGCGTCAGCGCATCCTCGCGGCGGCGGCTGCGGTGGGCGAAGCGATGTACGACGGCGGCGTGTATGCCGCGACGCAGGGGCCGCGTCTCGAGACGGCGGCCGAGATCAATCGCCTGGAGCGCGACGGTGCCGATCTGGTCGGCATGACGGGCATGCCCGAGGCGGCGCTGGCGCGCGAGCTGAACCTGCCTTACGCGGCGATCAACGTGGTCGCGAACTTCGCAGCCGGTCGCGGTGCGAGCGAGACCGGGATCCAGTTCAGCAGCATCGAGGTGGTGCTGCAGGAAGCGATGATGCGGGTGCGCCGCGTCCTCGAGGAGGTCTGTCGCACTTCCTGAACGTCAGGGGGCGGCCCGCCCGTGACCTAGTGACGCTCGAAGGTGCCGATGAGTTCGGCCTGCGCGAGGACGTGGCCGCGCAGTTCGGTTTCCAGGCGCGCTTTCGTCGGGTGCGCGAGGTCGGGTAGGACGGTATCCAGCGCGTAGAGTTTGTGGAAGTAGCGGTGGCGGCCGATGGGCGGGCAGGGGCCGCCGTAGCCGGTGCGCTTCCAGTCGTTGAGGCCCTCGAGCGTGCCGGGCGGCAGGGCCGTCGCGGCGACCGCTTCGGGCAGGCCGTCTGCAGTCGTGGGGATGTTGTACAGCACCCAGTGCACCCAGGTCATTTTGGGCGCGGCGGGATCGGGGGCGTCGGGATCGTCGACGATCAGCACGAGGCTCCGCGTGCCCGGCGGGACGCCGCTCCAGGCGATCGGGGGCGATATGTTGCGGCCGTCGCAGGTGTACGCGGCCGGCATCGTGTTCCCATGTTCGAAGACGCTCGATGTCAGTGTCAGGCTCATGGCGGGTTCTCCTGGCGGGTGCGGATTTCAGCGCGCTGCGGGCGAGGCGGATTCCAGGCGCCGGTCGACGGTTTCGGCGAGCTCGCGCAGCGCAGCGGAAACGGTGACCGGGGGGGGCTGGGCG
>NZ_WTVS01000219.1 GCF_012911005.2 Aromatoleum toluolicum | reverse complement strand
GGTCTGCCACATCGGAAAGGCGCTGCGGCTGGTCCACCCCTGCCCCCACGCGCCGCGCTGCGGGCTGGTCCAGCACGGCGCGCGCCTGCGCCACCTCAGCCAGCAGGGCCGGTACATGGGCTTGCTCGGCGGCCTCCTGCGCACGGTCCAGCGCCGCACTGGCGGCGGCGATGTGCAGCGAGCGCAGTGCCAGCTCGGCCAGGGTCAGGTCGGCCATGGCCCGCAGGGCGGGGGGCAGGTCGCCCGCTGTGGGGGCGGTCGCCATGGCGTCCATGGCCGCTGCGGCTTCGTCCAGGCGACCGATGCGCAGCAGCCGCCGCGCCGCAATCAGCCGCGCCTGTGTGGCGTTGGCGGTATCACCGTGGGCTTGCAGCGTGTCGGCCGCCTCCAGCAGCGGGCGGGGTGACCCGCCCAGGTCGCGCATGGCCAACGCCACCTCGGCC
>NZ_WTVS01000218.1 GCF_012911005.2 Aromatoleum toluolicum | reverse complement strand
GGTTGTAGCCATAACCCCCAGTGCCGTCAGCCTCAGACTCTGGCCGGTAGCCGGACGCCTCCAGGAAGCGCTGGAACTGCCCCACCGTGACCTCGTGCTGGCCAAGGTAGAAATCGCGGGTGATCCGCACCTCGTGCGCTGGCGATTCATCTGCCAGGTCGGTCAGGCGCTTGCGCTCCAGCAGCGGGAAGTTCTTTTCCAGCGTTTCGACGGGGGGCACGCCCCCCATCCAGAAGGTGCCCGCAGGCACACGGACAAAGGCCATGCCCAGGCTGTTGACCCAGGGCGACGTCACCGTGCCCGCCTGGGTGGACGGTGTGTGCTGGCAGCCTGCCAGCAGCGCGGACAGCGCCAGCAAGGCCGCACCGCTCGCCCAGCTGCGGCACGCTGGTGGGGCGGCTGGCCTCAAGGCTTGTCCTGCAACTCGCTCACGCATTCAAACAC
>NZ_WTVS01000217.1 GCF_012911005.2 Aromatoleum toluolicum | reverse complement strand
CCTCCACAGGCCCCGTGGTCAAAGAGCAAAAAGACTGGGGCATTGCAGGCGATGCCCAGCAGGTGCGCCGCACGATCACCGTGCGCATGGGCGACGACATGCGGTTCAGCCCCCGCCACATCGAAGTGCGCGAGGGCGACACTGTGCGGCTGCGCGCACAGAACAAAGGCCAGGTGCTGCACGAGATCGTGATCGGCACCAAGGCGGAGCTGGACCAGCACGCCGAAATGATGAAAAAGCACCCGGGCATGGAACACGACGAGCCTTACATGACCCATGTGGCGGCAGGCAAGGCCGGCGACATCGTGTGGCACTTCAACCGCGCAGGCAGCTTTGACTTTGCCTGCCTCATCCCCGGCCATTACCAGGCCGGCATGACCGGCACCATCACCGTGCTGCCCCGCCATCCATAACGCCAGGAGAAACACCATGACCCTCCAACGC
>NZ_WTVS01000216.1 GCF_012911005.2 Aromatoleum toluolicum | reverse complement strand
CGCACAAGGTGCGCGGCATGTACATCATGGGCGAGAACCCCGCCATGAGCGACCCCGACCTGAACCACGCGCGCCACGCGCTGGCCAGCCTGTCACACCTGGTGGTGCAGGACATCTTCCTGACCGAGACCGCCTGGCTGGCCGACGTGGTGCTGCCCGCCAGCGCCTGGCCTGAAAAAACCGGCACCGCCAGCAACACCGACCGCATGGTGCAGATGGGCCGCCGCGCGCTCAATCCGCCGGGCGATGCGCAGCCAGACCTGTGGATCATCCAGCAGATCGCCGCGCGCATGGGGCTTGGCTGGAACTACGAAGGCGAGGAGTCTGGCGTGGCCGCTGTCTACGACGAAATGCGCCAGGCCATGCACGCCAGCATCGAGGGCATCACCTGGGACCGCCTCGCACGCGATTCCAGTGTGACCTACCCCTGCCTCACGCCTGACGAC
>NZ_WTVS01000215.1 GCF_012911005.2 Aromatoleum toluolicum | reverse complement strand
GGTTGATTGGAAAGTATTAGAGGACGCATATGGCACGTATCGCTGGCATTAACATTCCGCCGCACAAGCACGCGGAAATCGGTTTGACCGCCATTTTTGGCATTGGTCGCACCCGCGCTCGCAAGATCTGCGAAGCAACTGGTATCGCTTACTCCAAGAAGATCAAGGATCTGACGGACGGCGATCTGGAAAAAATTCGCGAACAAATCGAGCAGTTCACCATTGAAGGTGACCTGCGCCGCGAAACCACGATGAACATCAAGCGTTTGATGGACATCGGCTGCTATCGTGGCTTCCGCCATCGCCGCGGTCTGCCAATGCGTGGTCAGCGCACCCGTACCAATGCTCGCACTCGCAAGGGTCCGCGCAAGGGTGCAGCTGCACTGAAGAAATAAAGATTGAAAGATCATCATGGCTAAGTCTCCTGCCAATAACGCAGCTCAGCGC
>NZ_WTVS01000214.1 GCF_012911005.2 Aromatoleum toluolicum | reverse complement strand
GTCAAATACACCGATAGGAGAAGAGGCCGACTGCATCAGGGAGCCCATGGTTGGACAAAAGGCTGGATTGTAGGAAATGAGCGTATGTCTGTAGCGTGTGCACCGGGGGCGCTGCGCTGGGACAAGACCATGGATTTTGACCATGAGTCCGGTGCTGTGCCGCCACATACGTCGCTGCAGAGCACAAGAGAAACCGGAGGGATCAGCGCGCGGGTGCTTTGGCCTTGCCGTTGCCACTGGGCGTTGCTTCTGCAACTTTCGGGTGCGACAGCAGGTAGTAGCGTTTGACCACGGCCTTTTGACCCTCTTGGCCCCCGGCGACCAGCTCGCTGCCGATGCTCACCAGCACGCCGGTGGCCTGGTTGAGTTGCGCGGCAAACGCGCACAGATACCAGGCAGCCTCTTCGCTCGCCAACTGCGCGGTATCGGTCTGCAGGATGTCGATGC
>NZ_WTVS01000213.1 GCF_012911005.2 Aromatoleum toluolicum | reverse complement strand
GTTCAAGGCCATGTAGGGGCCTGACGCGGGCTTCAAGCGGGCGGCAGCGCCTCCCAGCGCCCAGCCACATTCTTCAACAGCGCATTCACTGCCGTCAGGCGGCGGCTCTTCACGTCGATCAGGCTGCGCTGTGACGACAGCACGGTGGTCTGGGCCGCGAGCACATTCAGGTAACCCACGGTGCCCGCACGGTACTGGTTCTCCACCACGTCCAGCGCACGCTGCGCAGCGGCGGTGGCCTCGCGCTGCAGTTGTTCCTCCTGCGCCAGCGCAGCGGCGGCCGTGAGGTTGTCCTCCACCTCCTGCAGCGCGGTCAGCACCGTCTGGCGGTAGGCGGCCGTGACCTGCGCGTGGTTGGCGCGGGCCGTCTCTACGGCGGCACTGCGCGCGCCGCCATCAAAAATCGACGCCGCCAGCGCAGGCCCCAGCGACCAGAACAGGTTGGGCG
>NZ_WTVS01000212.1 GCF_012911005.2 Aromatoleum toluolicum | reverse complement strand
GGAGCTTGTGAGGCCAGCGCCTGCTCGGCAAGGCGTGCTTCTTCGCGCAGGCGCTTGGACTCTTCGAGCAGGTAACGTTGATAGTCGTCCAGGTCGCCGTCGAACGGGCCAACCACACCCCGGCCCACCATCCAGAAGTCCTCACAGACCGAGCGCAGCAGGGCGCGGTCGTGGCTGACCAGCATCACAGTGCCATCGAAGTCGTTGAGCGCCATCGCCAGGGCCTCGCGGGTGGCCAGGTCCAGGTGGTTGGTAGGCTCGTCCAGCAGCAGCAGGTTGGGGCGCTGCCATACGATCATGGCCAGCACCAGGCGCGCTTTTTCACCGCCGCTCATGGTGCCAACGGCCTGCTTGACCATGTCCCCGGTGAAGTTGAAGCTGCCCAGGTAGCTGCGCAGATCCTGCTCCCGGCTGGGTTGCTTGGCATCAGGCCCCAGCTCCTTGGCCA
>NZ_WTVS01000211.1 GCF_012911005.2 Aromatoleum toluolicum | reverse complement strand
GTCCTGGCCGAGGCTTTGAGGTTAACGCTCTACAGCCAGCGACACACCCATGCCACCACCGATACACAGCGCGGCCAGGCCCTTCTTCGCGTCACGGCGCTGCATTTCGTGCAAGAGCGTGACCAGAATGCGGCAGCCCGACGCGCCGATGGGGTGGCCGATGGCGATGGCGCCTCCGTTCACGTTGACCTTGGCGGGGTCAATGGCCAGTTCCTTGTTCACAGCGCAGGCCTGTGCGGCGAAGGCTTCGTTCAGCTCGAACAGGTCCACGTCGGCGGCGTTCCAGCCTGCGCGCTGCAGGGCCTTGCGCGAGGCGGGCACGGGTCCCATGCCCATGGTGGCGGGGTCCAGACCGCTGGTGCCAAACGCAGCGATGCGAGCCAGGGGCTTGAGGCCCAGGGCCGCTGCCTTCTTGGCGCTCATCACCACTACGGCGGCGGCGCCATCATTC
>NZ_WTVS01000210.1 GCF_012911005.2 Aromatoleum toluolicum | reverse complement strand
CATGCACACAACGGTGAACAGCTCATCGAGGCAACGCTGTCAGCACTGGCCACGGCTCCAGGTGACGGCCAGACGACGGTGGAGACCGTGCACCAGGGCCAGTCCCGTGGTGGCCAGAGCTACACCCGCAAGGTGTACACCGTGGCGGGTAGCGCCCCGTCGGCCAGCGCACTGACTGGCACGGTGGTGGCAGAACACTGGGTACTGCACGGCGCAGGGCACGCGTGGGCCGGTGGGCACGCGGGCGGCAGCCACACCGACCCGTGCGGCGTGGACGCCACGCAGGAGATGCTGCGGTTTTTTCTGGAGCATCCGCGCGCTGCGAGGCATTGACTCTCCACACGCGTCCGCTCGGTCTTCGACGCGCTAAGGCCGGTGTGCAAGATCGCGCACAACACCTTCTAGCCCCTGAACCACGCGAGCCAGGTGGTCGAAATCCACCTGGTCAGGAG
>NZ_WTVS01000020.1 GCF_012911005.2 Aromatoleum toluolicum | reverse complement strand
AGGCGTTCGAGGTCGGAATGGCCTCGGAAATCAGCGGGAAAATCGGAAAAATCGATCATCGGAGTCGGCTCAGACAGTAGGCTTGGGTGCGATTGCTCGAAACGTCAATTGATCAGGGATTCCTTAGATATTATCTGGACAGACCGATGGATATACGCGCTGCATCGATATTTATTCCAATGATTGGGCAGTACGAGAATATTGGCGACATTATTCTCAGGCGCCCGCTGCTGGACTGGCTTCGGCCGCTGGGAACTTTACATATCTACGTGGGACACGCGCCCGAAGGGTACGAGAAGGGGCTTGGTGTGCAACCGGGCGATCATGTGTATCGATCGTTTGGCCGTTGGTACTTAGCGGGTTTGAAGTCGGCTGCGTCGGGCTCCGCGCACTATGCATTCAAGCCTGGCGAGATTCAGTTGAGTGTGAAGGGGCTTAAGGAGCATTTGAGCGTTCTGCCCTTGATTTCGATGATGCGGATTCGTGGCGGAAAGGTTGTTCGCGTTGGCTCCGGTGCGCGTAATTTCTCGCCTTTACCTCGGGCGTTGATGACGCCATCGGTTCTGCTGTCACATCTCGTTATGTGGCGGGATGCGCGCACAGCGGCCTATATGGGAGTTGGCGAGGTGATGCCGGATCTTGCCTTTGCCGAAGGTGATTGCGTATCAGCGCACGCGCCATGGGCGACCCGCGATGTATTGGTTGTTTCCATGCGCGGCGACCGTGATCACAGTTCTGATAATTGGCAGAGAGCCGTGCGCGCTTATGCGAGCGCGAGAGGGCTGAAGGTCTGGGTTGTTACGCAGGTTCGGCGCGACGCTGGGTTATCGAAAGCACTGGCGGTGAGTTTGGACGCGGAGTTGCTTGACTGGGATGGTGCGGCGCACGACCAACATGAGGCTAAGTTGCGCGCCCTTTATCGCCGCGCTCATGGGGTCGTGAGCGATCGCCTTCACGTCCTTATTTCTGCCTACAGCCATGGCGCCTTGCCGGTCGGACTGATGGCGTATCCCTCCGACAAGATTGAGCGACATTTTGCGGCGGTAGGCGTTAAGGGCATTGCACTAGAGGTTTCGGGTTTGGGGGTGGAGGTAATTCTTGAGCACATGATAGGCGTTGAATCGAAGCGCGATGAAATCCTTGCTGCGCTCCCGATCGCGCGCCAAAGGTTGATCGAGATTCGCAGGCGTTTGGAAAATGTTGTCGTGCCAGGGTACGTCGGGGCATATCGGGTAGCGGGGAGGATTCGGGCGTGATCAATATCGAAGCTTCACCTAAGTCCGTTGGGTCTTGCCGGCCTGTCGCATGGCAGGTGGGGCGTCATGGGGAGGTTGCGGGGGGTATGACTCAGGTCGTCAACGGCTATCTGGGTTGGCAGTTTTCGAACTTTGAAGTGGGCGTGATTACGTCTCGCGATGGCTCTAAAGGGTTGCGTTCAGTAGTCCTGTTCCTCCGGGCTTTTGCCACTATCTTCAAGTTACGCGATGCGAAGAAGAACGTATTTGTGGTGCACTTATCGCAAGGCGGTTCGTTTGTTCGCGAGGGGTTATTGCTTCTTCTTGCCCGAGCCAGAGGGTTTGGGACAGTTGCACATATGCACGGCAGCAGTTTTGTTGATTTTTCCAGTCGACGTCCTTGGCTGGTCGAGAAGGTGTTGTCGGCTGCTACAAAGGTAGTCGTGCTTAGCCGAGCCACCCAGGATGCAGTTTGCCGGTTTGTTCCTGCGATGCGTGTGGAGTTGATTCCCAATGCGGTGCCGGAAGGGCTGCCAAAGGAAAAGGAACGATTGGTGGTTTTCGGTGGGGGCGTGTCCAATCGGAAAGGCGTGGATGTGCTTGCGGAAGCGTGGCGACGAGTTGGGGTAGGCCGCGGCTGGAAACTGGTTATCGCGGGGCCGGTAATTGATCGGGAGGTTGTACCCGATTCGCTTGATGATGCGGAATTCGTTGGTTCCATCGACCATCGGTCCTTGATGCACCTTCTTGAACGCTCCTCTATCGCCGTTTTGCCCTCCCGTGATGAGGCAATGCCCATGTTCATTCTGGAAGCGATGGGGCGGAATAATTGCGTTATTTCTACTAGGGTCGGGGGTATTCCCGCCGTTTTGGCGGATGGCCGTGGCTTACTCGTTGATGCTGGTGACCCCGCACAACTTGCAAGTGTGCTCTCGAAGGCGATGGCTGACGATGCATATCGCGAGGCTACTGCACGTGTCGGACGCGCGGCGTTTGATCAAGGGTTTTCGGCCAAGACTATTTACCCGCGGGTCGAGCATCTGTGGTGGGATGTCTTGAATACACCTCTACCGGCCACCGACCATTGAGGCTGAAATCGTGACGAGAGTTCTTGCGGTGGCTTCTGGTGGGGGGCATTGGGTGCAACTCATGCGACTGCGCGGGGCGTTTGCGCGTTCCGATGTTGTTTGGATTTCCACCCAAAAGGACTATGTTAAAGACGTGGAAGGAGAGTTGCACGTCGTTCAGGATGCGAATTTATGGAACAAAATGGCGCTTGCGAGGATGTTCCTGCAAGTGGCCTGGCTAATGGTCAGGATTCGTCCTGACGTGGTGGTAACGACTGGTGCAGCTCCTGGATTTGCGGCCATCTTATTTGGTCGGCTGTTTGGTGCGCGAACCGTTTGGATCGACAGCATCGCAAATTCGGAGACACTCTCTACCTCCGGGGCCAAGGTGGGGCGGTGGGCTCATGTGTGGCTTACTCAGTGGGAGCACTTGGCTAAGCCTGAGGGGCCACATTATTGGGGGGCGGTGCTGTGATCTTCGTAACTGTTGGAACCCAGCTGGCCTTCAATCGATTGGTTGAAGCAGTCGATAAGTGGGCTGAAGCAAACTCGGACGTTGAAGTGTTTGGACAAATCGGTCCAAGTGGCCTGCAGCCTCGAGCCATGACTCATGCCGATTTCTTGCCGCCCGCTAAAGCGGATGAGCTTATGCGTCAAGCTGACCTGATTGTGTCTCACGCGGGGATGGGTTCGATTCTTACGGCGCTACGCTACCAGCGTCCCATTCTGATCATGCCGCGAAAAGCCGGGTTGGGGGAACACCGCAATGACCATCAGTTCGCGACAGCGCGCTGGTTGGATGGCCGTCCGGGCGTTAGTGTCGCCTGGAGCGAGGACGAGGTTGCAGCTAGGTTGGATGAGCGGCACCGATTGTCTGTGGGGCCTCAGCTAGCGGAGTTCGCAAGTGGGCAGTTGATTGAAAGGCTCGACGCGTATATTCGTGCATCTAGATGACAGGTCGGTATACGTTATATTTCGGCAGCTTGGTCGTGGCAGACAGGCATTATCTCAGACGTTTTAGAAATTCGATCTATATCGCAATTTTATTTCTGTTAAGTGGCTTTGCGCCAGCGATAGCTAATGATGGAGGCGCGCATCGGGACGCATGGTTTGCTCCTTGTATCGAACGGGCGAGTTCTCGGTTTCGAACCGGGTTTGATGGTTCTGTTCGAGTTCGCGACGACGTGGCGGGGAAACGGGGCACATTCGAAGGCTGGGCGGGTGAGCAGTTGTGCGCACAGACCGCAGAGGTTAAAGGTACTTCAGCCACTAAGTTTGGTCGCGCCATAATTGAGTTTGAAGGCGGAAGCGAGGACGAACGTGGTGCTGACATCGTGCAATCACCTGCTGAGGCTTCTAATCGGGTGTTGCGGTTCTGGATTGCGAAACCAAATGTAATTACGGCTGCTAATCGTCCTGTGAAGGGGCGGGTGCAAATGAGCGTGCATGGGAGCAAAGGAGTACGGGAACTGGGGGTGTCGGTCCGCATGTTTCTGCATTCCGATTTCAATATTGTTCGCTCATTCCCGGGGACTTTTGATTGGCTGACCGTATCGGAGTGGTGGAACAATGCCAGTTGGACTGGTGAAGGATTTCCGTTTCGGATTACCGTTAATCTTATCAAGGATATGCCAGGCTCCAATGGGGTAATTTATTTTCAGGCTCATGCGCAGACCTTGAATGTCGATAATAACCGCTGGAAATCAGCGATTTGGTCAGAGATAAACCGGGAATTTGTTGTTCCTGTTGGAAAATGGGTGACTCTCGATTATGGATTTGTGGAAGGGGATGAAGAGAAAGGTCGCTTTCTTTTGACTGCTACCGTTGAGGGTGAAAAGAAGAAAATCATTTTCGATGTTAAGGGTCATACCCATCACCCCGACGACCCAAAGCCTGGCGGGCTTTCTGAGTTCAACCCAATAAAGCTTTACACGTCGAGTCGGTTAATCGATTTCGTTCGTGAGAGGGGCGGAACCATGCAAATCATGTGGGACGACCTTGAACTCGCCGCCTGTCCTGGGTGTGCAGCACGTTTTGTGGAACGCGCACAATAATCGCAATAGTCACGTGGAGTTTCGCGTGTTTCGGCGCGTTATTATGAATACGGTCTAATTGTGTAGGAAGAAAATGAAGGTCACAGTAATTGGCACGGGCTACGTAGGCTTGGTAACCGGCGCCTGTCTCTCTGAAATGGGCAACGATGTGGTGTGCCTCGATGTGAATGCTGACAAGATTCGGGTGCTCAACGAGGGGGACATTCCGATCTACGAGCCCGGCCTGAAGGAGATTGTTCAGCGCAACGTGGGGGCGGGGCGCCTCAAGTTCACGACGGACGCTGAACAGGCTTGTTCGCACGGCACGATCATGTTCATCGCGGTGGGTACGCCACCCGATGAGGATGGTTCGGCGGATCTGCAGTATGTGGTGAGCGCAGCGCGCGACATCGGTCGACGAATGACGGACTACAAGGTCGTGGTCGATAAGTCGACCGTGCCGGTGGGTACGGCTGACAGGGTGAGGGCGGCGATTCTGGAGGAACTGGCGAACCGTGGGGTGAGCGTGCCGTTTGCGGTGGCCTCGAATCCGGAGTTTCTCAAGGAAGGGGCTGCGGTCGAGGATTTCATGCGACCGGATCGGATCATCGTCGGTGCGGACGATGAGCAGGCGATTTTCCTGATGCGTGCGCTGTATGCGCCATTTGTCCGAAACCACGACCGGATGCTGGTAATGGATGTTCGCTCGGCGGAACTGACGAAGTACGCGGCGAACGCCATGCTCGCAACCCGGATCAGTTTCATGAACGAGCTGGCGAATCTGGCCGAGACGGTCGGGGCGGACATTGAATCCGTGCGAGTCGGTATCGGATCGGACGCTCGCATCGGCTATTCCTTCTTGTATGCGGGCTGCGGCTATGGCGGCTCGTGCTTTCCGAAGGACGTCAAGGCGCTCGTAAAGACGGCGAGCGAGCATGGAAGGGAGTTGCAGGTGCTGACTGCGGTGGAGCGTGCGAACGAGGCGCAGAAGCGCGTGCTGGCCGAGAAGGTGAAACGGAGGTTTGGCGAGGATCTCCGTGGCAAGCACTTTGCCCTTTGGGGGCTGGCCTTCAAGCCTGATACGGACGACATGCGGGATGCGCCGAGCCGGGAGCTTGTGATGGAGCTTGTCGAGGCGGGCGCTACCGTCGGCGCGCATGACCCGGTTGCAATGGAGGAATCGCGGCGTGTGTTCGCGGGGCTCGGTGGCGTGTCGTACGCACCGACGCCACTCGCGGCGTGCGAAGGCGCCGACGCGCTGATCGTCGTGACGGAGTGGAAAGCGTTCCGGAGCCCTGACTTCGCGGCGATTCGGACCCAACTGCGTCAGGCAGTGATCTTTGACGGCCGGAACGTATTCGGGGCGGAGCTGCCGCGGCGACATGGATTCGAGTACCACGGCATCGGACGTTGTTGACGGGTTAGCTGCGCCGGCTAGGGCGGAGTTGTTCCGCATCGCGTGGCGCGTTTGGCCAGCAAGCCTGCGCAATGCGATAATCCTACGCCTATGTCCGCGGCGCACGCCGCCTTGCCATCCTCCAGGGAACTCACGGAACTCAACGATGCTGGAATCAGTTCGCAACAACAAACGCGTGGCGCAGATCATCCTTGCGCTGCTGATCGTCCCCTTCGCTTTCTTCGGGCTGGATTCGTATTTTCAGGATGGGCCCACCGGGATGGACGTCGCGACGGTCGGCAAGTCGAAGATTTCCACTGCGGAGTTCGATCAGGCCTTGCGCGAGCAGCAGGATCGGCTGCGGGAGTCGATGGGTGGGGAGGTCGATAGGGCATTGCTCGATTCGGAGCCGATCCGTCGTTCGGTCGTGGAGAACCTCGTGAATCAGCGTCTGCTGGCGCTGCATGCGGCCGACAGTCGGCTCATCGTGACGCCGCAGCAGTTGCAGCAGGTGATCGCTGGAGTGGACGCGTTCCAGCAGGACGGGCGCTTTTCGATCGAGCGCTACGAGGCGGCGGTGCGGGCGCAGGGCATGACTCCGGCCATGTTCGAGTCCCGACTCGCGCAGGATCTGCGTATGCAGCAGGTGGCCCAGGCCGTCGGCGACTCGGCGTTCACTTCGCGTGAGTCGATCAGGCGCTTTCTGACGGCGCAACTCGAGGAGCGGAAGATCAGTGAACTGCAGTTTCCCGCGAACCGTTTTGTCGAGGAGGTGAAGCTGGCCGACGACGCGGCAAAGCAGTACTACGACGCGAACGGGGAACGCTTCGAGCGGCCGGCCCGGTTGCGTGCGGAGTATGTGGTCTTCAACCAGGACGCGGTTCTCGATCAGGTAAGCGTGTCGGACGATGCTGCCCGCAAGTTCTATGACGCGAATGCGGAACGTTTCAGCCAACCCGAGGAACGCAGTGCACGGCATATCCTGATCGGGGCCGCGGCGGACGTGTCGGCGGATGCAGTTGCGAAGGCGGGTGAAAAGGCTGCCGGGATCCTGAAGCAATTGCGCGCCGATCCGAAGCGGTTCGCAGAGCTGGCGAAGTCGGAATCGGATGATCCGGGTTCTGCTTCGCGCGGGGGAGACCTCGGATTCTTCGGGCGGGGTGCGATGGTGAAGCCGTTCGAGGATGCCGTGTTCGGCCTCGACAAGGGACAGATCAGCGACGTCGTGCGGTCGGACTTCGGATTCCACATCATCGAAGTCACGGACATCAAGTCGGCTCACGCCCGGCCGTTCGATGAGGTGAAGGGCGAGATCGTCGAAGAACTCAAGCGTCAGGAAGCGAGCAAGAAGTTCGCGGAGCAGGCCGAGGTGTTCTCGAACACGGTGTACGAGCAGTCGGACAGCCTGAAACCGGTGGCGGACGCGCTGAAGCTCCAGATTCGCACGACCGACTGGATTCAGCGGGTTGGCGGTGCAGTGGGCGACTACACCAACGAGAAGCTGTTGAATGCCCTGTTCTCGGATGAGGCGGTGACGAAGCAGCGTAACGTCGAGGCCGTCGAGGTATCGCGTGGAACGCTCGTGTCCGCGCGCGTAGTGGAGCATCAGGCGGCACAACGGACACCTTTCGAGCAGGTAAAGGGTGCCATCGAACAGCAGCTCAAGACGGAGCAGGCGGCAAAGCTCGCGGCCGAACGCGGGGAGGCTGCACTCGCGTTGCTGCAGAAGGGCGAATCGGTGCCGGGCGACTGGAGCGCGGCGCGCACTGTGCAGCGGGCGAAACCGGAGTTGCCGCAGGCAGCGATTTCTGCGGTATTCGGAGCACCGGGAACGAAGCTGCCGGCTTACGTCGGGGCGCCGATGCAGGGGGGCGGATATTCCGTCTACCGCATCGAGAGCGTGAATCGGATCGAAATCGCGAAGGACGATCAACGCCTCAAGGCGCTGGAGGGGCAGTACCAGCGCCTGGTTGCGGAACGCGATTTCAACGCATTCCTCACGTCGCTGCGCGGTCGTTACGCCGTGAACATCAATACCGCTGCGGTTCGGCCGCAACAGCAGTAAGCGACGACACAGGGGCGCGCCAAGGCGTTGCCCCCTTGTCGCTCGCACAAACAAGAACGCCCGATGCTGACGCATCGGGCGTTCTTGTTTTGACTAACGGCCGCGCGCCGAGCGGCTCGCCGAGAGGCTTGGCGTCAGGGCTGTTCCGAGTTGCCGAGCGCGGTGGTGTTGAAGCCGCCGTCAACGTACATGATCTCGCCGGTGACGCCGCTTGCGAGATCCGAGCAGAGGAAGGCCGCAGCGTTGCCGACTTCCTCGATGGTGACGTTGCGACGCAGCGGGGCGTTGTGCTCGTTGAACGACAGCAGCTTGCTGAAGCTGCCGATGCCCGAAGCTGCCAGCGTCTTGATCGGGCCCGCGGAGACCGCATTCACACGGGTGCCTTCCGGGCCGAGGCAGACGGCCATATAGCGCACCGCGCTCTCGAGGCTTGCCTTGGCCAGGCCCATGATGTTGTAGTTGGGCATCGTGCGCACGGCGCCGAGGTAGGACATCGTCAGGAGTGCGCCCCTGCGGCCCTTCATCATCGGGCGTGCTGCCTTGGCGAGCAGCGGGAAGCTGCCGGCACTGATTTCCTGGGAGATGCGGAACGCTTCCCGCGAGAAGCCTTCGAGGAAGTCGCCTTCCAGGGCATCGCCAGGTGCAAAGGCGATCGAATGGACGAGGCCGTCGAGGCCATCCCATTTCTGCGCCAACTGGTCGAACAGCGCGGTGATTTCCTCGTCGTTCTGCACGTCGCACGAGAAGATGAGGTCCGAATCGAATTCGGCAGCCATCTTGGCTACGCGGTCCTGGAAGCGTTCGTTCTGGTACGTGAAGGCGAGTTCCGCACCTTCACGGTGCATGGCTTTGGCGATGCCGTACGAAATCGAGCGATTGCTGAGCAGTCCGGTGATCAGAATGCGTTTTCCGGCGAGAAAGCCCATTTTCGGTAATGCTCCGTCTTGATGGTCGGCGGATTATAGCCGATGGGCGCCGATGGTCGACGTGCGCAACCACGATCGTATCGCTTCGAGGCGCGAAGCGTGCCGGCTTGCAGGTAGAATCCTGCTGCCATGTTGCGCCGTTTCCCGCTCCTGTTGGTGTTTTGCACCTTTCTCGCTGCCTGCGGGCCGGTGTGGAACGACCCCTATCCGGCGTCGGAGCAGGGACGCAACATCATGTACTCGGCATTCACGGACCGCCCGAAGCACCTCGATCCGGTACAGTCGTACAGCGAGGATGAGGCCACTTTCCTGTATCAGATCTATGAGCCACCGCTTCAGTATCACTACCTGAAACGGCCGTACACGCTGGTTCCGGGCAGCGCGGCGGCGATGCCGGTGGTGCGGCGCTATGACGAAGGCGGGCGCGAACTGCCGGTGAGCGCCCCGGCGTCGCAGGTGGCGATGAGCGTCTATGAGATCCGCATCCGGCCGGGGATCCTTTACCAGCCGCACCCGGCGCTCGCCCGGCGGGCGGACGGCACTCTGCGCTATGCGGCCCTGTCGGCGGCCGATCTCGAAGACGTGCGCGTCCTCGCCGATTTTGCCGAGACGGGCACGCGCGAGCTGGAGGCCGGCGATTTCGTTCATCAGATCAAGCGGCTCGCGCATCCGCGGCTGCACTCGCCGATCTTCGAGCTGATCGCCGAGTACCTGCCAGGGCTCAAGACCTTGCAGAAGGCGCTCGCCGCGGAGGCTGCCCGGACATCCGGTGCGCTGGATCTGGAGCGCCATACCGTTCCGGGCATCGAGATCGTCGATCGCCACACCTATCGGATCACGCTGAAGGGCGCTTATCCGCAGTTTCTGTACTGGCTGTCGATGCCGTTCTTCGCCCCGGTGCCGCCGGAGGCCGACCGCTTCTTCGGCCAGCCGGGCATGGCCGAACGCAACCTGACCCTCGATTGGTGGCCGATCGGTACCGGCCCGTACATGCTGTCGGAGAACAATCCGAATGCGCGCATGGTGCTCGCGCGCAATCCCAATTTCCGCGGCGAGGGTTTTCCGTGCGAAGGCGAGCCGGGCGATCGGGAGGCGGGCCTGCTTGCGGATTGCGGCAAGACGATGCCCTTCATCGACAAGGTGGTGTTCACGCGCGAACGGGAGGGCATCCCGTACTGGAACAAGTTCCTGCAGGGCTATTACGACGCGTCCGGCGTTTCGTCGGACAACTTCGATCAGGCCGTGACGATGACCAGTCAGGGCGAAGTGTCGCTTTCGGACGACATGCGTGACCAAGGCATTCAGCTGCTCACCTCGGTCTCGCCGTCGATCTTCTATCTCGGCTTCAACATGCTCGACAGCGTCGTCGGGGGTGGTCCCGATGCGGAGGCGCAGGCACGGGCGCGCAAGCTGCGGCAGGCGATCTCGGTCGCGCTGGATATGGACGAATTCGTGTCGATCTTCCTGAACGGGCGCGGGGTGACGGCGATGCATCCGATTCCGCCGGGCATCTTCGGCGCGCGCGAAGGCGAGGCCGGGATCAATCCGGTGGTGTATGAATGGCGCGACGGGCATGCCGTGCGGCGCAGCAAGGACGTGGCGCGCCGCCTGCTGGCCGAGGCGGGGTACCCGGACGGGCGCGATGCGAGGACCGGGGAGCCGCTGATCCTGAATCTCGACACGACGCCCGGCGGTCTTGGCGACAAGGCGCGCTCCGACTGGCTGGCCAAGCAGTTCCGCGAGCTCGGCGTGCAGTTCGTCGTGCGCGCGACCGACTACAACCGTTTCCAGGACAAGATCCGCGAGGGCAATGCGCAGTTGTTCTTTTTCGGCTGGAATGCGGACTATCCGGATCCGGAGAACATGCTCTTCCTGCTGCACGGCGCCCAGGCGAAGGTGAAGGAATCGGGCCAGAACGCGGCCAACTACGTGAACGCGGAGTACGACCGTCTGTTCGAGAAGATGAAGAGCATGCCCGATGGCGCCGAGCGGCAGGCGGTCATCGATCGCATGGTCGCCATCCTGCAGCAGGATGCCCCGTGGATCTTCGGCTTCCATCCGAAGGCGTATTCGCTGCAGCACGGCTGGGTGCTCAATCGCAAGACCGGGAGCATGGTGCGCAATACGCTGAAGTACCAGCGCATCGACATCGAACGGCGCGACGCCGCACGGGGGCAATGGAATCGGCCGATCGTGTGGCCGCTGATGCTGCTGGCTGCGCTCGCGGCCGCGGCGATTGCGCCGGCGTTCGTCCATTACCGGCGGCGCGAACGCGCGACGGCATTAGGAGGCGGCCGCTGATGTTCGCCTACGTGCTGCGCCGGTTGCTGTATGCGCTGCCCATCCTGATCGGCGTCAATCTCGTGACCTTCGCGCTGTTCTTCGTCGTCAATTCGCCCGACGACATGGCGCGCATGCAGCTTGGCGTGAAGCGCGTGACGCCGGAAGCGATCGAGCGCTGGAAGGTCGAACGCGGCTACGACCGGCCGCTCTTCTTCAATGCCGCGGCGCAGGGGAGTGGGCAGGTCACGGAGACGATCTTCTTCCAGAAGTCCCTGCGGATGTTCACGTTCGATTTCGGGCGTGCCGATGACGGACGCGACATCGCGCAGGAGATGCGCGACCGGATGGGGCCCTCGCTTGCCCTGGCGTTGCCGACTTTCATCCTGGGCCTGTTCACATCCGTCACGTTCGCGCTGATCCTGGTGTTCTTCCGGGCGAGCTACCTGGATTTCTGGGGCGTCGTGCTGTGCGTGGCGATGATGTCGATCTCGAGCCTCTTCTACATCATCGGCGGGCAGTGGCTGGTCTCCAAGCTGTGGGCGCTAGTGCCGATCTCCGGCTACGCGCCGGGTCTCGACGCCGCGCGCTTCCTCGTGCTGCCGGTGGCGATCAGCGTGATCGCCGGGGTGGGTTCCAATGCGCGCTGGTACCGGACGATCTTCCTCGAGGAGATTTCGCGCGATTACGTACGGACTGCACGTGCGAAGGGGCTCTCCGAGCGCGTCGTGCTGTTCCGGCACGTGCTGAAGAACGCGATGATCCCGATCCTCACGGGTGTCGTCGTGGTCATTCCGCTGCTATTCATGGGCAGCCTGCTGGTCGAGTCGTTCTTCGGCATCCCGGGCCTGGGCAGCTACACGATCGACGCCATCAACGCACAGGACTTCGCCGTCGTGCGGGCGATGGTGTTCATTGGTTCGGTGCTGTATATCGTCGGCCTGATCCTGACCGACATTTCCTATACGCTGGTCGATCCGCGCGTGAGGCTGGAGTAGGCGATGGGATTCCTGCCCGTTCTGCTGTGGACCGATGTCCTGTTCTTCCTGCTGCTCGCGATCGGGGCTGCAACGATCGTCCATGTCCGCCGCGAGGCCCCGCTGCGCGCCGCCTGGCGCCGGGTGGGGAGCCGTCCCAGCGGCATGGCTTCGGCGGTGATCCTGCTCGCTTTTCTCGCCGTCGGCATCATCGACAGCTTCCATTTCCGTCCGCAGCTGCCGGTTGCCAATGGCGCGGCGGAGAATGCGCCGGCTGCCTACTCGTCCGAGGTGCTGAGCGCACTGGATGTCCTCCTCGCTCCCTTGCGTACGCGCGTCGAGAAAACGTATTCGGCCCCCTTCGCGACGGAGCTGTATGCGCGCGAGACCGTCGAACTGCCCGGGGGAGGGCAGGCGCGCATCTATCCGCGGCTTGCGTGGGGCGGATCTCATCTGGGTGAAGCGACCGGCGAGCGCGATGCCGACGTCGCAAGACGCATCGCGACCGGCGTTGCCGGCGCGATGGAGGCCTGGCTCGCAGTGGTGGCAATCCTCGTCGTCATTCTGGCGCGCAGGCGCAGGCGCGGGAGCGGGATGCTGGAGGCCGCTCGCGCCCTGTGGCGGGGCGAGACGCATCTGGCGTGGCGGGCTGCGCTCGTCACGTTTGCCTGCGTGCTGGTGGTGACGATTCTGGCGATCAAGCTCGCGCCGCACTACCACGTCTTCGGCACCGACAAGGTCGGGCAGGACGTGTTTTACCTGTCGCTCAAGAGTGTGCGCACCGCCCTGATCATCGGGACGCTGACGACGCTCGTGATGCTGCCGTTCGCGGTCGCGCTTGGCATCATGGCGGGGTATCTCGGAGGCTGGGTCGACGACGTGATCCAGTACGTCTATACGGTTCTCAATGCCATTCCCGGTGTGCTGCTGATCGCCGCCGCGGTGCTGATGATGCAGGTGGTGATCGACACCCATCCGCAGTGGTTCTCGACCGCTGCCGAGCGCGCCGACGCACGGCTGCTGGCCTTGTGCCTGATCCTCGGCATCACGAGCTGGACCGGGCTGTGCCGGCTGCTGCGTGGCGAGACGCTGAAGCTGCGCGAACTGGAATACGTGCAGGCGGCGCGCGCGTTCGGCGTAGGCACCTCGGCCATCCTGCGTCGTCACGTGTTGCCCAACGTAATGCACATCGTGCTGATCGCGCTGGTCATGGATTTTTCCGGTCTCGTGCTCGCCGAAGCGGTGCTGTCCTATGTCGGGATCGGTGTCGACCCCACCACGATCAGTTTTGGCACGATGATCAACATGGCGCGGGCGGAGCTCGCGCGCGAGCCCATGGTGTGGTGGTCGCTGATGGCCGCCTTCGCCTTCATGTTCGTGCTCGTGCTGTCGGCGAACCTGTTCGCCGACGTCGTGCGCGACGCATTCGATCCGCGCCGCTCCTGAGCGCAACTGACGGCGTCAGCGAACCAAGCACGGCCGCTGTCGTCTCATACGGGCAGCCCCCAACCCCAGGCATCGCCCATAATGAAAACCCTTGATTTCGATAACCGCTTCGTGCGTGAACTGCCGGGCGACCCGGAAGCGTCTCCGCATATCCGCCAGGTGCATGGCGCCTGCTACTCGCGCGTGATGCCGACCCCGGTCGCGGCTCCCCGCCTGCTCGCCTGGTCGCCCGAGGTCGCACGGCTGGTCGGCTTCGACGAGGCCGACGTCCGCTCGCCGGAGTTCGCACAGGTCTTCGGCGGCAACATGCTGTTGCCGGGGATGGAACCCTATGCCGCATGCTACGGTGGCCACCAGTTCGGCAACTGGGCGGGGCAGCTTGGTGACGGACGGGCGATCACGCTCGCCGAAACCGTCAACCCGCGCGGCGAGCGATGGGAGCTCCAGCTGAAGGGAGCCGGACCGACGCCTTACTCGCGCCGGGCGGACGGCCGCGCGGTGCTGCGTTCGTCGATCCGCGAGTTCCTGTGCAGCGAGGCCATGCATCACCTGGGCATCCCGACCACCCGTGCCCTGAGCATCGTCGCCACGGGCGAGGAGGTCGTCCGCGACATGTTCTACGACGGGCGGCCACAGGCCGAACCGGGTGCGGTCGTGTGCCGCGTGGCCCCGTCGTTCATCCGTTTCGGCAACTTCGAGATCTTCACCGCACGCGGCGACCAGGACGTCCTGGAACGGCTGATCGACTTCACGATCGCGCGCGATTTTCCCGAGACGGGCGGCGACACGGCGACGCGGCGGGTCGATTGGTTCCATGCCGTGTGCGAACGCACGGCACGGCTCGTCGCCCACTGGATGCGCGTGGGGTTTGTGCATGGTGTGATGAACACCGACAACATGTCGATCCTCGGACTGACGATCGACTATGGTCCCTACGGCTGGATCGACAACTTCGATCCCGGATGGACGCCGAACACAACCGACGCGCAGGGTCGCCGCTATCGATTCGGCAACCAGCCGCAAATCGCACAGTGGAACCTGCTCCAGCTGGCAAACGCGCTGTTTCCCGCCTTCGGTGCCGTCGAACCATTGCAGGACGGCCTGTCACGCTACGCGGCCGTGTACGAAGCTGAAAGTCGCGGCATGCTTGCCGCAAAGCTCGGCCTCGAGGAGCTGCGCGAGGAGGACGATGGCCTCGTCGAAACCCTGCACGAGCTCATGACCGGGGCGGAAGTCGATATGACGATCCTGTTCCGCGAACTCGCCCGTGTCGACGTGGAGTCGCCGAGCCTCGCGCCGCTGCGCGAAGCGTTCTACGCGGAGGACAAGTTTCGCGAGCACGAGGCGGCATTCGCGGAGTGGCTGGGGCGCTACGCCGCGCGGGTTCGCGCGGAAGGATTGCCCGCGGATCGGCGGCGGGCACGCATGAACGCGGTCAATCCGCGCTTCGTCCTGCGCAACTACCTCGCGCAGGAGGCGATCGACGCGGCGGAGCAGGGCGACGATTCGCTTGTCTTCGAACTGCTGGACGTGATGCGCCGTCCATACGACGAGCAGCCCGGCCGCGAACGTTTCGCGGCGCGCCGCCCGGACTGGGCGCGCAATCGCGCAGGGTGCTCGATGCTGTCGTGCAGCTCGTAGCTCAGACCCTGGTCTTCATCAGGCGCGCCTTGTCGCGTTCCCAGTCGCGCTCCTTCGCGTCCTCGCGCTTGTCGTACTGCTTCTTGCCTTTCGCAAGGCCGATCAGCGCCTTGATGCGCCCCTTCGTATAGTGAAGGTCGAGCGGCACGAGCGCGTAGCCGGCGCGTTCGACCTTGCCGATCAGCTTGGAGATCTCGCTGGCATGGAGAAGAAGCTTGCGCGTGCGCACGGGGTCCGGCGTGATGTGCGATGAAGCCGCGGCCAAGGCCGTGATGTGCATGCCGACGATGAAGATTTCCGCATTGCGGATGACCACGTAGGCTTCCTTGATGTTCGCGCGTCCAGCCCGGATCGCCTTGACTTCCCAGCCCTCGAGCACGAGCCCGGCTTCGTACTTCTCCTCGATGAAGTAGTCGTGATAGGCCTTGCGGTTGTCGATGATGCTCATGCGGTGTCAGGATCCTGTGCTCGCGCCGGCTCCGCGGGAAGCGGCCGTTGGCGGTGCGTTGCGGTAGAATCGCGCATTTTAGCAGGTCGGCAAAGCGCCGGTCCCACACGCACATGGCAGAAGTCAGGAAGCAGGTTCTGATCGAGTTCACTCCCGCGCAGATGTTCGAGCTCGTCGACCGTTGCGAAGAATATCCGCAATTCCTCCCTTGGTGCGGAGGGGCGGAGGTGCAGGAGCGCACGGAAAACAAGGCGATTGCGACCCTGCACATCAGCTACCACGGCATCAAGGCGAATTTCACGACCGAGAACGTGAAGGAATTTCCGCGCCAGATGAAGATCGGGCTGCGTGAAGGTCCATTTACGCACCTCGACGGCTTGTGGCGATTCACGCCCCTCGGCGATACCGCGTGCAAGGTCGAGTTCAATCTGCACTACCAGTTTTCGAGCAAACTGCTCGAAAAGGCGCTCGGCCCGGTGTTCAGCCACATCGCGAACACATTCGTGGAATCGTTCATCAAACGCGCGCAGCAGGTGTACCCGAAGGGATGACAATGACCGCATTCATCGACGTGGAAGTCTCCTACGCATTGCCTGCGAAGCAGGAGCTGATCAAGGTCCGGGTAGCCGAGGGCGCGACGGTGCGCGATGCGATCGAGGCGTCCGGGCTTCTCGTGAAGCATCCCGACATCGAACTCGATGGACGCAACAAGGTCGGCGTGTTCGCCAAGCTGACCCGTCTCGATACCGCACTGCGCGACCGCGACCGGGTGGAGATCTACCGGCCGCTCATCGCCGATCCGAAGGCGGTGCGGAAGAAACGTGCCGAGGAAGGCAAGGTGATGAAGAAGGGTGGCGGTCCGGCCGAGGAATGAGGGCCGCGCGTCTGACCCGGACGAATCCGGGCATGGCGCTTACTTGCAGTTCTCGTCGATGTAGCGCTGCGAGCGCTCGATCTCGGCCGTGCGTGCGGCATCGTCCATCAGTTCGCGCTGACCTTCGCTGTTGAAGCGCGAGACGCGGCGGCTGTTCTTGAGTCCGACGATCTGGCTGCGCGCCTGGTCGCAGTAGCGCGCGAGTTCGGCCGCCTTCTGGCGTTCCTTTTCGGCCTTGGCTTCGGCCTCCGTGGCGGCCACTTTGCGCTGGCGGAATTCGGTTTCCTTCTCTGCCATGGTCTTCGGCTTGGCCGGATCGGCCTTTTCCTTGGCCTGCTTGCCCGCTTCGCCCGTGGCGCCGTCAGTCGCGGGCGTCTGCGCCGCCGCCTCTGAGGATTCATCCGGGACAGCTTCATCGGCTGCAGGCGTCTTGGGCGGGCTCGCCGGCTTGACGGTCTTCACGGCGCCGGTAGGCGGGGGCGAATCCGAGTAGTTGATCCGCCCCTGCGCGTCGCGCCATTGATACACCTGAGCTGCTGCAGGCAGTGCAAGGATCAGGCTTAGAACGAGCAGGCTAAGACGACGCATCAGTCGGACTCCATCGAAAAGCGCCGCTTACCATGATTCCGCGGCATCTGTATAATACGGATTTGGCCGAAAGGATAGAAGCCATGCGAGTGATTCAGAAGGCGCTGACGTTCGATGACGTCCTTCTCATCCCCGCCCACTCAACAGTTCTCCCCCGCGATGTCAGCCTGCGGGCACAGCTGACTCGCAACATCCGCATCAATATTCCGCTGGTATCCGCCGCAATGGATACGGTGACGGAATCCCGCCTGGCGATCGCGCTGGCGCAGGAAGGCGGCATCGGCATCATCCACAAGAACCTTCCCGTCAAGCAACAGGCGGGCATGGTCGCAAAGGTGAAGCGCTTCGAATCGGGCGTCCTGAAGGACCCGATCACCATTCCGCCGACGATGAGCGTCCGCGAGGTCATGGCGTTGACGCGTCTGCACAAGTTCTCGGGCCTGCCTGTTGTCGAGGGCAAGCGCGTGGTCGGTATCGTGACGAACCGTGATGTTCGCTTCGAGACGAATCTCGATCAGCCGGTTTCCGCGATCATGACGCCGTTCGAGCGTCTGGTTACGGTGAAGGAAGGCGACAGCCTCGAGGAGGCACGCCGCCTGATGCACAAGCACCGCCTCGAGCGGGTGTTGGTGCTGAACGACGCGCGCGAGCTGCGCGGGCTGATCACCGTGAAGGACATGATGAAGTCCACCGAGCATCCGCTGGCCGCCAAGGACGACTTGGGCCGGTTGCGCGTTGGTGCGGCACTCGGGGTTGGCGCCGGCACGGAAGAACGTGCCGAAGCGCTGGTCGAGGCAGGCGTGGATGTCGTCGTCGTCGATACGGCGCACGGCCACTCGCAAGGCGTGCTCGATCGCGTGAGCTGGGTGAAGAAGAACTTCCCGCATGTCGAAGTGATCGGCGGCAACATCGCCACCGGGGCGGCGGCGCGCTCGCTGGCCGATGCGGGGGCGGATGCCGTGAAGGTCGGCATCGGACCGGGTTCGATCTGCACGACACGTATCGTTGCCGGCGTCGGTGTGCCGCAGGTGACAGCCATCGACAATGTCGCGACCGCCCTTGCAGGCACGGGCATTCCGCTGATCGCCGACGGTGGTATCCGTTATTCGGGTGACATTTCCAAGGCGATCGCCGCCGGTGCGAACGTCGTGATGCTGGGCGGCCTGTTCGCCGGTACCGAGGAAGCACCGGGCGAAACGGTGCTGTACCAGGGCCGTTCGTACAAGTCGTACCGCGGAATGGGTTCGCTCGGCGCGATGCAGCAGGGCGCTGCTGACCGTTATTTCCAGGAATCGGACGGCAATGCCGACAAGCTCGTTCCCGAAGGCATCGAAGGCCGCGTCCCGTACAAGGGGGCTGTCACGGCGGTGATCCACCAGCTCGTCGGCGGTCTGCGTGCCTCCATGGGTTACCTCGGTTGCGCGACGATCGATGAAATGCACCGCAGGGCGGAGTTCGTCGAGATTACTTCGGCGGGCGTGCGCGAATCGCACGTGCATGACGTCCAGATCACCAAGGAAGCGCCCAACTACCACGTGGATTGATCCGATCCCGACACCGAAGGCGGCCCGTTCGGGCCGCCTTTCCTTTTTTCGTACGTCCCGAGAGCGTTGCCATGGCTCATCAGAAAATCCTCATCCTCGACTTCGGTTCCCAGGTTACCCAGCTCATCGCGCGTCGCGTGCGCGAGCAGCAGGTGTATTGCGAACTCCACCCCTTCGACGTGTCGGAAGAGTTCGTGCGCGAGTTCGCCCCGGCCGGCGTGATCCTGTCGGGCGGGCCGAACTCGGTGTACGAGGCGCTGGAGTGGAAGGCCCCGCAGGCCGTGTTCGAACTCGGCGTGCCGGTGCTCGGTATCTGCTACGGCATGCAGACGATGGCGCAGCAGCTTGGCGGGAAGGTCGAGAGCTCCGGCAAGCGCGAATTCGGTTATGCCGAGATCCGCGCGCGCGGGCATTCCGAGCTCTTCCGCGGCATCCAGGACCGCACGAACGACGAGGGCCATGGGCTGCTCGACGTATGGATGAGTCACGGCGACAAGGTTACCGAGCTGCCGCCGGGCTTCAAGGTCATCGCGAGCAACGAATCCTGCCCCGTTGCGGCAATGGCAGACGAGGCTCGCAGGTTCTATGCGGTGCAGTTCCATCCCGAGGTGACGCACACGATCAAGGGCAAGGAAATGATCGCCCGCTTCGTGCATGAGATCTGCGGTTGCGGCCATGACTGGAACATGCCCGATTACGTCAACGAGGCTATCGCGAAGGTGCGCGCCCAGGTCGGCGACGAGGAGGTCATCCTCGGCCTGTCCGGCGGTGTCGACTCCTCGGTGGTCGCGGCGCTGCTGCATCGCGCGATCGGCGAGCAGCTGACCTGCGTGTTCGTCGACAACGGCCTGCTGCGCCTGAACGAGGCCGAGCAGGTGATGGAGACCTTCTCGCGCAATCTCGGCGTCAAGGTGATCCATGTGGATGCCACCGAGCAGTTCATGGGGCATCTGAAGGGTGTCTCTGATCCGGAAGCGAAGCGCAAGATCATCGGTCGCGAGTTCGTCGAGGTCTTCCAGGCCGAAGCGAAGAAGCTGCCGAATGCGAAGTGGCTGGCGCAGGGGACGATCTATCCCGACGTGATCGAGTCGGCGGGCTCTAAGACCGGCAAGGCGCACACGATCAAGAGTCACCACAACGTGGGCGGACTGCCCGATACGCTGAATCTCAAGCTGCTCGAGCCGCTGCGCGAGTTGTTCAAGGACGAAGTGCGCGAACTGGGTATCGCGCTGGGCCTGCCGCACGACATGGTGTACCGCCATCCGTTCCCCGGCCCCGGCCTCGGCGTGCGCATCCTAGGCGAGGTGAAGAAGGAATTCGCCGACTTGCTGCGCCGCGCGGACGCGATCTTCATCGACGAGCTGCGCGCGGCCGACTGGTATGACAAGACCAGCCAGGCCTTCGCGGTGTTCCTGCCGGTGAAGAGCGTCGGCGTGATGGGCGACGGCCGCACCTACGAGTACGTCGTCGCGCTGCGCGCGGTGCAGACGCAGGACTTCATGACCGCACACTGGGCCGAGCTCCCGCACAGCCTGCTGGGCAAGGTGTCGAACCGGATTATCAACGAGGTACGCGGCATCAACCGGGTCGTGTATGACATTTCCGGCAAGCCGCCCGCGACGATCGAGTGGGAGTGACGTGCGCGGAAAACAGTATAACTATCAATCAGATAGATGATAGTTGTTGATGATGCGGAACGAATTGTCAACGAGCAGAAGCCCCGGTGAAAGCTGGGGTTTCTTGCTTTCTGGCCCCTGCAAGGCGTCGAGGCGAAGTGGCGCGAACGGACGGTATTCTTGACGGTATACGCCGGGCGTTGTCAGGGAATTGCTCGTTTACCGTCAGCACCCATATCGCATATTTGACGGTAAGCGGCGGCGCGATCCCAGGCCCGCGAAGCGTTTCGGGAGATTGCCCGCAGAGGCGCTCTGACGGTGAACCAGACCGGTGATCAACGATGAATCATGATGCTCCGCTACGGTAGATGACGTTTAGACGCGATCTGTATCGAACTCATGAGCGGAGCGTGGCGCAGACCCGCCGAATGCCCGCAACGAGCCGGTCCACATCGTCGTGCGTGTTGTACAGCGCAAAGGATGCGCGTGCGGTGCCGTCGACGCCGAGGCGCTGCATCAGCGGCATTGCGCAGTGGTGGCCGGCGCGGATTGCGATCCCGGAATCGTCGAGCATCGTGCCGATGTCGTGAGGATGGATGCCGGCGAGCGTGAAGGACAGGATGCCCGCCTTTTCCGCAGCGGTCCCGACGATGCGCAACCCTGGAATGCCGGTCACCTGTCGCGTCGCGGAGTGCAGCAGTTCGCGTTCGTGGGCGCCGATGCGTTCGATGCCGATCGAGGTCACGTAGTCGAGCGCGGCGCCCAGTCCGACGACGCCCGCGATGTGGGGCGTGCCGGCTTCGAGCCTATAGGGAAGCTCGTTGTACTCGGTCGTCTCGAAGCTGACCGAACGGATCATGTCGCCGCCGCCTTGGCACGGCGTCATCGCCTGCAGGTGCGCCGTCTTGCCATACAGCACGCCGATGCCGGTCGGGCCGTACAACTTGTGTGCGGAGAACGCATAGAAATCGCAGTCGAGCGCGCGCACGTCGACCGGCAGATGCGAAACCGCCTGTGCACCGTCGAGCAGCACCGGCACCCCGTGGGCATGGGCGAGGTCGATGATGCGCCGAACCGGGTTGATCGTGCCCAGCGCGTTGGACAGATGGGTCACGGCCACGAGGCGCGTGCGTCCGTTCAGCAGCGCCGCATACGCGTCGAGGTCGAACTCACCCGCATCGTCGATGGGAACCACGCGCAGCACGGCGCCAGCGCGCCGGCACGCCATCTGCCACGGCACGATGTTGGAATGGTGTTCCAACGCGCTGACAATGATTTCGTCGCCGGCGACGAGGCGCGGCAGTGAAAAGCCTTGCGCGACGAGGTTGATCGCGTCGGTCGTGCCGCGCACGAAGATGATCTCGGCATCGGCACCCGCATTGATGAATGACCGGACCTTGTGGCGCGCACCCTCGTAGGCGTCGGTGGCTCGCTGGCTCAGGGCATGCACGCCGCGGTGCACGTTGGCGTTGGCGTTGCGGTAGAAATCCGCCTCGGCGTCGATGACCGCCTCGGGTTTTTGGGTGGTCGCCGCATTGTCGAGGTAGGCCAACGGTTTGCCATGCACGCGGGTGCGCAGTATGGGGAAATCGGCGCGAGCTTGCGCGAGATCGCGTTGGACAACGTTCGGATTGCGGGATGCTTCGGTTCGGCTGGTCATGTGTTTCCCTGCTGTGATTCTCAAGGGCGCGCGTCCTTTCAATTCATATCACGCGAATGCCCGGGCCGGTGATCGCTTCCCGCTCACCCCGCCGGCGTGAGCTCGACCCGGCGCGTCAGGCCGTGGTCGCGCTCCTTGGCGAAAGTCTCGTTGATGGTATCCAGCGGGCGCCGTTCGATGAAGTCGGCGACCCTGATTTTGCCGGACAGGACCAGATCCAGCGCCCCCGGATACAACTCGGGCGGGCAGCCCGTCCTCGTCCACCGCACACAGCCCCGCGGCCGGCACCCGCACATGCGTCGCGAAGCCGCCATGGATATGGTTGCCGGGCATCCTCTGGGCGCGGCAGCGGCTCCGCCGGTGTCCATCGCCACCTTCGTCATCGCCTGTCCGCTGCCGTGCATCACCCAGCGATATGCGCGCATGGCTCTGTCCCCCCTGTGTGTGTAGTCATTCCCAAGCCGACGCCGGCCGTGTCGAGCTAGGCGCGGCTGGCGGGGGCACCGCCGGCGGTCCGTTCAGCCGTGCTGCGGATGAACGCCAGCACTTCGCCGAGGAACGAGTCGCCGTCGAGCACGGGCGGGAAGTCCAGGGGCGTGGCGCAGCGCTGGGCGGGGAACGGAATGCCGGCCACGTCGGTGTCATCACCCTCGGGTTCCATCACCGGGACCATCGGAGCGTATCGGGAAGCCATGGCGTTTCTCCTCGTTTGAATCGACGCATCGTCGAATGCGGTGGAACGTGAGGTGAATATAGCCATGCGCTGCCGTCCGGATCCCCCCCACGCGGTATGGGCGGCCTCACGCCGTGCGCATCGGCCGGCGGACCGAACTTTCCGAACTCCGGGGATAGGCGCCGCACGTGCCGGATAGTCGGCGCCGTCCCGCCGCAGTTTCAATACGGGAATTCGGGGCCCACCCGTGCCGTCCGATCCCTCCACCTTGCGTCTCGCGAAGGAGTGACTCCATGAGCAGTCGAATATTGCCGGATTTTGACCTGTTGCTGCCGCAGAGCGTCGCCGAGGCGGTCGAGCTGCTGTCGACGCATCGCGATCGCATCACCGTGATGGCCGGTGGCACCGACGTCATGGTCGCGATGAAGTTCGCGCAGTCGCCCGCGCAGTTGATGAGCCTGGAGAATGTTCCGGGCCTCGCCTACGTGCTGTTCGACCCGGAGAAGGGGCTGCGCATCGGCGCCAAGGCGACGGTCGCCGATCTGCTCGCGCAGGCGGAGGTGAAACGGCATTACCGTGCACTGTGGCATGCCGCGCAGACCTTCGCGACCGGTCAGGTGCGCAACACGGCCACCGTGCTCGGCAACCTGTTGCGCGCGTCGCCCGCCGGTGACTGCAGTTGCGCGATCTACGCGATCGGGGGCGTCGTCGTGCTGCAGGGATCGTCCGGCCGACGCGAAGTCGGCATCGACGACTTCTGGCTGTCGTACGGCGTCACGGCGCGGCGGCCGGACGAGCTCGCCGTCGAACTGATCCTGCCGCCGCCCGCCGCCGGCTCGCGCTCCGCGTTCAAGCGCATGACGCGTGTGAGCGAGGACCTCGCGAAGCTCAACGTCGCGGTGAGGCTCGAAATGTCGGGCAACACCTGCATCGATGCCCGCCTCGCCATGGGCTGCGTCGCGCCCACGCCGCTGCGCCTGACCAGGACGGAGGCGCTGCTGAAGGGCCGGGAGCTCACGGCGGAGGTGCTGCAACGCGTCGCCGCGTCGGTGCCGGGGGAGATCAGCCCCATCGACGACAAGCGCTCCACCGCGGAATACCGCAAGCAGGTGTCGGGTGTGCTGCTGAGGCGCGCAATCCAGGAAGCGTGCGGCGCAGCGTGAGCGACGCGGCCCAAGAATACAAGGAGACGAGAATGAAGAACCGGGACATCACCCTCCATATCAACGGCGAGGAGTACAGGCTGAACGTCGCCGTGAATCGCACCCTGCTCGACGTGCTGCGCGACGAGCTCGGCATGACGGAGACGAAATACGGCTGCGGCACGGGCGAATGCGGTGCCTGCACGGTACTGGTTGAGGACAAGGCGATCAATTCCTGCCTGACGCTGGCCGCGACGATGGACGGCAAGCGCATCACGACAGCTGCAGGGCGGGCCGATTTCGGCCGGCTCGACCATATCCAGCAGGCCTTTGTCGACGAGGCCGCGATCCAGTGCGGCTATTGCACGCCGGGCATGGTCATGAAGACGGCGAGCCTGCTCGCGAAGAACCCCGATCCGAGCGAGGCCGAGATCCGCCACGCGCTGGAGGGCAACATCTGCCGCTGCACCGGCTACGAGAAGATCGTCAAGGCGGTGAAGAAGGCGGCGCAGACGATGCCGGGCCGAGCGGCGGTTGCCGAACGCTGCAAGGAGGCTGTGCAATGAGCGAGCAAGCGATCGTCGGCACCAACGCGCCGCGCGTGGATGTGCGCGACAAGGCGACCGGGCAGGCGCAGTACGCGGGCGACATCCAGCTGCCGGGCATGCTGTACGGCAAGGTCGTGCGCTGCTGGGAACACGCCCACGCGCGCGTGAAGCGGCTGGATCTTTCGGCGGCGGCGGCTTCACCGGGTGTCGTGCGCGTGATCGGTCCGAAGGACGTCACGCCGAAGCGCTACAACTCGTCGGTGCTGGACCTGATGGTGTCCGAATCGATGCATGAGATGCTCGGCGACATCGATGACCAACCGATCTTCACCGACCACGTGAAATTCCAGGGCGATGCGATCTGCGGGATCATCGCGCGCTCCGAGGAGGCGGCCGAGCGCGCCGCGGCGAAGGTCGTCGTCGAATACGAGCCGCTGCCGGTGTATCTGACCGCGGAAGCATCGCGCGCGCCGGGGGCGGTGCAATTCACGCCGGAAAAGCCCGGCAACCTCGCCTTCCAGTTGCCCGAGGCGATGTTCCCGAACCACGCGCTGGGCGGCGGCGATGTCGAGGCGGCGATGCGCGAGGCGGACGTTGTCGTCGAGGACGCGTTCTACGTACCGAAACAGAAGCAGTGCCAGATGGAGCCGCACGCCTACGTCGCGAAAGTCGACAGCGGCGGGCGGCTCACCTGCTGGACCTCGTCGCAGATGCCGAAGCTCGTGCAGCGCAAGCTCTCGAAGCTCTTCGACCTGCCGATGAACCTCGTCAAGATCGTTCCGACGGTGATCGGTGGTGGCTTCGGCACGCGCCTCGGCATGATCTCGGAGCCGCAGGCCTGCGCGATGGCGCTGGCAGTGCCCGGCCATCCGGTAAAGCTTCAGACGCTGCGCGAGGAGGACTGGGTGATCTCACCGAGCCGCCATCCGGGCAAGTACTGGATGAAGATCGGCTTCAAGCGTGACGGATCGCCGCTCGCGTGCGACGCGCGTTTCGAGAACTACAAGGGCGGTTACTACCTCGACGCTTCCGGCACCGCTTTCACGGCCGGCGCCTGGCTCGGTGGCATGTACCGCTTCCCGGCGCTGCGCTATCGCGGCGAGTCCTACTTCACGAACCAGGGGCTGACAGGGGCGTACCGCGGCTACGGCAACCCGCAGACGAACTTCGTGCTGGAGCAGCTGATTGACCGCGCCTGCGCTGAGCTCGGGGCGGATCCGGTTGAGTGGCGCAAGAAATGGCACAAGGGCGTCGGCGATGACGGCTGGTGTCCAGGCGTGACCTATCCGTCGTGTGCGCTCGACGAATGCCTCGACCGCGGCGCGGCTGCGATCGGCTGGACCGAGAAGCGCCGCAAGTACGCCAAGCAGGAGGGGACGATCCGGCGCGGGGTCGGCGTTGCCGTGATGAACCACACCAGCGGCGCGATGCCGATGCTGCTGGAGCACACGGCCTGCACCGTGAAGCTCAACGAGGACGCGACCGCGGAGATCCTTTTCGCGTGTTCGGACATGGGGCAAGGCTCGCACACCGCGCTGAAGCAGATCGCCGCCGAGACCCTGGGCTTCCCGTTCGAGCACGTGCAGCTGTCGGGCGGCACGTCGGATGTCGCTGGCTTCGACATCGGCGCCCACGCGAGTCGCACGATCTACGTCGGCGGCGCGGCGGTCAAGAAGGCGTGCGAGGAGGTCAAGCGGCAACTCTTCGAGCGCGCTTCGCTGCAGCTGGGGGTGCCGGCCGAAGAGCTCGACGTCTGCAACAAGCGCATCTTCGTCAGGGCCGATCCCGCGCGCGGTATCGAGGCCGAGGCGATCACACGAGCGGGGGTGTACCACTTCGTCGATCCGATGACCGGTGAGCCGGGCGGGGTGCCGGGCCAGATCCAGGGTTACGTGAGCTTCTTCCCGCCGCACAATTCTCCGCCCTTCGGTGCATCCTTTGCCGAGGTCGAGATCGATACCGAGACCGGCGAGGTGCGCGTCCTCGAGCTCGTCAATGCTCATGACATCGGTCGCGCGATCAACCCGGCGGCGGTCGAAGGCCAGCTCGAAGGCGGCATCCAGCAGGGCCTCGGCTTCGTGCTGAGCGAGGAGATTTACTACGACGCCAATGGTCGCGTGCAGAACAACAGCTTCACCGACTACAAGATGTTCGGCCCCGAGGACATGCCGAAGATCACGACGATACTCGTCGAGGATCCCGACCCGATCGGCCCCTTCGGGGCGAAGAGCGTCGGCGAGTCGGGCCTCGTCAGTCCGGTCGGTGCGGTGGCGAACGCGATTTTCCACGCGATCGGAATCCAGTTCACCGAGGCGCCGATCACCCCTGAGAAGGTGTTGAAGGGGATCCTGGAGAAGGGCGTTCGCGATTACGGCACGCTTCGCCGAAGCTGACATCCCGCGTTGCTGCCTCGACGGCCGCCTCAGGGCGGCCGTTTCGTTTCGGCGCAAGGCGATCTGCCGTGGCTGACACGCGCCTCCGCGACCCCTCGCAAAACGATCCGCAGTTCCCGGATATGTGCCGCATTCCCCGGATAGCGACGTCCCCCGGAAGTCCTTAATTTCCCTACATCGCGCGACGGCGGGAAGCCGCTGCCCGACTAGAGAGCCGGAACCGGATCGGCCACGGTCGCATGATGCGTCCCTCGCAGGCTGGGCCTGCGTTTCGGGACATCCAACCCCAAACGACGGATTCGCTTTCCCGCACAGGGGAAGCCATTGCTGACCGCAAGGGGACCTCATGACTCGGATTCACCGCTTACTTACCCGGATCGTGCCGCTCGCGCTCGCGCACGCCGGGCTCCTCGGTTGCAGTGCGTCGGCGAACCTCGCCGACGTCGTCGCGACGCAGGGCGCGTCCGTTCTGCGGTCCGACCAGTTCCAGTCCGCCGTGGCGAATTCGAACGTGCTCGTCGCGGTCGGCGCGAATGGCGTCGTCGTGTCGTCGGCGGATGCCGGCAAGAGCTGGACGCGGCAGGTCGTCGATGCCGGGGCATCGCTGATCGGCGCCGCCGTGTGTCCGGACGGCGGTTTCGTCGCCCTCGATTTCGGTCGGCGCGTGTGGATCGCGGACGCTGCGGCCGCCGCCTGGACGGCGCGTCCGATAACGACGCAGGCGACGCCGCTCGCAGTCGCCTGCGATGCAAAAGGCCAGCTGTGGGTCGTCGGCAGCGAAAGCGCGATCCTGTCGAGCGCCGACCGTGGCGCGACGTGGCGCGACGCGTCGCTCGGCGAGGACCAGATGTTCACGACGGTGCAGTTCGTCGACGAGGTCCACGGCGTCATCACTGGCGAGTTCGGCAACTTCCTGACGACGCGGGACGGCGGCGCGAGCTGGCAGCCAGGAACGCCGATCCCCAACGACTTCTATCCGTACAGCGCGCTGTTCACCGATCCGCAGACCGGCTGGGTCAGCGGGCTCGCCGGCACGATCCTGCACACCACCGACGGCGGCGCGAGCTGGCGCAAACAGCCGAATCCGACGGGCGCCCCGATGTACGGGCTGGCCCGCCACGAGGACCGTGTCTATGCCCTGGGCGCGAACGGACTGGTGCTCCAGCTCGCCGATGGGCAATGGCAGCCGGTCGAGGGCCGGGCCGCGCCCTATCTGCGCAGCGGCTTCTCCCTGGAGGGGCGCGGACTCCTCGTCGCGGGCGGCGCCGGCACGCTCGACATCGTTTCCCCGACCCCTGCAACGTCGAAGTAAGGAGAGGCTGTGCGACATCACTTTACCCACGCGCTGCACGAGCTCGAGCTGAAGATCTTCGCCTTCCCGCGCCTCGTGCTCGCGGCGATCCTGACGGTGACGGCGTATTTCGCGCTGCAGATCCCGGCGCTGAAGATGCACACCGAGTTCGGCGACCTGCTGCCGCAAGGCCACGCGTTCATCCGGCTGCACAACGAGATCCGCGATACCTTCGGCGGCGCGAACCAGGTCGTCGTCGCGATCGAGGTCGAGGACGGCACGATCTTCACGAACGACACGCTGGCGCTGATCCACCGCGTCACGCAGGCCGTCGACAGCCTGTCGGGCGTGAATCACAACCTCGTCTCCAGCCTGACGCACCGCACCTCGCGGAAGATCTGGCTGACCGAGGACGGCGAGATGCGCTCGCAACCGTACTACGACCCGCAACGTCCCGGGCTGTCGCTCGAAGACCTCGATGCGCTGGGCAAGGAGGTGCGCGCGAACCCGCGCATCTACGGACTGCTCGTGTCGCCCGACGCGAAGGCGGCGATGATCAAGGCGCAGATGAACGAGGCCGGCGCGATCGACTACGAGAAGATCTTCGCCGAGCTGCAGGCGGTGCGCGCGAAGGAGCAGGTCGCGGGCACAAAGATCCATGCGACCGGCCAGCCGGTGCTGATCGGCTGGGTCTACACCTATCTGCCGCAGATCCTGCAGATCTTCCTCTACACGCTGCTGCTGATGGTCGGCCTGCTGGTCGTGTATTTCCGCCGCTTCTACGGCGTCGCGCTGCCCCTCGTCGGCATCGCGCTGTCGTCGATCTGGGGGCTCGGCTTCGTGTCGAAGATGGGCTGGAACCTCGATCCGCTGTCGCTCGTGATCCCGTTCCTGATCGCCGCGCGCGCGATGTCGCACAGCATCCAGCTCGTCGAGCGCTACTACGCCGAGCTCGCGACGAGTCGCGACGGCCGCATCGCGGCGCGCGCGGCGTTCGAGGACCTGTTCCGCCCGGGGGCGTTGGCGATCTCGGTGGATGCGATCGGCATCGCCGTGCTCGCGCTCGGCGCCGCGCCGATCAACACCAAGCTCGGCTACTACGCCGGTTTCTGGGCGTTCTCGGTGTTCTTCACGGTGCTGCTGGTGGTGCCGCTGCTGCTTTGGCTGCTGCCCGCGCCGCGCGATACCGAGAACCGCCGTGGCTGGGCGCATGCGGCGGTCGAGCGGGTGTTCGGCGCGGTGGCCGGCCGCCGCACGGCCGCGGCGGTGCTCGGGCTCGCCGCGGTGCTGCTCATCGTCGGCGGCATGCTCGCCGCGCGCGTAAAGATCGGGGAGGCCGAGGCCGGTTCGCCGCTGCTGTATCCGGACCACGACTACAACGTGTCGTCGCGCGCGATCAACGCGCGCTTCCCCGGCTCCGAGGAGCTCTACATCGTCGCGCGCACCGAGGAGAAGGGCGGGCTGAAGCGGCCCGAGGTGCTGCGCGCAATCGAGCAGTTCCAGCACCACATGCTGCTCGATCCGGCGCTCGGCGGCACCAAGGCGCTGTCGGGCCTCGTGCGTGCGGTGAATGGCCTGATCCACAACACCGACCCGCGCTGGAACCAGATTCCCGAGTCGGCGTCGGCGGTCGGCGGGCTGCTTTTCGCGTACATGGCGGCGAGCCCGATCCCGGGCGCGCTCGCCGAATTCCTCGACGCCGACGAGCGCGACGCGAACCTCGTCTTCTACTACAAGGACAAGCAGGCCGACACGATCCGGCGCGCGGTGCAGGTGGCCGAGCAGGGCATCGCCAAGGTCGGGGCGGTGGAGGGCTTCGAGCTGCGCCTGGGCGGCGGCGCTATCGGTGTCAATGCCGCGATCAACGACGCCGTCGACGACGACAACCGCCTGATCGTGCCGCTCGTGCTCGCGCTGGCGTTCGTCTTCGTGACGTTGTCCTACGGCTCGCTCCATGCCGGCTGGCTGATGGTGCTGCCGATGCTGTTCGCCACGGTCATGACCTACGCATACATGGGCGCCATGGGCATCGGCATCAACGTCAATACTGTGCCCGTCATTGCCGTCGGCATCGGCGTCGGCATCGACTACGCGATCTACATCATGAACCGCATCCGCGAGGAAACGGCCGCGTGCGGCGACCTCGGGCGGGCGGTGCGCATCGCGGCCGGGACGACGGGCTTCGCGGTGGTGTTCACCGCGGTGACCCTGATCGCGGGTGTGATCATGTGGGTCCTCCTGTCCGATCTGCGTTTCCAGGCGGATTCCGCGCTGCTGCTGACCCTGATGCTGGTACTCAACGCGCTCGCCGCGATGCTGCTGATGCCGGCGTGGGTCGTGATGTTCAAGCCGGCCTTCATCACGACGGCACGGCTCGACGAAGACGGCGTGCTGCAGATGGCTTGATGCGGCGGCCGACAACAACGAGGGGAGGACGAAGGTGAGGAAAACCGCAACGAAGGATCGCCGCAACACGCCGCTTGCGGCCGGCATGCTGACGCTCGCCGTCGGCGTTGTGCACACGGGCGGCGCCGCGGCCGGCGACATGCCGAACGAGGAGGCGCGCGTCGACGTGGTCTATGAGAACGCGACGTTCGCGCGCCGCGACGTCGGGCTGTCGAAGTTCCGCAACACGCTCAAGGTCGACATCGACCGCCAGCTCGGCCGGCGCGGCGCGTTCGACGACGTTGGTGTGAACCTGAAGCTGCGCGGCACGTTCGACGGCGTCTATCGCCTCAACGAAGACACCTACGGCAACAAGGCCGGCGGCGCGGTCCGGCTCGAGAACACCGTCGGCATCCCGGGTTCGAGCGTGGCGCACGGCGACGGCCTCGGCAGCCCGACCAACCCGCTGACCGCCGGGCTCGCGGGGCTGCCCGGCGGCGGCGCCTTCGGCTTCAACTCGACCGACCCGTCGGCGCCGCGCTACAACCCGAACGAGGGGATGGCCGTGCTCGGCGAGCATCTCCACCGCACCGACGGCGGCGTCGCCTTCGCGGTGCCGGTGCGCCCGTGCGACAAGGACTCGCGCGGCTGCATCAAGGACTACCTCGACGCGACCCGCCAGGAGCTCGAGTCGCCCGAGTTCAACGACCGCTGGGACTTCATCCGCGAGGCCTACGTGACCGGCTCCGTGCCGTTCGACGACGGTTCCGCCTTGTTCATGAAGGTCGGCAAGCAGCAGGTCGTGTGGGGCCGCACCGACCTCTTCCGCGTGCTCGACGTCATCAACCCGGTCGATTACTCGCGCAACAACATCTACGACGAACTCCAGGACATCCGCATCCCGATGTGGATTATGCAGGCGGAGTACCGGGCGGGCGCGACGGAGACCTTCGACGATCTCAACTTCGCCGTCGTGTGGAACTTCGACAAGTTCCGGCCGCACAACATCGGCCAGTGCGGCAGCCCGAACGTGATCCTCGACGCGGGCTGCTTCATGCGCGGGATGAAGAACCTGTGGGACAACGGCGGCACCGTCGCGAACTTCGCGAACCTGGGCCTGCCGGGGCTCGCGGCGACCGACTTCGGCCCGAACCAGATCGGCATCCGCAAGGCGCATCTGCCGAGCTGGTCGCTGTCGAACACGCAGCTGGGCGTCAAGCTCGAAGGCCAGAAGAGCGGCGTCGGCTTCTCGCTGAATGCGCTGACCTACCGCTCGCAGCTGCCGTCGCTGCGCGGCGGCATCCCGGCGAACAACCCGTTCGACCCGGTCGGTGCCGTCGACACGCAGCCGCAACCGCATCCGTACCCGTACCTGATCGCCTTCGACGTGCATTTCCCGCGTGTAAACCTGATCGGCGGGTCGATGGACCTGCAAGTCGATGCGATCAAGTCGGTATTCCGGCTCGAGGCGGCGCTGACCGAGGGCGAGGAGTTCCCGAACGGTTTGCGCAAGCGCCTGTTCTCCGAATCGCGCGTGTTCCGTTACGTGGTCGGCTGGGATCGCCCGACCTTCATCCCGTTCCTCAACAAGACCCGCGCGTTCCTGATTTCGGCGCAGCTGTTCGGCCAGCACCTGCTCGACCACGAGCTGGAGGACCGTCCGCTCGGCAAGGTCGGCATGCCGGACTGGAAGGACAACAACATCTTCACGCTGCTCCTCAAAGGCTTCTACATGAACGACCGGCTGAGCCCGCAGGTGATCATGGCGCACGACTTTCGCGGCGAGGCGACCACGATCGCGCCGTCGATCGACTGGCTCGTCAGCGACAACCTGAAGCTCACGGTCGGCGCGAACGTGAAGGTCGGCCGCGGCGCACGCAAGTTCGACGACTGCCGCACCTGCAACCCCTTCCATCCGTTCTCCGCCTCGCCGGGGCAGGGGCCGAACGACGGCTCGCTCGGCCTGGGCGGATTCGAGCCGCTCGGCCGCTTCCGCGCCGGCCCGATCGGCATGGCGCAGGAGGAAGACGAGTTGCAATTCGTACTGCAGTACAAGTTCTGATTCCCGGAGGAGGACGACGATGAAGATGAAGACAATGACATCGATGCTGTTGGCGGCCGGCGTGATCGGCACGGCGCAGGCCGCGACCGAGGCCGACGTCGACAAGAGCTTCGGCCCGTACAAGAGCGGCGTGCCGACGGTCGCCGGCGTCAAGCCCGGCATGGTCATCGACAAGAGCAACGTCGAGGCCGCGAAGGCCGCGCTGATCCCGAGCATGGCGCAGTTCATCAAGAGCGGGCAGACGACGCTCGCGGTGGGCGAGACCTACTCGTTCGGCATCAGCAAGAACTACATCGATGCGACGCGCAAGAACCTCAACAAGGTGTCGCTGGGCCCCAATGTCGGCGATCTGGTCGGCTTCGTCGCCGGTCGGCCGTTCCCGCAGGAGCCCGACGCGAAGGACCCGCGCGCCGGCGAGAAGGTGTTCTGGAACTTCCAGCACAACAACCGCATCGGCGATAGCTACACGATCTGGCCGTGGCACATGGAATACAAGAACATGGCGAGCGGCAAGGTCGAGCGCACGCTGAAGCAGGAATACCACATCATCCAGTGGAAGCACCGCGTCGACCAGGATCCGCGCCCGGAGGTCGAGCCCAACCCCTCGCAGCTGCTGCGCTCGGGCTACCTGAAGGTGCATGAGCCGCAGGATCTGAAGGACACGCAGCTCCTGATCAGCCGCTTCTCGGACGACGCGAAGCTCGACGAAGTGTACCTGTACCTCGGCTTCCAGCGCCGCGTGCGCCGGCTCGCGTCGAACCAGGTCACCGACCCCTTCCTCGGCTCGGACCTGATGGTCGAGGACTTCGAGGGCTACAACGGCCGCATGCGCGACATGAAGTGGGAATACAAGGGCACGCGCGACCTCCTCGTGCCGTTCTACGCCCACAACAAGCAGAAGCTCGCCGAGGAACCGAAGGAGCCCGACTTCAAGTTCATCGACTTCGGCGGCGAAGGCGCGTGCTTCCCGAACGTCACGTGGCAGCTGCGCAAGACCTACGTCATCGAGTCGGTGCCGGTGAATCCGGATCACGTGATCAGCAAGCGCGTGCATTACGTCGACGCCGAGACCTACGCGCTAAGCCTGAACGAGATCTACGACCGCAAGGGCGAGCTGTGGAAGACCTTCGTTATCGCGTACACGGATTCGGAGAGCCACATGCCGAAGAACGCCGGACGCGGCGTGGCGATCAACGACGGCTTCAGCATCATCGACGTGCAGGCGAAGCATTGCACCACCGGCAAGTTCAAGGTGCACCTCGACCAGGAAATGAGCCCGACGAAGCTGTTCTCGGTGCAGTACATGCGGGGGAGTTGAGACCGCGGCGCGAGGCCGACGGAGGGCGCCGCAAGGCGCCCTTTTTCGTTGCGGCGCGCTCGCCCGACGCCCGCGCAAAACATCGGCACTCCGCGGATAGGCGTCGCAATCGCGGGATAGTTGGCGCGGCCGGCCTCCCGTAACTTTCTAGCTCGAAGCACGCGCGCAATTCCACCGAGGAGCGGCAATGGAGACTCTCACGCAGCCGGTGCAGAACTCGATGAAACCGGGCAAGTGGCTCAACTCGAGCTGCAAGATGTGCATCCACTCCTGTACGACGCGGATCCACGTCACCGAAGACGGCGTCGTCAACAAGATCGAGGGTAACCCGACGAGCCCGAGCAACAACGGCCGGCTGTGCCCGAAGGGCAACGCGGCGATCATGCGGCACTACGATCCGGCGCGCTTCCGCACGCCGCTGCGGCGCACGAACCCGGAGAAGGGGCCCGGCGTCGATCCGAAGTGGGTGCCGATCGGCTGGGACGAGGCGCTCGACATCGTGGGTCGCGAGCTCAGGAAGACGCTCGATGACGACCCGCGCAAGCTGATGCCGGCGATCAACGACTTCCAAAAGCTCTTCCTGTGGGCCTGGCCGGCGGCGCTGGGCAACGCGAACTACCTGTCGTCGGTCGGCAACTTCTGCGGCGGTGGCTACCACCCGATGAACGGGTTCATCCATGCCGCATTCGCCGCGGCGAACGACGTCAATTACTGCAACTACTGGATCAACAACGGCGGCGGCGACGGCTTCTCGTCGCACCTGCACACCGCCGCTCAGGCGAACCACGTCGCGAAGGCGCGGGTCGAGCGCAACATGCGTGTCGTCGTCGTCGAACCGCGGCTGTCGATCGGCGCCGCGAAGGCCAACGAATGGGTGCCGATCCGCCCGGCGACCGATCGCCAGTTCGCGTTGGGCCTGTGTCACGTGCTCGTCGCGGAGAAGCTCTACGACGTGAAATTCCTGAAGAAGGACACGAACGCGCCTTACCTCGTCGGTCCCGACGGGTATTTCGTACGCAACGGCGAAGGCAAGATCTGCGTGTGGGACGCGGTGGATAACTGCGCCCGCCTGTGGGACGACCCCGAGCTCAAGGACTTCGCGCTCGAGGGCACGTACACCGTTGACGGCAAGCTCTGCCGTCCGGCGTTCCAGAAGTTCAAGGACATCCTCGCCGACTGCTCGCCCGAGCAGATGGAGAAGTTGACGACGGTGCCTGCGACGACGACGCGGCGCATCGCGCGCGAGTTCGCGAAGGCCGCGCAGATCGGCTCGTTCATCGAGATCGACGGCCGCGTGCTGCCGCTGCGTCCCGCTGCGTACAACTACTACCGCGGTGCGCAGGGGCACAAGTACAGCGCGATGGCGAACCACGCGTTCAAGCTCGTGAACTTCCTCGTCGGCGCGATCGACACCCCCGGGGGTCACGTCGGCGTCACGCTCGACGACCAGATGCAGGACATCCGCGGCGGTTTCGGCGCCATACGGCCCGGCGAGAACGGCATGCTGCAGACGATGCCGCACCAGCTCCATCCGGAGGTGCCGTTCTCGTGGCCGCCGAACGAGACGCACCTGATGGGCTTCTTCCCGATCGGCGTCGATCCCGGGCACCTGACGCAGCACACGCTCGCGAACGCCGACAAGTTCGGGCTCGACTACCAGCCCGACACGCTGCTGATGTGTCACTCGAACCCGCTGTGGAACCTGCCCGGCGACCGCGAGCAGTGGTACGCGCTGCTGCGCGGGATGCGCTTCATCGTCGCGATCGACATCCTGCCGAACGAATCCAACGAGTGGGCCGACGTGATCCTGCCGTCGCACGACCTGCTCGAGTCGTGGAACATGACGATGATCGAACCGCCGCATCACGAGGGCATGTGCCTGCGCCAGCCCGCAACGCCGCCGCTGTACGACACGAAGAGCGAGGAGGAGATCTTCTACGAGATCTCCGAGCGGCTGGGGCTGCTCGAGACCTGGAACGGCATCCTCAACTTCGTCAACGGCTTCCACCAGAAGCCCGAGCTGCTGCTCGAGCCGAACCGCAAATACAGCGACCGCGAGATCGCCGAGCGCAAGGGCAAGCTGTGGAACGGGCAGGGGCTCGACTGGTACGTCGAGCACGGCCACGCGGTGACGCCGCGCCGTCCGGACAAGTGGTACCGGCCGTGGGACGGGATGCGGCTGCACTTCTATCTCGAGGACATCGTCCGCGCGCGCGACACGCTGCGGCAGAAGATGGAGGCGGCCGACGTGCCGTTCCGCCACGAGTGGGAGTGGGGCGACTACCAGCCCCTGCCGACGGCGGTGCCCGACCCGGTGCATCTGGAGCCGGCCGACTTCGACCTCTACGCGATCACGTTCAAGGACATCCAGATCAACTTCGGCGAGAGCATCGGCAACCCGTGGATCAACGACATCGTGTTCAAGGACCCGGTGCATACCGCGGTGCTACTGAACCCGAAGACCGCGCGCGAGAAGAGGCTCGACGACGGCGACGTCGTGCGCATCGAGTCGCCGTACGGTGCGATCGTCGCGAAGCTCGCGCTGTCCGAAGGCGTCCATCCCGATGCGGTGTGCGTGTCGAACGCGCTGTCGCGGGTCGCGACGCAGAACACCGGCGTGCGCCACGGCGGCGGCAACTTCAACCAACTGCTGCCGGCGAACCTGCGGCACACCGACGCGTGCAGCGGCCAGCCTGAAACGGTCGCCAGGGTCAGGCTGATCAAGCTTGCCGGCGTGCCGACGGATATCGCCGCGGGCAACTCGGTGTTTGGGCAGATGAGCGGCAAGGGGAGGGCGCACTGATGGCCACGTGGGGGATGGTTTTCGATCTGCGCCGCTGCATCGGCTGCAACGCGTGCGCGGTCGCGTGCAAGCAGGAAAACAGCCTGCCCGACGGCGTGTTCTTCACGAAGACGCTGTCGGAGGAAGTCGGCGAGTATCCCGACGTCACGCGCAGCTATGTGCCGACGATCTGCAACCACTGCGAGGACGCACCGTGCGAGAGCGCCTGCCCGACCGGTGCCACGTACACGCGCCCCGACGGCATCGTGATGGTCGATCGCAACAAGTGCATCGGCTGCGGCACCTGCATCGTCGCGTGTCCGTACGACCAGCGCACGCGCCTCGAGCCGGAGATGCTGCACGAGGGGCTTTTCGGGGGCGGACGGCTGACGCCGTTCGAGGAGCAGGGCATCGGGCGCTTCACCGTCGGCACCGTCGTCAAATGCACCTTCTGTCATGAACGCGTCGACGCTGGCCAGCTGCCAGCGTGCGTCGCGACCTGTCCGACCGAGGCGCGCATCTTCGGCGACTTGGACGACCCGGCGAGCCGGCCGCGGCAACTGATCCTGGAACGCCGCGGGCGCCAACCGTTGCCCGAGAAGAACACCAACCCGCGCGTCTTCTACATCGACTGAAGGAGATTCTGATGATCGCGAGCAACCGCATCGCGGACGGGACGTTCCGCGTCGGCGTCGGCCTGCAGAAGGCGTGGGGCGTGCAGATGGCCACCGCGTTCTTCTTCGGCGAGGCCGGCGCGGGGCTGTATTTCGTGGCGCAGTTCTTCGACTTCGTGCTCGGCATGGTCGCCGGCCTCGTCATGGTGCTGTTCGGCAAGGCCGGCGGGCACGTGCTGCACCTCGGCCAACCGCTGCGCGGCTGGCGGGCGCTGACGAAAGTGCGCACGTCGTGGGTGAGCCGCGGGCTCGCGGCGATCCTGGCGTTTGCTGTTGCGGGCTCACTGCACGTCGTCGACGTCAGTGCCGGCGTGCTACCGGCCGGGGTGTCGCAGCTCGTCGCAGCGGTTGCGCTGGTCGCGTGCTTCGTCATCATGGTCTACCAGGGCTTCGCGATGTCGCATTCGACGGCGATCGCGCTGTGGAGCGGCGGACTGATGCCGGTCGCGAGCCTGACCTACGCGCTGTTGAACGGCGTGCTGTTGACGCTCGTGTTCGGCTTCGGCGAGCCCTTCCTCGCGGAGCGGCCCGACAGCGTGCGGCTGCTGCAGGTCCTCGCGGTCGCGCTGATGCTGTACGGGCTCGTCACGGTGCTGAGCCTGCTGCACGGCGCGCGCCACGCATCGGAGGGTGGGCGGTTGTCGGTCGCGATGCTGCTCGAGGGCAGCTTCGCGCGCTGGTTCGTGCCGCTGGTGATCGGGGCGGGCTTCGTCGTCTCGGCGCTGATGATGCTCGCCGCGCCGCCCGCGTTCGCGTGGATGCTCGCGGTCGCCGGCCTCGAACTCACCGGCTATTACGCGTTCCGCGTGCTCGTGTTCAAGGCCGGCAGCTACGACCCGGCGCTGAGCCTCGCGTACCGCTTCCGGCACTGACCTGCCGCGAAGGAGACACCCGATGCGTACGAGCATTGCCCCGCAGTGGCGGGCGAGCGGCAGCCGTGTGGTGTCCGCGCTCCGGCTGACCGCCGGGGACGCGCGCGGCGAGGCGACCTGCCGCGTCATCGACGAGGACGCGCTGACGATCGACGTCGAAGGCGTCGGGCGCTACACGCTGATGTGGACGCCCGCCGAGGGTGACGAGGGCGCCGACGGCGCCGCCGGCTTTGTTGCCGGGGAGGGCGTGCTTGGCGACGGAACGGTGCCCGAGCGGCTCGCGCTCGCGGCGGGCTTCGCGTATTCGGAGGGGATCATCAGCAGTGTCGACGATATCGCGACGATGGCTGTCTGCCCCGATCGGCGGGACGTCGTGCGCATGCGCCTGGTCGCGCCCGAACGCGCCGCAGCGAGGCGGCGCGACGTCGTCGTCGCGAGCTCGTGCGGCCTGTGCGGCGGACGCGACGCGATCGAGGACGGTTTCGACGACTTCGCTCCGGTCGCGGCGCGGCTCCGCCTCGCGGCCTCCGAGCTCGCCGCGCTGATGGCGGCGATGCAGCGCCGGCAGCGCCTCTTCCGCACGACCGGCGGAGCGCACGCCGCTGCGGCGTTCTCGCCGCGTGCCGGGATCGTCGCCGTCGCCGAGGACCTCGGCCGCCACAACGCGCTCGACAAGGTCATTGGCGAATGCCTGCTGCGCGAAGTGCCGCTCGCCGGCTGCGGTGTCGTGCTGTCGTCGCGGCTGAGTTACGAAATGGTCGCGAAAGCCGCGCGCGCGGGCTTCGAACTCGTCGCTGCGGTGTCCGCGCCGACCTCGCTCGCGATCGCGCTCGCGGAACGCGTCGGCATCACGCTGTGCGGCTTCGTCCGCGGCGCTTCCGCGACCGTCTATACCCATCCGCAACGCATCCGCGACGGCGCCGGCGGGCACGAGTCCCCGCGCGCGGCGGGTGCCGCAGTGGTTCCTTTCACGCTCGAAGACTGAGGAGAAAAGCATGACCGCCAATGGCAATGTGTTGACGCAGCTCGCCGCGGAGCTCGCCCGCGGCTCGATCAAGGTCGTCGACCTGACACAGCCGCTCGGCCCCGACACGCCGGTACTAGCACTGCCGCCGCCGTTCGCGAACTCGCCGGGCGTGAGCTTCGAGACGATCTCGCGGTACGACGACAAGGGGCCGGCGTGGTACTGGCGCACGATCCGCATGGGCGAGCACACCGGCACGCATTTCGATGCGCCGGTGCATTGGGTCAGCGGCAAGGATCGCGCCGCCAACACGCTCGACACGATCCCGGCCGGGCGCTTCGTCGGCCCCGCCTGCGTCATCGACATCAGCCGCGAGGCGGCGACCGATCCGGACTTCCTGCTCACGCGCGACGCGGTGCTCGCGTGGGAGGCGAAGCACGGCCGCATCCCGCCGAAGTCATGGGTGCTGCTGCGGAGCGACTGGTCAAAGCGCGTGGGCGTCGCCGAGTTCCTGAACTGCCGCGACGACGGGCCGCATTCGCCGGGCTTCGACCGTGGCGCGACGGAGCTCCTCGCGCTGGAGCGCGACGTGCTCGGCGTCGGCGTCGAGACGGTGGGCACCGACGCGGGCCAGGCGCACAGCTTCGATCCGCCGTTCTGGACGCACCACATCATGCAGGGCAACGGCAAGTTCGGGCTCGCGAGCCTCACGAACCTCGACCAGCTGCCGCCGACCGGGGCCGTCGTCGTCGCGTCGCCGCTGAAGCTCGTCGGCGGCTCCGGCAGCCCGTTGCGCGTGCTCGCGCTCGTGCCGGCCTGACGGAGGCGTCATGTTCGAGATGCGATTGCACGGACGCGGCGGACAGGGAACCGTGCTCGCCGCCGGAATACTCGCGAAGGCGCTCGTCGCCGAGGGAAAGCACGTCGTCGCGGTGCCGCAGTTCGGCTTCGAGCGTAGAGGTGCACCGGTCGCGGCCTACCTGCGCGCGTCCGAGACGCCGATGCGCGCGATGACGAACATCTACACGCCGGACTGCGTCGTCTGCATCGACTCGTCGCTGCCGCGCGTCGTCGACATCTTCGCCGGGCTGCGCGCCGGCGGGATGCTGGTGCAGGCGAGCAGGCTCGCACCGCAGGACATCGCGGTGCCGCCAACGGTCGCGACGGTCGCCGTGTGCGATGCGGTCGGCATCGCGCGCGAGGTCTTCGGGCGGCCGATCACCAATACCGTGATGCTCGGCGCCTTCGCGCGCGCGACCGGCCTGGTGTCGCTCGAGGCGCTCGACCGCGCACTGGAGGAGACGAGCTTTCGCGACGGCGGACTTGTGCAGAACCGGCGTGCGCTCGCGCTCGGCCATGCGCGCACCGTCGTGCATCGCATCGGTCAGCGGGAGGCAGCATGAAGAAGCAGGCGGTTCCGCTTTTCGATGCGAGTGCGATCCCGAAGACGCTGTGCCCGATCGCGACCGAGTACAGCCGCATGCTGCCGGGCGACTGGCGCTCGTTGCGCCCGGTCGTCGACCGCCGCAAATGCGTGAAATGCGCGGTGTGCTGGCTGTACTGCCCGGTGCAGTGCGTCGTCGAGCGCGCAGGCTGGTTCGACATGAATCTTGCCACCTGCAAGGGCTGCGGCATCTGCGCGCGCGAATGCCCGCAGCGCGCGATTTCGATGGTCCCGGAAGAGGATGAGGAAATGACATGAACGAGGTCGTCGAGATGACTGCACCGGTCGCCCACGCCGCGAGCGGCCGGATCGCGCCGGACCACGACGCGGTGGTCGCGAGAAAGGAACCGAAAATCCTCGTTTGCGACGCCAACGAGGCGGCGGCGTGGGGCGTCGTGCTGTCGCGACCGGACATGGTTGCGGTGTACCCGATCACGCCGCAATCCTCGCTCGCCGAGTATGTCGCGCAGTTCGTCGCCGACGGCGTGCTCGACGCCGAGCTCGTCGAGGCCGAGGGCGAGCACAGCGTGCTCTCGGTGCTGCACGGCGCGGCGCTCGCCGGCGCGCGCACCTATACGGCGAGCTGCGGTCAGGGGCTCGCGTTCATGTTCGAGCCGTACTTCCGCACGCCGAACCTGCGCCTGCCGATCGTCATGTCGATCGTCAACCGCGACGGCATCACGCCGCAGTGCGTCTGGGGCGGGCAGCAGGACGCGATGACGGTGCGCGAGGTCGGCTGGGTGCAGCTCTTCTGCGAGACGGTGCAGGAAGTGCTCGACACCATTGTCATGGCCTACCGCATCGCCGAGGACCGCTCGGTGATGCTGCCGGTGAACGTCAATCACGATGGCAACTACCTGTCGAACGGCATCGTGCGCATCGAGCTGCCGGAGCAGGCGGAGGTCGACGACTTTCTCGGTGCGCCGGACGTGAATTGGCACGCGGCGCTCGACCCCAAGCGGCCGATGGGCGTCGATCCCTTGACCGGGGGGGCGACGGGGCCCGGGCCGGCGCTCTTCGTCGGCTACCGCCGAGGGCACTGCGAGGGCATGCAGAACGCGCTGCGCGTGATTGTCGAGGTGCACGAGGAGTGGGCGCGCCGCTTTGGCCGCCGTTACGCGCCGCTCGTCGAGGAGTACCGGCTCGACGACGCCGAGTACGCGCTCGTGACGATCGGCAGCATGGCGGGCGCCGCGAAGGATGCCGTGGATGCCGCGCGCGAGCGGGGCGAGCCGGTCGGGCTCATCCGCATCAAGACACTGCGGCCGTTTCCGCTCGATGCGATGGTCGCGGCGCTCGACAAGGTGCGCGCCGTCGGGGTCGTAGACCGCGCCGTGTCGTACGGCTGGAACAGCGGGCCGGTGCATCAGGAGACGCTCGCGGCGCTGCAGTATTGCCCCCACCGCGTCCCGTGCCTGTCGCTGATCGGCGGCCTCGCGGGGGCGGACCTGACTCAAGCGCATTTCGAGCGCGCGATCGCCGAGACCGCGAGGCTGCTCGTCTCGCCCTGCCCACGGGAGCCGGTGTGGCTCAATGCCGAGGATCGATGAATGGAACAGTTCGACTATGTCGTGCTCGGCGCGAGCCACGCGGCTCTCGAAGCGCTGCGTGCGATCCGCGCCCACGATTCGGATGGCAGCATCGCCGTGCTCGATCGCGAGGCGCGGCTCCCGGTGTCCCCGACGGTGCTGCCCTACGTGGTGTCCGGCAAGCGCCCGGAGGATCGCATCGCACTGCGTGAGCGGGGCTGGTTCGACGACCTGCGGGTCGACTACCGGCAACAGGCCCACGCCGCCGCCCTCGACAGCGCGCATTCGCGGCTGCGCCTCGCCGACGGCAGCGAGATCGGTTACGGCAAGCTCTTGCTCGCTACTGGCGCCGCGCCGGCGGTTCCTCCGATCGCGGGCCTGTCGGACGTGCGCTTCCACGTGCTGCGCACGCTCGACGACGCGCTCGCGCTGCGCGAGGCCGGGCGGTCGGCCGGGCGCGCGGTCGTCCTCGGCGCGGGGCTCGTCGGCATGCATGCGGCGGAGAATCTGGCGCGCGCCGGGGCTCGCGTGACGATCATCGAGATGCGCGACCAGGTGCTGCCCGGCTACTTCGATGCGACCGCTGCGGCGCGCATCCAGGCCGCCTTCCACGACAACGGAGTCGAGGTGCTGACCGGTCGCCGTGTCGAGCGCGTCGCGCCGCGTGCGGGAGGCTGCACGGTGCAGCTCGACGGCGGTGATCCGTGCGACGCGGACCTGCTGCTCGTCGCCGCAGGGGTGCGGCCTGAGGTTTCTTATCTGGCAGGCTCCGGCGTCGCGGTCGAGCGCGGCGTCGTCGTCGACGCGTTCATGCGCAGCACCGCAGCGAACGTCTGGGCGGCGGGCGACGTCGTGCAGACGCCGAGCTTCTTCGGCGATGCGACGCCGGCCGGCGGCATCCTGCCCGACGCGGTCGAGCAGGGCCGCACTGCTGGCATGAGCATGGCCGGCGACCCGGGCGTCCAGGCCTATCCCGGCGGGGTGTCACTGAACACGTACGGGTTCTTCGGTCGACGCGCGCTGTCGGTCGGGCGGGACGCTCCCCAGCAGGGCGGAGCGGATTGGGAGGTGCTCGTGCGCGGCGGGGAGGGCAGTGACGCCTATCTCAAGATCGTGCTGCGCGACGGCCGGCTGCAAGGCGTTTTCGGCGTCGACGTGCTGTTCGACCCCGGGATCATGTGGGAGCTGATCCTGCGCCGCGTCGAACTCGGCGCGCGGGCCAAGGCCCTGCTCGAGGACCCGCAGGACGCTGCACGTGCCCTGATGTCCGGACTGTGGAGATGAGTCGATGAGCGCAACCCCTACGATCGCCTTCGACGCCGCGCGCTGCGACGGTTGCGGACACTGCATGAACGCCTGCGTGAGCGCTAAATCTTCGGATGCGCACCGGGCGCAGCCCCGGATACAGATACTGCGCGACGACGAGAGCGGGCGCTGGGGCATCGCGCAGTGCCGCCAGTGCGGCGACCCGCGCTGCGCGTCGGTATGCCCCGCAGCAGCGCTTGAAAAGGGCGACGATGGCATCGTCGCGTGGGACGGCGAGCGCTGCGTGAACTGCCTGATCTGCACCGCCGGCTGCACCTTCGGCGGCATAGCGTTCAGCGCCGCAGAAGGCCACGTGGTCAAATGCGACCAGTGCGAGGGCGCGCCTCAATGCGTCGCGGCCTGCACGCGGGGGGCGCTGCGCTACGTCACGACGGCCAACCTCTACAACCGCTGGGGCGATCTCGAGGACCTGTTCGTGCCGGGCCTGGGTGGCTGCCAGGGCTGCAACACCGAGCTCATCATGCGTCACACGCTGCGCCGCGTCGGGTCGAACACGGTGCTCGCGACGCCCCCCGGATGCATTCCCGGCATGGGCTCGGTCGGCTACAACGGCATGCTCGGCTGCAAGGTGCCGGTGTTCCATCCGCTGTTGACGAACACCGCCTCGATGCTGACCGGCATCCGCCGCCAATACAAGCGCAAGGGCCGCAACGTGACCGCGCTCGCGCTCGCAGGTGACGGCGGCGCGGGCGACGTCGGTTTCCAGTCGCTGTCGGGGGCCGCGGAGCGCGGCGAGCAGATCCTCTTCATCTGCGTCGACAACGAGGGTTACATGAACACCGGTGCCCAGCGCTCGGGCAGCACGACCTACGGTGCGTGGACGGCGACGACGCCGATCGGTGAGAGCGCGCGCGGCAAGACCCAGGACGCCAAGAACCTGCCCCTGCTGATGATGTGGCATGGCTGTGAATACGTCGCGACCGCCTCGACCGCGTTCATGGAGGACTTCTACGCGAAGCTCGAGGCGGCGCTCGACGCGTCGCAACGCGGCTTCGCCTACCTGCACCTGTATTCGCCCTGCACGTCCGGCTGGCGTTTCCCCTCGGCGAGCAACATTGAGGTCGCCCGCAAGGCCGTCGAGACCAACTTCGCCGTGCTGTGGGAGTACCGCCGCGACCAGGGATTGAAGCTGTCGCGCGACATCGAAGATCCCGCTCCGGTTACCGAATACCTGAAGCTGCTCGGCAAGTTCCGGCATCTCGACGCCACGCAGATCGCGCACATCGAGCGACACGTCGCGGAGCAGGCGCAGGTACTGCGCGAACTGGCGCGAATGCATCCGCGCGAGGGTCGACAGGTAGTTGGGCATCAATCTGATTTGATGGCAGTTGACCTGGATCAGTAACCGTCCCCGCGCCTGGCCCTACTATGCACAAGGATATACAGGGATACTGTATACATTGACCGATTTCCCTCGGGCCCGCCGGGGTCCAGGTCGGTGCGGCCACCTCACAAGAAGGAACAGGAGGTTCGACAATAGACGCTGAATAGGACGCGTACGACGGCGCAGACCGCGCGTGTCCGAAACGATTCCGAGGCCTGGCAGCAATAAGAAGGCACGGAATCCACACCGGAGGAGGAAAACCATGACCCAGGCGTTGATGACGTCGCTGGGAGGGCGCGACGCGCTTTCGCGCTTCACGCTTTTTCATACCCGTGACCTCGACGAGGCCCGGGACCGTGTGGCGGGTGTGTTCTGCCCGCACGACTTGAAGTTTGCGGGCTGCGACAGCCGCGTGAATACCCGCATGCAGCATGCGCCGATCCGCGGCGTGTCGGTGAACCGCCTCGGTTATGGCGCGACCGTCGCGATCGACGCGGGCTGTCTGCACGATTTCCTGCTCGTGATGATGCCGCTCACCGGACACGCCGACGTGCGCTGCGGCGAGCAAGCAATCCACTCGACGCCCGAAGTCGCATCGGTGGTCACGCCGACGCTGCCCTTGACGGAGATGATCTACGACGAGTGCGACCAGATCATGGTCAAGATTGACCGCGCGCTGCTCGAGAACGTCTGCGCGCAGCATCTCGGCCACCCTTTGCGCAAGCCGCTGGAATTCGGGCTCGGATTCGAGATGTCGAGCCAGGGCGGCGTCAGCTGGCAGGCGCTGGTGTCATATCTGGTATCGGAGTTCGAGCATCAGTCGCCGACGGTCACATCGTCGCTTGCCACGGCGCAGATCGAGCACCTGCTCGTCAGCACGCTGCTCATCGTGCAGCCGAACAACTATCGCGACGAACTCCTGAACCCGTCGCAGTCGATCGCGCCACGCCACGTGCGCCGGGTCGAGGAATACATCGACGCGCATGCCGATCAGGATCTGACCGTCGGGGACCTTGCCGCGTACGCCAACGTCAGCACGAGCGCGCTTTTCGCGGGTTTTCGCGAGTTCCGCAACACGACGCCGATGGCGTATCTGAAATCGGTGCGGATGCAGCGGGTGCATGAGGAATTGCGCGACCCCACATCCGCCGAAAGGACCGTGACCTGTATCGCGACCCGCTGGGGATTCCACCACCTTGGTCATTTTGCGACCGCGTACAAGTCGAGATTCGGCGAGTCGCCGTCACGGACACGGGAGAAGGCGCTGGCCTGAAACCGGTCTGCGTATCGTGAGGCAGTTTGCAGGCTCGAGCTTCACGTCAAAAACTTATATGGGATATGCGTTCAGGGTGATTGACGCTGAACGGGGAATTCGTTTGCCCGCGCCGCTTAGACGTCTTCACGGGATTTTCGCGGCAGCTCCTTCAAACCCATACCGGGTGGGGGGGGAACTGCAGGAGGCGGCCCGATACATTGACTCCACGTGCAACGGTTTGGGTGATCCAGGCCGATTCGTTCGAGGAGAACAACATGACAGCTCTCGGGAATGTGATGGCATTGGTGCAGGAACTTCAGGAAGAGAAGGCCTTCGTGTCCGAAGAACCGCTCGGCCCCGGCGGCTTCGTGTTCCCGGCGGCATGTTCCTGCGTATGCGGGTCCTCGCTCGGCGACGTCCTCGGGTGCATCCGCGACATGCAGGGCGAGAGCCTGCGTGAATTCATTGCGACGCTGCCGCCCGTGCAGGGACCGCGTAGCGCCGTCGCTGCCTGAGACGGCCGACCGAAGATTCAAACGAAGTTCCAGCCAAAACGAATTGACGAGGAGACAACGATGAAGCGACCCGGCGAGCTCAAGCTCCCCCACCTGTTCAAGCCCGGCAAGATCGGCAAGTACGAGACCAAGAACATGGTCAAGTACGGCGCCTGCTGCGTCTCGAACTACAACACGCGCGACGGTTACATCACGCCGCGCGAGCTCGCACGCACCCGCGTAATCGCCGGCACCGGTGCCGGCATTATCACCAACCAGGGGGCATACCCGGACCCCCTCGGCGAAGGCAAGGCCTACTTCCGCCAGGTCGCGATCTTCGACGACAAGTTCCTGCCGCAGTTCGAGACCATCGCCCAGTACATCCACGACAACGGCGCGGTCGCGATCCAGCAGATCCTGCATGCCGGCCGTTACGGCGGCATCGACCTGGGCTACTGCATCCAGCCGTCGGTGGTGCCGCAGACGCTGCCGCACTTCCGCCCGCCGCGCGAGCTGACGAAGGAGCAGATCCGCGCGATCGTCATGCAGCACGCCGACGCCGCCAAACGCGCGATTCGCGCCGGTTTCGACGGCACCGAAGTCACGAGCTTCATGGGCTACCTGCTCGCGAACTTCAACTCGCGCTTCACCAACCAGCGCACCGATGAATACGGCGGGTCGATCGAGAACCGCGGCCGCTTCATGCGCGAGCTCATCGACTCGATCAAGCAGGCCACCCCCGAGCATCCGCTCATCGTGCGCCTGAACGGCGCCGAGCTGATGGACCGCTGGGGCGGCAACAGCGAGGACGAGTGCTTCGAGCTGATGCAGCAGGCGGTCGACTGCGGCGTCGACATGATCTCGGTGACCGTGGGCTGGCAGGAGGCGCCCGAGTCGTCGATCGGCCGCGACGTCGCGCCGGGGCATTGGAACTATTTGTCGGCGAAGGCGAAGAAGCTGTTCCCGAACACGCTGATCACCTTCGGCAACCGGCTACCCGACCCCGTCATGGCGAACCAGTGCATCGCCGACGGCATCTTCGACTACTGGGAAGTGTGCCGCCCGATGCTCGCCGACCCGGAGCTGCTGCACAAGGCGGCCGAGGACCGGCTCGACGAGGTGCGCCGCTGCATCGGCTCGCTGAACTGCCTGTCGCGGCTCTTCCGCGATCTGCCCTACACCTGCGCGATGAACCCGACGCTGGGTCACGAGGTCGAGCCGGAGTACCACGTCACGCCCGCCGCGGTGAAGAAGAAGATCATGATCATCGGCGCCGGCCCCGCGGGCATGGAGGCGGCGATCACCGCGAAGCGGCGCGGCCATGACGTGACCGTGTTCGAGAAGGGCGAGCGCATCGGCGGCAGCCTCGTCGGCTACGCGTCGAACGACCTCGCGCGGCCCGACGACCTGATGTCGGTCGTGCGCTACTACGAGACGATGGCGCGCAAGATGGAGATCGACGTGCGCTTCAACACCGAGGCCAACGCGAAGTTCATGCGCAGCATCCTCCATCAGTACGACGTTTGCATCGTCGCGGCGGGCTCGCGCACCGACATGAACGCCTATCGGCACATTCCGGGCCACGACAAGCTCGTCGATGCGCTCGATGTGGCGACCGGCAAGGTGCAGCCCGGCAAGCGCATCGTCATGGTCGGGGCGGGCAAGATCGGCCTCACGCTCGCCGAGTCGCTGTGCAAGCAAGGCCACGAGGTGGTCATCGTCGAGGAGGACAAACGCATCGCCGGCGACGTCATGCCGTCCTTCAAGTGGCGCCACTCGGCGTGGATCGAGGAACTCGAGATCCGCACGCTGACCTCCTCGGTACTCGCCGGAGTCACCACCGAGGGGGCGATGGTGCGCAGCGCGAAGGGCGAGGAGACCTTCGTCGAGGCCGACACCGTGATCGTGTCCGGGCCGCGCAAGGCGAACCACGACCTCTTCCACGAGTTCCAGTGGATGGTGGACGAGCTGCACGGCGCCGGCGACGCGGTCATCGCGCGCGGCCTCGATGCGGCGATCCACGAGGGCTACCGGCTGGGCGTGCGGATCTGAGGCGTTCCCATCAACCCGTTCCACCTGTAGCGATGGCAGCTCGAGTGGGACGCATTTTCTCCCTCCCCTTCAAGGGGAGGGTTGGGGTGGGGATGGGTCAAGCCTCCGTGGCATAAAACCGAACCACCCATCAACGAGGAAAACGAGACATGCAATTCCTGCAACCGCCCGGCTGGGTTCGCCCGAAAGGCTATTCGAACGGCGTCGTCGCGAGCGGCCGTATGGTGTTCGTCGCCGGCCAGGTCGGCTGGGACGAGAACGAGAAGTTCCAGACCGACGACCTCGTCGGCCAGGTCCGCCAGGCGCTCACCAACATCGTCGCGATCCTCGCGCAGGCCGACGCGCGCCCGTCGAACATCGTGCGCATGAACTGGTACCTCGGCGACGCGGCGGAATACAACGCGCGGCTCCCCGAGATCGGGGCGGTCTATCGCGAGCTGATCGGCAAGCATTTCCCGGCGATGACGGCCTTGCAGGTCGCCGGCTTCGTCGAGCACGGCGCGAAGGTCGAGATCGAAGTGACCGCAATGTTGCCGGCGTAGGGGCAGGCGATGGAAACGGCCGGAACGGCGCTCGATTGCGCGGCATGGAAGGCGATGCTGGATCGCGAAGGGCTCGCCGCGGCGGACGCCTCCGTCGGCGTGCTGACGAAGGACGCGTTTTCCGCCCGTCGCGGCCGGGTCCTCGTGTGGCGGGGAAGCTCGGGCGGCGCGAGCGTCGCGCTGCGCGATTTTTGCGGCGACTTCGATGCCGACGTCGCGATGCTGCTCGTCGCCGATGACGAGGCTCTGGCCGCGGTGGTGGAGCAGGGCCTCGCGGAGGTGCCGCAGCTCGTGCGACGCGGCAAGCTCCATCCGTACATGCTCAGGTCGCTCGACGGACTGGAGGCCGCTGGCCTCGCCGACTTCGTCGAGGATTTCGGGCTGGTGTTTCCCCGCCATTGACCCGGCAGGCTGGCCAGGAATGAATCTGATACACGGAAACTTCCCCGAACACCCGACTGCGCAAGAGAATGGGATCTCCCACTGATTGAGGGCGTCCAATGCATCCGCCAAGCCCGCTCCCCGACGAGATCGCAGCCGGTTCGCGCCCGGCGCTCGCCCGTGCATTGACTGCGATCGAAAACGATCTGCCGGGCGCCGACGCCCTGCTCGCATCGCTTGCCGGCCGAACGGGCCGCGCGCATGTTGTCGGCATCACCGGGGCGCCCGGCGTCGGCAAGTCGACCCTGATCAACGCCTTGCTCGGCGAACTGCTGCAACGTGGCAAGCGTGTCGCCGTCGTCGCCGTGGATCCTTCGAGTCCGGTCAGCGGCGGCGCCTTGCTTGGCGACCGGGTACGCATGGGCACGCACGGCAGTGACGAGCGCGTCTTCATCCGCTCGCTGTCGTCGCGCGGCCAACTCGGCGGGCTGTCCCGGACAAGCTCTCGGGCGGTGGATCTTTTCGACGCGGCCGGCTTCGACGTCGTCATCGTCGAGACCGTCGGCGTCGGCCAGTCCGAAGTCGAAGTCGCACGTTTGGCCGACACGCGCGTCGTCGTGTGCGCGCCGGGGCTCGGCGACGAGGTGCAGGCGATCAAGGCCGGCGTGCTCGAGATCGCCGATATTCTCGTCGTGAACAAGGCAGATTCGCCGGTCGCCGCGGCCACGGTCCGCGACCTCGAAGCGCGCGGCGAAGGCTGGGAGGTGCCGGTGCTGACCACGGTGGCGACGAATGGCGAGGGTGTGGCCGCGCTGACGGACCGCATCGATTCCCATGCGCGGGTTGCGGGCGTCGGTCGACGCCTCAAAACCCGCAGCGCTGCGCCAGCGCCCACACCGTCCGCGCCGGCGACGGACGACCAGCTCTTCGCCCAGCTCGAACAATGGCGGGCGGAGGGCCGCGGCGTCGCGCTCGCAACCGTCGTCCGCACCTGGGGATCGTCGCCGCGCCCCGAGGGCAGCCATCTCGCGGTGGAGCAGGGCGGCGCCTTCGTCGGTTCGGTCTCGGGCGGCTGCATCGAGGGCGCCGTGATCGGCGAGGCGCAGGATTCGATCGCCGACGGCAAGGCGCGGCTGCTGGAATTCGGCGTCAGCGACGAGCAGGCGTGGGAAGTGGGGCTGGCGTGCGGCGGTCGCGTGCAGGTGCTCGTCGAGCGCGTCGATGACGAGCTCTTCGGTCCGCTGCTGGCGGCGCGGCGTGCGAAACGCCCGGTCGCGGTTGTCTCACGGCTCGCGGACGGCGCGCACGGGCTGGTCTTCGACGACGCCGTGGCAGGCGTGCTCCCCCTCGATGACGCCCAGCTCGCCGAGACGCGCGCGCGGCTCGCCGCGAACCGCAGCGGTGCACTCGCCACGGATGAGGGGGCGAATGAGGCATCGCTCTTCGTGCGCTGCCACGTCGGCGCGCCGCGCATGATCGTCGTCGGTGCGGTCCACATCACCCAGGCGCTCGCGCCGATGGCCGCCATCGCCGGTTTCGACGTCGTGGTTGTCGACCCGCGCCGCGCGTTCGCGACGGCCGAACGGCTGCCGAACGTCGAGGTGTCGACGGAATGGCCCGACGAGGCCCTCGAACGCCTGCAGCCCGACGCCCAGACCGCCGTCATCACGTTGACGCACGACCCCAAGCTCGACGACCCGGCGCTGACGATCGCGCTTGCGAGCCCCGCGTTCTACATCGGCTCGCTCGGCAGCACGCGCACGCACGCGAAGCGGGTCGCACGGCTCACCGAGGCAGGACTGGGCGACGCGATTCCGCGCATCCGTGCGCCCGTCGGCCTCGATCTGGGCGGTCGCGCGCCCGCCGAGATCGCGGTCGCGATCCTCGCCGAGGTGATCCAGGCGAGGCACCGCCGATGATCGACGTCGCCGAAAGTGGGCTTCATCGCGTGGATGAAATGATGAGCGATCTCCCTGCTGCAGGACTGCCGGCCACAATCCTGGCTAGACCGGTACCGGCTCGAACCCTGCTCGGCGAAGCGGTGCTGTTGACCCCCGAATCCGTCTTGCTGGCCAAAGCGTCGCGCCCGAATGGGCCGCGACGCGCCCCGAGGAGTGTCGGATGATCTTCGACGAATTTCCCCTGACCGCCGCCGAAGGCGTGATGCTCGCCCACACGCTGAAGCTCGGCGGACGGACGCTGAAGAAGGGTCGCGTGCTGTCCGCGCTCGATCTCGATCTGCTCGACGACGAGGGTTTCTCGACAGTCACCGGCGCGCGCCTGGGGCCGGACGACGTCGCCGAGGACGTCGCCGCGGCCGAACTGGCGGCGCAGCTCGTCGGCGCGAACATGGAGACGCGCCCTCCGCGCGCCGGCCGCGGGAACCTTCACGCGCTGGCAGCCGGCGTGCTGCGGATCGACGCCGAACGCATCCACCGGATGAACCTGCTCGACGAGGCCATCGCCATCGGGACCCTGCCGCCGCATGCGGTCGTGCGTCCCGGTCAGGTCGTCGCCACCGTCAAGATCATCCCGTTCGCCGTGCCGCGGCGCCTGCTCGACGCGTGCCGCGCCATCGCCGCCGGCGCCCCGCCCATCGCTATCGCCGAATTGAAACCCTGCCGCGCGGCACTGATCCAGACCGAACTGTCCGGCATGAAAGACTCGATCTTCGCGGCGACCGCGAAGGTCACGCGCGAGCGGGTCGAGGCCCTCGGCGGCCGGCTCACACTCGCGCTGCGCGGCCCCCACCGCCGCGACGCTCTCGAATCCATGCTGCACCAGGCGCTCGCTACCGGTTGCGAACTCGTGATGATGTGCGGCGCCACCGTCGCCAAGGACCGCAACGACATCGCCCCCGCCTCCGTGACGGCCGTCGGTGGCACGATCGAACATTTCGGCATGCCCGTCGAGCCCGGCAACATGCTCGTGCTCGGACGCATCGGCGCCGTGCCGGTCGTGATCCTGCCCGGCTGCGGCCGCTCGCGAAAGAGCAACGGCCTCGACCTCGTGCTGCCGCGCCTGATGGCCGGCATCCCCCCGACGCGGGAGGACATCATGCGCATGGGCGTCGGCGGCCTGATCCGCAGCGCGCCGGACGAGGGGGAGGACGCGAACCTCACCGACAACGACCGCGCCAGCGACCTCGCATCGCATGCAGCCGCTGCCGCTGCCGACCGGCGCGTAACGACTTCCCGCGTATGATCGAAGCCCTCTACAACAAAGGCATCCGCGAACTCGCCGACGCCGCCCACGGCGCTGGCCGCCTGACCGCCCCGACGGGATCGGCGCTGCGTGACAGCCCCATGTGCGGCGACCGCGTCCGGATCGACGTCGAACTCATCGACGGCCGCATCGCGGCGATCGCGCACGAGGTCAAGGGTTGCCTCCTGTGCCGCGCGTCAGCGTCGCTGCTCGGGCTGCATGCGCTCGGCCGCACGCCGCCCGAGGTCGAACGGTTGCGCGCGGGTATGGCGGCGATGCTGGCCGCAGGGGAGGTGTCCGGCATGTCCGAAGGGGCCGACGAGGTCGCCCTATTCGCGCCGGTGCATGGCTATCGCAGCCGGCATGGCTGCGTGATGATTCCCTTCGAAGCCCTGACGATCGCACTCGCCGCCGGTTGACTCGCTCGTCTGGTGCGGGAGGGGCAGGTGGTCGGCCTTTGCTGTCGCTCAGAAAGCACGGCCCGGGCGGCAGCAGTGCCGTCCACACCCGCCCCTCGGTGCTCAGTTTGAATGACCGGAAGGCCTCCAGTCGCTTGACAGTGGTGTCGCCCCTATGCCCTCAGCTGACACGCGGACTGGATGAAGTCTCGAAACGACCCGATCCGGTCGAACAGGTATAGACGGTTACAGACGAGCGACTAGATCGCGGCTGCCGGGCTTTGTCCGATTGCGTCTCCGGAAGACCGTGCGACTTGATGAGCAGACGCACTATCGCGTGAGCCACTGCCCATACGCCTCTACATCGATCATGGGAACTGTCCCACTGAACTGAAGTTGGGAAATCAACTTGAAAAGAAAGGCCGTCGCTGGTTTGTTCTCGTTGATAAAGCTGTAGCTACCCGCAGCATGGTCAAAAAAGAAATGGCCGTGAGCAGCTACGCACCCGATGTCCAGCCGCCCCTCTCCTAGGTCGGCGGTCAGCGCTCGGTCGAAGGATTTCCCCAGCGCAGGGCTCCATTCACTCTCAAAGGTAAGTAATCCGCCCAAAATGGGAATGAGAGGCTTGGGAGGGTAAGTCCCACCCGCATGAGGAATTGGCAAGCTGGTCCGATGCAAGCTGCGGACGCTAGCAATCTTCTGCTGTGCATAAGTCACCAAACTGGCGTCTGCCGTCTGCTTGGCCTCGAACACGGCGTATACGCTCTCGGCCGGGATGATGGTCTCGTTCTCGTAAGTGAAGATGAACGGAGAGTACTGCCGATCGAAGATCACCACATCGATCTGCTGGCTGAAATTCCCAAGGCTGTCCACCACATGCGCCTTGGCGGCCTGATAACGCTTCGGCAAGTACGTGTCTAGCATGCTGATCCAGACGTTTTCACTTCCGTCGCCTTTCGTTCCTGGATGGCCAAACGACTTCCGAACAGTAGAAAGGCGCTGTTGGATGTCTTCATGCAAAGACGAAAGAAGCTGGGAGAGCGACCACTGAGGCATTTAATACCCCCTTGCGGTGGAGTCTTTGAACGGCGGAGTCGGCGCCATCGCGTGGGCCAGTTCGATCGCACGAGACGGCTTGATGGGCCCCTGAGGGTAGGCGTCCAGCACGATCGCGGGCAGCAGGCGCTGCGTGAGGTCCGAGTAGGTGAAACCGTAGGGGCGTTTGGCCTGCTCGCCGGTAGCGGCCACCAAGGCCTGCAGATCGGCCTTACTGAAACCAGCGTCGCCTAGACGCCGGTGAAGGAGCTCAAGTCGCTGTACTTCGTCAGGACGCTCAAAGACCAGGATGTCGGCTGCGCGCCGGCGCACAGCCGGATCCAGCGCGTTGAGGCGATTGGTGCACATCAGCACGGCGGCTGGCAAATCTCCGCTGGCCAAGCGATCGATCCCTCGGATAAATGCATTCACTCCGGCGCGGTCTTCGTGATGCATCTGATCGGCCTCCCGGGACTGCGCCAGCGCGTCGGCTTCATCAACCAGCAGGATCACGCCGCCGCGCGCGCGGCTACTCCTCGAGGACTTGAACTTGCTGGCCTCATGGAAGGCGTGGTCGAACGCTGCGGAGACCAACTGCGTCATCTCACCGACGCGGCCCTGCCCACGAGACGAGAGGCTGAGCGGCAGCAGTGTGATGTCGATCCCTTCTTGCCGTGCCACCATGTCCCCGATGGTTTCTGCGAGTTCGGTTTTCCCGGAGCCGACGTCACCCGAGAGCACCACCAGTGGGGGCCGGCGCAGCACAGCATCGAGCAGTCCCGGTGCATGGGCGTGGTGCTGGTCCAGCCATTTCTGGAGTCCAGCCGGGTTGATTAGGACAGCGAGAATGTTGCTCAGGCGCCGGATCTTGTCGTCCATTCCGACCAGTCGGGCCAGACGGCCTTGGGCATCCGTATCGGGCAGGGTGATGGGGCGTTCGAATAGCCCCGGCGTGTTGGTGGTGGTCATCAATAGCTCCTGACACTGGCGCGGCCCAAGGCGCGTCCGCCGGATGAATACGTCTTGTCGTCGGCGAAGTAGCCTCCGCTGACCGAGGGCTCGGGAGCCCCCGTACGCTGGACAGGCAACTGCTGTTCGATGGCCTCACGCTGCGCCGACGGGAGTGCATACCAAGCAGAGCTGTAGGTGAGATAGCTGTAGAACGACGCTCCCGTCACGTTAGCGCCGGGACGCACACGCCCTGGATCGTCATCCATGCTGTCACCGGCCAGTTCCCTGGCCGTGTATCGCAGGGTTGGCTCGATCCAGTCACCGTTGCGCTTGAATCCATAGGTAACCGTGCCGAGGTACCCCTGGCGCAAGAGCTCTGTGATCTCGCCTTCGAGCCGCTCGATGTGGGCATCGTCCGGGGCATGGTAGAAGCGCTGCATCCGCTTCAGATCCGCCGCCACCTTCGCGGCCAAATGCCTGGCATGCGTCAAGGTGAACGTCTTGGTCTCGGTGATGGTGTAGGCGTAGCTCAAGTTGTTCACCCTTGGAAAGCGGAGCCGAAGACTTTCTGCCAGTAACGCACGGTCAGCTCTTTGGTCGGCGCCCTCAAGGCGGCATCGATGGCATCGCCCGCGTCCAGGGCTGCCTCCACGATCGCACCAGCGTTCTGGTCGGTGTACAGCCGCGCAACATTGTTGGTGGCGTTGATCGGATCGATGATCTGCACCCGGTCCGCGCAGGGAGCAACCTCCGATGCCTTGTAGTGGTCCTCGAACACGATGCGCTCGCTCAGATTGCTGTTGGCGACGTACGTGAAGAACGCCTGCAGCGCCTCGGGATAGTCCGATAGATCGGTTCCGTCGTCGGCGAGCTTTGCCAGGATCATCTCGATCATGAACGACTTGAAGCGGAACCCATCGTGCTCCTGCTTCATGCGGCGCGCCCAGAATTTGACCAAGCGCACGATCTGCGCGAAGTGCGTGGGCTGAGCCTGCTTACGCTTGCGTGCGAACTCCAGGTGCAGCGGAATGCTGGTTTCCAGGAACGACCCATCGTCCTGGCTGACGAGGTTGCCTCGCCAGTCAGGCAGGCCCGCGTACAGCACGGGCACGACATCCACATTCAACCCGGTCCCGCGGAAGTTCACGGTGACCGAGTAGGTCTGGGGCTGCACCTGTTCGGGGCTGAAGTTGGGGAATGCCTTGCGCAGCCTCTCGGCAAGGTAGTCCAGCAGGGCCTTCACGTCGTGCGGTGCATCGGAGCCGCTGACGTAGATGGCCACGTCGATGTCGTTCAGCGAGCGCAGCGCGGTGCCCTTGGCCAGGCTGCCCGAGAGCTGCATCTTCTTCAGCGCGAAGTCCGGATGGTCCGTCAGGTAGGTCTCCAGCTTCTCGCGCAGCCGGCGCGCCTGCGCCCGGAACTCATCGGCCTTTTCCTTGGGCAGATTGACCCGTTCTTCGGCAAAGCGAACGAGGTCGCGGTGATCGACGTGGGTTCTGGACATGCGGACATGCTCCTTGGGTCGTTGACGGGGGCTGCGCGATCAGGTCCCCCGTGATCGTCGTTCTTGGAGGCCTAAAAATAAGTTCGGAATAGCGAACTCGAGGCAGATGTTACACCGTCTTTCTCGGTTGTCAAACAAAAAGTTCGGTATCGTGGTAATCTTCAGGCTTGCAACGCATGACTGAACAGGAGACGAGACCATGGCGACCCGTCTCGGAGAGAAACTGCGCGAACTGCGAAAGGCGCGCAACCTGACCCTCGAAAAGCTGGCCGACGCCGCTGGCTTGAGCAAGAGCTATCTCTGGGAACTTGAGAATCGGGAGTCCCAGCGGCCGTCGGCAGAGAAGCTCACCGCGCTCGCTGACGCGCTAGGCGTGGCGGCGTCGTATTTCATCGAGGAAGATGTACGCGCCCCGGAAGAGCGGCATTTGGACGAAGCGTTCTTTCGCGGCTACCAGAAGCTGGAGCCTGAGGCCAAGGAGCAGCTTCGCAAGATCCTCGAAACCTTCAAAAAGACTTCATGACGGACGGCGGCTGGACGCCTCAGCGCGCAGCCAACCGCCTCGTCAAGGTGGTCGAGGCCGTCAGCGTGGCGCATGGGATTGACCGGTTTCCGGTGGACGTGCCGCAGCTTGCGCTGGAATGCGCCCATATCTTCAAGTGGCCAGATCCGATCACGAAGGTCCAGGCCGCGGCCATCAAGGGCTTCGACGGAGCCTTGTTCGCGGGAGAGGGCCGAAAGGAGTGGCTGCTCCTCTACAACGATGCGGTGACCTCGCCAGGGCGGATGCGTTTCACGCAGGCACACGAACTGGGGCACTACATCCTGCATCGGATGCAGCGAGAGTCCTTCCAGTGCAGTGATGCCGACATGCTGAACTGGTCCCAGGACGAGCGCGACATCGAGGCCCAGGCTGACTTATTTGCCTCGTACCTGCTGATGCCTCTGGACGACTACCGCAGGCAGGTCACCACGGACGTCGACATGGACATCCTCGGCGCATGCGCGGAGCGTTACGGTGTGTCGTTGACGGCGGCGGTCCTTAAGTGGTTGCAGTACACCGATGAGAAAGCCGTTCTGGTGATGTCCAACGACGGGTTCATCAATTGGGCTTGGTCGAGCGAGCCCGCGGCACGCGCCGGCGCGTTCTTCCGTACCCGCGGCAACGTCATTCCTCTACCAGAAGGCTCGCTGGCAGCAAATCCAGAAATTCTGCATGATCGGCACGGCACCAAGATCCCTGCAACCGTCTGGTTTCCACACGCCGACCCTCATATTCCGCTGCGTGAGATGAAGATACACGCGGCACAGTACGATGCCACGCTAAGCCTCTTGTGGTTACCTCGATCTGCCGAGGTTTGGCCGCCGCGCGAAAGACTGGAAGGGTAACGAGCCTGAAAGCCACCGGTTAATCGTGGGCTTACTTTCTTTGCTGCCTTCGCCTCCGCACGCACCGAATGAACGCATGATGTCGAGTCAAATATGGTTCCATGCCAAGTGGCTTCGAGGAACGGTCTTGCGATTAGGTGTCTGCCGCTCGTCAGTGTTGTGCTTCATGCGGCCGGTGTACTTTGCATTGCGGTCGCCCAGCCTGGGGCAGATGGGCGTCCGCATAGGCCGACGACTTGCCAGCCGCGCTCAGTTAAGAAGAACGACAGCTCCGCCCAACTGAATCCGATTGCGCGTTTTCGACGTTATTTGTTGAGAACACCGTTCTTGCGCGGGAGGCTCGGCACGGCCAGCAGCGAGCCGAACCTGGACACGTAGATCACGAAAGCTGCCGCCCAAAGCACCGCGGTGACGGTGAGGGCCACCGGGCGCAGGTCGGGCATCGAGAGCGCGAGCCGCGCGATGGCCGCGGTGAAGACGAGTGCGCAGGCGACGCGCATCGCGGCCGGCAGCTTCAGGGGACGGCCGGTATGGCGAAGGCTCACGCGCGTCATCAGGCCGAGCATCATCATGCCGAGGCTTCCGACCGTGAAGGCGTGCAGCCACATCGTGTCCGGAACGAGGCCGGTGAGCGCCGCGAGTGCCTTGAGCGCGAAGGCGAGGATCAGCCAGGCGAAGCCGAGATGCATGACGAGGAGGAGGGGGACGTCGGCCACGCGCCAGCCTTGCCAGCGGCCGACGCGCCAGGCGTGGACGAGGGTGCAGGCGAGGGCGGCGAGGCCGACCCAGCGGGCCGGGGCGCCGGTGAGGTCGAGCGCGGCGAGGGCGATCACGAGGCCCACCGCGATGACGTCGAGCCCCATCCGGAACGGTGTCTGTTCCCCGCGCCCCTTCTCGCGCAGCGCGTTGCCCGTGAAAACCGGCGTCAGCACGCCGCCCTTGAGCACGTACAGCGTGAGGATCGTGTAGACGCCGCCGTGCAGGGCGATCGTGGCGAAGGCGGGGTTGCCCGCGCCGATGCCCAGATGAAAGGCGAGGTTGGCCGCGAAGAAGGCCGCGAGCACCGGCAGCAGCAGCAGGTACAGCCGGTTCTCCACCTGCAGCAGTTGCGGCGCGAGGGTCGCGAACACGAGCGGAAACAGCAGGCAGTCGGCCACCGCTGAGATGCTAGCCGGCAATAGAGGCAGCGCCCAGAACGCGAGCCGGCCCGCGAGCCAGGCGGCGACGAGCAGCGCGAGGCGGGCGCCGTGGATTTCCTCGGTGCCGGCCCAGCTCGGCAAGGCGGTGAGCACGATGCCGAGGATGATCGCGGACGAGAAGCCGAAGATCATTTCGTGGCCGTGCCACAGCGCGCCGGGCATGTCGCCGACCGGCCCGCTCCACCATCCGAACCCCGCGCCCAGCCACGCGCCGATCAGCAGCGGGGCATACAGCGTGCCGAGCAGGAAGAAGGGGCGGAACGCGCTCACCCATAGCGCTGCCGGGAACAATCGGGACGCGATCGTGGACATTTAGTTTGCCGTGAAATTGTTTGAACGGCTTCAGTCTAGGGTCGATACGGGTCGGAGTTTCTGTCCGGCGTCAAAGGACGCGACGGTCGCGGCGAAAGTTTCTTCCGCTACGGATGATCCTTGCTGCGCAGGCGTTCGCTTGCGGGAGCGCGAGGTTTTTTGCGGGCCGGACGACGACGGACCCGCGCACGGTCGTTCCGTGACGCGGGCCCGTTTGTAGCGCGGCTTCGCGGCGAGAGGCGGGGTCCGCCGCTTACTTCGCGAGCGTCCAGCCGCCGTCCCTGACGGCGATGAGGACGCGGCCGCGCTCGTCGAAGCCGCTGTGGTCGGTGGCGCTCATGTTGTAGATGCCCTGGGTGCCGACGAGCTCGCGGGTCTGCTCGAGGCTGTCGCGCAGCGCGGCGCGGAACTCCTTCGTGCCGGGTTTGGCCACCTTCGCCGCCGCCGGGATCGCCTGCTGCAGCAGCAGGCCGGCATCGAAGACGTTCGCGCCGAAGGTCGCCGGTTTCGTGCCGTGCGCCTTCTCGTAGGCGGCGATGTAGTCGGCGGCGATCTTCTTCGACGGGTGGTTGTCGGCGATCTCGGGCAGCACCAGCATCAGGCTTGCGGCGAGGACCGTGCCCTCGACCTTCTTGCCGCCGAGCTTGAGGAAATCGGGCAGCGCCGCGCCGTGCGTCTGGTAGATCTGCCCCTTGTAGCCCTGCTCGACGAGCGTGGTATGCGGGAGCACCGCCGGCCCGCCGGCGGCGGCGACGAGCACCGCGTCCGGCGCGGCGCCGAGGATCTTGAGGCTCTGGCCGGTGACCGACGCATCCTGGCGCTGGAAGCGCTCGTTGGCGACGATCTTCATGCCGTTCTTGTCCGCGAGCGCCGAGAACACCTTGTACCAGTTCTCGCCATAGGGGTCGCCGACGCCGATGAAGCCGACCGTCTTCACGCCCTTCCTCACCATGTGCTCGACGAGCGCCGTGGCGATGATGTCGTCGTTCTGGGTGGTCTTGAACACCCACTTCTTCTTGTCGTCCATCGGGGTCACGACGGCCGCCGTGCCCACCGGCGCGAGCAGCGGCACGCCCGCGTCGGCGACGAACTGGATCACCCCCATCGCGTTGGGCGAGCCGGAAGGCCCGATGATCGCGTCGACGTTCTGCTCCGAGATCAGTTTCTTCACGGCGGTGACCGACGCGGTGGGATCGCTTGCGTCGTCGAGCGCGATGTACTCGACGTTGAGATCGCCGATCTTCGCCGGCAGCAGCGCCACCGTGTTCTTCTGCGGAATGCCGACCAGCGCGGTCGGCCCGGTCGCCGAGGACACGACGCCGATCTTAACCTGGGCGTGCGCCGACAACGACGCCGCCAGAACGAGTCCGGACAGCGCCAATCGAATGCCAAGCATCTTCATGTTCTGATGTCTCCTACGGTGTGCACCACAAGGACCTCTTGTCGCGCGTGCGGATCGGGTCCGCGCGCTCCTCTCGCCGTCGATGGTTTCCGGGGTTCGTGAATCGGGGGCGGCGCCCCTCCCGGTGGGGCGCTGCATGACGATGCGGTGCCGGGGCTCAGCTGGCGACGATCCCTCGCGCGTGCAGCAGCGCGATCTCGTCGTCGCTGCATCCGGCCTCGCGCAGGACGGCATCCGTGTGCTGGCCGTAGCGCGGCGCGAACGCCAGCTCTCCGCCATCGGCACCGGCAACGTCGACCGCCATCGGCTGCATATGCACGAGTTTGCCGCCAGGCATGCGCGTGGTCGTCAGCCGCTGGCGGATGGCGTCCATCTCGCGCACTGCCGGGATGTCGTGGATCGGTGCGTGCGGGATCGTGCCGTCGCGGAAATCCGCGGCGATCTCGCCGGTCGGATAGCGGCTGGTGACGGCGGAGACGTCGCGGTGGATCGCCTCGCGCTCGCGATGGCGCCCTTCGTTCGTCGCGCGCGCGGAGTTACCGATCGACGCAAACTTCGGGATCTCGCACAGGCGCTTCCACTGCACGTCGCTGCCGATCGCCATGTAGATGAATCCGTCGGCCGTCGGATAGACGTTCGTCGGGATGAACTTGCGGTGTTCGTTGCCGCAGCGCGTGATCTCGGACGGCTGGCAGTCGAAGTCGAGCAGCGGCAGCGTCGTGATGAGCCACGACGCGGCGGCCTGCAGCATGGAGACGTCGATGCGCGTGCCCTTGCCGCTCTCGGCGCGTTCGATCAGCGCCATCATTACATTCGCATAGACCTCGTCTCCCGCCTTGAGGTCGATGATCGGCACGCCGGCGAGCGTCGGCGGCCCGTCGGCCGCACCGGTGAGTTCCATGTAGCCGGCCATCGCCTGGATCACCGGATCGTAGCCGGGCGCATCCGGGTAGTCCGGTCCCATCGCCGAAATCCCCGCCCAGATCAGATCCGGCTTCGCCGCGGCGAGCGTGCTGTAGTCGATGCCGAGCTGTTTGTAGCGACGCGGCACCGTGTTGCAGCAGAACACGTCGACGTCGAGCTCGACCAGCAGACGCCTGAGCAACGCCTGGCCGTCGGGCTCCTTGAGGTTGAGCGCGATCGCCTCCTTGCCGACGTTGGGTGCGATGAAGTAGGTGCGCCGGTCGTCGTCGGCGACCTTGCCGCCGATGTAGCGGTTGGGATCGCCGGGCAGGCCATCGCCCGATGGCGTCGATTCGAGGCGGATCACGCGCCAGCCGAGCTGCGCGAAGCGCAGCGTCGCGTAGGGCATCGACAGCGCCTGCTCCATGGAGAGTACGGTGCGCGGCTTCATTCCGGTTTCCACGCGGGCCAGTGAGGCTTGTCGGACTTGCCGCGGAGGGCCCGGTACACCGCTTCCGGGGTGAAGGGCAGGCCGAAGATGCGCACCCCCGTCGCGTTGTGGATCGCGTTCGCGGCGGCCGCGGCGATGCAGATCGCCGGCGCCTCGCCAACGCCCTTGGCGCCCTGCGGACCTTCTCCGTCCATCGACTCGACGAAGGTGATGTCCATCTCGGGGATCTCCGGCGCCGTCACCAGCTTGTAGTCGCGGAAGTTCGGGTTGCGCGTGACGCCGTTCTCGACGATCAGGTTCTCGGTCAGCGCGTAGCCTTGGCCCATGACGACGCCGCCTTCGATCTGGCCTTCGAGGCCGAGGCGGTTGAGCACGCGGCCGACGTCGTGCGTGCCGGTGACCTTCGTCATCTTCACGATGCCGGTCTCGGTATCGACCTCGACCTCGACGACCTGCGCGGCCCACGCGTAGGCGGCTGACACGTCGCCCTTGAAGGCCTTGTCCTGATGGACGCTCGGCGGCTCGTAGTAGAAGGTCGTCATGACGAGCTCGGCCTTGTCGGAGAAGTGCAGGTTCCGCATCAGGCGCGCCAGTTCGACCACGGGCTCACCCGTCTCGGCGACGACGACGAAGCCGCCGCGCAGGTCGAGCGCCGCCTCGCCGCAGCCGTGCTTCTTCGCCGCCGCCGCGAGGATCTTCGCCTTCGCCTTGCGCGCCGCGCCGATCGCCGAGTTGCCGGCGATGAATGTCGTGCGGCTCGCATGCACACCGACGTCCCACGGCGTGATCGCGGTGTCGTTATTGACCACGGTGACCGCCGAGATCGGCAGCCCCAGCTCCTCGCAGACCAGCTGCGACAGGACCGTTTCCGAGCCCTGGCCAATCTCGGACGCGCCGGTGATGAGCGTGACGTTCGCAAAATCGTCGAGCTTCAGGATCGTGCCGCAGCCGTCCGACGGATAGATCTTCGCGCCGCCGCCGACGTGCAGCATCGACGCGATGCCGATGCCGCGCTTCACCGGCCCGCGCGCGTTGCGGTTCGCGATGTTGTCGGCGTGCTTCTTCCGGTAGTCGCTGCGCTCGGCCGCAGTCGTCAGGCATTCCTTGAAGCCGCAGCTCTTGAACTCCATGCCCTGGCCGGTGACTTCGCCGACGTCCTGCGCATTCTTCATGCGGAAGTCGAGCGGGTCCATGCCGATCTTCTCGGCCAGCATGTCCATGTGCTGCTCGATGGCGAAGGTCGCCTGCAGGTTGCCGTAGCCGCGGAACGAGCCGGCATAGGGGTTGTTCGTGTAGACCACGGTCGTGTGATAGTCGCACGCCGGCACGCGGTACAGCGACGAGAAGGTCTGCATCATCACGAAGGGCGTCGTCGCGCCCCACGACGTGTAGGCGCCGTTGTCGTGCAGCGTATGCACCTGGCGGAAGGTCAGCGTGCCGTCCTTCCTGCAGCCCGAGCGCAGCGTCAGCAGCACCGGCTGCCGCGTCGGCGAGGCCAGAAACTCTTCTTCGCGTGTAAAGACCATCTTGACCGGGCGCTTTGCGGCGCGCGCGAGGAAGATGCAGATGACTTCGAACGGGTAGATGTCGAGCTTCGATCCGAATCCGCCGCCGATGGGCGGCTGGATGATGCGCACGCGGCTCGGATCGATGTTGAGGTATTCGGCGAACTCGCGCTTGTGCAGGAAGGGCACCTGCGTGTTCGAGTACATCAGCAGGTTGCCGGAGGCGTCGAACTCGGCGATGACGCCCGACACGCCCATGCAGCAGTGCGTCACGTAGTGCAGCTGGAAGCTGTCCTCGACGACGACGTCGGATTCGGCTTCGGCCTGGGCGATGTCGCCGTGCGTGTAGTCGAAGCGCATCGCGATGTTGTCCGCCTTGCCGGCGAACGCGATCGGCGTTTTCGGCGGCAGCGACTGCGGGCGGCCGTGGGCGTCGAGCGGGGCGGGGTGGATCAGCGGCGCGCCCGGCTTGATCGCGTCCTCGGGCGTGGCGATGACCGGCAGGTCCTCGTATTCGACGCGGATCAGTTTCAGCGCGGCTTCGGCGATCTCGTCGCTGTCGGCGGCCACCGCAGCGATCTCGTCGCGCAGGCTGCGCACGCGTTCGCCCTTCAGCGGCAGGTGGTCGCGCGCGACGCCGATCGGCTGCTGGTCGGGCACGTCCGCCGCTGTGAGGACGACATGAACGCCGGGCAGCGCCTTTGCGGCCGAGGTGTCGATGCTCTTGATCTTCGCGTGCACGCGGCTCGAACGCAGGATCTTTGCGTGCAGCATGCCGGGAACGACCATGTCCTGGATGTAGCGCGTCTTGCCGGCGGCCTTTTCGGGCGCGTCCTTCTTCTGGATGCGCTGACCGATCAGCGAGGCGGCGGCGATGACGGGTTTTTCAGCAACGTTCATCCTGTCCTCCTCAGCGACCGCCGCAGCACGCGGACTCGACCGCGTCGACGATCTTCTTGTAGCCGGTGCAACGGCAGAGATTCCCTTCGATACCGCGCTTGATCGTCTCCGCGTCGGCGTTCGGGTTCGTGTCGAGAATGTGCGATGCCTGCATCACCATCCCCGGCGTGCAGAAGCCGCACTGCACCGCGCCGTGCTCGACGAAGGCTTCGCGCAGCGCGTCCGCCTTCGGGTCGGCGGCGAGGCCCTCAATCGTCACGATGTCGCGGCCGTCGAAATCGACGGCGAACATCAGGCAGGAATTGCGCGTCTCGCCGTCGACGCGGATCGTGCACGCGCCGCACTCGCCTTCGCCGCAGCCGTACTTCGTGCCGGTGAGGCCGACGACGTCGCGCAGCATGTCGAGCGCGGTCATCGCGACGTCGACGGTGACGCGCTTCCCGACGCCATTCAGCGTGAATTCGATGTCATGCTTTAGCGACATGATCGAGCATCCTTCTGGTCATGTTGTGGATGAGTTCCTTGCGGTACCACGCGGTGGCACGGACGTCGTCGATCGGGCTGACCTCGTCGCGCGCGGTGTCTGCGGCGGCGGCGATGGCCTCGGCATCGAGGGGACGGCCTTCGAGCGCGGCTTCGGTGCGCGGCGCGCGCACCGGCGTCGGGGCGACTGCGCCGAAGGCGACGCGGATGTCGGTGAGCGCACCGTCGCGCTTGATGCCGGCGATGCCGATCGAGATCGTCGAGATGTCGAGCGCGGGGCGCGTGCCGAACTTGTAGAAGCGCGCGACGTGGCCCGGTTGCGGTAGCGGGACGCGCACCGCGGTGAGCAGCTCGTTCGCGGCGCGCTTGGTCCTGCCGGGGCCGGTGAAGAACTCGGCGAGCGGCAGGCGCCGCGTGGTGACGCTGCCATTGGGCTTCGACGCGAGCTCGACCTCGGCGTCGAGCACGATCAGCGGCACCAGGGTGTCGCCCGCGGGCGAGGCGTTGTTGATGTTGCCCCCGAGCGTGCCCGCGTTGCGGATCTGGTCGCTCGCGAACTGATCGCAGGCCTCGGCCAGTACCGGCGCGTGCTGCACGACGAGCGGATCGCGGAGGAGCTCGCTGATCGTGGTGAGCGCCCCGATGCGCAGGTACGCGCCGTCGAGGCTGACCCCTTTCAGTCCCGCGACGCGGCCGATGTTCATCAGCGTCGGCTTGAACGCGATGCGGCCGGCTTTCGTCTGCGGCATCAGGTCGGTGCCGCCTGCGAGGATGGTCACCTCGCCCTGCTGCAGGATGCCGAGCGCCTCGTCGAGGCTCTGCGGCGCGGCATATCTTTCGATGGTCATCGTTAGTATGTCCTCATTGACGCAATTCGTGGTGCAGTCGGGCACGTATGCTCCCTCCCCTTCAAGGGGAGGGCTGGGGTGGGGATGGGTTTAGCAGGCGTGGTGGAAACCCATCCCCCTCCTAACCTCCCCCTTGAAGGGGGAGGAACAAGGTGCCCAAACAAATCTCATATGTTTGCCTGGCGATCTCTAAAAGCGGATCGGTTCCTGGTACCGTCCGAACACTTTCACCAGTTCCTGCGTGATCTCGCCGATGCTCGCGTAGGCCTTCACCGCCTCGACGATTGCCGGCATGACGTTGGCGCCCGCGCGCGCGGCCTCGCCGACGCCCGCGAGCGTGCGGGCGACGCGGTCGGCGTCGCGCTCGGCGCGCACGCGATTCAGCGACTCGATCTGCACGCGCGCGTCGTCCTCGTCGTAGGGGTGGAAATCGACCTTGTGCTCGTCCTCCTGGTCGTTGCGGTAGCAATTGACGCCGACCTTGGGGAACGCGCCGCTCTCGATGTCGCGCTGCATCTTGTACGCCTGCGCCGACACCTTCGCCTGGATCGCGCCTTCGGACACGAGTTTGACGATGCCGCCCTGCGCGTCGGTCTCGGCGATGATCTCTTCCATCTTCTCGCGCATCTGGTTCGTCATCGTCTCGACGTAGTACGAACCGCCGAGCGGATCGACCGTCTCGGTGAGGCCCATTTCCGCGATGAGGATCTGCATGGTGCGCAGCGAGATGCGCGCAGAATACTCGGTCGGGATGGTGTAGGCCTCGTCGTACGAGCACAGCGCCATCGTCTGCGTGCCCGAGAGCGCGCTGATCAGCGCGTAGTAGGCGCCGCGCACGATGTTGAGCTCGGGCTGCTCGAAGGTGAGCCCGCCACCGCCGCCCGCCGCGATCATGCGCAGCCACATCGAGCCCGGTTTTTCGGCCTTGTACTCCTCCTTCATGATCTTGGCCCACAGGCTGCGCCCCGCGCGGAACTTGCACACCTGCTCGAAGAGGTTGCCGAAGATGTTGAAGTTGTACGACAGCCGCCCGGCGAACTCGTCGACGTGGAGACCGCGCGCGATGACCTCATCGGCATAGGCGCGGGCGATGCAGAAGGCGTAGGCCATTTCCTCCGCCGGCGTCGCGCCCGATTCGCGGATGTGGTAGCCGCACACCGAAACCGGGCTGTACTTGGGCGCGTGCTCTGCGCAGTACTCGATCGTGTCGCCGACGAGCTTGATCGAGGGCTCGACCGGGAAGATCCAGGTGCCGCGACCGATGAACTCCTTCAGGATGTCGTTCTGCGCGGTGCCGCGCAGCTGCTTCACGTCGTAGCCGCGCTTCTCGGCCATCGCGAGATACATCGCGATCGCGATCGCCGCGGCACCGTTGATCGTCATCGACACGGTGATCTTGTCGAGATCAATGCCGTCGAACGCCACCTCGAAATCGCGCAGGGTGTCGACCGACATGCCCACGCGGCCGATTTCGCCCTGGGCGAGCGGGTCGTCCGAGTCGAGGCCGATCTGCGTCGGCAGGTCGAAGGCGACATTGAGCCCCGTCTGTCCGTTCGCGATCAGATACTTGAAGCGCTGGTTGGTGTCGGCCGGATTGCCGAAGCCCGCGTACTGGCGCATCGTCCACGGCTGCTTGCGGTACATCTCGCGGTGGATGCCGCGCGTGAAGGGATATTCGCCGGGCAGGCCGATCATCGCGTCGCCGCTGCTCGCCGCGACGTCGGCGGCGGTGTAGAGCGGCTGGACTTCGAGGCCGGATTCGTTCGTGACGCGCTTCAGCGTCGGTTGGGCGCGGTCGTTCATGCGACGTTCTCCCGGACATTCTCACGGATGTAAGCGACGATCGCGTCGAACTTCGAACCGGTCGGGAAGATCCCCGTGAAGCCGAGGCTGCGCAGCGCGTCGTGGTCCTGCGCCGGCAGGTTGCCGCCGATCATCCACAGCTTGTCGCCGAGGCCGTTCGCTTCGAGCAGCGGCTTCAACTTGCGGCAGAAGGGCAGGTGCGAGCCCGCCATCGACGAGAGCGCGATGACGTCGACGTCCTCGTCGAGGGCGATGCGGCTCACCTGTTCGGGTGTCTGCCGCAGGCCGGTGTAGATGACCTCGAAGCCCGCGTCCATCATCGCGCGCGCGACGACTTTCGCGCCCTGGTCGTGGCCGTCGAGGCCGGGCTTCGCGAGCAGCACGCGGATGCGGCGTTGTGCGGTGTCGTTCATGCGCTCACCTCCTTCGCAATGACGAGTTTGAGGATTTCGCTGGTGCCGCCGCCGATCAGCGTGAAGCGCACGTCACGGAGATACCGCTGCACCGGGTACTCCATCGCGTAGCCGTAGGACGCGAGCACGCGCGCGGCCTGGTCGCAGATCGATGCGGCGGTTTCGGTCGCGAAGAGCTTCGCCATCGCGGCTTCCTTGTGGTGCGGACGCTTGGCGTCGCACAGCCACGCGGCACGGTGGACGAGGGCGGTGGCGGCCTCCAGCCCGGTCGCCATCTCGGCGAGCTTCAGCTGGATCGCCTGGAAGCGGTTGATCGGTTTGCCGAACTGCTGGCGCTCGCCGGCGTAGCGCACTGCCTCGTCGAGCGCCGCGCGCGCGACGCCGAGCGCCATCGCGCCGGTGATGATGCGGATCTCGGCGAGCGTCTTCCTCAGGTGCCCCTCGCCGTCGCCTTCCTCCTTCGACAGGCGGTGGCTGTCCGGCACGAAGCAGTCGTTGAACGCGACTTCGGAGGTCGGCAGCGCCCACACGCCCATCTTGTGGATCTCGCGCCCGACGACGAGGCCCTTGAACTCCTTCTCGACGAGGAAGATCGTCAGCTTCTTTTCTTCACCCGCGCGCGCAAAGACCGTGAAGAAGTCCGCGACCGGGGCGGACGTGATCCAGGTCTTCTGGCCGTTGAGGACGTAGCCGCCGTCGACCCTGGTCGCGGTGGTCGCGATCGATTCGAGGTCGGAGCCCGCATTGGGCTCGGTCATGCAGATCGCGCCGATCCTGTCGCCGCAGAGCGCCGGCTTGAAGAGGCGCTCGACGATGTCGGCGTTGCCGAGGAGCTGCAGGAACTTGGTGCCCATCAGCGACTGCATCGCGACCGCGCCGGCGAGCGACATCGAGCCGCGCGCGACCTCGGTCAGCGCGAGACAGAACTCGGTGAGCGCGAGCCCGGTGCCGCCGACCGATTCGGGATAGCGCATGCCGAAGAAGCCGAGCTCGGCGAGCTCGCGGAACAGCGCCCGCGGGAACGCGCGTGCCTCGTCGAGCGCAGCCGCTTGCGGCGCGATGCGCTCGTCGCAGAAGCGCGCGAACGTGTCCCGGATCGCGCGTTGTTCGTCGGTGAGATCGAAGTTCATCCGGTCACCTGCCCGGGCTCGAACCCGTACAGCTCGCGCGCCGCCTGCTCGGTGATCACGCCGTTGCGGATCTCCTCGGCGAGGAGCTTGCGGTCGCGCCGCTTCGGATCGCCATAGCCGCCGCCGCCGCTGGCGACCTGGTGGTAGATCGTGCCCTTCGGCACGCCGGTGATCAGGTCCTTGTTCTTCGGCACGACCGTCTGCCCGTCCGGATAGTGCAAGCGGATGAAGTTCAGGCCGCCGTCACCGCCGCCGAAGAGTCCGAACGCCGGCTCGAAGTCGCCGTCGCCGAAAGTCACGAGCTGCGTGTCGTCCGAGCCGATCTCGAAGATCGTCTCGACGCCGAGCCCGCCGCGCCATTCGCCGGCGCCGGCCGAGTCGGCGAGCAACTCGTGACGGATCAGCCGATGCGGCGTCTGCTGCTCGAACATCTCGTAGTCCTGGTCGAGCACGCCGCCGGAAGCGTCGATCATGCCGATGTGGTCGTAGCCGTCGGTGCCCAGCATCGCGCCCGAGCCGCCCTTCAGGCCCATGAAGCCGATGTCGACGTATTTCTCATTGGTCTTCGGATCGATGCCGGTGGTGAGGCTCGCGAGCAGGTTGTTCCAGCCTGCCGTAACGCGCTCGGGCATCACGGGCGCGAGCGCGCGCTGGATGGCGTCGGCATTGGGCGGACACAGGTGGTTGCCGAAGGTCGTCGCCTTCGGGTAGGCCGCGTTGAGGATCGTGCCCTCCGGGATCACGATCTCGATCGGTTGCACCATGCCCTCGTTGTGCGGGATGTCGGGGTTCACCATCTGCAGCAGGGTCAGGATCGTCGCCGACGCGCTCGACGTGAAGGTGCCGTTCACGAAGCCGTTGGTCTGCGGATCGGTGCGCGAGTAGTCGAAGCGGATGGACTTGTCCTGCACCTCGATGTCGACGCGGATCGTGAATTGCGAACCGACGTGGCGCCCGTCGTAGAACACCTTGCCTTCACCCGAGTAGCGGCCGTTCGGGATCTTCGCGATCTCGGCTTCCATCATCCGGCGGGTTGCGTCGAAGAGCGCCTGCTTGTGCGCGTCGTAGCTCGCCACGCCATACTTCGAGATCAGCTCGAGGAAGCGCCGCTCGCCGACGGTGCAGGCCCCCATCTCGGCCTTCATGTCGTGCTGCACGATGTCGAGGCGCACGTTGGCGAAGATCAGGTTCCACACGTCCTTGCGCAGCTTTCCTTTCTCGACGACCTTCACCGGCGGGATGCGCAGCGCCTCCTGCCACACCTCGACCGCGTTCGGGTTGTAGCCGCCGGCGACGTTGCCGCCGATGTCGGCCTGATGGCCCTTGACCGCGGTCCAGGCGACGAGCTTGCCTTCGAAGAACACCGGCTTGAACACCGCGACGTCGTTGTTCTGGTTGCCCAAGCTGAACACGTCGTTGTGGAAGATCACGTCGCCGGGATGGAGATCGTCGCCGAAGTAGTCCTTGATGTACTTGCACACCGGCGCCAGCGAGAACGCGAGGATCGGCAGGTTCTCGGTCTGCTCGAGCATGTTGCCGTCGCCGTCGTAGAGGCCCGTCACGTAGTCCTTGGCCTCGCACAGGATCGGCGAACGGGTCGTCTGCTCCATCGAGATGCTCATCTCGTCGGTGATCGAGCGGAAGGTCCGGGCGTACACGGACAGCAGGATGGGATCGATTTTCGCGTTGCTCATACCAGCGCCTCCTTCATGTCCTTGATGCACGACGCCACGAGGTCGGCGCGGCCTTTCTGGTACAGCGCGAACGAGCCGAGCGCATCGACGACGCAGTCGAAGGACGCCGACACGAAGATCGCCGTCGTCTCCTGCTCGATCATCGCCGGCCCCTCTATGCGGTTGCCGTGTCGCATGCGGTGGCCGTCAAAGACCGGCACTTCGCGGAATTTCCGCGTCTCGGGGATATACACGGCGCGCCGGCCCTTGAGCGCGTGCGCCGCATCCTCGCCCGCCCAGGACTCGTGGCGCGCGACCGGCTTGTCGGTGACGCCGATCGCCTGCACGCGCACGTTGATGATCTCGACCGGCGTGTTCTCCGCTTCCAGCGAGTAGCCGTACAGGCGGTTGTGCTCGGCATGGAAGTCGCGTGCGATGCCCTGCGCGTCGCCGGCGGCGATCAGGGCCTGCGGCACGACGAAGGAGACCTCGTGGTACTGCTTCACGTAGCGGCAGTCGAGCTTGACGTCGAAACGGCGGCGTCCCTCGGGGATGCGCTCCTCGTCGAGCTGACGGGCACCGTCGGTGGCCATCGCGGTGATGATGCCCTCGAGCTTCGTCCAGTCGGCCGCGTCGAGCCGCGACACGAAAGTGCGCACGAAATCGTGCTTGAGCTCGCTCATCAGCATGCCGAACGCGCACAGCACCGAGGATTCGCGCGGCACGACCTGCAGCGGGATCTCGAGCTCCTCGCAGATCAGGCACGAATGGATCGGGCCGGCGCCGCCCGCGGGGATGAAGGGGAACTCGCGCGGATCGAAGCCGCGCTTGATCGTCACCTCGCGCACGCCCTGCGCCATGTTGTTGCACGCGACGCGGTACATGCCGGCCGCGGCGTCCTCGATCGAAAGCCCCATCGGCTTCGCGATGTGCTCGAAGATTGTCGCGCGCGCGGCCTCGACGTCGAGCTTCATCTTGCCGCCGGCGAAGAACTCCGGGTCGAGGTAGCCGAGCACGACGTTGGCATCGGTCGTCGCCGGCAGCCGGCCGCCCTTGCCGTAGCAGGCGGGGCCGGGGTCCGCGCCGGCGCTCGCCGGGCCCATGCGCAGCAGGCCGCCTTCGTCGAGCCAGCCGATCGAGCCACCGCCGGCTCCGATGGTGTGGATGTCGAGCATCGGCAGCGCGATCTTGTGGCGCGCGATCTCGCCGTCGTTCTTGATCATCGGCGCATCGACGGCGACGGAGGCCTCGAAGCTCGTACCGCCCATGTCGGTGATGATGCATTTGTTCTGGCCATGCACGCGCACGTAGTGCAGGCCCGCGCCCGGGCCGCCCGCAGGGCCCGACAGCAGCGTCAGCGCCGCCTTTTCGCGCGCGAGCTGCGGCGAGATCACGCCGCCGTTCGACTGCATGATCAAGAGCAGCCCGTCGAAGCCGATGCCTTTCAGGCGGCCGACGAGCTGGTCCAGGTAATGGTTCAGCTTCGGACCGACGTAGGAGTTCAGCGCCGTCGTGCTGACGCGCTCGTAGAAGCGGATCGACGGCAAGAGATCCGTCGATACCGACAGGTAGGCGCCGGGCAGCTCGCGGCGCACCATGTCGGCCGCGGCCTGCTCGTGTGCGGGGTTGGCGAACGAGTTCAGGAAGCAGATCGACACCGCCTGCACGCCTTCGGCGCGGAAGAGTTCGATCGCGCTTCGCACCGCGTCGAGGTCGAGCGCCGCCGCCTCGTTGCCGTCACGGTCGACCCGCCCGGGGATGCCCGCCCGCAGGTAGCGCGGCACCAGCGGCTTCACGTTGGTGTAGCGGTTGTTGTATTGCTCCTCGCGCACGCCGCGGCGCATCTCCAGCGCGTCGCGCACCCCTTCCGTCGTCAGCAGGCCGCTCTTCGCGCCGCTGCCCGTCAGGGTTGCGTTGGTCGTCACCGTCGTGCCGTGCACGATCGTGGCTATCGTCGGCGCGAACGCTTCGAGCGTCATCGGCGGATGCATGCTCGCGGCGATCTCGGCAAGCCCGTTGACGACCGCGATCGAGGGGTCGGACGGCGTCGACAAGGTCTTGAAGATGGCCGGTTCGGCACCGTCGCGGGTAACGACGAAATCGGTGAAGGTGCCGCCGACGTCGATTCCGATTTTCAAAGTCATCAGATGTGCTCCATGAACGTTTTGCGTGCGACCAGACGCCGCACTTCGTCCTTGCGGACCTTGCCCAGCGCGGTGCGCGGGAGTTCGTCGATGAACAACACTTCCTTGGGCAACTTGTAGCGGGCGATGCGGCCGTCGAGGAGCCCGAGCACGCCGCCGGCATCGAGGGTCGAGCCTTCGTGCGTGACGATGACCGCCACGACGCATTCGCCCCAACGCTCGTCCGGGCGCCCGACCACGGCGACTTCGGCGATGTCGGGCGACTCCATGAGGAGGTTCTCGATCTCGGCTGGATAGATGTTCTCGCCGCCCGAAATGATCATTTCCTTCTTGCGGCCGTCGACCCACAGCCAGCCGTCGGCATCGAAATGGCCCATGTCGCCGGTGTGGAACCAGCCGTCACGCAGCGCCTCGGAGGTCGCCTGCGCGTTGTTCCAGTAGCCCGCCATCACGTTCGGCCCGCGCACGAGGATCTCGCCGCTGACGCCCGTCTTCGCGTCCGCGCCGCCTTCGCCCGAAACGCGAACGCTGCAGTGGCGCGCCGGACGTCCGGCCGAACCCGCGTGCGCGTACGCGTCCGCAGCCTTCACATAGGCCGCGATCGGGCTGGTTTCGGTCGAGCCGTAGATCTGCACGAGGGGAATGCCGCGTTCGTGCACTGTGCGGAAGAGCCGGTCGGGCACCACCGTCGAGCCGGTCGTGATCATCCGTAGGCGCGAGAGATCCGCGGTCGGCCAGCGGGGATGTGCCACCATCGCCTCGATCTGCGCCGGCACGAGGACGGTCAGCGTGATGCGCTCCGCCTCGAGCGCGTCGAAGGTCTCATCGACGTCGAATCGCGGATGCAGGACGACGGTGGCGCCGCGCGACAGGGCGGGGGTGGTCTGGTTGTTGAGCCCGCCGACGTGGAACAGCGGAAGCGTCGTCAGCACCCGGTCGTCACTCGTGAGCCCGTGCAGATCGGCGCTGTTCGCGGCGTTCCACGCAAGCGCGTCCTGGGTCAGGAGCGCGCCTTTCGCCTTGCCGGTGGTACCGGACGTGTAACAGATCAACAAGGGCGTGTCGGGGCCGACGCGCGGGTCATGCGCCACGGGCTCGCCGCCGCGCTCCATCAGCTCGTCGAAGGCGATCCAGCCCTGCGGCGGGGTGGCGAACGCAACGAGCGTCATCCCATCGAGCTCTTCCCGGAAGGCGTCGATCTGCCCGACGAAGCGCGGTTCCACGAGCAGCACCTTCGGCGGACAGTCGGCGAGCAATTGCCGGTGCTCGGGGCCCGCGAGGCGCCAGTTCAGTGGCATGAAGAGCGCGCCCAGCCGAGCGCAGGCGAACAGCGTCGCGAGCGTTTCCGGACGGTTGTAGGCGAGAAACGCGACGCAGTCGCCGCGCTCCACGCCCGACACGCGGAGCGCCGACGCGAGCCGATCGATCTCGGCGGCGAACGCCGCGTACGTCAGGTCGCGCTCCGGAAAGCGGATCGCCGTCCTGTCGGGCGCGAGCCCGGCCTGACGGACGATCCATTCGGACAAGTCCATCCCCATTCCTCCTCCAGGTTCGGTCACGGACGCTTTGCGCGCCTCTTCTGACTCGTTTGAATCCGGTTGGGGATGCTGCATCCGGGCGCTTTTGCGCCTCTCGTGTCTCCCTTTGGCGGGGAGGCGGTGATCCTTTCCTGCCGTGCGCCGCGCCTCCCTTCGAAAAGGGGCGCGGCGCTTGCAACGCTTACCGGTCGCCGACCTCGATGACGACCGCCATCGCCGTGTCGCCGGCGGCGCATCCGGTGAAGAGGCCGAGGCCACCCCCACGCAGCGCGAGTTCCTCGATCAATTCGATGATCGCGCGCGTGCCCATGGGTGCCTGCGGATGACCCCAGACGAGCGAGCAGCCGAAGTTGTTCATCGCATCGAGCTTCGCGCCGGTCTCGCGCGCAAAGACGATGTCGTTGACCGCGAACGGGTTATGGGTCTTGATCGCCGTCATGTCGGCGACGTCGAGTCCGGCCTGGCCGAGCGCACGGCGCGCGGCGGGGATCATCGCCTCGGGCATGTACGCGAGCTCTGTGCGGGCGAGGCCGAAGCCGCGAAGCCGCACGGCGATCGCCGGATCCTTCGACAGCGCTTTCGCCTGCTCGGGCGTGGTCACGACGATCGCCGCATTGCCGTCCGCCGGATGCGTCTGGCCGCCGAAGGTGACCGTTCCACCTTCCATGACGGGCTTCAGCTTCGCGAGGCCGGCGGCCGTCGAGTGGGACACGCCCTCGTCGCCGTCGAGCGTGCCCGCGATCTTGCGGAAATCGGCGCTCGGCACGTCAAAGGGCAGGGTCATGAAGCGGCGCAGGAAGGCGGAGTCGTCCTTCAGCGCGTCGGCGTATTGCGCCTCGCGTCGCAGCACGAGTTCGTGCTGCTGCGAGGTCGCGACGCCATGCCTCGCGGCGACGTTCTCCGCCGTCTGCACCATTGAGTGGCCGCCGAGCGGGTCGCAGCCGAAGTTGTCGAGCACCCAGTCCTCGGACGAACCGGTGCCGCCGGGGCCGCGCGGATTCGGGTAGTAGAGATGCGGGCCGTTAGACGTGCGGTCGCAGTTCACCACGAGCGCCACCTCTGACAGACCGGCCTCGATCTCCTGCGCCGCGGCGAGCAGCGTGCGCACGCCGGTCGCGCACGCCTGCATCATCGTCGGCCCGCCCGCGCGGGTCGCGCCGATCAGTCCCGCGAGCCAGGGCAGGCCGTAGAACGCGTGCTGCTGCGGCACGGAGAATCCCAGGACGCCGTAGTCGATCGTCTGCGAGTCGATGTTCCGTTTCGCAAGCTCGTTCTTCGCCACATGGGCGGCGAAGCGAACGCTGTGCAGCGACGCGAAGCTGCCCTGCCAGCGCGCGAACGGCGTGCTCCAGTAGGCACCGTACGGGATTTCTGCGGTGTAACGGGTCATCGTCTGCGGTCTCCGGGATTTTTTCTGTTAGCGCCCGAACAGCCGGCTGGCAGGATCAGGCCGGGCCGTCTTCGTTGAGGCCGACGGCGGCGATGAACGCCCGCTTCGCCTCGACCAGATGTTCGAGCATGGCCGTGGCAGCAGTGTCGCCGTCACCGGCGGCCAGCGCGGACGAGATGCGATTCAGGCCGCGCAGCACGATCGTGCGGATCTCGGGATCATCGAGCGTCAGCGTGCGGATGCGCTGCATGTGGTCGGCGTACTGTTCGACGATCCGCACGAGCCGCGGATTCGGCACCAGGGCGAGCCATGCCGCACGGAAGCAGATCGTCGCTTCACGGAAGGCTGCGGCGTCCCCGGCCTTGTGGGCGCGTACGATTGCCGCGAGCGCGTCCTCGATGCCACGGCGGAGCTCGGGCGAGCGCGTCAGTGGTGCGATGCTGCGGATTGCGGCCGGTTCGATGAGGAAGCGGATCTCGTAGATGTCGTTGACGTCCTGCAGCGTCAGCGACGGCACGACGAAGCTGCGGTTGTCGGAGACGAGCAGTCCTTCGCTTGCGAGGCGCCGCAGCGCTTCGCGTACGGGGGTGCGCGAGACGCCGAGCTTTTCGGCGAGCTGGACTTCCTGCAGCGGCTGGCCGGCGACGATCTGACCGCTTCGAAGGTGATCGCGCAAGGTGTGATAGACCCGTTCTCCGAGAGCGAGGGGGCGTTCGACGGGCTGAAGCGTGGAGACCATTTTTCTGGAGCCTTTGATGTTCGTTGTTTGCAGCGGCTTTCGAGTTAATGTGTACTGTATACAGTATTTTTTAGGGTGTAAAGTGTTCTTTGCGTCATCGGACGGGGATAAGCTTCCGCCGGGAATTCTCGGATCCGGCGATCGAAGTCCGCCGACGCTGGAAGCCGTTGCAGCAGTTTGCCGCCACGGCGACGGCTTGGCTATGATGGATATCCAATCAATCGGGTGACGCGCATGAGCCTGGATGCCTGCCATGAAGAAGAGCGCCGCGGCCCGGACGTCGAGGCCGCGATCCTCCGCCTCGCGCGGGAGGAGCCCGGGCTGGGCCAGGCCGCGGTCTCCGCGCGCCTGCGGCGGGAGGGATTTGCCATTTCCCCGTCGGGGGTGCGTTACATATGGCAGAAGCACGACCTCGAGACCGCCGTGAAGCGATTGCGGATGATCGCGCAGTCGTCCCGCGAGGGCGTCGGGGCGCTTACCGATACGCAGCGCGGATTGCTGGAGCGGGGGGCTGTCGCCGCGCAGCTCGTGGCCGGTGACGCCGCCACGGTCGGCGAGCCGCTCGACCGTCGTCAGGTGATCCTCGACGCGGCGGCGGCGCTCTTTGCGGAGCAGGGCTACGACAGCACTTCCATTCGTGACATCGCCAGCCGGGTCGGTCTTTTGCCCGGGTCGATCTACCACTATTTCGCGTCGAAGGATGAGCTCTATCTCGCCGTGCACGGGGAAGGCTTCCGACGCCTGATGGCCGCCGTCGCCGAGGCGTTGACCAGTGCGAGCAATCCATGGGAGCGACTCACCCGCGTTTGCCAGGTCCACATCGCGGCGATCACCAGCGGCACCTACATCGACCGCGTCACCGGCCACAGCCTCGCAATGACGGGCAACGCGGAACTCTTTGCAAAGATCCGGCCGATGCGCGAAGCCTACGAGAACGTCTACCGCGGGCTCATCGATGAGTTGCCGCTCGCACCGCATGCCGACCGCAGCCTGCTGCGGCTGATGCTCCTGAGTTTTCTCAACTGGATTCACGTCTGGTACCGCCAGGGCCGGCGCTCTCCCGACGAGATCGCCGCGGCCATGGTGGATACGCTGCGGCGTGGGGTGGAATCGCCCGGCGCTGCGATGAAATCTCCATCGTCTTCCTGAAAGTAGCTGTCGATCGTGTCACGGCCCCGTGTCATGCGGCCCCGGAAGCGGTTGCTTTTTTTCATGAATACACTGGATACTGTATACATAAAAAGACAAACGGCGGCAGGACTGCGCCGATCGCCCTGAACGGGTGCCCCAGAGGAGTTCGCCGGCCGGTGCCGTATGGCCGACCGATAAGGATGCGCGCCGCACCGACGGCTCGCCGCTTGAGACTACCGAAGGAGGCTCCCTGATGGTCACCCGTTTCGCCAATCCTCTGCTCGCCACGCCGCAGCGTCCGCTGCCGCGCACCGTCGCAATAATCGGTGCCGGCACGATCGGTCCGGATATCGGCTATTACCTGAAGAGCGCGCTGCCGGATTTGAAGCTGATCCTCGTCGACGTCGCCCAGGCGGCACTCGACCGTGCCTTGCAGCGCTTCGCCGATTACGCGGCGAAAGCAGTCGCGAAAGGGAAGATGAGCGAGGCCGAAGCCGCGGCGGCCACGGCCGGGGTCGTCGGCACGCTCGATTATCGCGACCTCGCGGAGGCCGACTGGGTGCTCGAGGCGGCCACCGAGAACCTCGCGTTGAAACGGCGCATCTTCGCCGACGTGGAGGCGGTGGTCCGCGCGGACGCGTTGATCACGTCGAACACGAGCTCGCTGCCGGCCGCGCAGATCTTTTCCGACTTGAAACACCCCGAGCGCGCGACCGTCACGCACTTCTTCGCGCCGGCTTGGCGCAACCCGGTCGTCGAGGTCGTCCGCTGGGGGCGCACCGACCCGGCCGTCGTCGAATACCTGCGCTGGGCCTTCTGCACGACCGGCAAGGTTCCGCTCGTCACCGACGACGTCGCGTGCTTCATGCTGGATCGCATCTTCGACAACTGGTGCAACGAGTCCGGATTGCTGCTCGACCGCGCGACCGCGGCCGAGATTGACAGCGTCGCGGGCGAGTTCGTGCATGCGGGGCCGTTCTTCGTGCTGAACCTCGCCAACGGCAACCCGATCATCACCGAGACGAACACGCTGCAAGCCGAACTCGAAGGCGAGCATTACCAGCCGGCGCCGGTGTTCCGCTCGGTCGACCGCTGGCTGACGGTGCCCCCCGGCAAGCCCGTCAAGGTCGCGGACGACACCGCGGTGACGGTGCGTGAGCGTCTTCTCGGCGTGCTGTTCTCGCAGACGGTGGACATCCTCGACCGGGACATCGGCGAGCCGGCCGACCTCGATTTCGGCTGCCGTCAGGCGCTCGGGTTCAAGAAGGGGCCGCTGGAACTGATGCGCGACCTGGGCGACACCGACGCCGGTCGCATGCTCGCGCGCTTCTGCGACGAGCGGCGCGGGATGCCGGGCGCCCGGAAGCCGCTCGGGGATTACCAGGGCTTCCTGCGCCATGTGCTCGTTGACGACATCGGCGACGTCAAGGTCATCACGCTGCGCCGCCCCGAAGCCCTGAACGCGCTCCACGACGAATTGACCGACGAGATCCTGTCCGTCATTCGGCGCTTCGAGCAGGATCCAGCCGTGGCCGGCTTCGTCCTCGTCGGCTACGGCAATCGCGCCTTCTGCGCCGGCGGCGACATCGGGCGCTTCGTGAACATGCTCGGCGACGCGCCGGCCTCCGCGCAGTACGCCCGCGACTGTTCGCGCTTGCTCGTGCACCTCGACCGCATGAAGAAGCCGGTCGTCGCCGCGATCAACGGCATGGCGCTGGGCGGCGGCTTCGAGCTGGCGATGCGCTGCCACGGCATCGTCGCGCTGGCGAACGCATGGATGCAGATGCCCGAAATCACGCTCGGCATCGTCCACGGCATCGGCGCGATGGTCGTGCCCTACCGTCGCTGGCCGCAGGCGTCGGCCGAGTTCCACGGCATGCTGCGCCGGGCCGAGCGCCTGAAGGCGACGAAGGCGTTCGAGCTGGGCGTCGTCGACGGGCTCGCCCGCGACTATCCCGAACTCATCCAGGCGGCCGTCGCGCGGGTGAAGGCGCTGGACGGCAAGGTGGGGGGCATCCCTGACGGCGCCGTACAGATCGCGCGGCTCGACCCCATCGCCCCGGTCGCCGCCAGCGGTCAGCCGCTCAGTGCCGAAGTCATCGGCATTCTCGAGCGGGCCGTGGAGGCCGCCGCCGCCGCGCCGACGTTCGAGGATGCGCTGGAGATCGGCTACCTGGCATGGGGCGACAGCGCCTGCACGGCCGCGGCACGCGAGGGCATCAGCGCCTTCCAGGAGAAGCGCAAGCCGGATTTCACGAAGACGCCGTGACGAGCTGAGCCATACCGGGTGGGGGGGGCGCCTGCAGCGGCGCGTGGATACATTGAGCCCATGACCACGCGCACAGGAGACACGACGATGACAGACCTCAGCAATGCGATTGCGTTCGTCGGCGACGTCGGAGCGAAAGCATCCGCTCCGGCGCGCCCGGCGATGTTCGAGCGCGAGGTGCTTGTGCGCTTCGCGCATTGCGATCCCGCGGGGATCGTGTTCTATCCGCAGTACTTCGTGCTCCTCAACGGGCTTGTCGAGGACTGGCTGACGGACGGGCTCGGCACGTCATTCGCGGACATGATCATGAGGCGGCGGCTCGGAATTCCGACGGTGCGCATGGACTGCACCTTCACGCGGCCGAGCACGCTGGGCGACACATTGGTGCTCGGGCTCACCGTCACCCGCATCGGCGGGCGCTCCATCGGTCTCGACGTGCAGGGACGGGTTGGCGAGGAACTGCGCCTGCGGGCCAGGCAGACGCTCGTCACGCTGGACCTCGAGACCATGAAATCGGTGCCGATCCCGGCCGACATCCGTGACCGTCTCGGGCGCTACTGCCAGCCGGTGCCGGAGATCGCGCCCGAATCCCTTTCCATGCCCGCCGATGGCATCCGGCGGGAAACTGACGGAGGCAAACATGCAGATTGAAATGGAAGCCGATGAACTCGCTACCGCCGAGGACCCCTTCGGCGAGCTCGCGCCATGGCAGGCCATGCTCGACCGGTACAGCGTGCTCTTCACCGACATGGTCGAAGGTTCGTCGGTCGGCTTCGTGCCGCGGAGCGGCTCGGGGATCCAGCCGGGCAAGCACGTCGCCGGACTGGTCGAAGCCGCGGGCGAGGTGCCGATGTTGAAATGGACCAACGACGGCAACGGCATGTCGGCCGGCGTCATGCGCTATCCGGGCTTCCAGGAAGCGCGCGTCGATCTGCTCTTCGTCGCCGACGACGCCGCGCTTGAAGCGATGCGCGCGAGCCTCGCCGGCGACACCTTGTCGCTGATCAAACGACTGATCCGGCAGGGGCATATCATGTTCTTCGTGCTGCGCACGAAATTCGAACTTCAGGACGCGGGCTACGAGGAATTCCTCGATACGCTCGGCCTCGCCTTCCTCGGAGCCTGCCGATGATCTTCCACAATCCCGCCGGCGCGCCCGAGCTCGCGTGCGAGCAATGCGGCTGCCGCTGGTTCGACCGCATCAACGACACCTGCTACGAATGCGGCACGAAGGTCAGCGCCGAATCGATCGCGGAGTTCAAGCTCGCAGTCGAGCACTTCCGGGCGCGCGAGACGGTGCGCGCCGACGAGCCGAGGGCTGCCGGCACTCCGACCGTCCGCTAGAATCCGCCCCCGAAGCGTCCCGAAGGCCGATGAAGAAGACTGCTCCCGACGTCCCGTATCGTCTCGCCCTCAAGACGATGCCCCCGCATTCCGCGCGCCAGGCAGTGGCCCCGCCGCGGCTGATCGCGCGGCTGCGCGAGGCCGTCGAGCAGCCGCTCGTGGCCGTGACTTCGCTCGCGGGCTTCGGGAAGACGTCGCTGCTCGTGCAACTGCGCCGCGAACTCCTCGCGCCTGGCGCCGCCGTCGCGTGGCTGACGATCGAGGCCAGCGACGACAGGTCGGTGGTCGCGCCCGCGGTCATCGCGTCGTTGATCACCGCGCTCGGGCTCGAATTGCCCACCCGCGCATTCAACCAGGTGGGGCAGGCAGGTGCGGAGTTGTGGGCCGCGAGCGAGCTGCTCGTGCAGATGCACGAGCTCGCTCGCCCGACCTGGCTCCTGATCGACGACCTGCACCAGCTCGCCGACCGCGACGCGATCGACTTCATCTACTACCTCGTCACGAACGCGCCGCCGAACTTCCACGTCGTCGTCAGCTCGCGGACCGACCCGCCGTTCCCGGTCGAGGAACTCCGCGCGCACGGGCTCTACACCCAGTTCGTCACCGAGGACCTGCGGTTGCGGCTCGAGGACACGGTCGCCTTCCTGCGCCGGCGGCTCGGCGACGAGGTCGACATCGAGACCTGCGCGCGCCTGCACGAGCGCACCGAAGGCTGGCCGATGGCGCTGCAGATCGTGACTTCGGCGATGGCCCGGCGCAGCGACATCGCCGGTACGGTGGCGAGCCTGTCCGGCGCGACGGGGGACGTGGCGCGCTATTTCTCGCAATTCGTGCTCGAAAGTCTCGACGAACGCGCGGTCGCGATGCTCGTCCGCGCGTCCCTGCTCGAAACCTTGCACCCGGGGCTGTGCGCGGCGTTCGGGGGCGGCGTCGAGGCGGCCGAGATTCTCGCCCGGCTCGAGCAGCAGACCGGGCTGGTGACATCCGTCGATGGCGGGGACGTCTATCGCATGCATCCGCTGTTCCGCGAGTACCTCGCAAGTCTCGCCGCGGAGCTGCCGGCCGGCGAACGCACCGCCCTGCATGCGAAGGCCGCCCAATGGTTCGCGGCGCACCACATGCTCGAGCACGCCGCCGAGCACGCCTTCCTCGGCGGACTGCGCGCCGAGGCAATGGACTGGATCGAGAAACGCGTGCGCTACCTCGGTGTGCAGGGACGCATCGTCGAGGTGCTCGCGTGGCTGGATCGCCTTCCGCCGGAGGAGATCGCGCGGCGCGAGGGCATCCAGCTCACCGCAGCGTGGGCGTGCGCGCTGTGCTACCGGCCGCAGGACGCGGAACGGCTCACCGACGTGATCCTCGCGCGGCCCGGGGTGACGCCCGAGGTGGTGCTGCAGGCGAACATCGTGCGTTCGGCCGCGGCGATCCATTGCGACGACTACCAGCGCGCGCGCGGCTGCATCGACACCTACGACCCCGCGCTCGGTCCGCTCTACTGCAACACGCTGTCCTTCATCGCGATCCACAGCGGTTTTCCCGAGCGCGCGCGCTACTACCAGCAGATCTCCGACGGCCACGGCCGTGTGGCGCGCAGTTTCTACGATTCGATCTACGGCGCGTTCGCGGTCGGCCTCAGCTATCTGATCGAAGGTCAGGCGAAGGAAGCCGCAGGCGTCTTCGGCGCCGCGCTTGAACGCGCCGAAAGCGTGACGGGATGGCGTTCGATGCCGGCCGCGATCCACGCCGCAGGGCTCGCCGCCGCGCACTGGGAGCTCGGCGCCGAGGACGAGGCGCGCGCGCTGCTCGCGAATCGCCTCGACCTGATCGAGCAGGCTGCGCTACCGGACGCGGTGATCCTCGCCTACCTGACGCTCGCGCGCTACGAGAGCCAGAAGGGCAGCGAAGGCAAAGCCTTCGACGCGCTCAACAGCCTGGCCGCGATCGGCGAACTGCGCGGCCAGCCGCGCCTCGTCGCCGCGAGCCTCGGCGAACAGGTCCGCCAGCACGCGATCCGCAACCGGCTCATGTCGTGCCGGATGCTGATGAATGGGCTGGACGCGATCGTCACCGACCCCACGCGTGACGATCGCGGGCTCGAGGCGGAATTGCGGCTGATCCGCGAGACCGCGGCGGCGCGCGTCGCCTTGCTCGAACATGATGACAGCGTCGCATGCGCCGGGCTGGATCAGGCTGCCGAGATCGCGGCACGGCTGCGGCGCGGTCGCGATCAGATTGCATTGCGCATCGTGCGTGCAAGCAGCCTTCGCGACGACGACGAAGGACCGCGTCTGCTCGCCGAAGCGCTGAGCCTCGCGGAATCCTTCGGTCTCGTGCGCGTGCTCGCCGACGACTGGCCGGCGGCACTCGACGTCTTGCCGGAACTCGACCGCTCGGGCTGTGGTGACGCCGCCGGCGTATCTCCCGCCTTCATCGAACGCGTCACCGAGCGTTGCCGCGTCGGCTGGGTGCCCAAGTCCGCTGCACCGAGAACCGCCACCGGCAATCAGCGCCCCGCCCAGCTGTCTGCGCGCGAAATGGAAATCCTCGCCGCGCTTGCCCATGGCCGCACGAACAAGGAAATCGCGAACATCCTCGACGTCGGGCCCGAGACGATCAAGTGGCATATGCGGAACCTGCTGGCCAAGCTCAACGCCGCGAACCGCCGGCATGCCGTCGATCGCGCGCGGCTGCTGGGGATCCTGGATTGAACTGCGATGCGCACGCGCACCACGTGGGGGAGGTGCATCAAGAGGCTGCGGAACGTACGAATTATCAACGAGTAGAAGCCCCGGCAATTGCTGGCCGAGCGCGGCAGTCCCGGCGTCGATCAAGGGTGCTGAGTGTGCCGGCGCGAAGGCGCTGTTCGATGGCGTGTCGGCGCAGTTGCTGAAGAGTCATCGCAAGGCCTGGTCGAATACCAGGCAAGTTGTGCTCGCATGGGCATAGAGCTTGCCGTCCGGTCCGACAAGGCGGCCTTCCGCGGTCGCGACCTGGCGGCCGCCGTGAACGAGGCGGCCTTCCGCACGGACCAGCGGAACCGCGTCGGTGATTGCGCGGACGAGGTTGAGCTTCAGTTCCAGGGTCGTGTAGGCCTTGCCCGCCGGCAGCGTGGAATGCACGGCGCATCCCATGGCGCTGTCGAGCAGGGTCGCGAACCAGCCGCCGTGCACCGTGCCCATCGGGTTGTAGTGCGTGAGGCCCGGTCGTCCCTGGAAAACCGCGAATCCGGGCTCGATGCGAAGCAGGGTGAAGTCGAGCGTGACCGCCATCGGCGGAGGCGGGATCTCGCCGGCGAGGAGTGCCTGGAATATCTGCAATCCGCTGCGCCCGGCGACCTGGGCGGGTGAGGCTACGCCGGGAGCCGTCTGGAGGCGGGCGCGCACGGCCGCTTCCTCGGCCCGCCAGCGGGCAAGCGTTTCGTCGGGATTCATCGTCTCGGTTGGTGGTGTCATGAAATCAAGCCCTTGATGTATGGGTATGGAGCTGGTTCCGCTACTCACCGGAGCTTCCCAGAATCGAGCGGCGCGCGTGTTCGTGTGGGTCGATCGCGGGCTGCGATTCCGTCGCGGGTGTGGATCGGGACGGGACGTCTGTCACGGCCGACGCGGCAATTCGCTGACGCGCGAGTTCATGCGGATCCGTCGGCGCCAGCGCCACGGTTGCCGTTGTGTCGCGGATGGCTGCTGCATGCTGTGTCACGCCCAGTATCGACTGCCGCGCCTGCTCGTGCGGGTCCAGTGGGCGACCGACATCGGCCAGTGCGGTGTGGGCGGAAAGGACGAGGGCGATGCCGGACAAGGCCAGAATCGATTTCATGATGAGTCTCCTGTTGGGGGAAGCAATCGGCGGGGGAAATGCGCGTCATCCGTTCATCGCGCGCGACAAGAACGCCTGGTGCAGCCAGCGTGGCGTCGCCCACGTGAGGATCACGAGGGCTTTGTTCGCCCAGCCCGGCACGACGCTGATGCGTCCGGCCTGCAAGGCGCGGATACCGGCGCGCACGACGGGGGCCGGCCGCATCATCAGGGGCTTCAAAGCGGGCGTGATCTTCATCTGCGCCGCGGTGGCGAAGCCGGTGTCCGACACGCCCGGGCAAAGCACCGTCACCGTGACGCCATCGCGCTTGAACTCGCGATGAAGCGCCTCGCCCAGACGCAATACGTAGGCCTTGGCGGCGGCATAGACGGCGAAGTTCTGCACGCCCTGGTAGGCCAGCAGGCTCGCGACCAGCAGGATCTTCCCGCGTCGCCGCGCCCGCATGTCCTGCGCAAAGACATGGGTGACCGCGGTCAGGCTCGCCACATCCAGCTGCACCATCGCCAGCGCCGCGTCCAGCTGGCTTTCCACGAACGGCCCCTGCAGTCCATGGCCGGCGTTGTTGATCAGGATGTCGATCGCAATGCCTCGCTCGTGGAGGCGCCGATGCAGTTGGGTGACCGCGGCAATGTCCGAGAGATCGACTTGCTCCACCACGATCTCGATGCGGTACTGCCGGCGCAGGGCCTCGGCGAGTGCTTGAAGCCGGTCCAGCCGGCGCGCCACCAGGACCAGCGAGTGGCCTTGCCCGGCATATTGGCGGGCGAACTCCTCGCCGAAGCCGCTCGATGCGCCCGTGATGAGCACCCATGAATGGTTTGTTGTGGCCATTTTGCTTACCTGCGGTCGTTGATGGAGAGGTCGTTGGTGGAAAGGTCGCGGTAGAGGCGGTCGCTGCCTGCATGCGGCGCATCCCATCCGCCCCCCAATGCCCGGAAGGAGGCAATGGCGGCGCGCGCAACCTCGGTTTGCGCCTGTGCCTTCGCGTCGCGCGCCTGCAGGAGATTGCTGTCGGCATCGAGCACCTCGATCAGGCTGACGACGCCGCCCTGGTAGGCGGCAAACGAGTTCTCGCGCGCACGGGCGAGTGAGGATTCACCCCGCGTCAGGATGCCGACCTGCGCCTCGCGTTTGACGAGGGCGGAGAAGGTGTTCTCGACATCCTCGGTCGCCCGCAACACGGCCAGCCGCCAGGTCGCTAGGGCTGCGGCCTCCGCGCCGCGCGCGGCGGCGATCTGCGCGTCGACGCGGCCGAAGTCGAACAGGCGCCAGCGCAGTCCGAGGACGCCCTGCGCCTGGCTCGCGGCCCCGGTGAAGAGGTTGTCGCTGGCGATCGCGGTGGCGCTGCCCAGCAGGGCGGCGAGCGAGAACTTGGGGTAGTACTCGGAGATCGCCACGCCGATGCGGGCATTGGCCGCCGCCAGGCGCCGTTCGGCGACGATGAGATCGGGCCGGCGCCGAATCATCTCGGCCGGGGTGCCGGTCCCGGCCAGGCCCGGCGCGAGCGGGACCGGCGCCACTGCGGCCAGCTCCGTGCGCCAGGTGCCCGGCTGCACCCCGAGCAGCACGTCCAGCGCGTTCATCGCCGAATCGAGACCGGCTTCCAGGACCGGGATCTGCGCCTCGGCCTGGGTGAGCGAACCCTCGGCCTGGTTCAGCTGGAGCTCGGCGGCGATCCCCTTCTCGTACTGGAGCTTGACCAGGGCGAGCAGCTGACGGCGGGTCTCCACCTGCTGTCTGGCGATCGCGATGCGCGCTTGCAAGCCCCGGATCGTGACGTACACGTCCGCGGTCTGCGCGGCCACGGCCAGCCGCGTCGCCACCGCGCCGGCTTCGGATGCTTCGTACTCCGCGCGTGCGGCCTCCCGCCCCCGTCGCAGACCGCCGAACACGTCGATCTCCCAGCTCGCACCGAGGTTGGCCTCGTAGGCGCTGCCGCTGCGATCGAAGCCGGGCGTGGCGTCGAGCACCTGCCCCAGCGGGGTCTCGACCGACTGGTAGGCTCTCGCAGCGCTTGCACTCACGCTGGCCGCCGGAAGTAGCGCCGCATCGGCGTAGCGCAGTGATGCGCGCGACTGGGCGACACGTGCCGCCGCTTGCGCGAGGTCCAGGTTCTGTTCCAGGGCCAGGGAGACGAATTGCGTCAGCAGGCGATCATCGAAGGCGGCCCACCAGACCTGGAGGTCTGCCGTGTGCTGAACCTGCCGGTGATCGACACCTTCTTGTCCGAGGAAGGTGGAGGACAGCGCGATCTCGGGCGGCCGGTAGGCGGGGCCGACGGCGCAGCCCGTCAAGACGCCGACGCTCAGAACAAGGGCGAGAGAGCGGGGGTGGGCGAGCATGAGGGTCCTTCGTGAGTTGAACTGGGGTGACTAAATGCCATAATAGTCACTCGTGTGTGACTGTCAACTGAAATAGTCACTAGTTGAAAAGATAGGGCATGTGAGGTATTGTTTTTTCATGAGCCAAACCCCGTCTTCCGCCCCCGCATCGCGCGGCCCCGCCGACCACAATGTCCGAGACCAGATCGTGGAGGCGGCGGGCGAGCACTTCAGCCACTACGGCTACGAGAAGACCACGGTCTCCGACCTGGCCAAGGCGATCGGTTTTTCGAAGGCCTATATCTACAAGTTCTTCGATTCCAAGCAGGCCATCGGCGAGGCCATTTGCGCCAAGACCTTGTGCGCCATCGTCGCAGCGGTCGAAGAGGCGGTGGCGGGCGCAGCCACGCCCACGGAAAAACTCCGCCGAATGTTCAAGACCTTGGTCTCGACCGGGGTGAGTCTGTTCTTCAACGATCGCAAGCTGTACGACATCGCCGCGTATTCCGCGGGTGAGGGGTGGCCGTCGGCCCGCGCCTACTGTGAGCGTATTCGGCAGATCCTGACGGAGATCGTCCGCGAAGGGCGGGAGAGCGGCGAGTTCGAGCGCAAGACGCCGCTGGACGAGACCGTGCATGCCATCGATCTGGTCATGCAGCCCTATGTGAACCCGCTCCTGCTCCAGTACAACCTCGATGTTGCCGAGGAGGCCCCGGCGCAGCTTTCCAATCTGGTGCTGCGCAGCCTGGCCCCTTAGCCGGTTCGAGAATTACGATAGTGACTATTGACACTAATAGTCACTAGATGGAGTATGGAGGCCTTCGCATCCCCGGAGGTCGCCATGCTTCAGCGCCGTACTATTCCCTTCCTCGCCGTCGTCGGACTCCTGCCCTTGGCCCTGGCAGCATGCAGCGACGCCACTTCTTCAATCGATCCGCGGACGCAGATTCCCCTGGTGCGCGTGGGGGCCATACAGGCTGCCGTCGAGGCCGAGCGTTCATTCACCGGCATCGTGGCGGCGCGGGTACAGAGCGACCTGGGTTTCCGCGTTCCCGGCAAGGTCCTGGAGCGCCTGGTCGATACCGGACAGGCCGTCAAGCGCGGCCAGCCGCTCATGCGCATCGACCCCACCGACCTGAAGCTCGCCACGCGGGCCCACGACGAAGCGGTTGCCGCCGCCACGGCGCGCGCGCGCCAGACCGCGGAGGATGAGGCGCGATACCGCGACCTCGTCTCGGCGGGTGCGGTGTCGGCCTCTACTTACGACAAGATCAAGGCCGCCGCCGACTCGGCACGGGCGGAGCTTAAGGCGGCCCAGGCCCAAGCCGACGTTGCCCGCAACGAAACCGGCTACACGGTCCTGCTCGCCGACGCGGACGGCGTGGTGGTGGAGACCCTGGCGGAGCCGGGCCAGGTCGTCGGTGCAGGTCAGGTTGTCGCCCGCGTGGCGCATGCCGGGCGCCGCGAGGCGGTCGTCGAGTTCCCCGAAACCATGCGCCCGGCGATCGGCTCCGCGGCGCGCGCGGCCTTGTATGGCAGCGGGCTGACGGGCGCCGCAAAACTGCGCCAGTTGTCGGATGCCGCCAACCCGCAGACGCGCACCTTCGAGGCGCGCTACGTGCTGGAGGGCCCCCTGGCGGACGCGCCGCTGGGCTCGACCATCTCGATCCACATCCCCCGGGACCGCTCCGTGCCGTCGCTGCAGGTACCGATCGGCGCGATCTTCGATCCGGGCAAAGGGCCCGGCGTATGGCTGGTCGAAGGGGAGG
>NZ_WTVS01000209.1 GCF_012911005.2 Aromatoleum toluolicum | reverse complement strand
CCGCTTCGACAATGGCGTTGCTGGAGTTGTTGATGATGTAGGTGTTATCCAGCGCATTGCCGGTGCCGACCAGGCCCGTTCCGACCAGCGTCAGCTTCTCGACGTTTGCATCGAGCGTGTAATTGACACTGCTGACGACCATGTCGGTTCCGCCGCCCGCCGCTTCGACAATGGCGTTGCCGGTGTTGTTGATGGTGTAGGTGTTGTCGAGCGCGTTGCCCGTCCCGACCAGGCCCGTTCCGACCAGCGTCAGGTTCTCGACGTTCGCGGCCAGCGTATGGCTGACGGTACTGATCACGCTGTCGGTGCCTTGGCCGGCGCTCTCGATTACCGTGTCGCCCGCGTTGTCCACGTGGTAGGTGTCGTTGCCCGATCCGCCGGACATCGTATCGGCGCCGACTCCGCCATTGAGCGTGTCATTGGTGAAATAACCATTCGCCGTCAGCACGTTGTCGA
>NZ_WTVS01000208.1 GCF_012911005.2 Aromatoleum toluolicum | reverse complement strand
GTCAATGACGTCGTACACCTGCGCACTCAGCATCCTCCGTATCGCCTCGTACAACAAGCGGCGCTGCATTGATGGGGTGGAGAGGTCGGGATGCTCCATCTGAGCTGCCGAACGGTACGCATCAAACAAGGGTACTTCTTGCAGCTGCGTCAGAGTAATCAACCCAGAGCGCACGCCGTCATCAATATCGTGCGCGTTGTACGCAATCTCATCAGCCAAGTTGCACAACTGCGCCTCCAGGCTCGGCCGCTCATTGCGCAGGAAGCGAGCACCGACACCATTGGGCTCCTCACTCTCCAACTGTAAAGCATGAGTGCGCGAGCAGTGTTTGAGAATCCCTTCTCGGGTCTCGAATGTGAGATTGAGTCCGTCATACAACGGGTATCGTTCTTCCAGCTTGTCCACCACTCGCAAGCTCTGCAAGTTGTGTTCAAAGCCTCCAAAGTCGGCCATGCAG
>NZ_WTVS01000207.1 GCF_012911005.2 Aromatoleum toluolicum | reverse complement strand
AGTGCAGGGAGCCGCGTAAGTCCAGTAACCTCGGGCCCATGCGCGCCTTTCACAGCCTGAGCCTTGCCGCCTGCACCGCCGCCCTGCTGGTGCTGGCCGGTTGCAGTACATCGCGGCCTCCGTCCCCCTCGTCGCCACCGCAGGCTTCCACACGCACGGCGCCGCCGCTCACGCCGGAGCAGGCACACGACATTGCCATCCACGCGCTGGGCCTGGTGGGCACGCCGTATCGCTACGGCGGCAACACCCCGGACTCCGGCTTTGATTGCAGCGGCCTGATCGGCTATGTGTACCGCAACCAGGTGGGTACACCACCGCCGCGCACGGTGGCCCAGCTCAACACTTGGGGCTATCCCATCGACGGCAGCGAGCTGCGTGCAGGCGACCTGGTGGTGTTTGGCACGGGCCGCCAGCCCAGCCACGCGGGCATCTATGTGGGCGAAGGGCGGTTCGTGCA
>NZ_WTVS01000206.1 GCF_012911005.2 Aromatoleum toluolicum | reverse complement strand
ACCGACATCAACCCGCACGCGCTGCGCGCCGCCGAGTCGGGCGTGTTCGACGTGTCGCGGGTGGCGGCGTTCACCGAGAACCATGCGCGCTCCGGCGCGCGCAGCTCGTTGTCGGACTACTACGCGGCCGCCTATGGCCGCGTGGTGTTCGACAAGGGGCTGCGTGAGCACATGGTGTTCTCCGATCACAGCCTGGCCACCGACAGCGTGTTCGCCGAAGTCCATCTGGTGTCGTGCCGCAATGTGCTCATCTACTTCGAGCGCGACCTGCAGGACCGCGCCCTGGGGCTGTTCCGCGAGTCACTGTGCCACCGGGGGTTTCTGGGCCTGGGCTCCAAGGAGTCGCTGCGGTTTTCGGCACACACCGATGCGTTCGACGACTTCGTGCTGCAAGACCGCATCTACCGCAAGAAGGCCGGGCTGTGAGCAGCGCCGACCGCGCACCCAGGCCAGTGCC
>NZ_WTVS01000205.1 GCF_012911005.2 Aromatoleum toluolicum | reverse complement strand
CTCGCGATGAAGGCCTTCCACCCGGCGCCCCCGCCGTTCCCGCTGCTGCACGTCGACACGCGCTGGAAGTTCCGCGACATGTACACCTTCCGCGACGAGATGGTGAGCAAGCTCGGGCTCGACCTGATCGTGCACATCAACCCCGAGGGTGTCGCCAAGGACATCAATCCCTTCACCCACGGTTCGGCGATCCACACCGACATCATGAAGACCGAGGGCCTCAAGCAGGCGCTCGACCAGTATGGTTTCGATGCGGCTTTCGGCGGCGCCCGCCGCGACGAGGAAAAGTCGCGCGCCAAGGAGCGCATCTTCTCCTTCCGCACCGCGCAACACCGCTGGGACCCGAAGAGCCAGCGCCCCGAGCTGTGGAAGCTCTACAACGCCCGCAAGCACAAGGGCGAGTCGATGCGCGTGTTCCCGCTGTCGAACTGGACCGAGCTCGACATCTGGCAGTACATC
>NZ_WTVS01000204.1 GCF_012911005.2 Aromatoleum toluolicum | reverse complement strand
GTGGTGACGGAGTCGGTGCAGGCGGGCGACTCCAACCCCAACGAAGTGCGGATTGCCTTTGACGGCGACGCCGTGTTGTTCTCCGATGAGGCCGAGCGCGTGTACCAGGCGGAGGGGCTGGCCGCCTTCCAGCAGCACGAGACCGACAAGGCCGCACAGCCCCTGCCCGACGGCCCGTTCAAACCCCTGCTGGCCGCCTTGCACCGCCTGCAGTCTGCGGGCGAGGCCGGTGGCACCGGCATGCGCATCCGCACCGCGCTCGTCACCGCCCGCAGCGCCCCCGCGCACGAGCGCGCCATCCGCACCCTGATGGACTGGAACATTGCGGTGGACGAAGCCATGTTCCTGGGCGGCCTGCCCAAGGGCGAATTTCTGCGCGAGTTCGAGCCCGATTTCTTCTTTGACGACCAGACCGGCCACGTCACCTCGGCAGCGCGCCACGTGCCTGCGGGCCATGTG
>NZ_WTVS01000203.1 GCF_012911005.2 Aromatoleum toluolicum | reverse complement strand
GGTTGTTGCCTGCCACGCCTTTGATGGCGTCGGCGTTGGCAATCAGGTTGTCGAGCGAGCCGTACTCTTCCAGCCACTTGGCGGCCGTCTTGGGGCCCACCTTGGCAACGCCGGGCACGTTGTCCACGGTGTCGCCCACCAGCGCCTGGTAGTCCACCATCAGCGTGGGTGGCACGCCAAACTCTGCTGTCACGCCTGCCACGTCGCGGCGCTTGCCGCTCATGGTGTCGATGATGGTGATGTGCTCATTGACCAGCTGGCTCAAATCCTTGTCGCCGCTGGACACGATGACCTCAATGCCCTGTGCGGCCGCCACGTGGGCCAAGGTGGCGATCACGTCGTCAGCCTCCACGCCGGGCACGGCCACCACCTTCCAGCCCAGCAGGTCCACCACCTCATGGATGGGCGCGATCTGGCTGCGCAGGTCGTCGGGCATGGGCGAGCGCGTGGCCTTGTACTC
>NZ_WTVS01000202.1 GCF_012911005.2 Aromatoleum toluolicum | reverse complement strand
CGCTGATGAGGTTGGCGCGGTAGGCGGCACTGGCGTGGATGTCAGCGTTCAGATCGCTCGCGTCGATCTTCACGCTGGCAGCCGACTGCGGGGTGAAGCTCTGGTTGAGCGCCGCCTCCAGCCCCGCATGGCGGAACACGCTGCTGGCCGCACCGGTCACCGCAACACGCACGCCGCTGTCGGTCTGCGCCACAAACACCCCCACCAGCGAGAAGCGCGAGGCCGCCTGCTTGAACTTCATGTACGCAGCGCGTTTCGGGATCGGGAAGCGGATGGCGGTGATGATCTCGCCCTCATCCAGCGCCGTGGTGTACATGCCCACAAAGAAGTCGTCGGCATTTATCTCGCGGCGGTTGGTGATGACCGTGGCGCCCAGGCCCAGCACCGCACTGGGGTAGCAGGCGGCAGGGTCGTTGTTGGCCACCGAGCCGCCCAGCGTGCCGCGTGCACGCACCTGGCG
>NZ_WTVS01000201.1 GCF_012911005.2 Aromatoleum toluolicum | reverse complement strand
GTTGTGCAGCTTCCGAGGATCATGGCGGCCAGCTTTGTCGCGAGCGGACATCTGCTTGATGTAGCGCCCGACTGGGTTCCCCCCGCGATGCACATCTACGCCCTTTATCCGTCGCGCCGCCACCTAACGCTGGCGGGCCGCTGCTTTCTGGATATGCTGGAAGACGGAATGAAAGATGTAGGAAGCACTTCAGGTCAGCCGCACTCGGCGTGAGTCAGCGATGCATCTATCGTGAGTGAGGTAAGCCGCAATAGCGGCCATCTTCGCGCCTGCGAGTACGCCACGATGAAGGTTCTAGATCGGCGTCGGTGGGCATTGCATTTCAGCTGAGCGAACGCGCCTTTGCGATTTGCGCACACGCGCTGGAGTCCGGCGCTACCCTAGCTGTGCCCGATGCACAACGCCCCCCCCGCCTTGAAGATAACCCCCTGGTGCCGGGCATGCGGCATGGCGCTTTTATG
>NZ_WTVS01000200.1 GCF_012911005.2 Aromatoleum toluolicum | reverse complement strand
CGCGGGCTATCTGGTGGACGCGGAGCAGCCAGACAAAGGCGTGGTCTTCAACGGGCGCGTGGCGGAGGATTTCAAGCTGTCCAGCGGCAGCTGGGTGTCGGTGGGCACGTTGCGGGTGGAGCTGGTGTCGCAACTGGCGCCGCTGGTGCAAGACATCGTGCTCACCGGGCATGACCGCGATGAGGTGGGCATGCTGGTGTTTCCGTCTGCGGCCGGTGCGGCCGACGCTGCGCGGCTGGAGCAGGCATTGCAGGCCGTGATGCGCGCGCGCCGGGATGCGGGCGCTGGGTCTTCGCAATGCCCCACACGGGCCATGGTGCTGGACATGGCGCCTGATGCAGACGCCGGGGAGATCACTGACAAGGGCTACATCAACCAGGGGGCGGTGCTGTCACGCCGCGCGGCGGCGGTGCAGGCGTTGTACGCCCATCCTGCAGCGCCAGGGGTCATCAGGGCCTGAT